>CALRRI020000013.1:0-103265 GCA_943370475.1 Hydrogenophaga intermedia
ACCACGCGCGGCGACGATCGCCTCGAGCCGCTTCGTGTCCTCCGCTGTGACCTCAATATGGATACCAGTGCGCATGCCTCCGTCTCGCATGCAAACTCGCCAGTGGGAATCCCAAAAATGGAATCATCCGTCTCGATCAATCCACTAGGAACAGTTTTTGACTTGAGGGATTGCCCAAACCGCATCAAAGTCATTCGTAGCGCTATTAGTATCCCGAATCCACCGCCAGGACGATTTTTGACACTAACAGGGGCTGATATTGCTTGTCTGAAGAAGATAAGGCAAACCAATAGTCCACCAATAGCCCAAAAACAAGCGGATGGTACAATCACTATTTATTTCGATAGGTGTATTTGATGGCGGCGGGGCAAGTAATTCGATCGCGACGCCGCATTGCCGGGTGGCTTAGGGTGCATCGACAGTACTTCCAACTGATTACTGATTTTGCGGTTGTTATCTCTGTGGGAATTATGATTTGGCTCTACTTTGCGGAACGGCAAGATGCTCATGACCTTTATGAGGCTCAACGCAAGGACCAGATTGTTTCTATGCAGCGCACCACGGCCGTTCAAATGATCGGCATGCGCTATAATGATCGAGTGGTGGCGGCTCATCAAGGGCTGTCCACATATCTATTCGAGAATAGGAAAAAGATCTTTGATCTTGCATCACGTCCCCCTGACGACAGGGTCACGGATTTTGCTGTTCCTAGTCAGACAACTTTTGACATCGTGATGTTGGTCGACTTTTTTACCGACGTTTTGCAGTGTAGAGATAGTGGGCAATGCGACGAGGCGCTCATTGATGGAGCCTTCAAGAAAGACATTTGCGCATTGAACGCAAATCTTGAAATATTTTCCTATCCAAAGTTGCGATCAGACGATTCCTACGGGCCACAGTTTGCAGAAAATCTTTCCGAATTCTCTAGGAAAAATTGCCAAAAATTTGTTCAGTAGGTCTCAGTTTATTGTTCAATGGTTCCTATGATTTCATCTTGAATTTCATTGCACCTCGATCTCCCAATTTTTGGGAATGCAGTAGTTTTGTTGTAGTCTTTGTTAAGGTCGATATTTATTAGCGCGCCTGGGTCGTCGCAGGAAATTTGTATCAACTCGAGGTGCTCCCTCTGTCGCAAATATTCCTTGAATAAATCCCAGGACGGGAAAAATGATTTTAGATTTTCAACGCCAAAAAATTTGTAAAAATAGTCCACCGACCTGACGTATTGTGAAGGGCTCATTCCAAAACTTTTCAATTCTTTGGAAAACTCGACAATCATTGGAGCTGTATACGTGCGCACTAGATTGGCGGCAATTTGTCTTTTTTGCGGTTCAGTCAAGCCGGCCTTACGCAGATTTGCGGTGCGTGAATTCTTACAGGTCTTTGCATTCGCTCGCAATTTTGTGAAGCCCTGCAGCCCAGCTTTGCGCAGCGAGTGCACGATCGGGTCCGCGACCCTGTAATCCAACCCCGAAGCAATTGTTTCGAATGCTGCTAGCTTGAGTTCCATAGATTCCCACCCAACGTCAGGCCAGCATATTTCCAAGTCAGCATTGATATATGGAGCGGGACTGGATTGATCGTTACCGTCTGCAAATTCAATTTCATTGTACAAGTATGACAAATAAGCTGGAATTGATAGCTTTTGCGCTACAGTTTCCGAAAATTTGTATGAAGCTATGTTCTTTGTGATATTCTGGATTTGATTGATACATATTTTTTCGCCATACGAAATTTCTTCGCATTCTTCTCGATACGTGAGGTTGTCCTGTACTAATCTTGTATGGGTCAAAAAACGATCAATTTCACTCGCAACGTTGTTCGCTTTCGATGATTTTTTCTCACAGTCAATATCACCAGTATATGCCGTTATATATGGAAGATTTGGTAATTCATCGAGATCTGACTCTACTTCACGGTCACTTTCCCATGAGCCTGCTGCCAATTTGTTCAATTTTGTTATTGAATTACCAACAATGACGGTGCCGTAGAGCAACTCGCTGAACCGACAGGCGTTAAGTTGGTGTGTACCGGCGCCGCGCTTGGCTGGCCCCTCCATGAGGGTGTAGCTTGCCATTGCCATGGCGGGTCCGAATGGAACGGACCCATCTCCTAGCATTGCCTGCTGCGCCAGCAGGTCTGCTTCAAGTTCCACATCCAATTTAGCTAGCGCCTTGCTTGTATGGGCTTTTTCCAGAACTACATGACCTAGTTCGTGAGCGATCAGGAACTCGGCAGCCTGGTAGGCAAAAACTGCAGCACTCAGGTCAGAGTCTTCCGCTGTGCTCTGCCGATTTCGGCCGGTAACAAGGTAGCGGTTTGCAACAAATTCCAGGCAATCGAGACCCGATCGCTCGGCAGCACCATTGCGGGTAATGCCTAAAATTGGTCCACGTTGCCCAAGACATTCCTGTACTTCGGACGCCAAGGTAGGGCCAATCGTCTGATAACTCAGCCGAACGCTTTCAGGCATGTCGTCGACAGTATCATAATTGGAGGCAGCCTCCATTTGCAGCTGGATAATAACGCATAACCGCTTGATGAACGCTGGTGGTACGGTGATGGCGATGCTTGACCCGACTGTATCGACGTGTGGGCCCGGGAAAATGCCCTCTCGATCTTCTTCGAAGCGGATCTCTGAAATCCGTGCAGAAAAAACTTCTGGCATCATACTCAGCATGCGCATTCGTAGCCAAAACTGCTCTTCTTCAATGAGATTTTCTGGCAGCCGAGAGCAGATATCACGCGATCCGGTATCGACGCGAGCCATCTTACCTACGGTCGGTTGTTGTGCCGAAGCGGGCGCAACCACCGCTAAGGCGACCAGAGATGTAGTCAAAGCGAGATTCAAAAATTGAAACTTCCGCATCTTTGGCCTCACAGAAAACCAACTATTTGCGATGCTATGTGGCCGATAAGCCTTCTTGCAAGCAGAAAGGCGCAGATAGACTCAGGACGCAGCAACTCGCTTCTTCTGACAGCTTGCGTCGGCCAGCGGATACCCTTTGATGGGTGTGTGACAGGTGGAATTGCGAATCCCGCTGGGCTGAAAGTTCGTTAGCTTGGAAATGACCAAATCGCACCGTTCCGACACTCTGGGTGGTTGATGGGTGGGTTGAGCTTCTGACGGAAGAAATGGCTCTAAACATATGTAGTAAATAGGAAATATGTCCGTCTGAGCTAAATCTGTTCATGCTGGTCTCGGCACTAATGGGGTTGGATGTGATGCGCGGTGCCTATGCGCATGCGATTGAAAACGAGTACCGTTTCTACTCCTACGGGGATTCCTCGCTGCTGCTCCCCTGAGGTCCGATCCGGGACGGCCGATCGCTTAACGACAGCCGGTTTTCTGCTCTCCGCTTCCGCTCCTGGGGTGCAACGCATTGCTTTTGCGGAATTGAGCGATACCAATGGGCGATCATTGGGATGGGAGGGCAGCATGTTGGGTCAAAGGTCGGCTATCTGGGCATTGGCGTGCCTTCTGGGCTGCGCCAGCGCGCCAGCTGCATTTGCGGCACCCCCGGTGAGTGCGCTCAAATCCCAGTCGGTCGCGGACATTGAGGCGCGGGCCAAGCTGGCGCAGGAAATCAACGACTCGCTGTTCAGCTTCAGCGAACTGGCCTTCCAGGAGTTCGAGACCGCCAGATATCTGACGGACATCCTCGAAAAGGAAGGCTTCACGATCCAGCGCAACGTTGCCGGGCTGCCAAGCGGCTGGGTGGCCAGCTGGACCCACGGCACCGGCGGTCCGGTCATCGCGCTGGGAAGCGACATCGACGGTATCCCGAAGGCCAATCAGAAGCCGGGCGTGCCGTGGCGCGAGCCGCTGGTGGCCGGGGCGCCGGGGCATGGCGAAGGGCATAACTCTGGACAGGCGGTGAATATCGTCGCGGCGCTGGCGGTCAGGGATCTGATGAAGCGTCATAATATCGCCGGGACATTGATGCTGTGGCCCGGGGTTGCCGAAGAACTGGTCGCGGGCAAGGCCTTCATGGTGCGCGATGGCGTGTTCAAGGGCGTCGATGCCGTGATTTTCACGCATGTCGGCAGCAACCTCGATACAGCCTGGGGCCAGCCCATGGGCACCGGTCTGGTGTCGGTGGAATATACATTCAACGGCGAAAGCGCCCATTCGGCCGGCGCACCGTGGCGTGGTCGCTCCGCGCTCGATGCAGTCGAGCTGATGAACATGGGCTGGAACATGCGGCGCGAACATCTCCGGCCCGAGCAGCGCTCGCATTATGTCATCAGCGATGGCGGCGATCAGCCCAATGTCGTGCCTTCGGTGGCATCGGTCTGGTATTTCTTCCGCGAACAGGGCTTCAAGGAAATCCAGAACAGCTTCGACATTGGCAATGAGATTTCGGAAGGCGCAGCCAGGATGACCGGAACGACGGTCACCCGCCGGATCATCGGCACCGCAGCCCCCCGGCACTTCAACCGGCCGATCGCCGAGGCGGCCAATGCGAACATCCAGAAGGTCGGGCTGCCGAAATGGACCGCCGACGAACAGGCGTTTGCCAGGCTGGTGCAGCTCAATGCCAAGGCGCAGAAGCAGGAAGGTCTTGCCGTCGAGCTCAAGAAGTTCGAGCCGCCCCTGGCCGAGCCCAAGAGTGGCGGATCGGACGATATCGGCGACGTGTCCTGGATCGTTCCGACGATCACCATTCGCTATCCGGCCAATATTCCCGATCTGCCAGGGCACAACTGGACCGATGCCATCGCCATGGCGACCCCGATCGCGCACAAGGGCGTGGTCGCCGGCGCGAAGGTCGTGGCCATGACGACGCTGGATATTCTCACCGACGCCAAGTTGCGCCAGGCGGCGAAGGATTATTTCACCAACGTCCAGACCAAGGCGCAGCAGTACGTGCCGATGATCGGCGCTGACGACAAGCCGGCGATCGAGATCAACGCGGACATCATGGCGCGCTTCAAACCCGAGCTGAGCAAGCATTATTACGACCCGGCGCGCTACTCCACCTATCTGGAGCAGCTGGGCATTCCATTTCCCATGCTCGAAAAGCCGGCTGAAGGCGGCAAGGGGCAATGACGTCGCGGCAGGATCGGGCGGATCTGCTCGACCGCAAGTGTGTGGTGCGCGCAGCGTCTGCGCGGGCCACAAAACGAACATTGGTTCTGATTGTGCGGCGGCTGGACGCACCTGCGGCACTCGCCGCCACGCGTTGATCTAATCTATCACTCACATAGATCAGGAATTTCGGTTTTCCCGATCACCCAGTCTGGGCTTAACCTCAAGTGAACGGCGAAACCGCCGCTTTGCAGGAGACTGAAATCCCATGACTCGTACCTCTGTGTCCGTGTTTGCCTTACTGGCGTTCACCCTGTCGGCCCCCTCGGCTTTCGCCGAGACTGCCGGCACCCAGGCGGCCATGCCCGTCAACCCCGCTGCCGCGAACACCAACCAGGATTGGTGGCCCGAACGTCTGGACCTGACCCCGCTGCGCCAGCACGCGCGCGAGTCGAACCCGATGGGCGATGACTTCGACTATGCCAAGGAATTCCAGACGCTGGATATCGCCGCGGTGAAGAAGGACATCGAAGCGCTGATGACCACCTCGCAGGATTGGTGGCCGGCCGATTACGGCCATTATGGTCCGTTCTTCATCCGCATGGCCTGGCACAGCGCCGGCACCTATCGCACCGCCGATGGCCGGGGTGGCGCAGGCGGCGGTCAGCAGCGCTTCGAGCCGCTCAACAGCTGGCCCGACAACGCCAATCTCGATCGTGCGCGTCGCCTGCTGTGGCCGATCAAGCAGAAGTATGGCCGCAAGCTCAGCTGGGCCGATCTGATGGTGCTGACCGGCAACGTTGCGCTCGAATCGATGGGCTTCAAGACCTTCGGCTTTGCCGGTGGCCGCGCCGACGATTGGGAAGCCGACAAGGTCTATTGGGGCCGCGAGAAGAAGTTTCTCGCCGCCGATCGCTATCATGGCAATCGCCAGCTGGAAAAGCCGCTGGCCGCCGTCCAGATGGGCCTGATCTACGTCAATCCCGAAGGCCCCAACGGCAACCCGGATCCGCTGGCTGCTGCCGCCGACATCCGTGAGACCTTCGGCCGCATGGCGATGAACGACGAGGAAACCGTTGCGCTGATCGCGGGTGGCCACACCTTCGGCAAGGCGCATGGCGCGCACAAGCCTGATGAATGCATTGGAGCCGATCCGGCAGGCTCTGCGACCGAGCAGCAGGGCATCGGCTGGGCCAACAAGTGCGGCACCGGCAAGGGCGTCGATACCGTCACCAGCGGCCTGGAAGGTGCATGGTCGGTCAACCCGATCGCCTGGACCAGCCAGTATTTCGACAACCTCTATGCCTTCGACTGGGTGCAGACGCGTAGCCCGGCAGGCGCGATCCAGTGGATACCCAGCGACAAGAACGCCGCCAGCCTGGTCCCCGATGCGCATGACAAGACCAAGCGCCACGCGCCGATCATGTTCACCACTGACCTGTCGATGAAGATGGACCCGGGCTATCGCAAGGTGTCCGAACGGTTCCACAAGGATCCCGATGCGTTCGCCGACGCCTTTGCCCGCGCATGGTTCAAGCTGACCCACCGCGACATGGGCCCGCGCACCCGGTATCTGGGAGCCGATGCGCCCAAGGTGGACCTGATATGGCAGGATCCGGTGCCCGCTGTGAACCACCCGCTGGTCGATGCGAATGATGTCGCATCGCTCAAGTCGCAGGTGCTCGCCAGCGGCCTGACCGGACCCGAGCTGATCCGCACCGCCTGGGCGGCTGCCGCGAGCTATCGCGACACCGACATGCGTGGTGGCACCAATGGCGGCCGCGTCCGTCTGGCCCCGCAGAAGGACTGGGCGGTCAACAATCCGGCCGAAATCACCAAGGTGGTGAGCAAGCTGGAGGGCATCCAGGCATCGTTCAACAAGGCGCAGAAGGGCGGCAAGATGATCTCGCTCGCCGACCTGATCGTGCTGGCTGGATCTGCTGCAATCGAACAGGCCGCGTCGAAGGCCGGACACAGCCTGAGCGTGCCGTTCAAGCCGGGCCGGGGCGATGCCAGCCAGGCGCAGACCGACGTGAACTCGTTTGCCGCGCTCGAACCCAGCGCTGATGGCTTCCGTAACTATTATGCTGCGGGCAGCGTGATGTCGCCGGTGGACATGCTGGTCGATCGCGCCAACATGCTCAGCCTGACGGTGCCGGAAATGACGGTGCTGGTGGGCGGCCTGCGTGCGCTCGATGCCAACACCGGCGGCGCCAAGCACGGTGTGTTCACCGCCACGCCGGGGCAGCTCAACAACGCGTTCTTCGTCAACCTGCTCGACATGAACAACAAGTGGGCCAAGTCGCCGACCGATGCGGGTCTGTACGAGGGCCGCGACATCAAGTCGGGCACGTTCAAGTGGACCGCAACCCCGGTCGATCTGGTGTTCGGTTCCAACTCGGAACTGCGCGCAGTCGCGGAAGTCTATGCCGCGAGCGACGGCCAGAAGAAGTTTGCCGACGATTTCGTCGCCGCCTGGACCAAGGTGATGAACCTCGGCCTGATGTAAGCCTTTTCCTCTGACCTCCACAGGGCGGCGCGGGTCAAATCCTGCGCCGCCTTTTTTGTGTGCGGATCAAAAGATGCCGAGGAACTTCTTGTCGCCCTTTTGCCCTGCCTTCGCAGCCTTGCCATTGCCGACATCGTCGCGCGCCTTGCCCTTGGTGGTCCGCTGTCCAGCGGCGGTCGCGCCCTGCAGCACGGGGCCGCAGGCGGCGGACTTGGCATCGCCCACATCGACAAACGCCAGCAGGGCTGCAGGGGGAGCAGCGAGCACGGCCAGGCCCAGCCCCACGCCCGCGCGGCCCAGCAATTCGGGGCTGATCACATTGAGCGCGGGCTTTGAGAAATAGCCGCCGATGCGCACCGGCGACTGGCCCGAGACGAGGCTGAACTTCTTGCCATCGGCGCGGAAGGCGAGGTCCATCTGCTCGGTAGCAAAGCTGAAACCGCCGCGCCCGGTGATGACGTTCTTGGTGGTGTCGATCAGGATCGGGTCGGCCGCCGCCGCGCCGCCGCGCACGGTGAAGGCCACCAGACCGCAGTTGATCTGCACCGGCTGCTTCAATTTGTCCTCGAACATCTTCTGCACGAAGGTGCCGAAATCGAGCTCGGCAAGCTGGACATTGCGCGTCCAGAAGGTGCCTCTGGGGATCACGAATGCCATCCGCCCCGTCGCGCTGGCGAGCGAATCGTGCAGTGCATCGCCGTCTCCGGTCAGCTGGATGCGGCCCTGGACCGTGCCGGTGGTGCCCGCTTCGGCCACGCCGAAGCCGCTGAGCAGCTGCGCCATCGGGGTTGCGGCCAGGCGGATGTCGTACCGTGTGCGTGCCGGGCGCCGCCGCCAGTCGATGGCGATGTCCGATGCCAATTTGCCGCGCGCCATCGTCATCACCAGCGGAGACACACTGAGCAGCCCGTCGTCGAGATCGACGGTGGCTGAAATGTCGCTGATCGGGATGCTGTCCGAGCGCAGCCTGGCCGCTGTATAGCGGACATCGGCGTCGAAGGCGCGCAGGCCTTCTGCCCGCAGGCTGGCGTTGGGCAGCAGCCGGGCAGGGGCCGCGCCGCTTTCGGCTGCGGCGGCCTGAACGCCGCGGGCCGCGACAACATCCGGGTTGTAGCCGATAAACGGCGACACATCGATGATATCGAGCGTCCTCGTTGCCAGGTCTGCATCCATGTGCACGCGTTCGCCCGCCATATCGACGGTGAACTTGCCCGCAATGTCGCTCGCCCCGAACGTGCCCTTGAGCGCGGTAAACCGGTATTCGCGATCCTGCTTCACCAGCGTCGCGGTCAGCTTGTAGGTCCGCGTGCGCGGGATCACGACGCCGATAATGCCGAGCAGCTCGGCGGCATTGCGTCCGCGCGCTTTCGTGGCCAGCGGCACGCCTTCGATATCGGCAAGGCTGGGCAGGGTGCCCGTGATATCGATGACATTATTGGCGGCGCGTGCCTGCAGCTCCAGCTTGTTCTGCCCGCGCTGAACCGTGGCATCGGGTGTCAGCAAGGCGCCCTTGAGCGTAAACGGTGTGGCGCGCAGCGTGCCATCACCGGTGAACCGCACCGCCTCGCCGATCTTCGCATCGTTCGATTTCACCGAAGCAAAATCGAGATCGGTCAGCAATTGCAGCACGGGATCGCGATATCGCACGGTCGTGTCGCGCAGCACCGCGCTGTCGATGGTGGGCAGTTCCAGCGGCTTGGCATCGCCGCTGCTGTCGAATGTCCAGGTGTTTGCGGTGCGCTTGGCGTTCCATTCGAGATCGACCGCGCCATTGGTAAGGTCGAGCCAGTACAATCGCCAGTTGCCCAGCAGCAGCGCCAGCGGCGCGATGCGGGTATCGATCCTTTCGGCGGTGAACAGATAGGGGCGCGTCGCCCATTCGGGGTTCGAGACGGTGAGCCCCTCGGCGAGGAACTTGATCCTGAACGGTGCGAAATAGAGCTGGAAGTCGCCCTTCACGGCGACCTCGCGCTCGGTCAGCGAGGACGCGATGCCTTCGACCGGACCCTTGAGGAACCGCCCCTTGGTGATGAACAGGATCAGCCAGACGGCAAACAGCGTTCCCAGCACGCCGATCGCGACATTGCGTGCGATGCGCAGTCGCCGCTTGCGCCGTGCCTCCGGATCGGGCTGAGTGGTGATGGACTGGTCTGGAACGGAGCGATCGGAAGCGTCGTGCGGTGGTGGGGTCATGGTTGCGCCTAGCACGGAGGCGCCCAGACTCTGCCCGTTAATTCCCAACGGGAACGGGCGCAGCTGTGGACGCCGGAAGAGAGCTGTCGACAGCTAACCCGCGAAACGCCCGTTCGTTGCCAAATGCCGCGGTAATCCGGAGCGCTATTTGTCCTTCATCACCCAGACGCCGTCCCAATCGCCCTGCGGCGGGGCGGCCTGCATCACGCGGCATCGGTCGACATAGGTGCGCGACAGGCCATCGCCCGGATTGAGCGACAGGCATTTTTCGAAGCGAATGATCGCCTCGTCCCAGCGCGCCGCGCGATAGGCGATCATTCCGTCCTCGAAGTGCCCGAGCACGTCGCGCATGGCAGGGAAGGTCTGCGCGTCGTGATAATCGAGCAGCTCGAACACCCGAACCGGCGCAGTCTTGCCCTTCACCACCACCAGATCGATGTCGCGCATCCGGTAGGTGCCGTTCAGCTTGGCGACGGTGTTCTCGCTCGCCAGAATGCGCGCGGAATAGGCCTTGCATGCGCTCTCCAGCCGGCTGGCCAGGTTCACGCCATCGCCGATCACGGTATAGTCCATGCGCTTGGGGCTGCCGATGTTGCCCGAAACGACGGTGTCGGTGTGGATGCCGACGCCCATGTCGACGGTCTTCAGCCCCTTGTCGCGGCGCTGCGCGTTCCACTCCCACAAGGTGCGGATCATGGCGATCGCAGCGCGCGCGGCGCGGTCCGGATCGTCGTCGTGCGGGATCGGCAGGCCGAAGCAGGCCATGATCGCATCGCCGATGAACTTGTCGAGCATGCCGCCCTGAGTGGTGATGCAGTCGACCATCAGGCTGAAATACTCGTTGAGGAACGACACCGTCCCTTGCGCGCCATATTCCTCGGTAATCGTGGTGAAACCGCGGACATCGGTGAACATGATCGTCGCTTCGGCGCTCACCCCGCCCAGCAGATCGAGCGCGTCGCCATCCATCATCTGCGCTGCGATCACCGGATCCATGTAACGCGACATCGTCGATTTCATCCGCTTTTCGCTGCTGATATCCTCGACCATCAGCATCGATCCGAGCTTGCTGTCGTCGCTTTCCGACACCAAGGGCATGATCGTGAGGTTGACCGATTTTTGTACGCCCGACAGCGCGACATCGGCATCGGGGAACACGTCGCTGGCCTTGTCTTCCTTGACCCGCTCGATGCGGTTCATGATCCAGCCGCCTTCCTCACCCAGCAGATCGGTGAGCAGCATGCCCTGAATGTCGGAAGCCTTGCACGACCAGATGCGCTCGATCGCCTGGTTGCAGGTGATCACCTTGCCCAACGGATCGAGCGTCAGCACGCCGTTCGACATGCTCTGCAGAACTGATTCGTTGTACAGCTTCATCCGCTGGACGTCGTCGAACAGCTTCGAATTCTCCAGCGCGATGGCGATCTGCCCGGTGAAGGTCTTGAGCTGCTGCTCGTCCTTGTCGGTGAACGCGCCGGTCTTCTTGTTGAGTACCTGGGTGACGCCGATGACCTCGCCCTGTTTGTTGACGATTGGCACGCACAGGATGCAGCGGGTGAAGAACCCGGTCTGCCGGTCGAACGAAGGGTTGAACCGCAGGTCGGCATAGGCATGCGGGATGTTGAGGCTCTGCCCGCTGGTGAATACCGTTCCCGCGATGCCGACGCTGGAGGGAAAGCGGATTTCGTTGACCTTGCCGCCCGCCGAGAACAGCGAGAACAGCGTATCGGTGGCCTTGTCATGAATGAAGATCGTCGCGCGTTCGGCCTCGAACATCCGCACGGTTTCCGCGACCACGCGCTGGAGCAGCCGGGTCAGGTCGACCTCGGAGCTGATTTCGGAGATCATCGAGAGGAAGGCGAGCTCCTTGGCACGGACCTGCTCGATCTCCTCGATCGACTGCAGGCTCTGCAGGAACACGGTGGCCTGGCTGGTCATCTCCTCGAGCAGCGACACGTCTTCGCTCGTGAAATCGCCCTCGTGCTTGTTGATGTTCTGCATCACGCCGATGATCTGGCCCAGCGGGGTGCGGACAGGCACGCAGACGATATTGCGGGTCTTGTAGCCGGTGCGCTGATCGACCGTGCTGTTGAAGCGCGGATCGGCATAGGCATCCTCGACCAGCAGGGATTCCCCTGTCTGGAACACGTGCCCCGCGATACCGGAAGTGTTGAGAATGCGGATTTCAAGGCTCTGGCTGCCCTGTGCAAAGCGGGAGTAGAGCTCACCGGTCTTGGGGTCGTTGAGGAACAGGGTGCCGCGATCGCAATTGAGCTCGCGCGAGGTCAGCTCTACCAGCATGGCGAGTACGCCATCGATCTGGGTCATCGTCGCACATTTGCGTGTGACCTCCAGCAGCACCTCGGTGCGGCGTAGAGCTGCGGCGCGTTGGCTTTCGGTCATCGGGCGGGTCAGGGTATCGGCGGCGGGAGGTGTCATGCTGCGTTTTGCCCCATCATCTGTTCCATCTTGTCGCGCAGCGCCTGAATCTGCTGCTGCAGCGCCTGCCGCTCAAGGCCATGATCCGCTTCCGCACTCAACCGCGCCTGTTCGGCGGCAAGGCGCTCGCTGTCGAGTGTCAGCCGCAGGGCATCGATACTGCCCTTGAGCTGGCCGATCTCGGCCTGTGCGCCTACGCGTTCTGCCTGCAGCGCGCGGTCATGCGCCTGCTGCTGCGCCTCCATCTGGTCGCGCATTTGCTGGATGGTGGCCATCAGATCGGCGATCCGGGCTGCTTCCTCCGATTGGGCGCGCGTGATGCGGCGGTCAGCATCGGTCGCCGCCGCCTCGAGCGACTGGCGCAATCCATCGATCGTCGCCTGCAGGTGCAGGTTGGCCGCGCGCATGTCAGACAGCGCGTCGGGCAATGTATCGGGAAGTGTCATGTCGCAGTCGGTTACCCCCGCCAAAATGGTCCTATCGGTAACGGCGCAAGTCAAGCGGCGTTAACCCGTCATTTGCCATATCCGGGACAATAGTCTGTGACGATCCGCACGCGCCCGAACATTTGTCCGGTGCCACGCCTGTAATCGGGGGGTGACGGCGCTATCCGTCGAGTTTCAGCGCCTTGCGCAGTTCGGCATTGATCCGGCTCTGCCAGCCGGGGCCCGTGGCGCGGAAGCCTTCGAGCACCGCGCTGTCCAGCCGCAAGGTTACCTGCTGCTTGGGGTTGTCAGACTTGGGCCGCCCGGGCTTGGTGAGGGTGCCATCGGCGGGGCGGATGAGCTTGCCGCCGATCCGAAACTCCGCTCGATCAAACTGATCGTCGGTCCATTCGGGCAGATCGTCGTCATCCCAGTCGGCTGTTAAATTTGGCTTGCTCTCGCTCATTGCATTTTCTCATAGAGATGACGCGAACACCTTGCGGAACTGGCGTCCACGCGACCATGACCAATCTTCCATCCAAAAGTCCGTAGGTCTGAAACCGGTCCTCAGGATACTCGAAGCGATTATCTTCTTGAGTGAACGTGGGGCCTTCATAAATTTCGTTAAAGCGGGCAAAATCGAGGCCCCGTTTCTTGAGGGTCAATTGTCGCTTTGACTCGTCAAATACGATTCCCATAAAAGTTACCCTTCAGGCTGCCCGGTCCGGGCAGTTTGGTAGTTTCAAGTCTACCTCTCCTTTATGGCAATCTTCTGTTATGGCAATTTCGTAGCTACAAAAACCTCTTTTGTCAACTCATTCCGCCGCGAGCAGTCCCACTGCGCCGCCCAGATCGACCGAGACCAGGCGGCTCACGCCCTGTTCCACCATCGTCACGCCGAACAGGCGGTGCATGCGGCTCATCGTCACGGCATTGTGGGTGACGATCAGGTAGCGGGTGTCGGTGACCACTGCCATATGGTCGAGCAGGTCGCAGAAACGGTCGATATTGGCGTCGTCCAGCGGCGCGTCGACCTCGTCGAGCACGCAGATCGGTGCGGGATTGGTGAGGAACAGGCCGAAGATCAGCGCGACCGCGGTCAGCGCCTGCTCGCCGCCTGAAAGCAGCGTCAGCGATGACAGCCTTTTGCCCGGCGGTTGGGCCATGATCTCGAGCCCCGCCTCGAGCGGATCGTCGCTGTCGATCAGTTCCAGATGCGCCTTGCCGCCATTGAACAGCCGCGCGAACAGGGTCCGGAAATGCCCGTCCACGGTGGCGAAGGCGGCGAGCAGTCGCTGCCGTCCTTCGCGGTTGAGCGCACCGATCGAGCCGCGCAGCCGGGCGATCGCCTCGACCAGCTCATCATGCTCGGCGCGGATCGTGGCCATCTCGTTTTCGAGCGCGGCGAGTTCATCGGCAGCAATCAGGTTGACCGCGCCCAGCCTCTCGCGGGCTTCGTAAAGCCGGTCATGCTCGGCTGCCTCGGTTTCGGGCGTGGTGACCTGTTCGGGAACGAAGCCGAACCGCTCGGGCAGCACCGGCGGAGGGCACTGAAAGCGCTCGCCGCAACCTTGCGCAAGTTCGATGCGGCGCTGGTCCTGATGCTCGGCGCGTGCGGTTGCCCCGGCTCGCTGTTCGCGGGCCAGTGCCAGGGTCTCGGCGGCGGCCGACGCAGTGCGCTCGGCCTCTGCCAGCGCCTTCTCGGTCGTCTGCGAGGCGGTCTCTGCCGCTGCCTGTGCTGCGCGCGCCTCGGTGGTGGCCTGTTCGAGGCTTGCGATGTCTTGCGCCAGCGCTTCGGGCTTTCCAGCAAACGCCGCCCGCTCGCTCGTCAGTTCCGCCGCGCGGGCCTGCATGTCGCGCAGCCGCTGGGCAGCTTCGCCCGCGCGGCCTTGCCAGCCCTTGATCTCGGCGCGCACACTCGCCCGTCGCTCGCGCAGGGCCGACACCGCCTGCGCCTGCGCCGCGATCGCCGCCATCGCCGATCGCAGCGCCGTTTGCGAGGTCTGAGTGCGGTCGGTCAGCAGCGCCACCTGTTCGCGCTGCACCGCGCCGTCGGGCAGGGCAGAGCGTGCGGCCTGGGCCGCCTGAAGATCGGTCTGCGAACCTTGCGCATCCGCAGCCAGGCGCTCGATCCGTTCGGCGAGATCGTCGCGGCGTTCGGCGTCACGCTGCAGCGCGTGCTCGGCTTGGTCGCGATCGCGCAATGCCTGGCGCTCTGCGGTTTCGGCAGCGTTGAGCGCACGGGTCTGTTCGGTGATCAGCGCCTGCAACGCGGCGAGCTGCTGCTGGCACTGCGCAAGCGCTGCCTCGGCCGCTTCCATCCGGGCGGCAAGGGCGGGGCGGGTCGTTTCCAGTTCGCTGAGCCGGGTACGCCGCTCAAGCCGCTCTGCCGCGCCCGCGCCTTCGCCTGCGGAAACAAAGCCGTCCCACCGGCGCATCCGGCCATCGCGGGTGACAAGCCGAAGCCCGGGCGCGAGCGATTGCCCGCCGTCTGCATCGGCCACCATGATCAGCGATAGCCGGGCGACCAGCGCATCCGGGGCACGGACATGATCCGCCAGCCATACGCAGCCATCACCGAGTGCGGGACGGTCCGCCGGGGCGTCGCTGCCGGTCCAGAACCGGCCATCGCCGCTGGCAGGGCCGATCACCGCACTCAGATCCTCGCCCAACGCGGCGGCGAGGGCCTTTTCGAAACCCTTGTCCGCCTGCACCTGATCGAGCGCACGCTCGGCACCCCCGGGCTTCTTGGCCAGGTCACGTGACAGTGCGTCGATCTCGCGCGTCATCGCATTGAGCTCGGCGCGGAGCGTCGCAAGCTCGGTCTGCGCCACATCACGGGCATCGACCAGCGCATCGCGGCCCGATTGGGCCTGCGCCAGTGCGGTTGCAGCGCTCGCCTTGTCCGCCGCGAGACGCGCGCAATCGGCCCGCGCCTCATCGCGCAGCTGTTCCAGTTGTGCTGCATCGCCCAGGCCCGCAAGTTGCGCCTGGGTCCGCGCTAGCTCGTCAGCCGCACGGCGATGGCGGGCCTCTGCCGTGGCAAGCGCGGCCTGCGCGACCTTGATGTCGGCATCGGCGCGCGCGAGTTCGGCGCGCGCCTGCGCCAGCGCGACCTCGGACTCGCGCACCGCGCGTTCGGCATTGTCCTGGCCGTGACTGAGGGCAGGGCCTCGCGATTCCTCGGCAACAATATCGGCCTGGACGCGGGCGTTCTCGGCCTCCAGCCGCTCCAGCGCGGCGGTCGCATCGTGCGTCAACCGGTCCTCGCGCGCGCTGTCTTCGGCAATCCGCGCCTGCTGGCGGTCGAGATCGGCCAGGCGTTGCAGGGCGGCGTCGCGCTCTGCCACCAGGGTGGCAAGCCGGTGCGACAATGACTGGCTCGTCTCGCGCGCCGATTGCAGCGTGCTGCGCGCGACAGCCAGCGCCTCGATCGCCAGTTTTTGCTGGGCCTGAGCCTCGGTCTGCGCCTCCTGCGCGGCCGTTACGGCTGCCTCTGCCGCCGCCGCCTCGGCGCGGGCCTGTTTGGCTGCTTGTGCCGCGGTGCGCCAGCGGGCGAACAGCGCGCGTGCCTCTGCCACCGCGATCTGCTGGCTGAGCGCGCGATAGCGTTCGGCTGCGCGCGCCTGCCGGTTCAGAGTCGCCGAACGCGCTTCCATGTCGGCGAGCACCTGCTGCAGCCGTTCCAGATTGCCCTCGGTCGCGCGCAGCTTCTGTTCGGCATCCTTGCGGCGGACGTGGAGCCCCGCGATGCCTGCGGCCTCTTCGAGCATCTGCCGGCGCTCGACCGGGCGGGCGGAGATGACGGCGGCGATGCGGCCCTGGCTGACAAGCGCCGGGCTGTGCGCGCCGGTTGCAGCATCGGCGAACAGCAGCGCGACATCCTTGGCGCGAACATCGCGGCCATTGGCGCGATAGGCGCTGCCCGCGCCGCGCTCGATCCGGCGGACCACTTCGAGCTCACCATCGTCGACCGACATTGCCGCCAGCACCGGCTGGCTGACTTCGGTCAGCAGTGCGACTTCGGCAAAGTTGCGCGACGGGCGAGTGGCGGTGCCGGCGAAGATCACGTCTTCCATGCCGCCGCCGCGCATCGACTTGGCGGAGCTTTCACCCATGACCCAGCGGATCGCTTCGAGCAGGTTGGATTTGCCGCAGCCATTGGGGCCAACGATCCCGGTGAGCCCGGGTTCGATGCGCAGTTCGGCCGGTTCGACGAAGCTCTTGAAGCCGCTCAGCTTCAGGCGCTTGAAGCGCATGGGCGCGGCGAAAGAGGGGGCGTTGATCGGCGGGCCGGGTGTTGCCACCACGCCGTCCTCGTCAACGATCAACCCCCCTTCGTCCATTGATGCGTCAGCGCGCTCCCATCGCCTGGATTTCGGTTTCCAGCGCCGGCCAACCGGTGAATTCGACCTGACGGCCGTTGAGGAAGAAGGTGGGCGTGCCCTGGATATTGTCCTCGCGGGTGGCAACGCCGGTGTTGTCGGCGAGCGCGCGGGCGGTGTCGATGTTGGTCAGGCACTGGTTGGCCTGATCACGCGAGATGCCGCGCTGCGCAAAGAAGTCGGTGAGGCCGGTGCCTTCGGCCAACGCCACGTAACGCTGGTTGTCGGGCAGCGCGAGCACGGCTTCGAACCGCTGCTGGCCCATCGCTTGCGCCTTGGTGAAGATGTCGGCTTGGTTGGCGAGCACCTGCTCGGTCAGTGCGAAATAGCTTTCGTCCGGGCCGCAGCGAGTCAGCATCGACGCCGTGAGATCGAGCGGCTCGCGCACGAAATTGCGCAGCTCGAAGCTCACCCGACCGCTGGCGACATATTTGTCGCGGATCGTCGCAAACGCGGTCTCGGCAAAGTCGGCGCAGTGGCTGCAGGTCAGCGATGCATATTCGACCAGCTTGATCGGCGCTTCGGGGTTGCCCAGGACATAATAGCCCTTGTCGGTCTTGGTCACCGTTTCTGCCCAGTTCTTGCCCGCAGGAGCAGGAATGGCGGCAATCGGTTCGCCGCTGGCGGCGCCTTCAGCACCGGTATCGGCCTCGCCACCACAGGCGGCGAGCGACAGCATCAGGGGCAGGGCGATCAGGCTGGCAATACGCTTCATACAGGCTTGGTCCTTGCGATGAACGTGAAAACGGGTTCGGCTCTAGCGGCTGGCCAACATCGGTTCCAGACTTTTCCAGTCATAGACATCGGCGAGCAGCTTGCCGTTGAGGGTGAAGCTGGGGGTGCCCTGCACCTTGACAGTGTCTGTCGCGAACTTGGTCATCGCCAGCACCTTGTTCTGCTCTGCCTTGTTGATCAGGCAGGCGTTGATCTGTGCATCGGTGGCGAGCGGGGCGTGGCGGCGAAGTTCGTCGTAAAGTCCAAGGTCGCTGGCGATCCGCTGCAGGCGGGTGTTGGTGTCACCCTGATACCAGGCCGCCTGGCCTTCGCGGCCGAGGCTGCCGGCCTTGCCCAGCCAGGTCTTCTGGCTGGCGAGCAGGCCCTTGTGGCGGCGGAAGAAGCTGCGCGGTTCGCCGCAGCGCGCCAGCAGCGCGACGGTGAGGTCGACCGGGTCGCGGATGAAGTTGCGTACTTCGATGCTGGTCTTGCCATTGGCGATGAAGCCGGTTGCCAGCGCCGTGTTCGAATCCAGCTCGAATGCCGCGCAATGCGGGCAGGTATAGCTCATGTATTCGATGATCTTCTGCGGCGCGGCGGCATTGCCGCGGACATGCCCGCCGACCTGGCTCTGGCTAACCTTGTCCGCCCATGCGGTCGCGGCAGCGGTCTGCGCGGTGCCCGGCGCACCTGCGAACAGGGCAGTTGTGGCAGCAAGGGCGATGGCGGAAAGGGCCAGCAGGGGGCGCAACGGCGCAGTCATCAACGAACCTCATGGGATGGTGGCGGCGCAAACAGGCGCACGGGTTTCAGATTGTCGCTTTTCAGCTGAACGGGGGCTGCACGCGCTGCTGCGTCCGCAGCCTCGCGCGCTTCCTTCTCCTCCATGCTGCGCGCCAGCCGTTCCAGCACGGTCTGCAGCTCGGGATCGGCGATCGGCTTCAGCCCGTCGGCGGGCGCGATGCTGATCGGCTTGAGCGACGGCGGCGGCGCCGGACGCGGCTCGGGACGCTTCGGACGCGCCAGCGCGCCGTGGCGATAGCGGATCCGCGCCACCGCTTCATAGCCGAAGAAGCGGTTGACCCGCGCTATGATCTCGGGCTCGGCATGCTGCATGAAGATCGCGGTCGCGCTGGTCACGACAAGGTGCAGCGTGCCTTCGGCCTTCTTGCCGCGCGCAAAGGCGATCGATTCGGGGCTGGCCATCGTCGCATAGCGGGGCCCTACGATTTCGGCCCAGCGGCTGACCAGCGAACTCTGGATGAAACCGAACTTGCGGAAACTGGTTTCGCCGATCGCCGGGATGAGATCGGCAATGCCGCGCGCCTCGCCGCCGCGCATCCGCGGCGGGCGTGTCGAAGCCTGCGCAGTCTTCTTGCGCGGCTTCACGGCAGTGGGCTTATCACGTTCCATATGCGGCGCGACCATGGCATAGCCGGGCCATGCCCGTCGAGTGTCGCGAGAAAATTGTGGATGAACCGAAGCCTAGGGCCGTCGCAGCGGCACTGCTCGCACATTATGATGCGCACGCGCGCGACCTGCCGTGGCGCGTGTCGCCCGCCGATCGCCGGGCAGGGGTGCAGCCCGATCCGTACCGCGTGTGGCTGTCCGAGGTGATGCTGCAGCAGACCACAATTGCTGCCGTCACCGGCTATTTCGAGCGCTTCACGACCCGTTGGCCCCATGTCGAGGCGCTCGCCGCCGCGCCCGATGCTGAGGTTCTGGCTGCCTGGGCAGGGCTCGGCTATTATGCGCGCGCCCGCAATCTCATCGCCTGCGCACGCGCTGTCGCGCACGAGCATGATGGCCGCTTTCCCGATAGCGAGGCGGGGCTGCGCGCGCTGCCGGGCGTCGGCGATTATACAGCTGCCGCCGTGGCCGCGATCGCTTTCGACCGGCCCTCGGCGGTGGTTGACGCCAATGTCGAGCGGGTTACCGCGCGGCTGTTCGCGATCGAGACACCGCTGCCTTCCGCGCGCACCGAGATCCGCGCCCGCGTCGCGGAACTCACTCCGCAGCATCGTCCAGGTGATTTCGCGCAGGCGATGATGGATCTGGGTGCGACACTGTGCACCCCGCGCAATCCCTCATGCCTGCTCTGCCCGGTGGCGGCGCATTGTGCTGCGCTTGCTGCCGGGATCGCCGAATCGCTGCCGGTCAAGCCGCCCAAGAAGGCGCGGCCGCAGCGGACGGGCACCGCATGGTGGATCGAACAGGACGCAAAGGTGCTGCTGGTCCAGCGGCCGGGCAGCGGCATGCTGGGCGGAATGCGCGCGCTGCCCGATGATGGCTGGTCCGCGCGGCGTGACGGGGATGCGCAGCCGCCGGTGACAGGGCAATGGCAGCGGATCGATGCGGCGGTGGCGCATGTCTTCACGCATTTTTCGCTCGAGCTTGCATTGGCGCTTTATCGCGGCCCTCAAATCGATAAGGTTGCCATTGAAAACCTGAATGGCGCCATCTGGTGGCCGGTGGACGATATTGCCGAGGCGGGCCTGCCGACGCTGTTCGCCAAGGCTGCGGCGATCGCCATTCAGCATCGATAAAGCCGGGCGGCGCAATGCGCGGGCCAGGAACAACGGGAGTATGATATGTCGAAGGTTTTGAGCCAGATGCCGCAGTTGAGCCGCCGCCATGTGCTGGGATCGGCTGGCCTGCTGAGCCTGTTTGCCACGATGCCGGGCTATGCCCGCGCGATGGCGACGGGCGATTTCGCGCTGATCCGCAAGCAGGTGGAAGATTATGTCGCCAATAAGAAGGTGGCGGGCATGCTGGTCTCGATCGGTTTCGGCGCGCAGCAAGCGGCATTGATCGGTGCAGGCAATCTGGCGCTCGATATTCCTGTCGCCGTCGACGCCCATTCGCTGTGGCGCGTCTATTCGATGACCAAGCCGGTGACTGGCATGGCCGCGATGATGCTGATCGAACAGGGCAAGCTGGGCCTGGATCAGCCGATTGCCGACCTGATCCCGGAATTTGCCAACATGAAGGTGCTGACCGATCCGGCCAACAGCCTGGATTCGGTCCCTGCCAAGACGATGATCACTCCGCGCCATTTGATGACGCACACCGCGGGCCTCGGCTACAACATCGTCACCAAGGGGCCGCTTCTCGAAGAGTATAACAAGCTGGGCATCAATCCCGCCGCCGTGAGCAAGACGCCGATCCCCGGGTTCCCGATGCCCGCGCCGACCCCGCCGATCGACGAATTCGCGCGCCGTGTCGCCTCGCTGCCGCTGATTGCGGAGCCGGGCTCGATCTGGAGCTATTCGATCGGCCTCGACCTGCTGGGCTATGTCATCCAGGTTGCGTCGGGCATGGAACTGGGCGCCTATCTGCAGAAGAACCTGTTCGATCCGCTGGGCATGAAGAGCAGCTTCTGGACCGTGCCGCAGAGCGAAGTGCCGCGGCTCAGCACCAACTATGCCCCGTTTGCCGGTGCATTGATCCCGATCGACCCGGCGCAGGACAGCATCTTTACCGTGCCGCCTGCCTTCCCGTTCGGCGGGGCCGGGCTGGTCAGCACCGCATATGATTATGACCGCTTCCTCGCGATGCTGGTCGGCAAGGGGCAGCTCGATGGCAAGCGCGTGATGTCTGAAGCGACCGCGCTGATGGGCATGTCCAACCTGCTGCCGCAGACCGCCGTCACCAAGGGAACCTGGGTCGATGGCCAGGGTTTTGGCGCGGGCGGCCGTGTGGGCCTGGGCAATGACAAGGGCCCGGCAGGCACCTATGGCTGGGGCGGTGCGGCAGGCACCGTCGCGTTTGTCGACCACGTGCGCGGCATTCGCGCCTCTGGTTATACCCAGTACATGCCGGCGGAAACCTATCCCTTCCAGCGCGAGTTCCCCAAGATGGTCTATGACCAGCTTCAGGCGATGGGCTGAACGGCACACCAGGGGGAACGGATATGTCGTTGTCGTTGATTGCCCCGGCGCTGACCGGAGGGCAGATCGATCGTGCCGATCAGGTGCGCGTCGATCCCGATAGGCTCGCCGGGTACATGAACTGGAAGGCCAGGCTGCTCACGCTCGAGGGGCTGGACCCGCCGGTCGGCATCGATGGTCGGCTGGCATGGCGCAGCCTGGCTGATGCCGCCCCCGACAGCGAGCTGATCTTCCTGGGGCTGATCGACGACAAGGCCCATTTTGCCGAGCTGCAGCGCGGCAATCCCGGATCCGGCTTGCACTACAACCCGCGGGTCTGGCAGGTGCTCGCCAGCCTGCCCGCCGAAGAGCTGGCGCTGTATGGCGGCGCACGGACGCTGGTGGACTGGCACGCACGGCACCGTTTCTGTTCGCTGTGCGGCGCGGGCAGCGCGATGAGCAAGGGCGGCTGGTCGCGCACCTGCACCGGCTGCGGCGCGGAGCATTTCCCCCGCGTCGATCCGGTGACGATCATGCTGTCCGAATATCAGGGCAAGGTGCTGCTCGGGCGTCAGCCGCGCTTTCCCCCGCGCCGTTTTTCGGCCCTGGCGGGGTTCGTCGAGCCGGGCGAGGGGCTTGAGGAAGCCGTCGCGCGCGAGCTGTGGGAAGAGGCGGGCATTCGCGTGCGCAACGTGCGCTATGTCGCCAGCCAGCCCTGGCCGTTCCCGTCATCGCTGATGATCGCCTGCACCAGCGAGGCATTGAGCGACGAACTGACGCTCGACACCTCCGAGATCGAGGAGGCGGGCTGGTTCACCGCAGACGAGGTCCGCGCCGCGATGGCAGGCGACGAAAATGCCCCGTTCCTCGCACCGCCACCGTTCGCGATCGCGCACGATCTGCTCAAGCATTGGCTGGACCAGCAATAGGGCAGGCCGTCAAAGGCGCCCCGCCGCAGAGCTGCAAACCAGATATTGACGACCCACCTGGCAAGTGGCATGAGCGCCCTCGCATCGCGAACGCGAACCATGCGCGCGGGTATAGCTTAGTGGTAAAGCTCCAGCCTTCCAAGCTGGCTATGAGGGTTCGATTCCCTCTACCCGCTCCAGGGCCTTTTTCCGAGGGTCCGAAAACGCCCCTTGAGCAGGGGTTTATGCGCTTCTTTCGTGATTTGCTCCCCCGCCAGGTCCAGTATTGTACCCTGTTAACGGGGCATTTGATCGTCTCGCTGATCGATCTGCAGCCAGCATTTGTGCGTGGGTTGTCGATCACAATGGCGGGAAATGCCAGCAGTCCGGGGGCCTACAGCGGATGCTCGCGTTATGCCGAAACCCATCGCTGCCAAGCGGTCTGATCGAGGCGGGATATGTCTTCTGCCGACGCAGAGTGGTATCAAGCACCGCCGCATCGACACCCGTTTTGGCATGGCTGCGTAGATTCCGAACCTGTCCGTCCGGCCTGATCGGCTGCAGAGCGCAGCTGTCCTGCTTTTTGTCCTGAAAGGGCTCCATCTTGTGGCTGTTGAAGAACCGAAGTTTGACCTTGTCCTGAAGGATGGCGCCTTCGAGGTTCGGGATTACGGCCCGTTGCTCGTGGCCGAAGTGACCGTTACCGGAGATCAGCAGCAGGCCGGGCGCAAGGGCTTTGGTCTGCTGGCGCAGTACATCTTCGGCGGGAACACCCAGCAGCGCAAGATCGCTATGACCGCTCCGGTGACCAAGACCGCCAAGGGCCAGACCATCGCGATGACCGCCCCGGTGACGCAGATCAAGGGCGAGGCAAGCTGGCAGGTGCGGTTTGCGATGCCGGGCAACCTTGCGCAGGCCGATCTGCCCGAGCCCAACAACAAGGCGGTGACGATCATCGCGCTTCCGCCCCGGCGAGCGGCAGTGTTGCGCTTCTCGGGGCTCACGGGTGAGGCGAAGGTCGCAGCGATCACATCCGAATTGCGCGGGATCATCGAGGCGCGGGGTATGCGGGCTGTCGGCCCGGCGGTGATTGCACTCTACAATCCGCCCTGGACGCCGTGGTTTCTGCGCCGCAACGAGGTCATGTTCGATGTGGCAGGCGAGTTGCCCGAGCACCCATGACCCGGCAGCTTAAAGACCTGGCAGGCGAGATCATCCGTCTGCAGAGCGAACTGGACCGCGGTATTGAGGATCGCCGCAAGGCACGCGGCTATGTGGTCAGCGATCGCAGAGTGGCGTTCGATCACGGCATTGTCCACGCGCATCGGAAACAGCGGATGGGCCTGGTACAATTCTTCCGTCAGGCGCCTCTGGGCATGTTCCTGACCGCTCCAGTGATCTATTCGCTGATCCTGCCTTTGGTTCTGCTCGATCTGTGGGTCAGCGTTTTTCAGGCGATCTGCTTTCGCGTCTACAAGATCCCGCGCGTGACCCGTTCGGACTATATCGTCTTCGATCGCCGCCACCTTGCCTATCTCAACTGGGTCGAGGCCACGAACTGTGCATTCTGCGCCTATGGCAATGGCCTGATCGGCTATGTCCGCGAAATCAGCAGCCGCACCGAGCAATTCTGGTGCCCGATCAAGCATGCCCTGCGGATATCCGACCCCCATCGCCGCTATTACGAGTTCCTCGAATATGGCGATGCGGAAGGATACCGCGACCGTCTGGAGGCCTTTCGTGAGGAATTGCGCGCAGAACCGGCGGGCCCGGCGAGACCTGACCACATCACCTGAAGGCGCCAGCATGGCTGCTCCGGCATTCCGTCAGAAGGCGTAGCTCAACGAGGCCACAGCGGCTGCATTGCCCAGCCTGTCTCCGCCGGTCCGGGCTGTGCCGATATAGGCAAGACCAATACTCAAGCTGCCGATATCGGCATTGATGCCCAGCGACCAATCGCGTTTGGCCGAGGCGAAGGCACCATCCTCGATGCCGACAGACCCGGCCAGCGTGAACGGCGTGTCGCCGAGCGGAGTGCTGGCGGCGATCCCGACATAGACATTGTCGCGGTCGCCAGTGCTGGTCTGGCTTGGGACGTAGCCGATGGTCGCGTTGACGGTTGCCGGTCCGATGGTGGTGCCCAAAGTGCCGAAAAGCTCGCCATAGCCGAGGCCCGATGTCCCGGGATAGGTATAGTAGGTGGCATTGACCCCGTAGCTGATCGGTCCGATCTGCCCGGCATATCCGGCCACCAGATCGATCTCGATATCATCGCCGCCATTGTCCGCGAGTGTGCTGCCCCAGAGGCTGACGTACAAACCTGATCGATGCGTGACCGTCAGACCGGGCTGAAAGGCGGGATGCCTGTTGCTGAGCGACATGCCTCGAAAACGGTAGTCGCTGACGATCCCGAGCGAGACATCGACCGAGAACGGTTTGGCGTTCTGCGGCTGTGCGGGTGTGACGCTGCCGGTCGGTGTTTCAGGCGGTGCTTGCGCCCATGCAGGGGGCGACAGCAACGCGATCACCGCAAGGCCGGTCGATCTCAGCATGATGGCCCATGCCTTGCCCTTGCACCGTCGCCTTGGCGGCACGCGGAGCGCTGTCATGGCGTGGGAGGTGCAGCAGAGATCTGGGTTCCGGCTGTGCCTGCCATGACGGCGGCGGCGGCCTGCAGATTGCCGATCGCAACGCAATTGCCGGTGGCCGTGGCAAAGCGGCAGGCCGCCTCGACCTTGGGCGCCATCGAGCCTTGTGCAAACGAGAGATCACGCAGTTGGGCCACGGTTGCGGCGGTCAGCAGGCTCTGGTCTGGACCGCCCCAGTCGGTGAACACGCCATCGACGTCGGTGAGAATGATTAGCCGGTCGGCTCCCAGCCTGGTCGCCAGCAACGCAGCGCCGAGGTCCTTGTCGATGACCGCTTCGATACCGGCCAGGCTGATCTGCTGGTCTTCAAGCTCTTGCCTGATCACCGGGATGCCGCCACCGCCGACGCAGATGGTCAGCACACCTGCAGCCACCAGCCGCTCGATGGCCGCAAGTTCGACGATCTCGATCGGCTCGGGCGACGCGACAACGCGGCGCATGCTCTTGCCATCGGCGGCAAAATGCCAATCGCCGGTCAGCGCAAGCGCAGCCGCTTCGGCCGCCGTATAGACCGGACCGATCGGCTTGGTCGGCCGGTCGAACCGCGGGTCCTTGCGATCGACGATCGTCCGGGTGACAAGCGATGCAATCTCTCGCTTAGGAAGCGCGGCCTGCATGGCCTGGGCGATGACATAACCGACCATGCCCTGCGATTCCGCGCCCAGCACATCCAAAGGATAGACATCGGCCTCCTTGTACGCCGATGACTGGAGTGCCAGCAGGCCCACCTGCGGCCCGTTGCCATGGACGATTGCCACCTCATGGCCTGCGCATATCTCAGCCAGACCGATGGCGGACATCGCCATGTTGCGCGCCTGGTTTTCGGCGCTCAGCGGCTCGTCGCGCTTGAGCAGGGCATTGCCGCCAATGGCGATCACGATCCGCACCGCTCAGGCGGCGGTGCGTACGGAGGGCAGGGGGACAGACTGCGCTTTGGGCTGCTGCTGGGTTATGCAATGCACATTGCCGCCGCCCAGCAGGATTTCCCGTCCCGGAACCGCGACGATCTGGCGCGAGGGGAACAGCGCCGCCAGGCAGCTTTGCGCCCGTTCGTCCATCGGGTCGCCGAATGCCGGCATCACGACGACGCCATTGCCGATGTAGAAATTGACATAGGATGCCGCCAGACGGTCACCTGCGGTGCGCGGCAAGGTCCCTTCGACATGATCGACGCCGGCCGCCTCCGCCGCCGTGATCAGGATGGGCGAGGGCTGGTACAGCTTGTGGACGTTGAGCTTGCGGCCGCGTGCATCCGTTGCAACCTCGAGCCGCTTCAGCGCAGCCGCCGAGATCGCATATTGCGGATCGTTGGCGTCATCCGTCCAGGTCAGAATGACTTCGCCCGGGGCCACGAACCGGCAGAAATTGTCGGTATGCCCCTTGGTTTCATCGAGATAGACGCCGTTTTCCAGCCAGATTACCGTCTTGCACCCCAGATAGTCGCGCAGGTTGGTCTCGATCTGCTCGCGACTGAGACCAGGGTTGCGGTCATGATTGAGCAGGCACTGTTCGGTGACGATGACGCTGCCTTCGCCATCGACGTCGATCGACCCACCTTCGAGGATGAAATCGGGCGCATAACGCGCCGCGCGTTCGAGCTCGATGACCTTTTCCCCGACCAGATCATCCTGATCCCAGGGAAAATAGAGCCCGTCCTCCAGACCGCCCCAGGCGTTGAACTTCCAGTCGATGCCCCGCATGTCGCCGTGATCGTTGATAACGAAGGTCGGGCCGCAATCGCGAATCCAGCTGTCGTTGCTGGTCATTTCGACCAGGCGGACGGTGGGTTCCAGCATCGCCCGCGCGACCAGATATTGCGCGGGCGACACACAGACGGTGACAGGCTCGTGCAATGTGATCGCAGCGGCAACAGCGGCGAACGCGCGTTGGGCCGGCTTGGCACCGCCGCGCCAGTTGTCCGAGCGTTCGGGCCACAGCATCCAGCAGCCGCTGTGCGGTTCCCATTCGGCGGGCATGCGGAAACGGTCGGCGTGCGGCGTGGTGGTCAGGAGATGCGACATGGGTCAGGCCTTTTTGGGTTGCGCGCGTGCGATCGAGGCGCGGACGAGGATTTCGCCGATGACGATGGTGACGAGCACCCCGCCAAGGATCGAAAAGGCATAAGCGGGCGTGAAATCACCGGGCTTGTAGATCAGGAAGATGATCCCCTGCGCGATGAACGCCATGCAGATCAGGCTGAGCGCGACCGCGACCGGAAAGCCGCCGGGAACCTTGTAGGGCCGCACCAGATCGGGTTCTGCCCTGCGCAGCTTGAGGAACGAGCCGAACAGCAGGAAATAGGGCAGCAGAAACACAACCGAGGAAAAGGCGAAGGTCGACCAGAACAGGTCCTCGGCCGATTTTGCCAGCATCCCGTAGACGACGAGAACGAGCGTGCCGATCAGTCCGCCGATCACCGCCGAGCTGGTGGGCGTCTTGAACTTGGGATGCATTTTGGCGAAGATCGCCGGCAGATCGCCCTTCTGCGCGGCTTCGGCCGCCGATCGGTTTGCGCCGATCGTCCAGGTGACCATGTTCGCCACCAGCGTGTAGAGCGCCATCGCCGCGAGGATGGCGACAATCACGGCGCCACCCGCTGCGTTTCCGAACAGCCGGCGGAAGGTGTCGATCAATCCATCGATCAGGCCGATGTCCGCCGTGGGGAGCGCCAGCAGCATTCCGAGCGTCGCGAAGATGTAGAAGAACGAGATCAGCAGTCCCGAAATGAGGATGGATCGCGGCACGTCATGGGCCGGGTCCTTCATCTCCTCGGCCGCGCCCGACATCAGCTCAAAGCCCAGGAAGTTGTAGAGGACCACCGGCAGGAAGGCCAGGCTGGCTCCCCAGCGCGGCGCCATTGCATCGAGCGTGAACGGGTTGGCCACGCCATGCTGCATGGCGAAGACGATGCCACCGATGCCGATCGCCAGCATGATGACCACCTTGAAGACAGCGCCGATGTTCGGCACCCATTTGCTGACCTCAAGCGTGATGACATTGATCCCGACCGTCAGCCAGATCAGGCCGAAGGCGATTCCCATCTTGCTGGGCAGGCTCATCTCCGGGAAGACCAGTTGCGCCAGAATACCTGCGAACAGGATGTAGACAGACGGCATCCAGAACGCGACGTTGACCCACCACAGCCACGCGGTTCGCCCGGCCCAGAACGGACCGAAGGCGCGGCGCACCCAGGCGTAGATGCCGCCCTCCTGCGGCAGCGAGCTTCCGAGCTCGGACGTAATCAGGCCATAAGGAATGAAGAACAGGACGAGCGTGAAAACCCACCAGAAGATCGACTGAACACCGATCGATGCCGAGGCAGCCAGTTGATCAATCACCAGGATCGCGCACACCGTGAACAAGGTCATGTCGAGGCCGCGCAACACCCGGGTGAATCGCGGCGGCTTGGCGGCCGCGACGGGCGGAGACGCAGGAAGCACGGCGTCGGTCACGTATCGTCTCCGTCGCGATCGACAAAGTCCGCGATCTTGGCGGCGTGCCACGCCAGCAGGTCGCGCGAGGGATGCTTGAGATGCGGTGTGACGAAATGGACGAGCAGCGCCTTTTCGGTATGCAGCCGGTTTTCCGCCTGGTCGAAGGCGATCGAGCGTGGCCCGTCGAGGACCGCATCGGTGACCTCAACCCCTCGCGAGGCTGGCAGGCAGTGCATGAACCTGACCCCGGGAGGTGCCGCATCGAGCAGCGCGTCGTTGACCTGATAGCGCGGCATGAAGGCCGCAGTGCGGTCGGGAATTTCCGCTTCCTGCCCCATCCACCACCACAGGTCGGTATAGATGAAATCGGCATCTCTGACCGCAACCTCCACGTCGTCGGTGACGCTCAGCGATCCGCCATGGGTTTCGACATTGGCCCTTGCGATGGCCTGCCAGGCGGCTGGCGCCTGGTAAGGCTTGGGCGCAGCGTGGGTGAAGTGCATGCCCATCTGGGTGCAGATCATCATCAGCGACGAGCACACATTCGTCGCATCGCCGACAAAGGTGACGTGGATATCGCCCATCGCCTTGTCGGCGCGGCAATGCTCCAGCATCGTGAACACGTCGCATACGGCCTGGGTCGGATGATTATAGTCGGTCAGCCCGTTGATCACCGGCACGCTGGAATATTTGGCAAGGTCGAGCACTGTCTGATGTTTCAAGGTGCGCGCCTCGATCACATCGACCATGCTGGAAATGACCTTGGCCGTATCCTCGACGCTTTCGCGGACACCCAGATGGATTTCGCCCGGGCGCAGGTAGAGCGCATGACCGCCAAGCTTGGTCATCGCGACCTCGAAGGATATGCGGGTGCGGGTCGAGGGCTCTTCGAAGATCATGCCGAGCGAGGCCCCGGCGAGCAGCCTGGGGCAGGCACCCACCTCATCTGCGGCCTTCAGCAGGCGGATCAGCTGAAAGATATGCAGCAGTTCCGATTGCGCGCATTCCTGCGTGTCGATGAAATGCCGCAGCGGGGGCGCGTAGATCGAGGGAACGGGGAAATTGGAAGCGAACTTGGCGTCCGCGTCATGCTGGGCTGGGTGTGGTGGAAGCAGTTGCATGGCAGAAAAACTCCGGCGAGGAAAACCTGCCTGGTCTGGCTTTGGTGAAGACCACCACAAGGCGCGACGATGGGCCGAGTTCTAGATTTGGCTGGGGGACCGCGACAGCATCGGAAACTACCCACCTGCTGAAGACGCCAGCCCCGCCGAAAGGTCGGCACCGGCCGGATAGGTATTTCCCGAGCCTGTCTTTCCGCCGGCTGCGGGCTCAGAACGCTGACAGCTTGCAGGAGGATGAAGTGTACCCAGCGCCCGGTATTTCCGTCACAGCAGCGGATGCATGAAGGCGTCCGTGCCCGTATCCGGAGATGCAAGCGCGGACCTTGAGCAAGGGACCGCGGCAGAGCCAGAGCTTGAAGGTGCTTTCCCCGTCGTTGCCAATGCCACCCCGGATGTCGACAAACCGCGGCAACTGCTGCTGCGCATGTGGGACCACAAATGGCCGGTTGCTGCGGCCCTTCTGGGTTTGGTTGCCGCCGGTTATGCGGCGGTCCAGTACCTCAGGGGAGAGGCGGTTCCGGTTGAGCTGGTGGCGCGCGCCGATCTGATCGAAACGGTGGTTGCCAGCGGCCATGTCGAATCTCCCTACCGGGTCGAGATCGCCAGCCAGATCATCGGTACCGTCGTTTCGGTCGTCGTGCGCGAGGGCGAGACGGTCCGCCAGGGGCAGCCGCTGATCGTGCTGGCGGCCGAAGAGCTGCTCAATGCCGCAGCGCAGGCCCAGGCAAATGTAGTGCAGGCAGATGCCAACGTTCGCCAGATCAACGAACTGACGTTGCCCCAGGCGCTCGAAGCGCAGCGCTCGGCGCAGGCGAGCCTGTTGTCGGCGCAGCAGGTTTTTGGCCGCACCTCGACGCTGATGGCACAGGGCTTTGTCACTCGCGCCTATTTCGATCAAGTGACCCGAGACCGCGATGTCGCGCTGACCCAGGTCGGGGTCGCCTCAGCCCAGGTCCGCAGCGCCCGCTCGGGTGGAAGCGGTCTTGCAGCTGCCGCAGCCGCCCTGGCGCAGGCCAAGGCAGGCTCGGCCGCGGCACAATCGCGGCTGGGCTATACCACGATTTCGGCTCCCCGCGGCGGCATTCTGATCAGCCGCTCGGTCGAACGCGGGACGGTCGTGACGCCGGGTGAGACATTGATGCTGCTGTCGCCGGGTGGGGACATGCAGATCATTCTGCAGATCGATGAGCGCAATCTGAGCCGTATCGCCATCGGGCAAACCGCGCGCGTTTCGGCCGACGCCTATCCCGGACAGCATTTCATGGCGACCGTGTCGTTCATCAACCCGGGGATCGATATCGCGCGCGCCTCGGCCACCGTGAAGCTGACCGTCGTCAATCCGCCGCCTTACCTGCGCCAGAACATGACGGTGTCGGTCGATATCGAAACCGCGCGCCGCGCCAAAGTCCTGTCGCTCCCGGTCATCGCGGTGCATGATGCACTCGCTGCTGAACCTTGGGTGCTGGTGGTGGAATACGGCCGGGCCGTGCGCCGCCCGGTCCGGCTGGGGTTGCAGGGTGACCAGCGGATCGAGATTCTGGGCGGGCTTGATGCAGGCGAGAGAGTGATCCTGGCAACATCGGATGTGGCGGCAGGTGCCAGAGTGCGGGCGACTGCGCCATGAACAGCAGGGTACCGTTCGAGTGGATGGCTGCGACCCGCTTCTTGCGCGAAGGCCGTTTGCAAACCGCATTCATCATTCTGGGGATCACGATTGGCGTCGCGGTGATCGTGTTCATGTCCGCGCTGCTATCGGGCTTGCAGGTCAACTTCCTCAACCGCGTTCTCACATCCTCGGCGCAGGTCCAGCTGCTGCCGCTCGATCAGGTCGCGCGACCGCTGATGAGGACTGAGGGGATTGTCGAGATCGCGACGATTCAACGGCCCACTCAGAGGATCGTTTCGATCGATCAATGGCAAAAGGTGCGGGATCGTGTTGATCGGATGCCCGGCGTGCTGATTGCGGCCCCGACCATGGCAGGATCGGCGCTGGTGACCCGGGGCGATGCGAGTCGCGCTGTCCGGGTGTCGGGGATCGATCCCGAGACCTATTTCCAGATCATCCGCATCCCCGATTACCTGACCGCTGGCAAGGCGACGCTCGCCAACAACGAGATCATTGTCGGCACCGATCTGGCCACCAACCTGGGGGCAACGCTCGGGGACACGCTCAATGTGCGCGCGGCGTCAGGCAGCACCGTCGTGCTGCGGATCACGGGACTGTTCGATCTTGGCAACAAGGGTGCGAACGAGAGCGTCAGCTTCGTCGCGTTGCGGACCGCCCAGTCGCTGCTCGGTCAGGCAGGCGCGGTCACGACGATCGAGGTCAAGATCGCCGACGTCTATGCCGCCGAACGGCTGGCCGTGCAGATCGCCGCCGCCAACCCGGTCAAGGCGGAAAGCTGGATCGCCACCAATGCGCAGTTCTTCACCGCCATCCGCGCCCAGCAATCGTCCAACACATTGATCCGGGTGTTCGTCGGCCTGTCGGTGGCCTTTGGCATCGCGGCCGTGCTCGTCGTCTCGGTGATCCAGCGATCGAAGGATATCGGCATCCTTCGCGCGATGGGCACCACGCGCGGCCAGATCCTGCGCATCTTCCTGATCCAGGGCGGCCTGCTGGGCTTTGCAGGTGCCGTGATCGGATGCGGGGTAGGGGTGGGCGGTCTCGTCTGGTACCACAGCCTGATCCGCCAGGCCGATGGCAGCGAGCTCTTCCCGCTGCTGCTGGAACGCCAGATGTTCATCGTCACTCTGGGGATCGCGACAATCACCGGCCTGCTGTCCGCGATGGCGCCTGCACTGCGCGCCGCCAGGCTCGATCCGGTGGCGGCGATCCGTGGGTGACACACCGATCCGGGTGCCCGTCGTGCACCTGCAGGCCATCAAGCGCTCTTACAATATCGGAACCGAGTCCGAGATAGAAATCCTGCACGGCATCGACCTCGATCTGCATCGCGGCGAGTTTCTCGCGCTGATGGGGCCATCGGGTTCGGGCAAGAGCACATTGCTCAACATCATCGGCCTGCTCGACCGGGCGACGTCGGGCCATGTGTTCATCAACGGCACCGACACGGCAAGCCTGGACGACGCCGCGATCACGCGGCTGCGCGGCCATGCCATCGGGTTCGTGTTTCAGGAGCATCACCTGATATCAGCCTTCACCGCGATCGAGAATGTCATGATGCCGATGATCGTTGATCGCGACTTCGCCAGCAGTGCGATCCGGGATCGCGCCGCTGTTTTGCTTGAAAAGATGGGGCTGGCGCATGTTGCAGACCATATGTCGTCCAACATGTCGGGCGGCGAGCAGCAGCGCGTGGCCATTGCGCGGGCACTCGCGATGAAAGCCAGCCTCATCCTCGCGGATGAACCCACCGGCAATCTCGACAGCCAGTCCGCCGACACGGTGCTCGACCTGATGCGACAGGTGAACAAGGATGAAGGGACAAGCTTCCTGATCGTGACGCACAACCTCGAGCTTGCGCAGAAATGTGACCGGATCATCACTCTGGCCGATGGCGCGCTGGTGACGGGCTGACGGTTGCAGCGGCCGCATACAGCGACACCCGGATCGCCTGTCGCGGTCCGGGTGTCGTGTTTGTCCGTCAACTTTGCATCATCAGCGATTAGGATGCTTACTTTGGCGTCATCGTGATGTGCACGCCGCCCAGGTCAAGATTGACCGAAACGCCCTTTTCCTTGGCCTTGAATTCCATGACCACGCCCTTGTCGTTGCGCATCGATGCACTGCTCTGCCCCTTGGAGCCCACCGAGCCGCCGCCGCCTGCGGTGGCATAGGTGCCCGCGAAATCGGCCACGGATTTGAGATGGTAGATCGTGCCCGTTCCCGTGATCTTGGTCATGCCGATACCGACGGCGCTCAGTCCATCGACCTTGAACGGATAGGTCTTGCCCTTGAAGGTCAGCACGCCCTTGCCCCAGGTATAGCCGACGCCGACCGCGACACTCTCGCCGGTGAAGGATGCCGTTGCGCTCGGGACCTCCTTGGCCGCTTTGGGTTTGGCAAAGCCTGGCGCGCTGACGGCGACGGCGGCGAATGCGAGCAACGTGATCATCTTGGAAGTTTGCATGACGAGTCTCCTTTGGAGGCCGACAACTGCAGCAGCGGCTCTATCGCAGATAGCGTCGGAATGTACTCAGGAAGGGCTCGTTGAGGCACCAACCGTGCCGCTCAGCTAGGTGTTTTCCACTCCTCCCGGTGGTTGCAGAAACAGGCCAGGCTTCGGGTTCCTCCATCCCCTCTGAAAGGAACCGTTCATGTCCTCCACATTCACCGCCGTTGCCGTATTCGACGAACACGCCCGCGCGGAAGCCGCAATCACCCTGCTGGGCAAGGCCGGGTTCGCGATGAAGAACCTGAGCATCGTCGGGAAAGGCTATCATACCGACGAGAAGGTCGTCGGCTTCTACACCAAGGGCGACCGGATCAAGTTCTGGGGCAAGCAGGGCGCGTTCTGGGGCGGCATGTGGGGCCTTTTCTTCGGCGGCGTCTTCATCGCCATTCCGGTCATTGGCCATGTCATGGTGCTCGGCTATCTCGCGGCAACCGCGATCGCTGCAGCAGAAGGCGCGATTGTCGTGGGCGGAGCGAGCGCGCTTGCGGCCGCTCTCTATGGGCTGGGTATCCAGAAGGACAGCGTCGTGCGTTACGAAGTCGATGTGAAGGCCGATCACTTTCTGGTGATGGCGCACGGCAGCGCGACCGAAGCGGAGAACGCGAAGGATGTGCTGACCAAGGCCCATGCCGTCCGGGTCGACGTATATTCGGCCGAAGCGATGCGCGAAACGGCGTTGGCTGGATAGTCGTCTCGACGACCATCCCGAACCGCGCGCTGCCTGCAGCACACAGCGAAATGCGTAGATTCCGAGGCTGCACTGTGGCCCGCGCATCTGGGCATGATGCTCATACCCCTAAACCGAACCTCAAGGAGACGATCATGTCGCACGACAATGAACTGCAAAAAGCTGTCCTGGCAGAACTTAACTGGGAACCGAAGATAACATCTGCCCATATCGGCGTCACGGCCGAGAACGGCACCGTCACGCTCACCGGCACGGTCGAAAGCTATGGCCAGAAGCATGCTGCCGAGATGGCTGCGGGCCGCGTCAAAGGCGTCAAGGCGATCGCCGAGGAAATCAAGGTCAAGCTGCCCTTTGAAATCAAGCGATCGGATGCTGACATCGCCACTGCGGCTGTCAATCGTCTCGCCTGGGATACGGGCACGCCCAACGAAGCGGTGAAGGTCAAGGTCGAAGGCGGCTGGATCACGCTGACCGGCGAAGTCGAATGGCATTACCAGATGGAGGCTGCAGAGCGCGAAGTCCGCAATCTGCTGGGCGTCACAGGTGTGTCCAACCTGATCACGATCAAGCGCCGCGTCGATACCGCGCACCTGCAGGACGACATCCAGCGCGCATTGCATCGCTCGATCTTCTTCCAGCCCGAGCGCGTGCATGTCAGCGAAGCGGATGGACGCGTCAAGCTGACGGGGACGGTCGATAGCTGGATGGAACGCCAGACTGCGGGCGCCACCGCCTGGGCCGCGCATGGCGCGACATCGGTTGAAAACCACCTCGTCGTCGCCTGATCCCTTACGTCCGGGGCGATCGCCCTTTGCCCCCACTCTGGGCGCCGTGCCGGACGTATACCCCATCCAACCAAAGGACATTTCGATGAGCACCCTCATGACCAAATTCGCCAAGCGGATGCGCCACAAGCTGCACGAGGTCGAACAGCGGCTCGATGAGCTGAAACTGGCCACCGAAAAGCAGGCCGAGCATGCCGGCAAGGCCATCCATACCCAGGTCGACAGCCTCGAAGAGCTCGCGCAAAAGGCCAAGGGCGGGCTGGATCAGGCGCAGGCCGACATGGCGGACTGGGTCGATGATACCAAGGAAACCGTTGCAGGCTGGAAGACCAAGCTGGACACCAAGATGCTGCAGGCTCGCGCCGATCGATCGGAACGCTATGCCGAAGCCGCGATGGTGGTGGCCATGTCCGGTGTCGATCATGCCGAAAAGGCCATGCTGACTGCAACCGCAGCCCGCCGCGATGCCGATCATCCCACGGCCGGATAGCCTGGCGCTGCCTGTGAACCGGGCGATGGCGTTGAAGGGGATCAAGACGGTGCACACGCTCGTCTGGGTCTTCTTCGTGCTGTGCATTCTTGCCATTCCGGTCATGGCGTGGCGCGGCGACTATGCTCTGGCGGCGTTCTTCTTTGCCTTTGTTGCCATGGAAATCGCGGTGCTGGCGCTCAACCGCTGGCGCTGTCCTTTGACGCCGCTGGCCGCCCGCTTCACCACCAGCCGGCTTTCCAATTTCGACATCTACCTGCCACAATGGCTGGCTCGCTGGAACAAGCAGATTTTCGGCGTTCTATATGCGGCGGGAACAGTGTTCGCGGTGGCATTATGGTTGGCGCGGAACGGCGGGCCCGTCTGAGCGCATGGCGCGGTGCTGTTTGCGCAGATCATCCCGGCATCCATCATCAAAAGATCAGTCTTGCGGGAGCGGAGACCTGGCATCGCTGACCGGCAGCCGCGGTTGCACGACATGGGGATGATCGCCGGTCAGCGTGCCCAGAAATGCAGCGATGCGCTGTGTCTCCACCGGCGTCAACGACTGGCCCAGCTGGGCGCTCGCCATCACGTTGATCACCTTCATCAGATCTTGCTCGGATCCGGTATGGAAATAGGGCGCCGTCAGCGCGATGTTGCGCAGCGTCGGAACCTTGAAGACATAGGTGTCGGATGCATTGCCCGTAATGGCAGCACGCCCCACGTCACCGGCCGGTCGATATGGGGCATCTGGCGCGGCGACCGCTCCGAACTTCGCATATATCTCGCCGCCGACATTGACCCCGGCGTGACACGAGGCGCACCCCTTTTCGATGAACAGCTTCAGGCCGGCCTTCTGCTCGCTGTCGAGCGCTGCGGAATCGCCGCGCAGAAAGCGGTCAAACGGCGCGTTGGGCGTGATCAGCGTGGCCTCGAAGACGGCAATGGCCTTTTGCGCATTGGCGATCGAGACAGGCGCGGGATCGTTCGGGAAGACCTTGGCGAAGGCCGCGCGATAGCCGGGGAGCGCTGCAAGCTGTTCGGCAACGTGGCTGGTGGGGGATGCCATTTCGACCGGATTGATCATCGGCCCGCCGGCCTGCTGCTCAAGGTCCTTGGCCCGGCCATCCCAGAATTGCGCAAAGTTGAAGGCAGAGTTGAACACGGTTGGTGAATTGCGCCCGCCGCGCTTCCCGTGGAAGCCTGCGGATGTCGGCGAGTTGTCAGCGCCGCCCAGGCCGATGCTATGGCAGGAGGCGCAACTGATCGAATGGGTCGCCGAAATGCGGGGATCAAAAAACAGCATCGCCCCCAGCGCCAGCTTGTCCGGTGTCGCAGGGTTCCCTGCAAGTTCCGGCGCGTTGATCGGGATGGGTTTGAACAATGCACGCGCCTGCAGCATCAGCGGGTCCGTCGAAGCGAGCATCTCGGGCTCTGCAGCAGCGGATGGTTTGGCAGCACCACCCGCTGGTTCGGAAGCCTTGTTGCATCCGCCAAGCAGCAGACTGAGCCCGATGACCGCGACAAAGGTCGGCCCGAAACTTGCACCCGCATTCCGGTCGGCGCGCAACCTGTGTTCGAATTGCAGTGACGGGTGGGTCATGGGGCTGTCCTTGTCTGCCTGTCGCGAAGCTGACACGATCTGCGCCAGACTGTGCGGAGTTGGCAGGGTCGGAATATACTCAGCCAGTGGCTGAGCGTTCGCCGAACCGTTGAATCACGGCCTTGGCGCTCTCCAGCACGACGAGAACCGCGAAACCCATTCCGGCCGCCATCGCCATATCGGACCATGCAATGCTGCCGAACTGGAGCAGCCTCTGCGTGGCAGGCCAGACAAGGATCAGGCCCGTGATTGCGCACACCGACACCAGCACATAGCGCAGCGCCGAATTGGTGCGGCGGACCGCCTGGCCGATCAATGCACTGAACGAGCGGTTGACCAGGATCAACGCTAGAATTTCTGCGATCAGCGCGAAGAAGATCAGCGCCCTGGTCTCCGCCGCCGGCATGCCGTTCCAGGTTTCGGCGAGGTAGACGAGCGCCAGCAGGGCGAAGGCGATGCCGCCCTGAAACACGCCCCAGGCAATCATGCGGCGCGAGAACAACGGTTCGGTCGGGCTGCGCGGCGGCCGGGTCATGATGTTTTCTTCGCCGCGCTCGGCTTCGAAGACCAGCGCGCAGACCGGATCGATGACCATTTCGAGCAGCGCGATGTGGATCGGCCCGAACAGGAGCGGCATGCCGAAGAACAGCGGCAGCAGGGCCAGCCCGGCGATCGGCACATGCACCGCAAAAATGAACGCCATCGCCTTGCGGATATTGTCGTAGATCCGTCGCCCCAGCCGGACCGAGGCAACGATCGCTTCGAAATCATCGTCGAGCAGGACTATCGCCGATGCCTCGCGCGCGACATCGGTGCCGCGCTTGCCCATCGCGATGCCGATATGCGCCGCCTTGAGCGACGGAGCATCGTTGACGCCGTCCCCGGTCATCGCGACGATCTCGCCGCCGGCCTTGAACGCGGTAACGATGCGCAGCTTCTGTTCGGGCATGATCCGGGCAAACACCGTGACGGTGCTGATGCGCAGCGCGAGCGCTGTATCGTCCATCGCCTCCAGTTCGGGTCCCGTCAGCACGTCGCCATCGGCAATCCCCGCCTGCGCGGCGATGGCGCGTGCGGTGGCGGCATGATCGCCGGTGATCATCACGACCCGAATGCCGGCAGCATAGCATTCGGCGACAGCGGCGGGGACGCTGGCTCGCAGAGGGTCGGACAGACCGACCAGCCCGCACAAGGCATAGTCATAGCCGTGCTGGGTGTCTGCCCATTGCCGGTCCTTTGCCACTGCAGTCGCCACGGCCAGCACACGGATCCCTTGCTGCGCCATCGCCTCGACCGCAGCCATCATCGTCTCGCGGTCCTCAGGGGTGCTGTGGCACAAATCAGCGATGGCGGCAGGCGAGCCTTTGGCAGCAACTGCAAGACCCGCATCGGTCTCCCGGATGTTCGACATCGCCAGCAAATCGGGCCGCAGCGCATAGGCATGGACCAGCCTGCCTTCCGCTGCTGATGCTGCCGGGACCGCCGCATTGGCCGCATGTGCATCATGCAGGGCGATTTCCATCGGATCGCTGGGCACAGGATCGCTGGCCAGCGCGGCGATCCGGATCAGCGGTGCACAGTCGCCGGGCAAATGCCCGTCGGGTCCGGCTTTGAATTCGCCTTGCTTGGGCAACCATACGGTCGCCAGCGCCATGCGGTTTTCGGTCAGTGTTCCGGTCTTGTCGGTGCACAACACGGTGGTCGATCCCAGGGTCTCGATCGCCGCCGCGCGCCGCGTGAGCACGCCGACCTTGCCGATCCGCCACGCTCCCATCGCCAGGAACACGGTCAGCACGACCGGAAATTCTTCGGGCAGCAGCGACATGCCGATGGCTATCCCTGCGAGCACGGCCTCGATCCAGCCGCCGCGCAGCAGACCGAACAGCAGTACGACCAGCAGCGCCACCGCGCCACCGCCGATGGCGCACCATGCCACGATGCGCATGGTCTCGGCTCGCAGCCGGGGTGCCTCGGTGTCGAGCGTCGCCAGCGACTGGCCGATCTTGCCGATCTCGGTGCGCGGTCCGGTCGCCAGCACACGCGCGGTGCCGCTGCCGCGCGTCACCAGCGATCCTGAATAGACATAGGGTTGCCCATCGCCGCCGGGCCGGTGTTCGGCGCTGGTGCCAACAGCCGCGATGGCCTGCTTGTCGACCGGCAGCGATTCCCCTGTCAGCAGCGATTCATCGGTCTGCAGATCGCGCGCCTCGACCAGAAAGGCGTCGGCAGCGATGCGGTCCCCCGGCACGATGACAAGCAGGTCATCGCGCACCACCTCGCGCCCGGCGATGCTGATGCGCTCGCCATCGCGCACCACGAGCGCGCGCGGCGCCGAGAGGTCGCGCAGCGCTTCGATCACCTTTTCGGAGCGCGTTTCCTGCACGATCGTCACGCCGATCGAAAAGCTGGCAAAGGCGAGCAGGATCAGCGCCTCGGCCAGATTGCCGAGCAGCAGATAGGCGATGCCGCCCGCGAGCAGGAGCGCCAGCATCGGCTCGCGCGCGACACCCAGCGCGATCCGGAGCAGCGATCGCCGCCCCGCCTTGGGCAGCTCGTTGGGTCCATCCGTCTGCAGTCTTGCACCGGCCTCCTGCGAGGCAAGGCCGGTCTCAGGATGGCCCTCAGTCATCATCCTGGCCTTCGCCGCGTTCGTCACGCGCGTCGCCATCATCGTCGCTGCGGTGACAGCGTGCGCAGTTCTCGATGTTGCGGATGCCTTCGCGGGCATGATCGGCCCTGGTCTTCGCGGGTTGATGCTTGTGGCAGCCATAGCAGGTGTACCGTTCGAAGCTGGTGCCGGTGTGGCAGGTCACGCATCCCGTTTTGTGCGGGCCGGTGAGCGCGAACAAACGGGTGTGATCGAACGTCAACGGCTTCCAGGCTGTCGTGCCATGGCATGATGCGCAATTCTTGCTGGCCAGCCGATGCACCTTTGTGCCCGGCGCGCGGTGGCAGCTCGCGCAGGACTTGCGCAGCTTCGCCTGCAACAGGCTGTGGTCAAAGCGCTGTGGGTCCGACCTGATCAGATGCGGCCGGCTGTGGTCGGTATGACAGGCCATGCAGTCGGCGCGGGTCAGCGATTGATGGAAGGCGCTCTTGCCGCCGCCCTGCCGAAGCGGCACGCCCTTGGTGGTGCGGATGCCGATATCGGCGACCGTGTGGCAGGTCGCGCAGCGCGCAGGCGAAGCCCCGGCAAACGGAGCGTGGCAGGCAAAGCAGTTGCTCGAAATCCCGGTATGTGCCGGCATCAGCGGACCGGGGGCCACCATCAGCTGGGGCCATGCGAAGACCAACCAGGTCAGCGCGCACAGATTGGCGGCGATCAGCCATAGGGCCCAGCGGCGCATCATTTCCACCTCCAGAACAGGAAGATGGACAGGATATGCCCCAGCGCGAGCACCCCGAACGCGAGCGTGATCGGCAGATGGACCAAGCGCCATGCCTTGACGACATCGAACGTCAGGCTGTCCCAATAGGTCTGATCTTCCAGCGCTTGCGGCGCCAGGCCCTGCGCGCGCAGATGGGCCCGGGTTGCCTCCAGCCGCAACCGGGCGCGGCCGAGCAGATACTTGCCGGTGAGGCCGCTGGCGATGTTGACGAGCATCGCCCAGACCGCGAGCCAGCCCAGGATCGCGTTGAAATGAATGCCGGCGTGGACCAGGATCAGCAGCGATCCTGCCCATGCCAGCCGTTCGTGCCAGCGCAACAGGCTGGCCGGGCGTCCCGAAGCGATGAGCTTGCGCTTGCGCATCGAATAGCCTGACGATGCCAGGATCAGCAACACGCCGGGGATTCCGAGATAGCGGCCGACCCATACGGCATTGGCCAGATGCAGAGCGGCATCGATGGCCAAGGCAGCCCCGCCGAGCAGCGCTAGCGACAGGTAAAAGGGGATGACCTCGCGGCTCAGCAGGCTGGTGCGGATGCCGCTCATGCGCTGAGCACCAGAGTTTCGGTCGGCGCGGCGATGCAGGGCAGGCAATGGCCTGGCGCCACGTCAAACGCGGGCGGCTGCACATAACGCACCGCGCCGGACGTGATCTTCGTTTCGCAGGTGCCGCAGCTGCCCGCGCGGCAGCCCGATGGCATGTCGATCCCATGCCGTTCGGCGAAATCAAGCAGATTGGTGTCTTCGCCGGTCCAGTCGATCGTCCGCTCCGATTGTGCGAATTGCACCGCCAGCGGCGTCTCCAGCAGCTCAGCCTCAGGCGTCCCGGCCATGCCGATCGAGGCCGAACCAAAGGCCTCATAATGCAGATCGTCGCTGGCAACGCCCCAGGCGCGCAAGGCCGGGATCAGCGCGGCCATCATCGCTGGCGGCCCGCACAGATAGACAGGGTGGGTGGCAGCAGGGAGTGTGCGACTGAGCAGCGCGATATCGATGTAACCCGTGGCGCTTGTCAGGTTGCCCCCGCTGTCGACGAGCGAGGGGCAGCTCTCGACGATTGTCACGTGGAAACCGGGATACTGCGCCTGCATCGCTGCAAGGTCGGCTGCGAACACGATCTCGCTGGCATCGCGCACGCCGTAGAACAGGTGGATGGCGCGCCCGGGGTCCCGGGCCAGTGCACCGCGCGCCATGGCGAACAGCGGCGTGATGCCGATGCCGCCAGCAATCAGAACGACAGGTGTGGTGGCATCGGCATCGAGCACGAAAACGCCGGCAGGCGCGCGCACCTGCAAAACCGTACCGACTGTCGCGGTGTCGTGCAGATAGCCCGAAACCAGCCCCGGTGGCAGATCGGGCCGGTCCGCTGGCGGCGCTACCCGCTTGACCGTGATGCGATAGGCAGCCGGATCGGGACGATCCGAGATCGAATAGCAACGGGTAACGGTCCGCGCTGCACCAACGGCATCGGCCAGGTCGATCTGGAAGGTCAGGAACTGCCCTGACCCATACGCGACCAATGGCTGGCCATCGATGGGCTCCAGATAGAACGACATCTGGCTGGCTGCGCGGTCTTCGCTCGTTCGCGACCTGACGCGAAAGCTGCGCGTACCATTCCATGCAGCGTTGGCTGCAGGCGGTTGGCCGGCATCGTCGGCGGCAACTCGGCCATGCGCTCGCCGATACCGAAAGGCCGCGATGATGATCAGAACCGTGATCTGACCAAGAAGGACAGCGCTGATATATCCCAGAAGGGCAGGGCCGGTCACGGGCACGGCCGCGCGGCGCGCCTATCTGGCTGGGGATCGGGCATTCGGTTCTGGCGCATGGCAATCCGGTAAGCGCCCCGTCATCGCGCCAAAACCATCGGAAACTACCCATGCGGCACAACACCTGTCGCCGCGCGTGCCGGACATCGCTGCCACAGGCTGCGTAGTTTCCGATCATGGTGGATGGTTTTGGAAGCGCTCAAACCACGCTTCAGCATTTCACCCGAAGCCGTCCGCGACACGATTCCCCCCTGAGCAGAAGGACAGGCGTATGCAAGCGCTAAAGAACGACCGCATGAGGGATCGGCGAGAGTTTCTGCTGCAAGCCTCGGTGGCTGGTGCAATGCTGCCACTCACCGGTTGTACCGATGGCAACGGGCCCGGCTATGATGCGGCGGTAGCGCTGCAGCGGGCTGCCTTGCCAATGTCGGCCCGGTTTCGGGATTTCGTCCGGTTCGCAACCTTGGCCCCCAATGGCCACAACACCCAGCCCTGGCGCTTTGTCGAGCATCGCACAGGCGCATCTATCCTGCCCGATCTCGCGCGGCGGACGCCGATCGTCGATCCCGACGATCATCACCTGTTCGTCAGCCTGGGCTGCGCAGCCGAGACATTCGTGATCGCGAGCGGAGCGCATGGGCTTCCCGGCAGCATAGCCTTTGCTGCGGATCGCCAGGACAGGGTGGAGATCGACCTTGCAGCCGGCACGCCAAAGGCCGGTCCACTCTACCGCGCGATTCCGTTGCGCCAGTCCACGCGGTCGGTCTTTGATGGACGTGCCATATCCTTGGAGCATCTTGCGATGCTGGAAGCCGCGGCGCGGATCGAAGGGGTCACGCTGCTCCTGATCACCGATGCCGCCAGGCAGGAGGACGTTCTCGAGTTCGTGCTGCGCGGCAATGGTGCGCAGATGGACGACCCGGCGTTCGTCAATGAACTGCGCGGCTGGGTCCGCTTCAACCCGGCGCAGGCCATGGCAACCGGCGACGGTCTTTCCAGCGTCTGCTCGGGCAGCCCTGCCATCCCCGCCTGGGTCGGTAAGCGCTTCTTCGGGATGGTCTTTACGAGGGATGCCGAGGACAAGAAGTATATCGCACAGATGCGTTCATCAGCGGGCCTTGCGGTCTTTGTCGGAGACAGGGCGGACAAGGATCACTGGGTCCGGGTCGGTCGCAGCTTCCAGCGCTTCGCCTTGCAGGCAACGGCGCTGGGGATACGCCTGGCGATGGTCAACCAGCCCGTCGAAGTGCCGGCCGTCCGCTCGGAATTCGCGCGCTGGTTGGGCATCGGCACGCATCGGCCCGATCTCGTCGTCAGATTTGGCCATGCGCCGCACATGCCGATGTCCTTGCGGCGCCCGCTGTCATCCGTGATTGTATCTGCCTGAGACCGCGCGAGCCAGGCTAGGCCTTGGCGGCGTAGATCAGCCGACCGGTGCCCAGACCTTCCAGCACAGATCCCAGGCTGGCCTGCGACACGGCAAAGCACCCCAAGCTGCGACCCAGCTTGCCGGTGCTGGCGACAATTTCAGGACCGACATAGGCGGCGGCATGGACCACGATAGCGCGGCTTTCCGCATTGCCGTTTTCCGGATCCAGCCCGCTGAGCCGCATCGAACGGCCATGTTTGCCGCCATATTCGGCCCCGGTGGCATAGGCCCCGCTGGACGATGCCAGCGATCCGGGTTCGTTGGAAAAACGCAGCGCCCAGCCGGTGTGCGTCGGATCGGATCCCCGGCCATGGGCGACAAGGTGCGGCTGGCAGGCTCCCGATGCGACATCCAGAATGAACAGCCGCGGCGCCGATGACGGCCGGGTGAAGTCGACGATGCCGATCCGGTCGACATGCGCCAGCCGAGCCCGGTGCAGTTCGAGCGAAGCCAGTGCCTGGCGTCTGATGGCTGGTGACAGCACCGGCAGCGACGGCTGGGCCAATGCCGCACCGCCCGACGCCAGAAACGTTGCCGCTGCGCCGATGCGGACGAACTGCCGCCGCGAAATGTCTGTTTTCATGGGCAGCACCTTAGACCTGGTGGCCGCGATACCCTAACTTGGGGTGTTCCTGCTGGCGCGTTTGCCGGGCGGGCTGGCGCTGAACGGGCGGTCGATCCCGTGGCATGCGTAGTTTCCGACCCTGTTGGCCGACGAACAACCTGCCATTGTCGCGCGCGAGCGATCATGCCCCCGCCACAGACTGGAATGACACCCATGCCCACCGACACGTTGAACCACGCGATGACGACGCACACCGGATTTTGTTTCACGGTACGCCCGGCGCAGGTGTCTGACGAGGCGCTGCTCGCCGAGTTCTTCACGCATGTCGCGCCCGACGATCTGCGCTTCCGGTTCCTGACGGCGCTCAATACCGTGAGCCACGACCAGCTTGTCGCGATGACCGATATCGACCATCGGCTGACCGAAAACTTCCTCGCCTTTGTCGATGACGGGGCGGAGATCATCGCTACCGCAATGCTTGCGTGCGATGCGGCAATGCACACCGGCGAGGTCGCCATCTCCATCCGCTCCGACTACAAATCCCGCGGCGTCAGCTGGGAACTGCTCGGCCATGTGGCTGCCTATGCCAAGGCAAGGGGGCTCAAGGTGCTGCAATCGATCGAGAACCGCGCCAACCACGGGGCCATCGACATGGAACGCCAGATGGGATTCACCGCCCGTTCCTATCCGGGGGATGCCACCCTCCTGCTCATCGAGAAGCAGTTGAACCCCGCATGAAACATGCCCTCACTGCGCTGGCGGTTCTGGTCCTCCATGCCTGGGCGCCGGTGCTGGCCCAGACGCCCTCGATTGCCACCGATGGAGCCATCGAGGCGCTCAAGCCGGGCGAGTTCCTCTGGGCTCCGGCGATTGCACCTGAAGGGCCGGTGACGATCGTCATCAGCCTCGCTGCCCAGCGGGCCTATGTCTATCGCAATGGCCTGCCGATCGGCGTGTCGACGGTCTCGACCGGCTCGAAGGGACACGAGACCCCGACCGGGATGTTCGTAATCCTGCAGAAGGCTGAAAAGCACCGGTCCAACCTGTACAGCAATGCGCCGATGCCGATGATGCAGCGGTTGACCTGGGACGGGATCGCCATGCACGCAGGCAACCTGCCGGGCTATCCCGCATCGCATGGCTGCATCCGGCTGCCTCTGCCCTTTGCCAAGCTGTTGTTCGGCGTCACCGACCTTGGGCTGACGGTGGTGATCACCGACAGTCCGCTGGCCCCCGAAATGACCGCAACACCCGGGCTGCTTGCCGATCAGCCGGACGATGATCGCGCTCGTGCGACCAGGTTTCGCTGGCAACCTGGCAATTCGCCTGCGGGCCCTGTCTCGATAATCGTCAGCGGACGCGACCGGCGTATCGTGGTCTTGCGCAACGGCATCGAAATCGGGTCGAGCGCAATCGCCATCGATGGCCCGGTCACGCGCACCGAGGCCTTCACGCTGAACCGGGTTGATGCCCAGGGGCCGCATTGGCTGCGTTTGCCGCTACCCGGGGTCGCGCGCGACAGCGCAGCCGAAATGACACCGGAGGAGAATGCGCGCGGACATTTCCCCGACGCCTTTCGGCAGCACATCCGCAGCGTCATCGGTCCGGGCACGACGCTTTTGATTACGCGCGATTCCATTCGAAGCTCGGGCACGGGCAAAGCGATGACCGTCCTCACCGGCGAGGACCCGTGACCGGCTCAGGCGTGCGCCTTGCATGCAGACGCAGCGTCGATAGCCCATGCGGCCGATCAAGGAGCCGCCGTAGCCAGCGCCTGCTCGATGCCTTTTGACAGTTCCCGCGCAAAGAACGGCTTTTCCAGGACAATCGCATGCTGAGCCAGCGTTCGGACAAGGTGCTTGTCCCCGGTGACATACAGATGCGGGACAAAGCGCTGTTCCAGGATGGCGTGCATGGCTGCGATGCCGCTGCCCTCGCGCAGTCCTGCATCGACGATGATCAGATCGGGCCGGCACGCGGTTGCCATGGCCACCGCGTCCGCTTCGGTCGCGGCAACATTGCACACGTTATAACCCAACTGCTCGACCAATTCGGTGAGCAGCATGGCGATGAGCACCTCGTCTTCGACAATCAGCACGCGAACGGCCGGATCCATGATGCTCTCCCCTCGACCATCCTGGATCGATACCGAAGCTTACCACGGGCACCGGCGGGAAGAGCAGCATCGGAAACTACCCAGCGCCCGGCTGCATCGACACCTTTGCACGGACCTGTTAGATACAACGCTTCTGTCAGCGCAAAGGCAGCCCTCGTTCAGAAGGTTTTGCCTTGTGCCAGAAATTGATCTGCATCCTGAAAACTCGCCGTCGGCCGAACCGGTGTCGTCCGGACTCGCCCATCCGGATCAAGGGACTGGCTTTCCGGTTGTCGGCATTGGTGCATCGGCCGGCGGCCTGGAGGCGCTGACACGATTTGTCGAGGCATTGCCGGTGGATGGCGGCGTGGCCTATGTCCTCGTCCAGCATCTCGATCCGAACCACGACAGTCTGCTCGCAGATTTGCTGGCACCGCACAGCAAACTGCCGATCGCCGAAGCGCGCGAGCAGACGATCATCGCGCCTGACCAAATCTACGTGATCCCGGCCGGCCAGTATCTGTCGGTCGTGGGCGGCGCGCTCCATCTGCAAAAGCCCATGGTGCCCCATGGCGCAAGAATGCCGATCGATTTCCTGTTTGAATCCATGGCCACGGACTTGGGAAGCCGCGCCGGTGCGATCGTTCTGTCGGGAACCGGGAACGATGGAACCAAGGGCGTCCAGGCGATCCGGGAGCAGGGCGGCTTTACCGTGGCCCAGGATCTCGCAGAAGCCGAGTATGATGCCATGCCGCAAAGCGCCGCCGCGGCAGGCAATGTCGACCGGGTGCTGTCAGTGGCTGCCATGCCCATGGCGCTGCTCGAACACTTCAGGGGCAGCCCTGGCAAAGCCGACCCGAGCCCGGACCCCCAGGCTGCCTCGCTTGCAGATATCATCGCTCTGCTGCGCAAGACCACCGGTCATGATTTTACCCATTACAAGATGGGCACCTTGCAGCGCAGGATCGAGCGCCGGATGGCCCTGGCATCCATCCCGCCCACCGACATGGCGCGCTATCTGGCCGCGCTCGACCAGAATTCTGCAGAACGCGACCTGCTTGCCAGCGATATGCTGATCAATGTCACAAGCTTCTTCCGCGACGCTCACATCTTTGATCTGCTGGCCAAGACGATTGTGCCTCAAATCGTCGACCAGCATCCCGAGGGCAGGCCGCTGCGCTTATGGGTTGCCGGGTGCAGCACCGGCGAAGAGGCCTATTCGCTCGCCATGGTCTTCAGCGAGGCGATCGCCGCGTCAGGGCGGACGATCAAATTGTGCGTGCTTGCGTCGGACGTCGATGCGGATGCGGTCACGACCGCGCGCAGGGGCCAGTATCCCGACAGCATAGCGAGCGACGTCTCGAAGGATCGCCTGGCGCGGTTCTTTGGCAATGACACCAACGGCTATACTGTGGTCCCCGGACTGCGCGCGGACATCGTCTTTTCGGTGCAGGATCTGCTGGCCGATCCGCCGTTTTCCCGGATCGATCTGGTGTCCTGCCGCAATCTGATGATCTACCTCGGCCCCGAGGCTCAGGCCAAGGCCATCGGGCTGTTTCACTTTGCGCTGGTTCCCGGCGGAACCCTGGTGCTCGGCACATCGGAAACCATCGGGCAGGCCGATGGACTGTTCACGCCGATCGCAAAAGGCGAGCGAATTTACCGGCATAGCGGCAAGAGCCGATCAGGGGCCTTCGTGGCATCACCGCATCCAGCAGACGGGCAGCCGGACAGAAAGACCGCAGACCAGGCTGCGGTGGCGGCGCGCCAGCCGATCCTGGCCGAACTGTGCCGCCGCCTTGTGCTCGAACGTCTTGCGCCTGCCGCCGTGCTGATCAATCGCCAGCACGAATGTGTCTACTCGCTGGGTGCCATCGAGCGCTATCTGCGGGTGGCGCCGGGCTATCCCAGCCACAGCCTGCTGGCGATGGCAGCGCCCAGCCTGCGCAACATTCTTCGCTCCTCCATCGCCAGCGTTGATCGCGCGACGCCGCACCGCGTCACGCCGGGAGGGCGCACGAAACGTGATGGCAAGTCGGTTCCGTTCGACCTCGACGTTCGCCTGGTCCTGCATGACGGCGAGGAACTGCTGCTCGTTGCCTTTGTCGATCGTCACGGCCCCCGGCCCAAGGCAGGCATGGCGCCCGTTGCTGCCGAGAGCCCCCGTGTCGCCGACCTGGAGACGGAACTTGAGCTGGCGCAGACCGAACTGTCGGCAGCGCTGCATGATCTTGCGGTGTTCGACGAGGAGCATCGCGCGGTCAATGAAGAGGCGCTATCGGTCAACGAGGAATATCAGTCGACCAACGAGGAACTGCTGACCTCCAAAGAGGAGTTGCAATCGCTCAACGAGGAACTGACCGCGCTCAACAGCCAGCTCCAGGAAACGCTCGAACGTCAGCGCAGGACATCGAACGACCTGCAAAATGTGCTCTACAGCACCGATGTCGCAACACTGTTCCTCGACGCCGATCTGAACATCCGCTTTTTCACTCCGGCAACCCGGGCGCTGTTTAACCTCATCCCCGGCGATATCGGTCGGCCCCTGTCGGATATGCGCACCCTGTTTGCCGATCCCTTGCTGGCCGATGACGCCCGCGCGGTCCTCGACGACAGCAAGGGCCGGGACTGCGAGGTTGAGGCGCCCGACGACATCTGGTTCATGCGGCACATTCTGCCTTACCGGACCGATGCCGACGGCGTGGAGGGGGTTGTGATCACCTTCACCAACATTACCGAGAAGAAGAATTCGCGCAGTGCGCTGGAGGCGGCAAAGCGCGAAGCGGAGCAAGCGAACCTTGCCAAATCCCGCTTTCTCGCTGCGGCCAGCCACGACCTGCGCCAGCCGCTGCAGTCGCTCGCGCTGCTGCAGGGCCTGTTGCTGGCCAAGGTCAAGGATGAAGGCGCGCAGAACCTGCTGGAAAGGCTCGAGCAGACACTCACCACGATGGCGGGCATGCTCAACACGATGCTGGACATCAACCAGATCGATGCGGGGATCGTCCAGCCGCGTCCGGTCGATTTCGTCATCGGCGATCTGATGCAGCAGGTTCGCGGGGAATTTGTAGATCAGGCACAGGCGCAAAAGCTCGATCTTCGTCTGGTGCACAGCAGCCGCGTCCTCCACAGCGATCCGGCGATGATCGCGCAGATGTTGCGCAACCTGGTCTCCAATGCCCTCAAATACACCAAGCGTGGCAAGATCCTGCTTGGCTGCAGGCAGCAGGGCGACATCTTGCGGCTGGAAGTCTGGGATACCGGTGTCGGTATCGCGGCATCGCAGCTTGAAGCGATCTTCGACGAATATCACCAGCTCGACAATGCCGCGCGCGAGCGCAGCCTGGGGCTTGGCCTTGGGCTCTCTATCGTCCAGCGGCTGGGTATCCTGCTGGGCCACCGGGTCAGCGTGCGATCGACGCCCAGAAAGGGGTCCGTGTTCTCGATCGATGTCGCGCTGCCAAGGATTGTCGCTCCCCCCGCTCCACCGGCGGCGGCGCGGCAGGACCTGCCGGTACCCCAGCCGCACGAGACGGGAGGCGCGTCGATACTTATCGTCGACGACGACCCCGATCTGCGCGATCTGCTGGCCCAGCTTCTGGAAGAACAGGGCTATCGCACCGTCACCGCCGCAGATGCCAGGGCAGCACAGGAACTGGTGGAATCCGCAGCCAGCCTCCCGGCTCTGCTTCTGACCGATTACAATCTGCCGGGCGGGATGGATGGCCTGCAACTGGTGGCCGCGCTGCGCAAGACGTTAGGAGCTGCGTTTCCAGCGATCGTCCTGACCGGCGACATATCGACGACAACCCTGCGCGATGTCGCTGCACTGGGATGTCTGCAACTCAACAAGCCGGTGAAACTCGGAGCCATGGTGCAGGCGATCCAGGCGTTGCTCCAGCCCGCCGGCGAAGGCGCGCCTGTCGTCTCCTTGCCTCTCGTTTCTCCGCCACTGGTTTCTACGCCTGTCGTTTTCCTCGATGCTGCCACCATCTACATCGTCGATGACGACAGCACGGTTCGACAGGCCTTGCGTGAACTGCTCGAATTGCAGGGGCACCGTGTCGAGGATTTCGGAACCTGCGAGGCGTTTCTCGAAACCTATCGGCCGGGCGGCGCTACCTGCCTGCTGATCGATGCCTATCTGCCCGGCATAGACGGAATCGCGCTTCTCCGCCGCCTCAAGGCTGCAGGGCATCACCTGCCGGCGATCATGATCACGGGCAGCAGCGCCGTTCCCATGGCGGTCGAGGCGATGAAGGTCGGCGCGATCGACTTTATCGAAAAGCCGGTAGCGCGCGATGCGCTGATGGCCAGCATCGATCGCGCGCTGGAATTGTCGCGGGATTCGGCACGACTGGCGGACTGGCAGGCCGATGCCATCGGGCATCTGAAGGGGCTCACGCCGCGCCAGCATCAGGTGATGGAGATGGTCCTTGCCGGCCACCCCAGCAAGAATATCGCTGCCGACCTGCACATCAGCCAGCGGACGGTGGAAAACCATCGCGCGTCCATCATGCGCAAGACCGGCGCAGCCTCCCTGCCGGCGCTCGCACGGTTGGTCCTTGCAGCAGGCGCCTCGACGCCCGTCTGATGGACGGCAGGCGGTAGGCGGCAGGCGGGAGGCGGCTCAGGCCACTTTGCTGGCGGCCTCGAAGGCTTGCTGCGCGGGTGCGTCCTGGCGGGCATAGCGCATGGTGGCGATCATCGCGTCGACGCGGTCTATGCTCACCGGGCGACTGAAGAAATAGCCCTGGATGTTGGTGCAGCCTTGCGAGCGAAGGGCTTCGAGCTGGTCGCTGTCTTCGACACCTTCGGCAATCGTCTCCATGCCCAGCGCGCCGGCCAGCGTGGTGATCGCGCCGATGATCGCGCGGGCGCTGTGGTCCGAGGCAAGGTCGTTGACGAAGCTCTTGTCGATCTTGATCTTGTCGAACGGGAACGAGCGCAGATAGTTGAGCGAACTGTAGCCCGTGCCGAAATCATCCAGCGCGATGCGGATGCCGCATTCGCGCAGCGCATTGAGCATTGTCGTGACCCGATCGACATTGTCGATGAACAGCGACTCGGTCACCTCCAGCTCGAGCCGGTTGGGCGCGAGGCTGGCTGCATCGAGCGCCTGCATGACCATCAGCGGCAGGCCGGCATTCTTGAACAGGATGGGCGAGAGGTTGACGGCAATGCGCACGTCTTCGGGCCAGTGGCGCGCGCGCTGGCACGCCTCGTTCATCACCCATTCGCTGATCGGCACGATCATGCCGGTGTCTTCGGCCAGCGGAATGAACTCGGCAGGCGAGACGAGGCCGCGCGTGGGATGCTGCCAGCGGATCAGCGCCTCGAAGCCGATGATGCGGTTCTTCTCAAGGCTGAACAACGGTTGATAGTTGAGGTGGAACTGGCCCTCGCGCACGGCTTCGCGCATGTCGAGTTCCATCTGGTGGCGCTTGCGGGCCTCCAGATCCATCGTCTGCTCGAAGAAGCACGAGCAGTTGCGGCCTTCGTTCTTGGCCCGGTAGAGCGCCAGGTCGGCGTTCTTGATCAGATCGTCCGGGCAGTTGCCATCGCCAGGCGCCACGGCAATGCCGATGCTGGAACTGGTCTCGATCGTGTGCCCGGTCAATTTGAACGGCGTGCCGAACACCGCGCTCACCTTGTCGGCGAGCAGCGCGAGGTTGGCCCCCGGTTCGATCTGGTCGATAAGGATCGCGAACTCGTCTCCGCCCTGGCGGCTGATCAGCGCGCTGCCGATGGTCGCACGCAGACGATCGGCCACGGCTTTCAGCAACGCGTCGCCCACGGGGTGGCCCAAGGTGTCGTTGACCGCCTTGAAGTTGTCGAGGTCGAAATACATCACGACGATGCGTTCGTCCCTCGCGCGGCGGGCGAGCGCAAACTCCAGCTGCTCGGCAAAAAGCTTGCGGTTGGGCAGGCCGGTCAGCTCGTCATGCAGCGCGATATGCGTGATCCGCTCCTCGCGCTCGGTGATCGAATCGACCATGATGTTGAAGCTGGTCGCCAGCCTGCCGACCTCGTCGGACGACTTGATCGAGACCTTGGAGCGCGACCCTTCGCTGATTGCGCGCGCCGCGCGGTCGAGCGCGGCAATCGGCCGGGTGATGCCGCGCGCGACGAACGCACCGATGGCGGTCGAGACCAGAAGGCCCAGCCCGCTCAAGGCAATCAGCAGATACTTGATTGGCGCATATTGCTCGAGCGCGGGCCCCAACGCATAGCGCAGCACCAGGCGCGGGCTGATGTGTGCGTTGAAAGAGGGCAGGCGGCGCGACCAATACAGCGTTGGTTCGCCGCTGATTTCCACGACTATGGGCGATTTTCCGCTGGCCTGCGCAAGGGTCACTCCACTGGACAACTGACCGCCAGAGCGAATGCTGGCCGACATGCCTTCGGGGGCAAGCTTGGCCATTTCGCGCATCGCTGCCCGGTCGAGCGGACGGGCAAGCACCAGCCAGCCTGCCAGATCCGGTATCATGATGGGCGCCGCGGCCGCGTTGTAGAAGCGCCCGCCGACCTGGAATATCCCACGATCAACGCCCGAGTCCACCGCGGCCCAGAGGGCGTCATGTTCGGCAGGCAGCAAGGTGGTTCCCGTGCTGACAATGTCACCTTGCAGCGGGATCATGATCGCCAGCGGCGCGTCTGCGCGCTGGCGCAGGCTGTCGAGCGCGCTCGCTATGGTCGGCGCGTCGCCGATGGCAAAGGCCTCGCGGAAACCGAAATCGGCTGCCAGCACATCGGCCGACGTGCGCATCTGTGCCGCTTCCAGCTCTAGGATCTTGTCGAATGTCGCACCGTTCGCGGCCATTTCGCTGGTGGCGACGTTCTGGGCATAGCGCTCGACACCGCCTGTCGCGACGATGATGAACGTGCCGAAGGTCGCGGCGATGACCACGGCATACCACAAGGTGATCCGCGTCGAGAGGGATCGGAAGCGACCTTGGGGGGGCAATGCTGCAGTGTTCATCGCGGCTTACTTGATCGGCCGCAGTTCGACCGTGATGGCGCGCGCGGTGGCCTGGCCCGCCGTCAGCGTCACAGCCTCCTGGTGCTCGCCTGTACGGGTGCGCAAGCCGGGATGCCACAGCTTCACCGTGGCAGCGCCGCCGGGCAGCTGTGCAATCTTCACCTGGCCGTTCTGGTCGGTCTTGGCGGCATAGGGCGTATCAACCACCCGGATATAGCCGCGCATCTGATCGTGAATCTTGCAGCCCAGCGCAACACTGCCGGGAACGGTGAACGTGTGCGCGCGGGTTTCGTCGCGCCCGTAAAGCTGGATATCGACCTTGGCGGCCTTCGAGAAACTGTAGATGCTGTGGCGCACCTTATCGAGATTGGGGAAGCGCACCGCGGTCCCTGCGGGTACGATCAGCGTGCCGGGGGTAAAGGCAATGTTGGACTGTGACATTTCGGTCTTCCAGCCGAAACGGATCGGCCCGGAGGCACCGCCGGCCTTGGGATAGACCATCACGACCGTATCCCTGACCGGCATGCCGTTGCCCTGCTTGACCGTGACGGTCAGGGTCGCTGGCCCGGCAGCCTGAGACGCTGGGATCATCAGAAGTGCACTGACGAGCGCAGTGAAGGGCAGGAGGCCAGATAGGCGAGCATGGGGCATGGCAGGTGCTCTAAGGTAAACTGGTTAAAAAAGCCTGATTTTAGAGGCTTAGTACAGCAGGGACCTCTGTCACGATCTATGAACCCATGCCCCGAATATGGTTAACCCTTGCTTAGGAAAATCTGGTTAGCCGTGGGTCATGTCTTTACTGTCTCGATCCGCGCGCGCCGCGTGCCTATTCGCCTTCGGACTATCCGCCTTTACGACTGCCCAGGCGCAGGATCTGCGCAATGGCGGCAAGCTGCTGCTGACCAATGGCGTCAGCACCATCGAGGGTTCGGGCGGCGGCGGGCTGGCGACCTGGGCCACGATTACCGGCAACGGCACCGAGGAAGGCATTGGTGGATCGGTCCACGGTACCGTGATCGAACTGCCCGATTACAACTGGACAAGCTATGGTGTCTCTGTCGGCTTTTTCGACCGCGTGGAACTGAGCTATGCGCGGCAGAATCTCGACACAATCGATATCGGTGCGGCGCTCGGGCTCGGGCGCGGCTACACGCTCAACCAGGATGTCTTCGGGGCGAAGGTCAGGCTCGCCGGCGACGCGGTCTATGGCAACAGCCTGATGCCGCAGATCGCGATCGGCGTGCAGCACAAGCGGTCCAGCGACGATGCCGTGGTTGCGGCGGTCGGCGGCGCATCGCCCAACGGCACCGATTTCTATATCAGCGCGACCAAGCTTTTCCTCTCGCATAGCGTGCTCGCCAACGCGACGGTGCGGTTCACCAAGGCAAACCAGAATGGCCTGCTGGGCTTTGGTAGCGCGACCGACAATGATCACAAGCCGCAGTTCGAAGGATCGCTTGCCTATCAGTTCTCGCGGCGCTTCGTGGTCGGCGGGGAATATCGCACCAAGCCCGACAACCTGGGTATTGCGCGCGAGGATGACTGGTTCGACCTGTTCGCGGCTTATGCCGTGACCCGCAACGTCACGGTGACGGCGGCCTATGTCGACCTTGGCAGCATCGCCACCGCAGACAATCAGCGTGGCGCCTTCCTGTCGCTGCAGGCGGCATTCTGAAAACCGGGACACCATGATGATCAGCCTTCTTCTTGCCCTTGCCCTGTCCAGCCTGCAGGACATGCCCGCCATGTCCGAGTCTGCTCCCGAAGCCGAGGCATCCAGCGAGGCCGCGCCGCGCCCCGAACCGCAGCGCGATCCTGTCACCGGCGAACTGCCGGTCGACCCTTATGAAATGTCGAATGCCAATGCTGGGGCTGCGCCGTTTGCCGGCACGGGCATGCGCGACGCGTTCCACGGGCAGGACGGCATCCGCCGCGTCGTCAACGGCCTGGTCGACCGCGCGGTGGCCGATCCCCGGATTTCGGAGGTCTTCGTTGCGCACGATCTCGTCCGGCTGCGCCGCACGCTGTTCGAACAGTTTTGCCATATCCTGAACGCTGGCTGCGACTACACCGGGCGCGACATGGCCAGTTCGCACCGCGACATCGGGCTGCAGGTCGACGATCTCAACGTGCTGGTGGAAAATCTGCAGGCAGCGATGGCGGAAGAGAAGATCGGATTTGCCGCGCAAAACCGGTTCCTGTCCAAGCTGGCTCCGATGAAGCGGGATGTCGTGACGCGGTGACGCACTGCATGGCTCGCGGATCGCAAAACGAAAAACCGGCGATGGCAGCGTCTTGGTGATTTACACCGGCAACACAGCGCGCTAGCTAGCTCATCACCAATGGAGGTGATGATGCTCGATCTTCGCAACATAACGCATGTCTACGCCAACGGAACGCGGGCGCTCGACGATGTCAGCGTCACGATCCCCAAGGGCATGTTCGGTTTGCTGGGCCCCAATGGCGCGGGCAAATCGACCCTAATGCGGACGATCGCAACGCTGCAGACACCGACGGCAGGGTCGATCCGCTTCGGCGATATCGACGTCATCGCCCAGCCCGAGCATCTGCGCCGGACACTGGGCTATCTGCCGCAGGATTTCGGCGTTTATCCGCGTGTGTCGGCTTATGACATGCTCGATCACATGGCGGTGCTGAAGGGCGTCGCATCGGCGGCCGACCGCAAGGCGACGGTCGAGACGCTACTCAACCAGACCAATCTGTGGGCGGTGCGCAAAAAGGCGATCGCGGGCTTTTCCGGCGGCATGCGCCAGCGCTTCGGCATTGCTCAGGCGCTGATCGGGCAGCCGCAGCTGATCATCGTTGATGAACCCACCGCCGGACTCGACCCGGAAGAGCGCAACCGCTTCCTCAATCTGCTCGCAGAGATCGGCGAGAATGTCGTGATCATCCTCTCGACCCACATCGTCGAGGATGTCGCCGATCTGTGCCCGCGGATGGCGATCCTGGCGGCAGGCCGCATCCAGAGCGAAGGCGCGCCGCATGATCTGATCGCGCAGACGCGGGGGACCATCTGGGCCAAGACGATCGCACGCGATGCGCTCGACGATCACCGCGCCCGCTACAGCGTCATCTCGACCCGGCTGTTTGCCGGGCGCACGGTGATTCATATCGTGTCACCCAGCGACCCGGGTGACGGGTTCGCCAGTGTCGATGGCGGGCTGGAGGATGTCTATTTCTCCACCCTCGCCAGCAGCCGCCTCTCGCCCGCCGCGCAAGCGGCCTGACGGGGGCACCGCGCATGTTCCGCCGCATCGCCGGGTTCGAGCTCCGCTACCAGATGACCAGCCCGGTGTTCTGGGTGGTCGCCATTCTGTTCTTCCTGCTGACCTTCGGCGCGATGACGATCGACCAGATCCAGATCGGCAGCGGCGGCAACGTCCACGCCAACGCGCCGACTGCGATCGCGCAGACGCATCTCATCCTCTCGATCTTCTTCATGTTCGTGACCACCGCGTTCGTCGCCAATGTCATCGTCCGCGATGACGAAAGCGGTTTCGGGCCGATGGTGCGATCGACCCAGGTGCGCAAGTTCGACTATCTGATCGGGCGGTTTGCTGGCGCCTTCCTGGCAGCAGCGGTAGCGTTTCTCGCAGTGCCGCTGGCGATGTGGCTGGGCTCGCTGATGCCCTGGCTCGATGCCGAAACATTGGGCCCCAACCGCCTGGAATATTACGCTTTTGCTTATGGCGCACTGGCACTGCCCAACGTCTTCCTGACCGCCGCGATCTTCTTTGCCGTCGCCACCGTGACGCGCTCGATGATGTACAGCTATGTCGGCGTCGTGGTGTTTCTTGTGGGCTATCTGGTGCTCGTCGGGCTGGTCGGATCGCGTCCCGAACTGCGTGAGACGGTCGCCTATATCGAACCGTTCGGGATCGGCGCGGTGTCCACCGCAACGCGGTACTGGACTGCCGCCGAATCGAACCTGATGGCGCCACCGCTCGATGGTGTGCTGCTCGCCAACCGCGCATTGGCGATCGGCGTTGGGCTCGTCGCGCTGGCCTTTGCCTATTGGCGTTTCAGCTTTGCCGAAAAGGGCATGTCGAAGCGCAAGCTGCGGCGCCAGGCCAAGACCGAGGCGAAGCTGGGCCGCGATGCCCCGCTGCTGGTCGCGACGCTGCCCGCGACCGATCCTGATCGCGCCTGGGCGACGCAACTGATCTTCCGCTGCCGCTTCGAGATCCTGCAACTGGTCAAGAGTCCGGCATTCTTCGTGCTGCTGCTGATCGGTCTGGTCAATGCAGGCGCGGCCCTGTGGACCGCAAACGAGCTGTACGGCACGCCCGCACGTCCGCTGACCTTCGCGATCATCGAAACGTTGACCGGAACCTTTGCCATCATCCCGGTCATCATCGCGATCTATTACGCGGGCGAGGTCGTGTGGCGCGACCGCGACCGGCGGATGCACGAGATCGTCGATGCGACCGCTTTGCCCAACTGGGCCTATATCGTGCCCAAGGCGCTGGCGGTCGCGATGGTGCTGTTCGCCACCCTGCTGGTATCCATGCTGGCGGGAATCGCGATCCAGCTGATGCGCGGCGGGGCGGTGATCGAATTCGGCCAGTTTGCGTCCTGGTATCTGCTGCCGCTGTCGGTGGACATGATGCTCACCGCCGTGCTGGCGGTGTTCCTGCAGTCGCTCAGCCCCAACAAGTATATCGGCTGGGGCCTGATGGTGGTGTACCTGGTGACGACGATCACCCTGTCGGGCATCGGCTTCGAGCATCCGCTCTATTCTTACGGCCAGACCGGCGCGGTCATCCCCTCGGACATAAATGGTATCCAGGCCGGCGGCCCTGCGGGCTGGTGGCTGCGGCTCTACTGGTCGGCATTCGCGCTGATCCTGATCGTGGTCTCGCACCTGTTGTGGCGGCGCGGCACCGAGACGCGGCTGAAGGCTCGGCTGGCGCGTGTGCCTGCGCGGCTGCGCGGTGTTCCCGGCGTCCTGATAGCGGGCGCGGCGCTCGTGTTCATCGGGACCGGCGGATTCCTCTACTGGAACATGAACGTACTCAACGAATACCGCACGCGCGACGGCATGCGCGCGATGCAGGCCGAATATGAGAAGAAGTTCCTGAAGTACGAAAAGGTGCTGCAACCTTCGGCCACGGCGATGCGGATGCGCATCGATCTGTATCCCGAAGAGCGCCGGATGGAGGCGCAGGGGCGCTACAGTCTGGTCAATGACACTGGCGCGCCGCTCGAGACGCTGCATGTGCGCATGGGTGATGTCGACACACGGCTCGTCAAGCTGACCGTGCCGGGCGCGAAGCTGGAGCTCGACGATCAGGACGACCAGTATCGCATCTACCGCTTTGCCACGCCGCTGGCGCCCGGGGCCACGCTGGCTATGGATTTCGTCACGCGCCGCCAGCAAAAGGGTTTCCGCGCGACAGGCGACGACACCAATCTGGTCGCCAATGGCAGCTTCCTCAACAACCAGCAGTTCGCGCCGCTGATCGGCATGAACCGCTTTGGTCTGCTCACCGACCGGACACAGCGGCGCAAATATGGCCTTCCCGCGGAATTGCGCCCCGCCAAGCTCGAAAACCTGGCGGCGACCCGCCGAAACTATATCGGCGATGCCGACTGGGTGATGGCGGATATCACGGTTTCGACCAGCGCCGACCAGACCCCGATCGCGCCGGGAAGCAAGGTGTCCGATGTCACCCGCGATGGCAGGCGGACCGCGCGCTTCGTGTCGCGCGCGCCGATCCTGGCGTTCTTCTCGGTCCAGTCGGCGCGCTATGCAGAGGCCAAGGCCCGCTCTGGCGATGTCGCGCTGTCGGTGCTGTATCACCCCGGCCACGCCTATAATGTCGAGCGCATGCTGAAGGCGATGCAGCTTTCGCTCGATTACTACCGCAGCGCTTTCGGGCCATACCAGTTCGATTACGCCCGCATCATCGAGTTTCCGGGCTATGCGACCTTCGCCCAGGCGTTCGCGGGGACCATCCCCTATTCGGAGCGCATCGGCTTCATCGCCGATACACGCGATCCCGAAGCGATCGACTATGTGACCTATGTGACCGCGCACGAAATGGCGCACCAGTACTGGGCCCACCAGCTGATCAGCGCAGACATGCAGGGCGGTACGGTGCTGGTCGAGACGCTGGCGCAGTACAGCGCGCTGATGGTGATGAAAGACCTGTACGGCGAGGACCAGATCCGCCGCTTCCTGAAATACGAGCTTGATCGCTATCTGCGCGCGCGCGGCAGCGAGGTGGTCGAAGAGCTGCCGCTCAACCGAGTCGAGAACCAGGGCTATATCCATTACAACAAGGGATCGCTGGTGATGTACCTGTTGCAGGACCGGCTGGGTGAGGCGCGGGTCAACACGGCGCTCGCGGCCTTGCTTGATCGGTATCGCTTCAAGAGCCAGCCTTATGCCCGCTCGACCGATCTGGTCGATGCGCTAAAGGCGCTGGCGCGGACCCCGGCGGAACGCGCTTTGGTCAGCGACCTTTTCGAGCGGATCACGGTCTATGACCTCAAGATGAGCGGGGCCAAGACCCGCCAGCTCGCGCCGGGCCGCTTCGAAACCGTACTGACGATAGACGCGAGAAAGCTGTACGCGGACGGGCAGGGCGCCGAGAAAGAGGCGCCGCTCGCTGACACCATCGACGTCGGCCTGTTCACGGCGCGACCGGGCGAGGGGGCCTTTGCCACCAAGAACGTGCTGCTGATGGAGCGCAAGCCGATCACCAGCGGCAAGCAGACGCTGCGGATCATCACCCAGCGCCGCCCGACCCACGCGGGCATTGACCCGTACAACACATATGTCGACCGCAATGCCGACGATAATCTGCTAGAGGTCACCGACTGAGCGTTGCCGTCAGGCCGCAGGCGGGCCTGGCTTGAGCTGGACAACAAGGCCCGAGACGACAAGCTCGGCGCGATGGGCGATGGCGGCGACATCCTGATTGAGCCGCCCCGCCATGTCGCGGAACTGGCGGGCGAGTGGATTGTCCGGCACGATGCCCATGCCCACCTCGTTGCTGACGAGGATGACCGGCGAACGGGCCTGCGTCAGTGTGGCGATCAGGCGCTGCGAGGCGGCGGCAAAGTCGTGCTCACCCAGCAGCAGGTTGCTGGTCCACAGCGTCAGGCAATCGACCAGCAGTATGCGATCCGGCGCTGCCTCGCGCGCAACGGCCTCTGGCAGATCCACCGGGCATTCGACGGTACGCCAGCGCGGGCCCCGGTCGGCGCGATGGCGGGCGATCCGGTCGGTCATTTCCTCGTCGAACGCCTGGGCCGTGGCGAGATAGACCAGCTCTCCGGCGTGATCTTCGGCCAGTGTCTGCGCGCGCGCGCTCTTGCCCGAGCGCGCACCGCCGGTGATGAAGGTCAGCACCGCATCATCCCATTTTCCTTGCAAAGCGTTTTCACTCGCAATAATGCGGCGACGCGACAGGTTCCCAGAGATGGGATTAATAGGGAACGCGGAAGCAGGTATCCACCTGTAATCCGCGGCTGTCCCCGCAACTGTGACCGGATAGCGGTCGCCCTGAAATGCCACTGGATGCTTCTGCATCCGGGAAGGCGGGGCGAAGGCGATGACCCGGGAGCCAGGAGACCTGCCTGACGCAGTCGGTCCTTTGCGCGGACGGGGTGTTCAGCGTGATCGAGGTTCATCCTCGCGTGACGACATCGGTCGGGGTGCGCGCGCGGGTGACAAGCCAGCGATAGCTCTGTCGTGCCATTGGCGCGCGTAACCCCTTGTTGTTTGACAGGGGATACACATGCCTAATCCATTTCTGAAAGTTACCATTTCTGCGTCCGCCATCTGCGCCAGCCTGTCCGCTGCCGCGATGGCGCAGGACACGCTTGCCGAGGCAAACCAGCGCGAACCGGTGATCGTCGTCACCGCCAACCGCACCGCACAGCCGCTCGACAAGGTCGGCCAGTCGATCACCGTCATCGATTTCGCCGAGATCGAGCGGCGGCAGACCCAGGCGGTCGCCGACATCCTGCGCACCGTTCCCGGTGTCAGCATTACCCGCAACGGCGGCGTCGGCACGTCGACATCGGTGTTCATTCGCGGCGCGGAAAGCGACCAGACCGTGGCTCTGGTCGATGGCATCAAGCTTAATGACCCCTCGTCGCCCGGCGGCGGCTTCAACTTCGGCAATCTGCTGATTGGCAATATCGAGCGGATCGAGGTACTGCGCGGCCCCTCCTCGGTGCTCTGGGGCAGCCAGGCGATCGGCGGGGTGATCAACATGATCACCCGCCAGCCGACACAAGACCTCAGCGTCAATCTGCGCGGCGAATATGGCTATCGCGACACCGGTCAGCTGGTCGGGAACATCGCGGGCAAGGCAGGTCCGCTCTCGGCGAGCGTCGGCGCAGGCTATTTCCGCACCGATGGCATCTCGGCATACAGCGAGGCGCGCGGCGGGACCGAGAAGGACGGCTATGAAAATTACGGTGCCAACGGCAATTTCAACCTGGCCCTGAGCGACGCGATCTCGATCGACGCGCGCGGATGGTATTCCGAAGGCCGGGTCAACATCGACGGCTTTCCGCCGCCAAGCTTTGCCTTTGGCGACGTCAACGAGGAATCGCGCACCCGCGAGATCGTCGGCTATACCGGCATCAATGCCGCGCTGTTTGAAGGGCGTTTCCGCAATCGGCTGGGCTATGCCTATACCGACACCCGGCGGCGCAGCATCGCGCTCGACGGCCCTGCGAGCGAGACATTCGCCGGCCATGGCCGCAACGAGCGTATCGAATATCAGGGCATCTTCGACATTGCCGAGGGCTGGCAGCTGACCGGGGGGCTGGAGCGCGAGACCTCGCGCTTTTCCAGCAGCAGCTTTGGCGCGGCGCCTTCGGTCGGGCGGGCGCGGATCGACAGCGTGTACGCGCAGATCGTCGCCAGCCCGCTTTCCGGCCTGACGCTGACCGGCGGGGTCCGCCACGATAATCACAACCGTTTCGGCGGCGCGACGACCTTTGGTGCCAGCGGCGTCTACGCCATCAGCCAAACCGGGACGACGCTGCGCGCCAGCTATGCCGAGGGCTTCAAGGCACCCTCGTTGTTCCAGCTGCAGAGCGATTTCGGCAACCAGCGGCTGCAGCCCGAACGCTCGAAGGGCTGGGATGCCGGCATCACGCAGGATCTGGTGGACGGCCGCTTGCAGGCCAGCGCCACCTATTTCCGCCGCGATTCCGACGATCTGATCATCTTCATATCGTGCCCGCTGCCGCGCACCGGCATCTGCGCCGGGCGTCCGTCGGGCACCTATGACAATGTCTCGAAGGCGCGCGCCGAAGGGGTCGAGATCGGCCTGATGATGCAGCCGGTCGATGCGCTGCGGCTGCAGGCCAATTATACCTATACCGATGCCACCAACCGTTCGCCGGGCAATGCCAATTTCGGTCGCCAGCTGGTGCGCCGCCCGCAGCACAGCGTCAACGCGCTGATCGACTATCGTTGGGGCTTCGGGCTGGAGACCGGGGTCACGCTGACCCATGTCGGCGCGAATTTCGACAATGCCAACAACAGCCGCAAGGTCGAAGGCTATGTGCTGGCGGACCTGCGCGCATCGTTCCCGCTGACCGACCGGGTCGAGATCTATGGCCGGGTCGAAAACCTGTTCGACGAGCGCTATGAGACGGTGTTCCGCTATGGCTCGCCGGGCCGCGCGGGCTATGTCGGCGTGCGGTTGACCTACTGATGGCACAGGCGGCGCGGGCCTCGATCGATGACTTTGCCCGCCACGGCGGCCGCATTGACATGGCGCGCGCCGCCTTTCCGCACATTGCGCGGTGGACCGATCTGTCCACCGGGATCGCGCCGTGGTCCTATCGGCTTGCCGCGCCCGCCGAGGCAGCAGAACGATTGCCTGATCCCGCCGACCTTGCGGCGCTGGAAGCCGCTGCCGCCGCCTTTTTCGGGGCGGACCCCGCGCGCGTTGTGGCGGTACCGGGCAGCGATCTGGCGATGCGGCTGCTGGGGCTGTTGCTGGGCCGCCGGTCGTTCGTGTTCCGCCCGGCCATCGTCCGCCCCGGCTATTCGGGCCATGCAGCGATGTGGGGCGGGCACGATGCGGTGGCCTGCACGACCGCAGAGATCGCGAGCATCGCGCCGACGCACGACGCGCTGGTGCTCGCCCGGCCCAACAACCCCGATGGCGTGATCGCCGACCCGCTGTTGCTGGAATGGGCGGCCCTTACGATGGCGGCGCGGGGCGGCCATCTGATCGTCGACGAAGCCTTTGCCGATGCGGACCCCGCCAACAGCCTCGCCGGCTGCAACTGGCCGGGGCTGATCGTGCTGCGCTCGTTCGGCAAGTTCTTCGGCCTGGCAGGATTGCGGTTGGGGTTTGCCATCGCGCCGCCTGCGATCGCAGCAGATCTGCGTGCGCTGATCGGCGACTGGCCGATTTCCGGCCCGGCGCTGGCGACCGGTCTGGCGGCCTATCGCGATAGGGCCTGGCATGCTGCGCAGCGGGCGCGGCTGGCCACGGCTTCGCAGCGGCTGGCCGATCTGTTGACCCGGCACGGCATCGACATCATCGGGCGGACGGCGTTTTTCGTGCTGGCGTCAACCGAGCATCGCGACCGCCTGTTCGTCCATCTGGCGCAGGCGGGCGTGCTCACCCGGCCATTCGATGATGCACCCGGCTGGCTGCGGATCGGCCTGCCGCGTGACGAGAGCGATTGGGCCAGACTGGACGAGGCTCTTACCACCTGGAGGATATCATGACCGAGACCGAGGAAGACTTTGCCCGCCACAATGCGCGGATGAAGCGGGTGCAGGCGGCGCGCGAGCGCATGCAGGCCAGGCGGACGCTCGAACGCGGGTTGCTGATCGTCCACACCGGCAACGGCAAGGGCAAGTCTTCGTCCGCCTTCGGCATGGCCATCCGCTCGCTCGGCTGGGGGATGAAGGTCGGCATCGTCCAATATGTCAAAGGCAGCTGGGAGACCGGCGAGAAGAATTTCTTCCAGGCCAATCCCGACCTGTTGACCTTCGAGGTGATGGGTGAAGGCTTCACCTGGGACACGCAGGATCGCGCCCGCGACATCGAGGCCGCCCGCGCCGCCTGGGAACGCTCGAAGGCGCTGATCCTCGATCCCGAGTATGACTTCATCATCCTCGACGAACTCAACATCGTGCTGCGGCAGGACACGCTGCCGATCGACGAGATCGTCGCGTTTCTGGCCGACCGCCCGCTGACCAAGCATATCTGCATCACAGGACGAAACGCGAAGCCCGAACTCATCGCAATCGCCGATCTGGTGACCGAGTTCGAGGAAGTGAAGCACCCGTTCAAGGCCGGGTTCAAGGCGCAGAAGGGCGTCGAATATTGATCCGCGCCTTCGCCTTGCTGCTGGGACTGGCGGTTGCGGGCTGCACGTCGCAAGCCGCTGACCGCTCGGCGCAGCGACAAGGGCCCGTGGCTCTGCCGCGCGTGGTATCGATCAACCCGTGTGTCGATGCGGTGCTGATGCAGGTGGCCAGCCCAAGGCAAATTGCCGCGATCAGCCATTATTCGCAGGACCCGCGCGCGACATCGATCCCGCTCGATCTGGCGCGGCGCTTTGCCGCAACCTCGGGCACGGCCGAGGAGGTGGTGGCGCAGGCCCCCGATATCGTGATCGCCGGAGCGCATGTTGCCCCTGCGACCATCGCGGCGCTGCACCGGATGAACATCGAGCTGATCCAGATTGGCGTGCCGGAAAGCATCGCGGAGAGCCAGGCACAGATCAGAACGATCGCAGCTGCGGTCCGCCAGCCCGAGCGAGGCGAAGCACTCGTCGCCCGGATCAATGCTGCCGTTCGCGCAGCATCGGTGCAGCATAATGCAGCGCCTGCGGCGCTTATCTGGCAGGGTGGTGGGCTTGTGCCGGGCGAGGGAACGCTGGCCAGCGAGCTGTTGCAGCGGACCGGCTATCGCAACATGAGCGCCGATTACGGCCTCAAGCACTGGGACGTGCTGCCGCTCGAGCATCTGGTTGCACGGCCGCCCGAGGTGCTGCTGTCCGTCGGGGCGGAAGACCTGAACGATCGCATGCTGGGCCATCCGGTGCTGGCGGGTCTGAAACAGACCATCGCGGTGCGGCGCTACCCCGAGCGGCTGCTGCATTGCGGCGGCCCGACGATCATCGATGCGGTGGGTCATCTCGCCGCGATCAGGCGCGCGCTGTGACCCGGTCGCTCCGCCTCAATCTTGCCCTCCTCACGGCCATTGCTGCGGCCATGCTGCTGTCGCTGATCGCGGGCAAGGTGTGGATCCCGCTCGATGCCTGGGTCAACGCCGATCCGCGCTGGCCGATCATCGCCGAGCTGCGCCTGCCGCGCACAATCCTGGCAGCCTTGGTGGGCGCGAGCCTGGGCCTTTCCGGCGCGGCGATGCAGGGCTATCTGCGCAACCCGCTTGCCGATCCCGGCCTGTTCGGTGTGTCGTCGGGCGCGGCATTGGGGGCGGTGATCTCGCTCTATTTCGGCTATGCCGCCGCGCCCTGGCTGCTGCCGATGTTCGCGCTCACCGGCGCTGCGATCACCATGGGACTGCTCGCGTTGCTGGTCGGGCGCTCGGGCAGCATCATTGTGTTCACGCTCGCCGGCGTCATCCTTTCGAGCGTTGCAGGGTCGATGACCGCGCTGGCGATCAGCCTCGCGCCCACGCCGTTTGCGACCTCGCAGATCGTCACCTGGCTGATGGGCGCGCTGACCGATCGCAGCTGGGACGATGTGCAGCTGGCACTGCCGCTGCTGGCTTTGGGGTGCGCGCTGCTAGGCCTTACCGGGCCCACACTTGATGCGCTGACCCTGGGCGAATCCGCTGCCCGCTCGATGGGGGTCGATCCCCGGCGGCTGCAGCTGCTGATCGTCATCGGCGTCGCGCTGTGCGTCGGGGCCTCGGTGGCGACCGCTGGTATCATCGGCTTTGTCGGACTGATCGTGCCGCACCTCGTCCGCCCGTTCGTCGGCAACCGGCCCTCTGCGGTGCTGCTGCCTTCAGCGCTGGCAGGCGCGCTGCTGCTGCTGCTCGCCGACAGCCTGGTGCGCGCGATCCCGACGGTCAGCGAATTGCGCCTGGGGATTGCGATGTCGATGCTGGGCGGACCGTTCTTCCTGATCCTGTTGCTGCGCATGCGCCGGAGGCTGGCATGAGTTCGCTCGCCATCGATGGCCTCATCCTCCACCGGGGTGGTCAGCGGGTGCTGGACGATGTCAGCGCCGTCTTTGCGCCCGGACGCGTGACCGCAGTGCTGGGCCCGAACGGTGCGGGCAAATCGACGCTGCTCGCCTGCCTCGCCGGGTTGCTTGCGCCCGATGCGGGGCAAGTGCTGGTCGGCGGTCAGCCGCGCTCTGCTCTGGACCGGCGCGACCTTGCCAGGCGGATCGGCCTGCTGCCGCAGGGCGGGGATGTGCATTGGGATGTCGATGTCGCGACGCTGGTCGGGCTGGGCCGGTATCCGCATCGCGCGCGCTGGGGCGAGACCGAGGCGGATCGTTCTATCGTCGACCGCGCGATGGCGGCGACCGACGTCACCCGGTTCGCCGCGCGCCAGATGACTGCGCTATCGGGCGGCGAGCGCGCGCGGGTGCTGCTGGCGCGTGTGCTGGCGGGCGAGCCGCAATGGCTGCTGGCCGATGAACCGCTCGCCAATCTCGACCCCGCGCACCAGCTGGATACGCTGGCGTGCCTGCGCGATGTTGCGCGCGGCGGGGCAGGGGTGATCGTGGTCCTGCACGATCTCAACCATGCGATCCAGGTGGCCGATGAGATCCTGCTGCTGCGCGATGGCCGCACCGTGGCGCAGGGTGCCCCCGCCGAGGTGCTGACGCCGCAGCGGATCGCCGAGACCTACGGCGTCGCCTCGCAATTCGGCACGACGCCCGGCGGGGTGCCCTTCATCGTCACCAGTCCGATGACGCGCGGCGAATGATCGCGCGGCCCGAACAGCTGCTGCTGGCGCTGATCGGCGAGGCGGCGATCGGCTACCCCGCGCCTTTGCTGGCAGCGATCGGCCATCCGGTGATGTGGATCGGCGCTGCCATCGCGAGGCTCGAACCGCGCTGGAATGCGGGCAGCGCGATGCATCGCAGAGTGATGGGGCTTGCCTTGCTGGTCATCGCCGCAGGTGGTGCTGCGGCCGCAGGCTGGGCGTGCGAGCAGATGGCAGGCGACAGCATCGCGGTGGCGCTCGTCATCCTGCTGGCGACCACCGGCCTGGCGCAGCGCAGCCTCGACGATCATGTCCGCGCGGTCGCCCGCCCTTTGCTGCGCGGCGACGTGGCGGCAGCGCGCGAGGCGGTCGCGATGATCGTGGGGCGCGACACCGATACGCTTGGCGAGAACGGCATCGCGGTTGCCGCGACAGAGAGCCTCGCCGAAAGCTTCTGCGATGGCATTGTCGCGCCGGCTTTCTGGTTTCTCGTCGCGGGCCTGCCGGGTCTGCTGGTCTGCAAGGCGGTGAACACCGCGGATTCGATGATCGGCCACCGCGACGCACGCTATCTCCATTTCGGCTGGGCGGCGGCGCGCGCCGATGATCTGGTGAACTGGATTCCCGCACGGATTTCGGGCGTGCTGCTGTGCATCGCGGGCTGGGGTGGGTGGCGCATCATGCTGCGCGATGCACATCATCATGCCTCACCCAATGGTGGTTGGCCCGAAGCGGCAATGGCGGGCGTGCTCGGGCGACGCCTCGGCGGTCCGGTCCGCTATGACGGCGAACCGGCGCACCGCGCCTGGCTGGGGGATGGCCCGGCACCCGATGCGGTAGACCTGAAGCGCGCGTTGTGGGCCTATCGCCGGGCGTGCCTGTTGCTCTGGATTGGCGTAGGAGGACTGGCATGGCTGCTGTGATGTTGCAGGGAACGGGGTCGGATGTCGGCAAATCGGTGCTGGTCGCAGGGCTGTGCCGGTTGCTCGCCAATCGCGGGCTGAAGGTGCTTCCCTTCAAGCCGCAGAACATGTCGAACAACGCTGCGGTCGCGCAAGGCGGCGAGATCGGCCGCGCACAGGCGCTGCAGGCGCTCGCCTGCCGGGCAGCGCCGACCATCGACATGAACCCGGTGCTGATCAAGCCGCAGTCGGATACCGGCGCGCAGGTGGTGGTCCACGGAAAGGTCGTCGGCACCCTGGGCGCGGCGGACTGCCAGCATCGCAAGGGCGAACTGCTTGGCAAGGTGCTGCAATCGTGGGAGCGGCTGAAGGCTGCGGCCGATATCGTCATCGTCGAAGGCGCGGGCAGCCCGGCGGAGATCAACCTGCGCGCCGGCGACATCGCCAACATGGGCTTTGCGCGGGCCGCGGGCGTTCCGGTGGTGCTGATCGGCGACATCGACCGGGGCGGGGTGATCGCCTCGATCGTCGGCACGAAGGCGGTGATAGACGAAGACGATGCTGCGATGATCAGGGGCTTCCTGATCAACAAGTTTCGCGGCGATGTGCGGCTGTTCGATGACGGCTATGCCGAGATTGAGCGTCGCACCGGCTGGCCGGGGCTGGGCGTGATCCCGTGGCTGGCCGCCGCACGGCAGTTGCCCGCCGAAGATGCGGTGGTGCTGGACGCTGCCGCGACCACCGGCGGCGTGATCACCATCGCGGTGCCGATGCTGTCGCGGATCGCCAATTTCGATGATTTCGATCCGCTGATGCACGAACCTGGCGTGCGGCTGGTGATGGTGCCCCCGGGCCAGCCCTTGCCCGGCGATGCGGCGCTGATCATCCTGCCCGGCACTAAGGCGACGATCGCGGACCTTGCCTTCCTGCGCGTACAGGGCTGGGATATCGATATCGCCGCGCATGTCCGGCGCGGAGGCGCGGTACTGGGCATCTGTGGCGGCTACCAGATGCTGGGCGAGACGATCGACGACCCCGATGGTGTCGAGGGGCCCCCCGAAACCGTGGCGGGGCTGGGCTATCTCCCCGTTACCACGCGGCTGACCGGCGACAAGCGCGTGGTCGATGTGACCGGCAGCAGCATCTGCGACGACCAGCCATTCGCGGGCTATGAAATCCATGTCGGCCAGACCCGTGCGCTTTCGCCAGTGCAGCCGTTGCTGCGGCTGGCCGATGGCTCGCCGGACGGTGCCATCAGCCCCGATGGCCAGATCGCGGGATGCTATATCCACCGGCTGTTCGATCATCCCGCGCAGCGCGGGGCGTGGCTGGCGCGGCTCGGCGCGCAGAGCGATGGCATCGCGCAGGATCACCGGGTCGATCAGGCGCTCGATGCGCTCGCGGCCGGTCTGGAAGCGCATGTCGATATCGACCGGCTGCTGGCGATCGCGGGACACGGGACATGACCGAGCCGCTGTTCGACATGGCCTTTCGCGATACGCTGGACCAGTTGCTGGCATGGCGTCGCGATGTCCGGCATTTCCAGACGCGCCCGCTGCCCGATGGTGTGCTCGATCAACTGCTCGAGATCGCATGTCGCGGACCTTCGGTGGGCAATGCCCAGCCGTGGCGGTTCGTGCGCATCCTGTCGCCTCATCGCCGCAGCGCGCTGGCCGATCAGGTCGATGCGCAGAAAGGTGCAGCGGGCGAAGGCTATGACGGCGAACGCAAGGCTCTGTATGACGGCCTGAAGCTGCACGGCCTGCGCGAGGCGCCCGAAATTGTGGCGGTGTTCTGCAACGAACAGGACGGCGCGGGCCATGGCCTCGGCCGCGCGACGATGCCCGAGACCTTGTGCTGGTCGGTGGTGACGGCGGTGCACACTTTGTGGCTCGCCGCCCGTGCGCAAGGCATTGGCCTTGGCTGGGTGTCGATCATCGATCCGGTGAGCATGAACACGTTGCTCGATGTTCCTGCGCACTGGCGGTTTGTCGCCTTGCTGTGCCTGGGCTATCCCGAGCGCGAAACCGACATCCCCGAGCTGGTCCGGCATGGCTGGCAGGAGCGGCTCGACCCTGCAACGACCCGGCTGGTGCGCTGATGATGACCCGTGATGATGTCCAGGCAAAGCTCGATGCGCTTGCCAAGCCTATGGGAAGCTTGGGGCAGTTGGAAGCGCTGGCGGTGGAGATGGCGGTCGCAAGCCAGTCGCTGACGCCCGCCACGCGCCCGCGCCGCCTGGTGTTGTTTGCCGCCGACCACGGCGTGGTGGCGCAGGGGGTGAGCGCCTGGCCCTCAGCGGTGACCACCGCGATGGTCGAGACGATCCTCAAGGGCCAGGCGACAAGTACCGCGCTGGCCAGCACGCACGGCGTCGATGTCCGCGTCGTCGATGCCGGCATGGTCCAGCCACCGCGCCAGCCATGGCCTGCCCATTTCCATGCGCAGCCGGTGGCCGCGGGGACGGCGGACCTGAGCATCGAGCCGGCGATGTTGGTCGGGCAGTTCGATGCGGCCTGGGCACTGGGCGCGGCGGAGGCGCAGGCCGCGATCGATCAAGGCTATCGCCTGCTGATCGCGGGCGAAATGGGGATCGGCAACACCACCAGCGCTGCGTGTCTGACGCATGCGCTCGCGGGCATCGATGCTGATACCGCGACCGGCAGCGGTGCGGGGGCAGATGCGGCGATGCGGGCTACCAAGCGCGATATCGTGGCCCAGGCGGTCGCCAGGCTGGAGGGCCGCTCCGACAAGGCGGCACTGGCTGCGATCGCGGGGTTCGAGATTGTAGCGATGGCAGGCTTCTACGCCGAGGCCGCCGGGCAGGGCGTGCCCGTGCTGCTCGACGGCTATGTCACCACCGCTGCGGCCTTGATCGCCGAACGGCTGTGTCCGGGCACGCGCACCAGCATGATCGCGGGCCATCTGTCCGCCGAGCCCGGTCATCGCGCGGCGCTGGCGCAGCTGGGGCTGATCCCGGTGCTCGAATGGCATATGCGGCTGGGCGAGGGTAGCGGCGCGCTGGTCGCGCTGCCGCTGCTCGACAGCGCAGCGTCGCTGCTGTGCGATGTCGCGCGGTTGGCGGATATCGGGGCGTGACGATGAACGCGAGATTCCCCGCCTGGGCCCCGCCGGTGCTCGCGATCCAGTTCCTTACGCGTATCCCGGTTCCCGGCACTGCGCAGCTTTCGCCTGCACAGGTCTCGGCGGGGCTGGTGCAGGCGGTCGGATGGTTCCCGCTGGTGGGCGCTGCGATCGGGGCGATCACGGCGACCATCGCGCTGGCCGCCGATACGCTCTGGCCCGCGCTGGTCGCGGTGCTGATCGCCCTGGTGATCGAAGCCCGGCTGACCGGAGCGTTCCACGAGGATGCCGTCGCCGATTTCTGCGATGCCTTTGGCGGCGGCTGGACGGCCGATGATGTACGCCGGATCATGAAGGACAGCCGCATCGGCAGCTATGGCAGCGTCGGGCTGATCCTCGCGCTCGGCCTGCGCGCGGCGCTGATGCTGGCGGTGCTCGGCTCCATGACGCCGCTGGTGGCGTTTCTGACGCTTGTCGCTTCGGCCTGTTTCGGGCGGTTGCTGGTCGTGGTGCTGATGGCATCGGTCGCGCCCGCGCCGCAAGGGGAGGGGCTCGCCAAGGATATCGGCTCGGGCGTTGGGGCGCGCGTACTGATGCTGGCGTTGGCAACCGCCGTGCCGGGGTTGCTCGGATTTGCGATGCTTGCGCCGCTAGCGTTGGTGGCGGCTGTGCTGGCCGCTGGTGTGTTCAACGTGTGGTTTCGCGCGCTGCTGATCCGCCGCATCGGCGGCAGCACCGGCGACTGTCTGGGCTTTGCCGCTTATGCCGGGCAGCTGATCCTGCTGCTCGCGGCAACCGCGGCGTGGTGATGAAGCGCCAGGTTCTGCTGGTCCGGCATACCGAGGTTGCCCGCGGCTGGAAGGGGCGTTGCTATGGCCAGAGCGACATGGGGCTGAGCCGCGCCGGGCAGTCTCACGCGCGCGCTCTCGCGGCATCGCTGGCCGGGTGGAAGCCCGATCGCATCGTGCACTCTGGCCTTAGCCGCGCATGCATCCTGGCAGAGGCCGTGGCCGCGCTCGCGGGTGTCGCCTCTCATGCCGACACCGCCTGGCAGGAGCGCGATTTCGGCAGCTGGGAGGGGCGCAGCTGGACGGCCATCTACCGCGAAACCGGCAGTGCGATGGACGGGATGATCGATGATCCCGACGGTTTCCGCCCCGGCGGCGGCGAGACCACGATGGCATTCGCGACGCGCGCGCTGGCCGCGTTCCACAGCCTGCCGGATGGGCGGACGATGGTCATCACCCATGGCGGCCCGATCGCGGCGATTGCCGGATCGCTCAAGGGCCTGCCGCCGCGCGACTGGCTGGCGCTGGTGCCCGTCCTGGGGGCTTCGCTGGAATTCTGACCGATGCCCGGTGTGGCAGGCTTTATCTTCTGGCCGCCCGTCAAAAATCTCGACATCCGCAGAGCGCTGCTGCACGCCTGACATAAGGCAGCAAGTGCGCTGGAGTGCCACATGGAGCGCGTCGCAACGGCGGCGACGGGCACTTACGAACGATCGACAAGGGAGCAGGACGAATGGCGACAGTTCCGGAGGATGCGGTCCCCAAGCATCACCAGGCAACGCAGGGGGAGAAGCTGGTCATCGCCGCGTCGTCGCTGGGCACGGTGTTCGAATGGTATGATTTCTACCTCTATGGCCTGCTCGCTACCTATATTTCGGCTCAGTTTTTTTCGGGCGTGAACGAGACGACGGGCTTCATCTTCGCGTTGGCCGCCTTTGCCGCCGGTTTTGCGGTGCGCCCCTTTGGTGCCTTGGTGTTCGGGCGGATCGGTGATCTCGTCGGGCGCAAGAACACGTTCCTGGTGACCATGGGGATCATGGGCATATCGACCTTCGCGGTCGGCCTGCTGCCCAGCTATGCGTCGATCGGGGTCACCGCGCCGATCATCCTCGTCGTGCTGAGATTGGCGCAGGGCCTGGCGCTGGGCGGAGAATATGGCGGCGCTGCCACCTATGTCGCCGAGCACGCCCCGGAGGGCAAGCGCGGGCTCTACACCAGCTGGATCCAGACGACCGCGACCTTTGGCCTGTTCGCGGCGCTGCTGGTGGTCATCGGCTTCCGCTTTGCGCTGGGCGAAGAGGTGTTTGCCGCCTGGGGCTGGCGCCTGCCGTTCCTGATCTCGATCGTGCTGCTGGGCGTGTCGATGTGGATCCGGCTGCAGCTCAACGAAAGCCCGGTCTTTCAGAAGATGAAGGACGAAGGCACCACCTCCAAGGCACCGCTGACCGAAGCGTTCGCCCAATGGGGCAATCTGCGCTGGGTGATCATCGCGCTGCTGGGCGCGGTGATGGGCCAGGCGGTGGTCTGGTATGCAGGGCAATTCTATGCGCTGTTTTTCCTGGAAAAGACGCTGCGAGTCGATGGCGCGACGGCAAACATCCTGATCGCGATTGCGCTGGCTCTGGCGACACCGTTCTTCGTCTTCTTCGGCTGGCTGTCGGACAAGATCGGTCGCAAGCCGATCATCCTGGGCGGCTGCGCGCTTGCGGCGCTGACCTACTTCCCGCTGTTCGGCGCATTGACCCAGGCGGCCAACCCGGCTCTGGCCGAAGCGCAGATCGCGGCCCCGGTCAGCATCGCCGCACACCAGGACGAGTGTTCGTTCCAGTTCGACCCGATCGGCAAAAACACCTTCGACACATCGAGTTGCGACATCGCCAAGACCTATCTGGCCAAGGCGGGCGTCAGCTACACCAATGTGGAGGCTGCCGCCGGCACCGTCGCGACAGTCAGCATCGGCGATACGGTGTTCACCGCGCCCGATCCCGCCGGTCTTGAAGGCGACGCCAAAAAGGCAGCGATCAAGGCGTTCCAGGATGATCTGAAAGCGGGGCTGGGCGCGGTCGGCTATCCCGAAAAGGCGGACAATGCGCGGATCGACAAGGTAGCCGTGGTCGCGATCCTGTGGGCGCTGGCGATGCTGGTGACGATGGTCTACGGGCCGATCGCCGCGATGCTGGTGGAACTCTTCCCCAGCCGCATCCGCTACACCTCGATGTCGTTGCCGTATCACATCGGCAATGGCTGGTTCGGAGGTTTCCTGCCCACGACGGCGTTCGCGATGGTCGCGGCCACCGGCAACATCTATTACGGCCTGTGGTATCCAGTCGTTGTCGCCGCAGCGACGGTGGTGATCGGGCTGCTGTTCCTGCCCGAAACCTTCCGTCGCAATATCGACGACTGACGCAACCCCACGAAAGCAAAACGCCAGCGTGTCCGGCTTCCCCCGGCACGCTGGCTGTATTCTGGCTCGGCGACAGCGTCCGTGGCTGTGGTCGGCCTTGCTCCGCTATCAACCCATCAGGTTGCGGCGGAAGCGTTTCTTGATCAGCCAATCCTCGAGCACGCGGCCGACGCCATAGAGGATCGCGAACAGGACGGCGAAGACATAGGCGGCTGTCGGCGACTGCTTGTTGCCGTTCTTCTCTTTTTCCTTGTCCTTCTTGTCACCGTCCTTCTTGTCCTTCGCCTTCTCGTCCTTCTTGGGTTTTTCCGGCGCAGGCGCGCCCAGAAACTGGTCGATCGGGTGAAGCGTGCGGACCTTCTTTTCTTCCGCTTTCTTCTTCTCTTCCTGCAGCTTTTTCTCGGCGGCGGTCGGAGGCCCCTCGAGCAGGCCGACGCCGACGATCATCTGCCCGAAGGCGACGAACAGCAGCGGCGCAAGAAAGCAGAACAGCAACGCGCGGCTGACCATGCGATAGCGCAGAATTCCGCCGGCTTCGCTGCGTTCGACCTGCAGGATGCCATGGTCGTAGATCGACATCCGGTCCTGCGCCAGCTGATCCTTCTTGGTGAAGTGCAGCGTGTCGTCGGCACGTTCGAAACGGGTTCCATGGGCCTGGAAGAAAGGCTCCAGCCGATCAAATGCCTCATCTGTAGTCTGGCCGGCGGGCAGCGTGAGGCTGCCTCTGACCGTCCAGATCCAGTCGATCATCCGCATATTGGGTCTGCCATCGCCGGACTGGTCCTGACCGGGCATCGTGTGGCCGGTCGCCTCGAGCACCTGGCTGCGGTCGATCATTCCGCCCGCACCGGCTGGGTTTCGCCGAACAACTCGCCTGCGCCATCGGCCTTGCCGAAACGCTCCTTCATCGTCTTCCAGCCTTCGGTGAAGGGATAGGTCATCTGTTCGCGGATCGACATGCGCCGTCCGCCTTCCATGCCCAGCAGTTCCGCCTCGCCATCGACGCAGGTGCCGAACATGCGGTCGATGAAGATGAAGTTGCTGGCATAGTTGCTGCGCGTCGCCTCGAAATCCTGCGAATGGTGCAGGCTGTGGTGCTCGGTCGTGTTGAACAGGTACCGCCACCAGCGCGGCGTGTTGAAGCGCACGTTGATATGCTGATAGACCCCGATCGACATGCCCATGGCACCGGCAAGCAAGGCGGCGCGCGGCAGGAAGTCGAAGAAGCCACCGATGCCGATTCCGATCAGGAACAGCTCGACCGGATTGCCGACCGCGCCCTTGTTGATGTTGAGCTGGGTGATGTAGTGATGCACCGAATGGGTGAGCCACAGCGGGTACCAGTTGTGCATCCCGCGGTGCATCCAGTACTGGCCGAAATCGAAGATGAACAGGATCAGGAACGCCTGCACCAGCAGCGGCAGCCCGGTGAACCACGCCAGCTTGCCCCAATCGAAGGTCGCGATGGCACCTTCGATGATCACATCGCTGCCGATGTAATTGTCGACCATGTTGAGGATGGTATAGCCCAGACCGACATAGAACAGGTCAGTGACGCATTCCTTCCAGGTCAGCTGCCAGCTTTCGAAGCGCGGATTGACCCATTCCAGCGCGAGGAGCAGTACGCGGAAGGCGATGCCGATACCGATCGCGGTCGATGCCTTGGCGATCGAATTGGGCGCGTAATACCAGAAGGCGATCATCGCAAAGAGCACGGCAGGCTGGAAATAGGTGAACACGAACTGCTTGACCGGTCCGCCCTCGACCCGGGGGATGTTTTCCCAGCCGATGGTCACGGGAGACTGCGCTCCGATCACCCGATTGCCTACGCGTACTCCGTTCATGGGCCTGTACTCGCAAATATGCCCCGGTTGCCTGGTGCGGCGAGGGGTCAGGTTGAGGTCGCTATGGTGCTGACCTTTGTAAAATCCGGGTCATCACGCCAGACGGCATTATGGTATAGTTCCCATAGACTGGATTGATGGGGTCATTCGGCACGCGGCGGTACCGGGGTGATGATGAAGCGGTCGTGCACCTGCGGCTGGTCCGGGGTGTCCAGCTTCGCCTTCAGCCCGGCGCGCAATTCGGCGATGCTGCTTGCGGGCAGTTCGAGCGGATGCTCGTCCGGATGGGTCAAGGCCTCATGGCCATAATCGCGCCCCGGCGTGCGGGTCATCTCGATATGCGCGCCGAGCACCGCGCGGATCGGGTGGCGCCTGGCAAAAGCGGCAAGCCGGTCGATGCTCGCGCGGTTGTCGTCGAGGAAATTCACTGGGATATACAAGCGCCCCGGGTAGAGCGTGTCGCCCGATAGCAGGATCTGGAGGCGTGGGTCATAGACCATGATCGCCGCGGCCTGGTGGCCCGGGGTGGGCAGGATGCGGAGCGCGCGGCCGCCCAGATCATAAGTCGCGATCTGCTCGGGCCAGGTGCCGATGCTGAAGAAACTGGCGACATCGGCGGGCTTCAAGCCGACGATCTGCGTGTCCGGGCGGTCCCGAAATGCCGCATCGCCTGCGATGTGATCGCCATGGCTATGGCTGTGCGCGACGACCAGCGGGATCGTCTTGCGCTTGTTGGCGACAAGCCAGTCGGCGATCAGCCGGTCGACCACCGGTCTGATCTGGCCACCCTCCGCGCCGCTGTCGATCAGCAGCACCCTGTCGCGGCCGAACAGCAGATAGAGGAACGGCGCCTCGAAATTGCTCGTGATCGACTGGCGGATGACAAAGGTATCGGCGTCAAGCGCCTGGACCTGCGTGGACGGCTCTGCGCCATGGGTACCATCGATCCAGCGTTCGGCAAACAGCCGGGGCAGGGGGTCTGCCTGGCCTGCAGCTGGTGGGGTGCCCATCAGACACCCCACCAGCCAGATAGCCGGCACAAGCCTGATCAAGGGTTTCAGGCTGGCCACCTCAGCGCGCTCAGAAATTGTAGCGCGCTTCGATGCCGATCACCCGAGGGGTGAGCACCGAACGTGCATAATAGCGCGATATGATGCCGCCATTGACGAAGCCGAATCGGCTGCGGTCGTTGCTGATCCCGGTGACCGCATATTCGTTGGTGATATTATTGGCGAACAGCGAAATCTCGTAGCTGTCGGCCACCTGATACGTGATCGCGGCCCGATGGGTCAGATAATCGGGCAGCGTCTCACCAAATCCGCGATTGCCGACGCGGCTCAGGATGTTGCCGGTGTAGGTCGCGGTCCAGTTAAACTTCACCTCGCCATTGTCGCCGACCGGCACGACATAGTCGGCCGCAAACGATCCGCTGTGCTTGGCCGATCCCGGCAGCCTGTCGCCATCAAACACGCCGACGCGAACGAACTTGGGCCGGACGCTGGCCACCTGGCTGTTGCGGATCTGCAGCAGATTGGGAACATCCGCTGTCAGCTGCGCGTCGAGGTACGAATAGTTTCCGCGCAGCGAGAGTTCCGGCGTGATCTGTGCCCGGAAGGAGAAATCGAACCCTCGGTTGCGCGCGGCACCGCCGTTGGTGAGGATGCCGATCCCGCCAAACTCCGTCGCGCTCGCCAGCTGGATGCCATCCCAGTTGACCTGGAACACCGACAGATTGACCGACAGCTTCTTGTCGAACGCGGTTCCCCGGACGCCCAGCTCGAAGTTCTCGGTCTCGTCCGGGCCGAAGAACAATTCGTTTGGCAGCGCACAGATGTTCTGCTGGTTGAGATTGAGCGGGAGGACGCATGGGGCCGCCCCGGTATTCGCCCCGCCAAGCCTGTAGCCGGTGCTGTAGGTCAGATAGATCATCGCATCGTCGCTGAATTTGTACGACGTGTTGGCCTTGTAGACGACGCCGGATGCGCTTGCCTGGCCCTGGCTCGACGGAATATCATCATCGCTGGTGATCGGACCATCGAAATAGGGCAGGATCGAGCCCCCGACGCGTTGCAGATCATAGCCGTAATAGCGCAGACCGCCGGTAATCTGCCATTCCGGCGTCACCTGATAGGTGGCTTCACCAAAGATCGCGCGCTCCTTGATGTTGCTGCGCCCGAACGAGGCAAATTCGTTGTCATCGGCATTGGGGATCACGCCAAAGGCCTGACCGGTGGGTGACGCACCAAAGCCCGGAATGAACTCGCGATAGCTCGTGCTGGTCTTGGACTTGTTGTAGAACGCGCCAAGCACCCAGCTGAACGGCCCGCCATGAGTCGAGAGCAGCCGGATTTCCTGGTTGAACTGCCGGGTCCTTGCGTTGGACCGCGTGAAGCCCGTGAAGGCCGGGAAGCCTTCGTAACCATAGTCAAGGTCCAGCAGCAGATCGGTGACATCGACCGAGCTGTTGTTGCTCGTCCGGGTGTAGCCGGTCGAGGAGACCAGCTGGGCAAAATCGCCGAGTTCGACCTCGACCTCGAGGCTCAACAGATGCGCCCGGCGGGTCGCGGGCTCCAGCACGCGCCATGGGCCTTCATACCGGCCTTCGCCGAGGACGCCGCCACCGTTGGCCTGGCGGCCGTCGGTCTTCACCTCCTGGAACGCATAGGTCAGATAGGCCTTCATCGTGTCCAGCGTCAGACCCAATTGGTTGCGGGTCGTGAAGGTCTTGCCGAAGTTGACGTCTTTCTGACGCCGCAAATTGGCGGCCTGCTGCGCAGGCGTGCCCAGCGGATTGGAAGCAGGTCCAGGCTGCGGACGCGAAACGCCGATGGTCTGCACCGTGAACGGATAATCGATGAAGCCCGGGTCGTAATAATAGCCCGTGGCGCTGCGGAACGCCAACCGGTCGCTGATGATGGGCAGATTGATGACGCCGTCAAAGACATAGCCGACGTCCTTGCTCTGCTCCATGCCGAACACGCGGGCATGGGCACTGCCCGAAATCTTGGTGGGGTCCGGACGCTCAGGGATGTAGCGCAGGGCGCCTGCCAGAGTGCCAAGTCCGTACAGCGTGCCTTGCGGGCCAAGCAGGACTTCCACGCGTGCCATGTCGATCAGCTTGAAATCGAAATACAGCGGAACTTCGCCCAGATACACACCGATCGCATTGTTGCCGTTGTCGGCAAAGGTGCTGGAATCGTCGGCGGACAGGCCGCGCATGACGATCGTACCGGCGCCGCGCGGTCCTGTATCGGTGATGGTGATGCCCGGCGTGAATGCACCCAGGTCACGGATGTCGTTCAGGCGCTGGTCTTGAAGCTCTTCGGCACCGATGGCCGAGATGTTGATGGGCACGTCCTGCAGCGAGAGCGCTCGCCGGGTCGCCGTCACGACGATGGTGTCGGCATCGCTCTCGTCAGCAGCTTCCTGCGCGGCATCCTGTGCCAGCAGCGGCTGCGCGCTGACGCCCATGAGCATGGTTGCGCTCATCAGCGCGGTGCGGAACATTGTATTCGTCATTGATCGACCCCCCTTTCAAGGTGAGCCTTTCACACATGACACCCCATCCCTTTGACGCTCTGGCTATGCCGGCGCCTTGATTGCCGTTTTCCGGCGTATTGTTGTCGCAGTGTTCCGCCTGTGCTCCTGAACGCGCAGACGGTCGTCGGCGCACGCAGCCGGTATGGCGCGTACGTCGAAATAGCTGGCCAGGTCTGGCAGGCGGATCCCGGCGGCTGCACTGCAAACCCGGCTGAAGCGGTAAACCGCGTCACCTGGATCAGCATCCGTGCAAGCTGCCCTTCGATCCACAAAACCTCGCTTTAGCTCAGTGGTTTTTCTGATTTCGCCATGTGTCTGGCGATGAGCAATACGGTATGGATATTACGTAATGCGTCAAGCGTAATATTTTTGCACCTGCTCAGTGTGAACCGAAATCATGTTGCAGCGCACAAGATCGCCGAATTTCCGGAGCTTTTTGCACCATCGGGTGCAAGGCCGATCGGTGCCTTTTGCAGCGGGCAATAAGATTGCACTGACAGAGAGACGCGAATCAGCACGCCATCATTGAAAAATGCTCGCCCCGACTCGATGCCTGCAAAGGCCCGACAATAGCGGGCTTATGACGATGTCGGGCACTGGCGAGTGCGTGACTCTGCGGCCGTGCGTGACACGGAAGCGCGATTCACACGGCTCGACTGTGTTATTACGTTTTTTATTGTGGGTAATATTTTTCGATGGACAAGCGATGGGCATGGGGTGATGCTGCACTGCGAAAGGGGATCGAATCATGACGAGGCTGCTGGGGAAAGTCGGGACCATGATCGTGATGATGGGGGCGCTGCTATTGGCGGCGTGCTCGCAGTCGCCCGAGACCGCGGCCAAGCCGCGGACCGAATTCAACATCGGCTGGTCGATCTATGCCGGATGGATGCCCTGGCCCTATGCCCAGCAGGCCGGCATCGTGAAGAAATGGGCCGACAAATACGGCATCAAGATCAACTTCGTTCAGGTCAACGACTATGTGGAGTCGGTCAACCAGTACACCGCAGGCAAGTTCGATGGTGTCACCGTCACCAACATGGACGCGCTCACCATCCCCGCCGCCGGTGGCAAGGACACCAGCGCGATCATCGTGGGGGATTATTCCAACGGCAATGACGGCGTGCTACTCAAGGGCGCCAATTCGCTGAGCGCCATCAAGGGACGGCAGGTCTATCTGGTCGAGCTTTCGGTCTCGCATTACCTGTTGACGCGCGGTCTCGAGAAGGCGGGCCTCAAGTCGACCGACATCAAGACCATCAACACCTCCGATGCCGATATTGTCGCCGCATTCAGCGCCGCCGATGTCAACGCGGCTGTCGCCTGGAACCCGCAGCTGTCGGTGATGAAGGGCGGGGCGGGGGTGACCCAGGTGTTCAGCTCGGCCGATATTCCCGGCGAAATTCTTGACCTGATGGTGGTCGATACCGCCACGCTCAAGGCCAATCCCAATCTGGGCAAGGCGCTGGTCGGCATCTGGTACGAGACCGTGGCCGTGATGCAGCGCGACGACGCCGAAGGCAAGGCAGCGCGCGCCGCGATGGCCAAGCTTTCGGGTGCGACGCCGGAGATGTTCGACAGCCAGCTGGCGACGACCTTCCTGTACGCCGACCCCAAGGCCGCGCTGGCCGCGACGACCTCGCCCGCATTGGTGGCAACGATGACGGCCGTCCGCGATTTCAGCTTCTCCAAGGGCCTGTTCAAGGGCGCAAGCAGCGCCGATGCGGTCGGCATAGGCTTCCCCGGTGGCAAGGTGCTGGGCGATCCGGGCCGTGTGACACTGCGCTTCGACGACGCCTTCATGAAGCTGGCTGCCGACGGCAAGCTTTGACCGACGCTTCGGGCCGAAAGTCAGGGAAGGGATCGAACATGCGCTGGGTCAATCGCCATCTGCGCCGCAGCGAACGCATCGCGCTGAGTGCCCTGCCGATCGCTTTGCTGCTGATCGTCTACATCGTGATGGCCGCGCAGCGCCACGCCGAAAATCCGATGGACAAGATCCTGCCGTTGCCCGGCGCCATGGCGCAGGCGATGTCGCTTCTGATCTTCCAGGTCGACCAATTGACCGGGGAGGTCACCTTCTGGGTCGATACCCTGGCCAGTCTGCAACGGCTGGCGCTGGGGCTCGGCATCGCGACCGTGATCTCGCTGGTTGTCAGCCTGTTGCTGGGCGTGCTGCCGCCGGTGCGCGCCACCTTTGGTCCGCTGGTGACCGGCATTGCCGTCATCCCGCCGATCGCGCTGCTGCCGATCCTGTTCATCGCCTTGGGGCTGGGGGAAACCGCCAAGGTGGCGCTGATCGCCATCGGCGTCGCCCCGGTGATGATCCGCGACATCACAGCGCATGTCGCCTCGCTTCCCGCCGAACAGATCGTCAAGGCGCAGACCCTGGGCGCAAGCTCGTGGCAGATCATGATCCGTGTCGCGCTCCCGCAGGCGATGCCGCGCCTGATCCATGCGGTGCGGCTGGCGCTGGGCCCGGCATGGGTCTTCCTGATTTCGGCAGAAGCCATCGCGGCCGACGTCGGCCTTGGCTATCGAATCTTCCTCGTCCGCCGCTATCTCGCGATGGATGTGATCATTCCTTACGTGGCGTGGATCGCGTTCCTGGCGATCGTGATGGATGCCACGCTGGCCTATGCCAACCGCAAGGCCTTTCCCTGGGCACAGGGGGCAGGCCATTGAGCGCGTCTGCCAGCCCCATCCTCAGCCTGCAGAACGTCTGGGTCGAATATGGCGACAAGATCGTGCTGGAGAAGGTCGATCTCGACATCCACGCAGGCTCGTTCGTCTCGATCATCGGCCCCTCGGGCGCGGGCAAGAGCAGCCTGCTGCGCATCATCCTGGGCCAGGAACGCCCGACGCGCGGCCGCATCGCGCTGGACGGCGCGCCGCTGTCGCCCGAATGCGGTCCCGATCGCGGCGTCGTCTTTCAGAAATACTCGGTGTTCCCGCACCTCACCGTGCTGGGCAACACGATGTTCGGCCTTGAGTGCGCGCAGGCACCTCTGACCGCGCGGCTGTTCGGATCGGCGCGCAGCCAGGCCAAGGCACAGGCAATCGAGATGCTGCAGGCCGTGGGTCTGGGAGATACGCTCCACCAATATCCGGCGCAGCTTTCCGGCGGGATGCAGCAGCGGCTGGCGATCGCGCAGGCGCTGATCAAGCGGCCGCGCATCCTGCTGCTCGACGAACCCTTTGGCGCGCTTGATCCCGGCATCCGCGCCGACATGCACGCGCTGATCAAGACGCTGTGGCGCGATTATGCGCTGACCATCGTGATGGTCACCCACGACATTCGCGAGGCCTTCTCGCTCGGCACGCGCGTGCTTGCGCTCGACAAGCGGCGGCATGATCCGCACGCGCCGCACCGCTATGGCGCGACCGCCGTGTACGATCTGACACTCGACAAGAAGAGCGACCCGGAAGTGACGGAGATATCAGCCGTTCCTGCCGCCGAGATCGCCGTCATCCAGGAGAGCGCTTGAATGAGTACCGAACCGACCAGCGTGGCCCGGCTCTCGATGAGCCTTCCCGGCGAGCTGTTCCGCCAGCTCGACATCATGGTGGAAGAGCGCGGCCTGCCATCGCGATCGCAGCTGATTGCCGAGCTGATCCGCCATGCGCTCGCCGCGCACGAGGCGACCACGCGTCCGGACGAGATGCTCGCCGGCACGATCACCATCGTCTATCGCGGCGACCGCGGCCGGGTGCGCCATCAGCTGGCGCAGACCCAGGCCGAGTATCTCAAGGAGGTCATCTCCTCGCAGCACGTGTTTCTGGAGGATGACCAGTCGCTCGAGGTCCTGCTGGTGCAGGGCCCCGCGGTGCGTCTCAACGATCTGTGCGACGCCTTGCGCCGGGTGCGCGGCGTCCACCAGCTGCAACTCGTCACCACCACCGCCCTGCTGCCGCCGCTTTACGAGCCGGGCACGGGCGAAAGCCTCAAGGGAGCCGCTGCATGACTGCCGTATTGAGCGATCCGCTCGCCGCGCGCGACCACGCCCGTGCGATGGCGGGCACCAGGGTCGAAGCGATGCCGGTGCTGCCGCCGGTGGCGGACGATCTGCCCGATGGAGTGCCTGCCGAAGATCTGGTGTGGGAGGAGACCATCGCGGCGGGCGGCTATGCCACGCGGCGGCTGGCACGCGGCACCCGTCTGCGGCTGATCGACACCCAGGGCGATGCGTGCGCCGGGCTGCAGCTGTTCAATGCCGACATGACGACCGAGCGGCTGAATGTCGCCGACACGGTCAAGGTGCAGTGGAACGCCTATCTGGGCGCGGGCAAGCTGCTGCTGTCGGACATGGGCCGCGTGCTGATGAGCATCGTCGAGGATGATGCGGGTACGCACGATGCGTTCTGCGGAACTTCCAACGCTGCGACCAATGCCGCCAAATATGGCGATGGCACCAACAGCGGACCCCATCCCAATGGCCGTGACCGCTTTCTGCTGGGCGCGGGCAAGCATGGCCTCGGTCGGCGCGATGTGCATCCGTGCATTACCCTGTTCAAGGGCGCGACCATCGCCGCAGATGGCGCGATCGTCCCCGATATCGGCCCGTTTGCACCCGGGCGCAGCGTCGTCCTGCGTGCGGAAATGGAGCTGATCGTGGTGATCGCCAACGTGCCCCACGTGCTCGATCCGCGCGCGCAATACACGGTGACGCCGCTGCGCGCGACCGCGTGGCGCGGGCCGGTCACGCCAGAGGACGACCCCATCCGCAGTGCGACCCCCGAGGGCCAGCGCGCCTTTCTGAACCTCGAAGACTATTTCCGCCGCTGATTTGCCAGGAGCAGACCCGAACATGAGCGTCGATCCCTATCTCGCCGGCCTCGACGGCCCGGTTGTCCATGACGAAATCGTCGCTGCCCGCGCGCCCTGGCTGCACCATGTCGCTGCCGGGCAGACGCTGCGTATCGTCGATCTGGAGGGCAACCAGGCGGTCGACTTCCTGCTCTATGCCACCGCCGACGATGCCGAGCGCTACAGCGCGCAGGATACAGTCGCCGCGCAGGGCAACCTGTTCCTGCGCGAAGGCACCGTGCTGCGCTCCAACGAGGGCCGCGCGATGATGACCATCGCTGCCACCTCGGTCGACTATCATGACACTATCGGCGGCGCGTGCTCGTGCGAATCCAATACGTTGCGCTACGGTCATCACACCAAGTCCGAGCATGCTTGTGTCGAGAATTTTCTGGAGGCGAACCTGCTGGAAGGGCGCGGCAAGCGTGACATCGTCTCGAACATCAACTTCTTCATGAACGTGCCGGTGGAGCCGGATGGATCGCTGGGCATCGTCGACGGCATTTCCGCGCCGGGCCTCACAGTCGATCTGCGCGCCGAGATGGATGTGACCGTGGTCGTCTCCAACTGCCCGCAGATCAACAACCCCTGCAACGGTTTCAACCCCACCCCCGTCCGCATGATCGTCACCGCATGAGCTATGACACGGTCCTGATTGCCAACCGCGGGGCGATTGCCACCCGTATCATCCGCACGTTGAGGCGCATGGGGCTGCGCTCGGTCGCGGTCTATTCGGAGGCCGACGAGGCATCGCTGCATGTCGCCATGGCGGACGAGGCGGTGTGTATCGGCGGCGCGCGCGCATCGGAGAGCTATCTCAATATTCCAGCGATCCTGGAGGCGGCACGCAGCACCGGGGCAGGGGCGATCCATCCGGGCTATGGCTTTCTGGCCGAAAACGCCGAGTTTGCCGAAGCCTGCGCTCAAGCTGGAATCGTGTTCATCGGCCCCAGCCCGGAGAACATCCGCACCTTCGGGCTGAAGCACAGCGCCCGCGCTCTCGCGGCGGCGCACGATGTGCCTTTGGCACCGGGCACCGGCCTGCTGACCGATGAGGACGAGGCGGCACAGGCTGCTGCGGACATCGGCTATCCGGTCATGCTCAAGGCGACCGCTGGCGGCGGCGGCATCGGCATGCGGATCTGCGAAAACGAAGCCGATGTGCGCGAGGGCTTTGCCACCGTCGCTCGGCTGGGCCAGGGCAATTTCGGCGATTCCGGCGTGTTTCTGGAGCGCTATATCCGGCGCGCCCGGCATATCGAGGTGCAGATCTTCGGCGATGGCGAGGGTCATGTCGTCGCCCTGGGCGAGCGTGATTGCTCGCTGCAGCGGCGCAACCAGAAGGTCGTCGAAGAGGCACCCGCGCCCTTGCTCCCCGATGCGATCCGCACCGCGCTTTATGCCGCAGCGATCCGGCTGGGGCAGGCGGCGCAGTATCGTTCGGCCGGCACGGTCGAGTTTCTCTACGATGCCGAGCGGCACGAGTTCTTCTTCCTCGAAATGAACACCCGGCTGCAGGTCGAACATGGCGTCACCGAAGAGGTGATGGGCATCGATCTGGTCGAATGGATGGTGCGCGGCGGGCAGGGCGATTTCGCGTTCCTGGACAACGCTCCCAGCCAGCCCAAGGGCCATTCGGTGCAGGTTCGGCTCTATGCCGAAGACCCCGCGCACGATTACCGCCCCACCTCGGGCACGCTGACGGCGGTGACCTTTCCCCCCGATATCCGCGCCGAAACCTGGGTGATGGCGGGCAGCACGGTCAGCGCCTGGTATGACCCCATGCTGGCCAAGCTGATCGTTCATGCCGACACCCGCGAGGCTGCGGTCGCCGCGATGCAAGCGGCGCTCGACGAGAGCCGCGTCGATGGCATCGAAAGCAACCTGCGCTGGCTGCGCGATGTGGTGCGGTCAGCCGAATTCGTCAGTGGCGATGTATCGACGCGCGCGCTCGACGCGATCGCCTATCATCCGCGCAGCATCCAGATCGTCAGCGGCGGCACCGCGACCACGGTGCAGGACTGGCCGGGCCGTCAACGGCTGTGGTCGGTCGGGGTGCCGCCCTCGGGGCCGATGGACGACCAGTCGTTTCGCCTCGGCAACCGGCTGCTCGGCAACCCCGAGGGGACGGCCGGGCTGGAGATCATCGTCACCGGGCCCACGCTGTTGTTCAACGCGCCCGCGCGCATCTGCCTGACCGGCGCGGATTTTCAGGCGACGCTCGATGGCACGCCGGTGCCGCGCGGAACCCCTGTCGATATCGCGGCGGGCCAGACGCTGGCGCTGGGCAAGCTTTCGGGTGGCGGCTGGCGCGGCTATCTGCTGGTGGCGGGCGGTCTCGACATCGCACCTTATCTGGGCAGCACCAGCACCTTCGAGCTTGGCCAGTTCGGCGGCCATGCCGGGCGCAAGCTGCTTGCGGGCGATACGCTGCATCTGGCGGGCGAACCCGTCGGCGATGCGCTCGCCCTGACGACATTGCCCGATCTGGCGGGCGAATGGACCCTGCGCGTGCTCTACGGCCCGCACGGTGCGCCCGATTTCTTCACCAACGAAGATGTCGACACCTTCATCGCCGCCGATTGGCAGGTGCACTATAATTCGAACCGAACCGGCGTCCGCCTGATTGGTCCCAAGCCGGTCTGGGCGCGCAAGGATGGGGGCGAGGCGGGGTTGCACCCGTCGAACATCCACGACAATCCCTATGCCATCGGCGCGGTCGATTTCACCGGCGACATGCCGATCATCCTTGGCCCCGATGGTCCTTCGCTCGGCGGCTTTGTCTGCCCGTTCGTGGTGATCGCCGCCGACCGCTGGAAGATCGGCCAGCTGGCACCGGGCGACAAACTGCGTTTCGTGCCGGTCAATGCGCATGATGCCTTTGCCGCCGACAGTCTGCAGCGTCGGCTGCTGACCACCGGCGAGAGCCATATGGTCAGCCCGGCGCGCCCGATCGAGACCCTGTCGCCGATCCTGGGCGTCATCAGCGAAAGCCCACAGCGGCCGCGCACCGTCTATCGCCAGCAGGGCGACCGCAACATCCTGGTCGAATACGGCCCGATCGTGCTCGATATCGAGCTGCGCATCCGCGTGCAGGCGCTGCTGACCGAGCTCGAGCGCATGGCCTTGCCCGGGGTGATCGACATCGTGCCCGGTATCCGCTCGCTGCAGTTCCATTTTGATGGCGTCACGATGACGCAGGGCATGGCGCTGGCGGCCTTGATGGCAGCAGAGGAGCGGCTGGGCGATCTGGAGGATTTCACCATCCCTTCGCGCATCGTCCACCTGCCATTGAGCTGGCGCGATCCCGCGATCATCGAGACGATCGAGAAATACATGGGCGCGGTGCGCGACGATGCACCGTGGTGCCCGGATAACATCGAGTTCATCCGCCGCATCAACGGCCTGCCCGATACGGCAGCGGTCGAAAACCTGATCTTCGATGCCAATTATCTCGTGCTGGGGCTGGGCGATGTCTATCTCGGCGCGCCGGTCGCGACCCCGGTCGATCCGCGGCACCGGCTAGTGACCACCAAGTACAACCCGGCGCGCACCTGGACCCCGCCCAATGTCGTGGGCATCGGCGGCGCGTATATGTGCATCTACGGCATGGAGGGGCCGGGCGGCTATCAGCTGTTCGGGCGCACGATCCAGGTGTGGAACACCTATCGCCAGACCGATGCCTTTACCGAGGGCAAGCCGTGGCTGCTGCGCTTCTTCGACCAGATCCGCTTCTATCCGGTCAGTGCCGACGAGCTGACCGAATGGCGGCGCGACTTCCCCAGCGGGCGCCGCTCGATCCGCATCGAGCCCTCCGAATTCCGCCTCGCCGATTACCGCGCGTTCCTCGCCGACAATGCCGATGCCATTGCCGCGTTCGAGGCGCAGCGCCAGGCGGCGTTCGACGCCGAGCGCGCCGAGTGGCAGAGGCTGGGCGAGTTCGACCGGACCGATGCGGCGGAGGTGGCTGTGGCTGCCGAACAGGTCGAGGTGCCCGAGGGCGCCGATCTGGTCGAGACGCCCTTTGGCGGCAGCGTCTGGAAGATGCTGGTTGCGGTCGGCGACGAGGTCGAGGCCGGCGATGCGATCGCGATTATCGAGGCGATGAAGATGGAATGCCGCGTCGACAGCCCCGGCGCCGGGACGATTTCGGCACTCTATGCCCGCGAACGCCAGTCGATCCTGCCGGGCGAGCCCATCCTCGCGCTGACGAGGCACGCATGACCACGCCGGCTCGCCTCAGCGCCGGCGCGATTGCCCGTGCGGTGAACGCCCGAGAGGTCAGCGCGGTCGCCATGGCCAAAGAATGCCTGGCGCGCATCACCGCTTATGACGCCGTGCAGCCGCAGATCTGGATCAGCCGCACCGCGCCTGAGGCCGTGATCGCGGCGGCGCGCGCGGTCGATGCGCGGGTGGCGGCGGGCGAGCCGCTGCCGCTCGCCGGGGTGCCGTTCGCTGCCAAGGACAATATCGATGTCGCGGGGCTGGACACGACGGCTGCGTGCCCCGCGTTCGCCTATCGGCCCGAAGCGTCGGCGAGCGTGATCGAACGCTTGCTGGCGGCAGGTGCGATCTGCATGGGCAAGACCAATCTCGACCAGTTCGCCACCGGGCTCAACGGCACGCGCAGCCCTTATGGCGCGCCGCGCAACGCGTATAACCTTGCCTATGTCAGCGGCGGTTCCAGCTCGGGATCGGCCAGCGCTACTGCCGCCGGATTGGTCGCCTTCGCACTTGGCACCGATACCGCAGGCTCGGGCAGGGTGCCTGCCGCGTTCCAGCATCTGATCGGCTTCAAGCCGAGCAAGGGGCGGTGGAGCAACCGGGGGCTGGTGCCCGCCTGCCGCACGCTCGATTGCATCACCGTGTTCACCGACGATACCGCTGATGCCCGCCTGGTCGATGCCGTGGTTGCGGGGTTCGATCCGGCGGACGCCTATTCCAAGCCGCTGGCCGATCGTCCGCTTGCGCCGCGCACCATCGGCGTACCGCGCCGCGACCAGCGGATGTTCTTCGGCGATCTGGAATCGGAATATCTCTACGATCGGGCGCTGGAAAAGCTGGCCGCGCTCGGCACCCTCGTCGAGATCGACTACGCGCCGCTGCAGGAGGCCGCGCAGCTGCTCTACGGCGGCCCCTGGGTTGCCGAGCGCACAGCGTCGCTGGCGGATCTGCTGGCCAGCGATCCCGACGCCATCGACCCGACTGTGCGCGAGATCGTTTCGGAGGGGCTTGAGACCAGGGCAGTCGATCTGTTCAACGGCATCTACCGGCTTGCCGAATTGAAGCGCCATGCCGATACCTTGTGGGAAAGCATCGACTTGATGGTCTTCCCCACCACCGGCACGACCTATCGCGTCGCCGAGCTTCGCGCCGCGCCGATCGCGCTCAACAGCGCGCTGGGGGCCTATACCAATTTCGTCAACCTGCTCGACATGGCGGCGCTGGCGGTTCCGGCGGGCACGCGCGCCAATGGCACCGGCTTTGGCATTACCCTGATCGGCCCCGCCGATACCGACCTTGCGCTGCTCGATGCGGCGGACGCCTATCTTTCGGTGGCCGATCTTACCGCGCCACCCCCGCTTGACCTGGAGGGCAAAATGCGGACCGTGAAACTGGCCGTTGTAGGCGCTCATCTGAAAGACATGCCGCTGCACTGGCAGCTCACGTCGCGCGAGGCGAGCTTCGTCGGCGCGTTCGAGACGGCCCCCGAATACCGGCTCTATGCCATTGCCAACAGCGTCCCGCCCAAGCCCGCTTTGGTGCACAGCCCGGACGGCGCGGCGATTGCGGTCGAGGTGTACGAGATGGGCGTTGCCGAATTCGGCAGCTTTGTCGTCGAGGTGCCGCCGCCGCTCGCGATCGGCACGGTGACGCTCGCTGACGGCACCTCGGTCAAGGGTTTCGTTGCCGAACCGCGCGCGCTGACAGGCGCTGAAGACATCACGCATCTGGGGGGCTGGCGCGCGTACATTGCGCAAATGGCCTGATATTTCGGACAGTTGGAAAGGGCAGTTGATGCAGAAACTTCGCATGACGACCGCAGCACTCGCGGCAGGACTCTCCGCCCTTTCGCCGATGGCGCAGGCGCATCCCGAACAGGTGATCGATGTGCCGGGCTTTGCCGATTTCCTGACGGTCGATGGCGACAGCGTCTGGGCGACCAACGATGGCCGGGTCGAACGCTGGTCGCGCAAGGGCAAGATCGCTGGCGTGCCGATGTCCAAGCCCTGCGGCGCGATGGCCATTCTGGACGGATCCTTGTGGGTGGCTGACTGCAAGGAGAAGGCGCTCGTCCGCATCGACACCCAATCGGCTCAGAAGATCGCAACGGTTCCAACCGGCCTTGCCAGCCCGGGCGAACTGAACGTCGTCGCGGGAGCAGGGTCGATCTGGGTGGCGAGCGACAATACAGCGGGCAAGGTGGCGCGGGTCGATCCTGCCACCAACGCGGTCATCGCCACGATCACGGTCAGCCCTGGCACCTGGTACCTCGCGTTCGGATTTGGTTCGCTATGGGCGGTGAGCAGCGAGAGCAAGACGGTCCAGCGTATCGACCCCGCCACCAACACGGTGACCAAGACGACGACGCTGGGCAACATCCCCGGGTTCCTGACGACGGGCGAGGGCGCCGTGTGGGTTCAGGAGCAGGGCGACGGCACCGTCGCGAAGGTCGACCCGGAAACCGGCGAAGTGCTGGGCCGGGCCAAGGTCGGCGCGGTGCTCAAATATGGGGATATCGATACCGGCGCCGGCATGGTGTGGCTGCGCACCACCGAGGACCAGACGTTCGTCGCGATCGACCCGAAGACGCTGGAGGTTGTCGCGCGGCTGGGCAAGGCAGAGGGCAGCGGCGCTTTGCGCTATACCGAGGGCGGTCTTTGGACATCGGCGCATGACGTGCACACGTTGACCTGGTGGCCTGCGCCGATCCTCACCGCGGCCCCGTGACCTGTATCGCCACCCGAAGGGACGATGGCGATACAGGAAGGGACATAGTTCAGCGCAGCGAGGCGACCTGGGTGGCCGTCTTGGGCGTTGCGCGAGCAAGACGAGCCTCGATCTGCGAGCGGACATCGGCAGCCACCGATGCGCGGCATTCCTGAGCCTGGACCTGCGTTGCCAGCGGCACGCTCGAGAGGCGCTCGCCGCAGACGGTGCGGGCGGCCTGATCGACACGGATGGCAAGGCGCTGCTGGCCGTCAGCGGTGGACAGGTCGATACCCTGAAGGTTGAGGATCGCCTTGTCCTTGGCAAAGGGGTTTTCGGTTGCGGCTGCACCCGTGGCGGTCAGCGCGAGGGCGAGAGTGGCGAGTGCCACGATGCCGGTTTTCATCGTTCATCTCCTGCAAAGACGGATACGGCTCTACGGCCGCTGAGGCGCACCTTAGCGGGAGACGAGAAAACTTTCAATATATAACCAGTTCTTGTACTTTTATTACTTCGCTTGCTTGGCGTTATTACTTCACGGTGACGACCAGCATCGCCAGATCGGTCTTCGGCGACAGCAGCCCCACCGGCAGTCGGGCATTCTGAACCGCATCGTCAACCGCGACCAAAACGGTGCGCGCATGCGGTGCCGACCAGGCGCGAACCGTCGAGACGGGCATGCTCACGGTCCAGCGGTGCCGCCCTTGGGCGGCCACTTCATGCCCGTTTATCAAGACTTTGGACGCCGCGCTGGTGCGGTGGCCGGATACCACCAGGCAGCTTTCCGCACCGCATCCGACCAGCCGGGTGCGGAGCGCGGCACCGTCACAGGCGGCGGCAGGCACGGCTATAGCGGCAGCCATCAGGACTGCGGTCGTGAGCAAAAGACTACGCAGCATCGTCGGGCTCCTGCTTGTCATGAGATGGGCACATTATGGTCTTCGAAAAACTGTCGGACCGGCGCCAGCACTTCGGCGTGTCGCTTCCAGCGGGCGACCGAGTCGCTGTAGATCGGGCGGCGGACCTGCGCGGCGCTGGGTGTGGAAACCGGGGCGGTGTTGGCGTGGAAGGCGAGGCAGTCGTCCGACCATTCGAGCCCGCAATGGGAGAGCAACCGTTCGGTCTGGCCCTGCTGATCGGCGATCAGATCTTCATAACGGACTTCCAGCACGCGGCCGGGGAGTTCGCGCGCCCACAAAGCCATCATCCGGTCGAAACGCACATAATAGGCGGCGATGTCGAGCAGATCATAGCTGTAGTCGTAGTATCGCGAGCTGACCGCGAACAGGTTGCGGAAGTTGGCGAGCACCGTGTCCATCGGGTGGCGGCGCAGGCACACGATCCTGGCCGAGGGCAGCGCGCGCGCGATGAAGCCGGCATATTGGAAATTGCCGGGAAACTTGTCGGTGAAGCGCAGCGCCGGGTCGCGGCGGTGGTGCTGGGCGCGTGCCATGTAATCCCGCCCGATCGCGGCCATGTCCGCCTGCGTGGCGGCATGGATGGTTTCGGGGTCGAGCACGTTGCGGCTGCGGGTGCCGGCGGCCATCTTCACCGCGAGCGGCATCGCCTGCAATTCGCCCGCGCTCTCCACCCCCGGGTGCGAGGTGAGGATGCGGTCGACCAATGTCGTTCCGGTGCGTGGCATGCCGATGATGAACACCGGCGCATCGCTGTTCGCGGGTCCTTCAGCGGCAGCGCGCAGACTTGGCCAAGCCTTCTCGATCGCGTCGAAATTGGCGGCGTCGTGCGCGAAATCATAATCGAGCGCGCGGCGATGTTCGCCATTGGCGGTGCACAGGATATCAAGCGCCTGATCGGGCTCGCCGATATCCTCCAGTTCCTTCGAAAGCGCATAGCCCAGAAGCAGGCGGTCGCGCCCCTGCTGCGCCCGCGCGAAGGTCTGGCCCAGGCGTGCGACATGGTTGCGCTCAGCGCTCTGCTTTTTCAGGCTGGCGAGCAGGTGATGCGCGCGGGCATGATCGGGCGCGAGGGCGATCAACGCCTCGAGCGTCGCTTCTGCCGCGTCGGTGCGACCCAGGAAGTTGAGTGTAACAGCCACATTGTAGCGATATTCGGTATCGTCAGGCTGCAGCCTGGCCGCTTCCTCGAAATGCACCAGCGCGGCGGCATGATCGCCCAGCCGGGCATAGACGCAGCCCATAGTGTCGCGGCTCAGTGCATCGGCAGGCGGCGCGGCTTCCGCCTGTCCAAGGATCGCCGCCGCATCGCCGTCGCGTCGGACCATGATGTACAATTTGGCAAGCTGCGCGCGGTACTCGCCGGTTGGATCGAGATCGACCGCCTGTTCGAGATGCCTGACGCCCGCCGTCACCCGGCCTGCCGACGATTCCGCGATGCCCAGCAGAAAATGCCCCTCGGCATCGAGCGGATTATCGGACAGCAACGATGCGGCAAAGCGGTGCGTGGCCGACAGGTCGCCCTGGCCCAGCGCGGTGCGGGCTGCATCGATCCGCCGGGTCCGCACGCTGATCATGCTGCGGCGCGCCCTCCGCCTTCATCGCCGGACGGGACGCTCTTGCGCGCCTTGAAGCGGTCGATCAGCGGCTGGAACGGGAAGATCGTCTGTTCCCAGATCGACAGCCGCCTGCGGTCATCCTGTCCCACCAATACCCCTTCGCCTTCGCGATAGGTGCCGAAGATGCGGTCGAGCAGGATCAGCGAGTTGCCATAGTTGCACCGGGTCGCTTCGTAATCGGTCGAATGGTGCAGGCTGTGATGGCGGATCGTGGTAAAAAAGAACGAATACCAGATCGGCGGGTTGGCCTTCACATTGGCATGCGCAAAGGTCGAGATGACATTGAGCGTGTTGAGCCCGGCAAACAGCGCGGTGTTGTCGAAGTCGAAGAACGCCAGCACGCTCAAGGAGATCAGGAACAGCTCGATCGGATTGCCCACTGCGCCCTTGGCAGCATTGAGCTGGGTGATGTGATGGTGCGGCGCATGCGTCAGCCAGAACGGCGTCGAATTGTGCATCAGCCGGTGCATCCAGTACTGGCCGAATTCGAGGATGACGATGACCATCATCACCTGAACCAGCCAGGGCACCTGAGCCATCCAGGTCGTGCTGATGCCCAGCCATTCCTTGATCGCGAGCAGCGGATCCTCGGCAAGCGTCTTGCTCAGCCAGGCTATCAGTGTGGAGCTGAGCACGACATAGTAGAGGTCAGTGAAGAACTCCCGGGCATTCATCCGCCAGCCGCTGTGCCGTTCGTGCACGAACTCGAGCAGCAGAACGACAATGGTGATGGCCGAAGTGGTCACAATCAGCAGCCACGGCACATCGGTCAGCGATTTGGGCGCGAAGGCCCAGAACGCCAGCACCAGCACGATCATGGCCGGCGGCACGTGATTGAACAGCTTGTCCTTGAGCGTTTCCGTCATGCCGCAACTCCGTTTATCCAGCGGAGTTTGCGCTGCGTTGCGTCATGCGGGGAGGGGCATTTAGGCGATGAAATCCATAGATCTGGTCTATGTCGCGCGCATTGCCCGTACCCGGCGGAAGACCTCGTCCCAGAAAAGCTGGGTCGCGGTGTCGCGTGAGGGATCGGTGCGCGCGAGCAGGTAGATATCGTAGGACGGCTCGGCATCGGCATAGAGCATCGGCCACAGCCGTCCGCTCGCCACGTCCGCTTGCGCCGCGAGGATTGGCAGAAAACCGACACCCACGCCCAGCCGGATCAGCCGCTGTGCCTCGTTGATATCCTCGGCCAGCCCGCTGACCTTGGTGCCCAGGCCATTGCGCCTGCGCAGGTTGGTGATCAGTTCGATCTCGTCGTCGCCGGTCAGCACGAAATGCTCGTCCTTCAGGTCGCTCAGTCGTGTGACGTGATGGCCGAACCAGGGATTGCTGCGCGCGCAGTAAAGCTGCTGCCGCTCGACCAGCAAAGGTTCGTATTTCAGCGTGCCGCGGACATTGCTGTCATAGCTCACGCCGATCTCGACCTCGCCCTGCTCCAGCGCATCGAGCACCTGCCGCCAGGGCGAAACGCGCACCTCGATATGGATATCGGGGTTGCGCCGGTGGAAGCTGGCGATCGCCTCGTCGAACTCGGGCGAGACCAGCCCCGAGACGATCTGGATGCGGACATAGCCTTCGACGCGCCGTGTCGCTTGCGCGATCTGATGGGGCATCATCCGCGCCGATTCGAGCATGTCCTCGCACAGCGCCATCATCGCCTTGCCCGCGGCCGTCATTTCCACCCCGGTCGCGGTGCGCAGCAGCAACGTCGCTCCGACGTGCTCTTCCAGCCGCTTGAGCGCTGCGCTGATGCTCGGCTGCTGGCGGTTGAGCTTGCGCGCTGCCGCGCCGATGCCGCCTGCGCGAACGATATCGACAAAGGTGCGCAGCAGGTTCCAGTCGACCCGGCTGGCGAACTTCCGGTCGATCAGCGGTTCCTGATCCAGCATGATGACCCCCGACATTAGCCCATCGTTTGAGCGGCATAGATCACATCGATGGCTATTTTGCAATGCGCCTGTTTTCGGCTATGGCATGGGTTCGGGACAGACAGCAGGATAAGCCGACGGGACGCTCAGGTCCCGCATTTCCCATGGCGATGGCCGAGACTGGTTGCTATACAAGACTGAATTTCAACGAGGGGGTGTGGCGGTGTCGATCGACTTCAAGGTCAATGGCAAGCAGGTTAGCGTGGACGTGGAGGTCGATACGCCTCTTTTGTGGGTGCTGCGCGAAGAGCTTGAACTGACCGGTACCAAGTTCGGCTGCGGCATTGCGGCGTGTGGCGCCTGCTCGGTGCATGTCGATGGCGCGATCACGCGATCGTGCAGCGTGCCGATCAGCGATATCGGCGGCAAATCGGTGACCACGATCGAGGGCCTCAAAGGCGCGGACGGCACCTTGCACCGCGTGCAGCAGGCCTGGATCGCGGCGCAGGTGCCGCAGTGCGGCTATTGCCAGTCGGGTCAGATCATGGCGGCCGTGGCGCTGATCGAGGCAACCGGCAGCCCCAGCGACGCGCAGATTGACGAGGCGATGACCAACATCTGCCGCTGCGGCACTTATCCGCGCATTCGCAAGGCGATCATTGCGGCGACAGGTCGGGCTTCTGCGGGCCAGGCGCCCGCAGCCCAGGCGCCCGAAGTCCAGCAGGGAGACGCATGATGGCCGATAATCCCAATCCCGATATGGACGTGATGCAGCCCGCCAAGCCGGCAAAGAAAAAGGGCATCAAGCGCCGTTTCTTCCTGGTCGGCAGCGCCTTGCTGGTCGGCGGTGGTGCTTTCGGGCTCTATTGGGGCGACAGTTCGGCGGCGGCGCGGGCAAAGGCGCTCACTGAAACCGGCAAGGACCACAATTTCCTCAGCTGGATGAAGATCGCCGAGGATGACACCGTCACCCTCTATTCGCCGCATATCGATTTTGGCCAGGGCAGCCACACCGCACTGGCGCAGATGCTCGCCGACGAACTCGATGCCGACTGGTCGAAGGTAAAGGTCGAGCAGGCGCCCGCCGACGTCGCCTTTGCCAATACCGCGCTGGGCAAAGGCTTCCTCGCCGAAATGTCGGGTGCGCCCGGGGTCATCAACGCGCTGCCGATAGCGCTCATTTCGATGATCGCGCGGTCGATGCCGTTGCAGATCACTGGCGGGTCGTCCGCCATCCGCTACACAGGCCAGGTGGGCATGCGCACGGTCGGCGCGTCGGTGCGATCGGCGCTGGTCGCCGAGGCTGCCGACCGGCTGGGCGTTCCCGAGTCCGAGCTGACCACCTTGGACAGCAAGGTGATCCATGCCAGGTCGGGCAAGTCGCTGCGCTATGGCGAGCTGGCAGCAGGCGCGGCGGAACGGTCGTTGCCCGGTTCGCCTGCGCTCAAGAATCCCCAGGACTTCAAGCTGATCGGCAAGCCGATCGCGCGGATGGACATCCCCGCCAAGGTCGATGGCAGCGCGCGCTATGGCATCGATTTCACGCTGCCCGACATGCGCGTGGCGACCATTGCCGCAGCCCCGGTACGCGGCGGCAAGCTGGTTTCGGTCGACGAGAAGCCCGCGCTGGCGATCGCGGGGGTCGAAAAGGTTATCAAGCTCGACGATGCGGTGATCGTTGTCGCCAAACGCTATTGGCAGGCGATCAAGGGATTGCGCGCGCTGAGCCCGAAATTCTCCGATGGTGGCCACAAGGCAGTGTCGAGCGCCTCGGTCCATGCCGCGCAGGTGGCGTTGCGGACATCGGGCAAGCCGGAGAACGAGGGCGGCGACGGTGATGTCGATGGCGCCTTTGCTGCACCAGGGGCCAAGCCGGTCAGCGCCGAATATCGGGTGCCGTTCCTGCACCATGCGATGATGGAGCCGTTTGCGCTGTCGGGTCATTACAAGGATGGCAAGCTGACCCTGTGGGGAGGGCTGCAGGATCCGCTCACCACGCGGGCCCGCGCAGCCAAGGCGGCAGGGCTGGACATGGATGATGTCGTGTTCAACCCGATGCTGATGGGCGGCGGGTTCGGGCGGCGCTTCCCCGACAAGACCGAGATCGTCGACCAGGTGGCGCAGCTCGCCAAGCAGGTGCCCTATCCGGTCAAGCTTGTGTGGAGCCGCGAGGAAGAGGTGCGGCACGGCACCTATCGTCCGCAATCCTCGGCCGAGCTCAAGGCGACCCTGGGCAAGGATGGCAAGATCGCAGCCTGGCGCACCGATTATGTGCAGAGCGGAGATGCGGAGGCAGAGACCAGCTTCATCTATGCGATCCCAGCGGCGTCGCGTCGCCACTTTGCCTATCAGTCGAACCAGGATGACGGGCCGTGGCGTTCGGTCAACTCGACCCAGATGGGCTTTTACAACGAAAGCTTCATCGACGAGCTGGCGCATGCGGCGGGCGAAGACCCGTATCAGTTCCGCCGCAAGCATCTGCCCGAAGGCTCGCGGCACCGCGCCGTGCTCGATGCAGTGGCCAAGCGCTCGGGCTGGGGCAGGCCGCTGCCGGCAGGCACGGGACGCGGCATCGCCATCGTCGAGAGCTTCGGGACAATTGTTGCCGAAGTGATCGAGGCGAGCGTGAATGAGGATGGCCGCCCCAAGGTGCACAAGGCCTGGGCGGTGGTCGATTGCGGCACCACGGTCAATCCGCTGAACGCCGAGGCGCAGATCGCGGGCGGTCTGATCATGGGTCTGTCGTCGGCGATCGGCGAGGAGATCACGCTCGACAAGGGCGCGGTGGTGCAGAGCAATTTCAACGATTACGAGATCCTGAAATTGGCCGATGCGCCGCCGGTGATCGACGTGCATTTCATCGAGAGTGGCGCGAAGATGGGCGGCATCGGCGAGCCGGGCGTGCCGCCTGCTTCGCCTGCGCTGGCCAATGCGCTGTTTGCTGTGACCGGCAAGCGCATCCGCACCTTGCCGCTGCGCACCCAGGCCAAGGCCTGAGCGACCGGCGCGCCATGGCGATGCCCGGCTGGGGCGCGCTGATCCTCGCAGCAGGCGCGGCGCGGCGCTTTGGTGCGCCCAAGATGCTGGCGCTGCTGGATGGCGTGACCGTCATCCGGCGCACCGCCGAAGCGGTGATCGCGGCGGGCTTTGACGATGTCGTGGTGGCGACGGGGTCTGAACACGCGGCGATTGCCACGGCGCTCGCCGGACTGGACTGCCGCATTATCGCAACGCCCGATTGGCCCGAAGGCATTTCCGCCTCGATCCGCACCGGCAGCGCCGCGCTGGCGGGGGCAAGCGAGGGGCTGTTCGTTTTCCTGGGGGACATGCCGCTGGTGCCGATCGACCTTTGCGCACCGCTGTCCCGGCTGGCCGAAACATCGGGCTATGCAGCGCGACCGAGGGTCGCGGGCAAGCCCGGGCACCCGGTCTGTTTCAGGCCCGCAGCGATCGCGGATCTGGCGCTGTTGCAGGGTGACGACGGCGCAGCGCCGCTGCTGAAGCAAAAGCTTGTCGCCTATCTGGACACCGATGATGCTGGCGCGCTGTTCGATATCGACGCCCCGGATGATTTGGCCGCGGCGGAGCGGGCGTGGAAATCGCGCGTCACTTCTGCCACCAATGACAGGGCAATGTCGCGCGGAGCCTTGCCGAAGCCCTGAAGCCCGATCGGCGCGTGAAGCTGCCGGATCCGGGCCTCATCGACGCCGTGCCTCCGCAGCAGCGCGACCCGGCCATCGAGCCGCGCGCGAGCCCCGATGGCCCCCACGTAAAACGCGTCGGACAGCAAGGCGCGGGCAAGCGCGGCCTCGTCATCCTCGCGATCGTGCGACAGCACCGCGACCGCCGTCCAGCGGTCCAGCCCGATCGCGTCCAGTGCCTCGGCGGCGGCTGTCCGGTGATAGGCGATATCGGGAAACGGCGGCAATTCCGGGCCATTGGGCGTGACCAGCACGACATCCAGCCCAAATTGACAGGCGAGCCCGGCGCTCGCCAGCGCGGTGGCATCCTCGCCGATCAGCACGAGGCGCAGTACCGGTTCGAACAGCTTGGCATAACGGGTGCCGTCCCAGGGGAGTGGCGCGCTGTCCGGCACCCAGACCTGACGTGTCGTGCCGTCGCTGGTCCACCACACAGGCGCACGCTGCGTGTAGCCGTTCAGCAACGCAGCCACGGCCGGGTCGTCACTGGCCACCGGCTCGACCAGCACCGAAATGCCGGTGCCGCAGGCGAGCTGGATATCGATCCAGGGGCTGCCCTCGCCATAGCGCAGCAGCCGGGGCGCGCCGCTCGCAACGGCCTCGCGGCCATGCCGGGCGACATCGGCCTCGATGCATCCGCCCGACAGATAGCCCCAGTGCTCGTCCTGCGTGATCAGCATCTGCGCGCCGATTTCGCGCGGCGCTGGGCCCGAGGTCTCGACCAGCGTCGCGATCGCAAAGCTCTGTGATGCCGCAAGCTGTTCCATCAGCAGCGGCCTGATATCATCCGCCTGCGCTGCGAGGTTCCATCTGCTCATGCCATGCCTGTTGCTGAAGTGTGGGTCGTGGCCACGCGGCCATGTCACCGGGTAACGATCGTGACCGTCACTGGTTCACTGATAGGCATCGCCCGCTCGAAGTGAAAGTGGTCACGAGCCCGGCATTTTCGATAATTGTTGGAGCACGGAATTTTCAGCGTGCCTTTTGCTGGCGGGCAATTGGCAAGCACCCTTGCCATTTTCCGGGCGGCTGGCTCCAGCCGGGAGCAGCAGCGCATCATGCCATCGCATCTCAGTTCAGCGGCGAGCCCAGACCCAGGATCGCCGTTATCCCAAGGACGGCCATGGCAAGAGCGAGTTCCATGATCAGGCTGGTCCGCAGCGTCGGGAGCAGTAGGGTATCATTCGGCGCTGCGGCTCTTCCGGCCGCAATCCGCTCGCGCGCCTTGGTTGCGTGAAATGCGGCGAAGGCCAGCATGAGCGCAACCAGCGCGATCTTGCCTGCCAGCAGCCAGCCATAAGGCCCGGCGAGCACCGCGATGCCGTTTTCGATCCCGAAGATAAGCTCTGCATTGATCGCACCGGTTGATGCCACTATAGCCACGATGGCAATGCCCAGGCCCCTGAAATCATGCATCGCAGCGATCAGGCGCTGGGCCGAAGCCTGGTGAGGATGTCGGTGCACGCTGATGGTGCTTGCGGCAAAACCGCTGATCGCGCCGATCCACAGGGCTGCCGCCACCAGATGAACGCCGTTGTTGACGCGGTGGGCGAGCCCGGCCAAGCCCTCGCTCGCCGCCGCGTGGCCGCTCCAGCCCAATGTCAGCAGCGCCAGCGCATAGATCGCGGCTGCCGCAATGGTTCCGGTCGGTGAATTCCAGGCACTGATCACCGCAACCAGTCCCGCCAGCAACAGCGCCATGCGCACACCAAAGGCCCAGCCTGTGGGCGTGGTCGACAGCATCGCCCAAACCGTTTCTTGGTCGAGATCGGAGAATGCCTGGCCCATCATCGCGGCGATCCCGGCCAGCATCACGCTGATCGACAGCACGGGCGCTGCGATTGCCGCCGCGACGACAAGCGGGCGTTGGCGATGTCCCTCGCCGACCGCCAGATGGTGCAGCAACGGGGTTCGCCATGCCATTGCCCCGAACAGACCCAGCAGCAGCGCATAGTGACCGAAGCGCAGCGCCGGAAGCAGCCAGTCGGCGGGCATGGTATCAGCTCACGGTGAAGCTGACCGTGCCCTTCATGCGGTGCCCGTCCGCACCTGCCGCCTGCCAGCGCACGTCGTAGCTTCCGGGGCTCAACGGCTGGCGCAGGGTGAGCGTCAGCGTCTTGTTGCCGTCCGACCAGCTGGGGGTGAAGTTGCGAATGACCATCTCGCCATGATTCTTGACCCCCGGCATCGCGGTCATGACGATGCTGGTCGCGACCGTGGGCGGCAGCAGCGCTTCGCTGAAGGTCAGCTTGACCTGCTTCGGCTTAGCGACCGTCGTCCCTTGGGCAGGCGACGATGCGACAACCTTGGTGTGGGCCGCAGCCAGCGTGGGCGTGACAAGCGCTGCCGCGCAGGCTGCAGCCAAAACGAACATGGATTTCATGCGCATGGTGTTTTCCTTCAGGTTCAGAACCAAAGCCGGATGCCGACAACAAAATTGGTGACGCTGGGATCATCGCCTGCAGCCCTTGCGAAATCGGCGCTGCGGCCGGTGCGCCAGGTCTGCTCGACGCCGATGTAAGGCGCGATCTCGCGGATGATCTCATAGCGCAACCGCACCCCGACCTCGAAGCTGTCGATCCCGGCACCAAGGCCCAGTTCGGGCACGTCCTGCGCGGCGAGGTTCAGTTCGGCGCGCGGCTGGATGAGGATACTCTGCGCTATTCTTTGGTTGAGCTCTGCCTCCAGCCGCGCCGTCAGGTCGCCGCGATGCGACAGGAACAGCGCAGCATCGAGCTCGAACATATAGGGCGCGAGCCCTTGGATGCCGACGACAGCGTAGGTCGTGTCTGGGCCGGCGAGATCCTGGCGGATGCCCGCCTGAAGATCGAAGAACGGCGCGATCGCGCGCGAATAGAGGGCCTGGAGCTCAAGGTCCTCGATCCGCTCACCAAAGCTGCCTTCGCCCTCGCTCTTGAACCAGAACTTGTGCGTGGTGCCACCGTAGAAGCCCTGAAGGTCCCACAGATAGCCGTCGGTCCCGTCGCGCGCCTGCAGTTCGGCGCGGTCGGCCTGGAACCAGAACAGGTTGTAATCGCCGTGCGTCAGTTGGAGGTCGCGGCGCGATGCACGCATCGCGTCTGCGCCCCAGATCGCGTCGGCGGCGCGGGGCGGGCCATTCCCAGCCTCAGCCGGTGGCGGGGTTTCCATCTCGGGGCCGGGCGAGGGGGATGCTTCAGGATCAGCAGCATGGTCCATCGTGCCGTGGTCCATCGTGGCGTGATCCATCGTGCCGTGATCCATTGTGCTGTGATCTACGCCGTCTGAACCGCTCGGCGATGTTTCAGCAGATGGCATGGCATGCCCGGCATGGGGATCGGGCTCGGCCTGATGC
>CALRRI020000014.1:0-100707 GCA_943370475.1 Hydrogenophaga intermedia
CGATGCAGATGTTCGGCGGAATGGGCATGACGCGAGAGCTGCCCTTGTACCTGATGTCGAACAAGCTGCGCACGATGCGCATCTATGATGGCCCCAGCGAGATCCACAACTGGGTGGTCGCGCGCAACCTGCTGGGAACGCGCGAATGAGCTCCGGGCACGAGACGTTTCGCCTGACATCGGAGGTCGAGGGACATATCGGCACCGTCACGTTTGCCTGCCCGCCGTACAACCATGTCTCGGTGCCATTGCTCAAGGCCCTGGCAGATGCGCTGGATGCGCTGGACAAGGATGACGCCTGCCGCGTCGTGCTGCTGCAATCGGAAGGCAAGGTGTTCTGTGCTGGCGCCGATTTCACCGCAGGTGGCGATTTTGCGCAGGACGATGAGAACGCCCAGACGCTGGCATTATATGCCCAGGCGGTGCGGCTGTATTCGACTCGAAAGCCGCTGATCGTTGCGGTGCAGGGGGCAGCGATCGGAGCGGGCCTGGGGCTGGCGCTGGTGGCGGATTTCAGGATTTCGACTGATGACGCCCGGTTCTCTGCCAATTTCGTCAAGCTGGGCTTTCACGCGGGTTTCGGAATATCGGTGCGCCTGCCCGAGATCGTCGGCGGGCAGAAGGCTGCGCGGATGCTGCTGACCGCTGGGCGGATCAGCGGCGTGACCGCGTTCGATTGGGGACTGGTCGATGAGCTGGCAGCACCCGGCGATCTGACGCGATCCGCCCGCGCCTTTGCGGCGCTGATTGCCGAGAACGCGCCGCTAGCCGTCGAGGCGACGCGTGATACGTTGCGGTCAGGCATGGCCGACCGGATCCGCGCCGCTACCGCGAAGGAGGCGGTGCTGCAGGCGGGGTTGAAGCAGACGGCGGACTTTGCCGAGGGGATCAAAGCGGTATCCGAACGGCGCGCCGGAGCATTCGTGCGCGGCTAAACCCTGGGCCAGTACCTCTGCAGCGTTTCAGACCTTGATCACGACCTTGCCGACATGCTGCCTTGCACCCAGATAAGCCAGGGCCTGCGGGGCTTCGTCGAACGCGAAGACGCGGTCGATGGCCGGAGTAAAGCGGCCTGCCATGCATGCCAGCAGAGCCACCAGATCCGTGCGCGAGCCCACCGAAATTCCGCGGATGACGCCCATGCTGGACATCAATGGCAGCGGGCTGATTGTATTCATCGGATTGTCCAGCAGGCCGATCAGGGCGATCTCGCCCTCCGGGGCGAGCGCTTTCATCGATTGCGGCAGGCTGCCTGCGCCGCCGACTTCGACCACCCGGTCAACCCCGCGACCGCCGGTGATGTCCCGCACCGCCGTGCTCCAATCGGGTATGGTCACGTAATTGATCACATGGTCCGCGCCGAGTGCGGTCAGGCTTTGCGCCTTGGCATCGCTGGAGGTCGTGGCAATGACGGTACAACCCATCGACTTGGCGATCTGCAGTGCGAAGATCGAGACGCCGCCGGTGCCCAGCACCAGCACATGGCTGCCAGATCGGAGCGGGCTGCCCCGCGTCAACGCCGTCCAGGCGGTGACACCGGCGCAGGGAAGGGTGGCAGCCGCCTCGAAACTCATGACATCGGGAATGGGCATGACGGCGCGCGCGGCGATGGCGACATACTCGCACAAAACGCCGTCCACGGCTCCGCCCAGATCGGTGGCGATATCGGCAGGATTGAATGGCCCGTCGAGCCAGCCCGGTCGAAACGGCAGCACAACGCGTGTGCCGGGTGTCTGGTCGCTGACGGCTGACCCGCAGGCGACGATCTCGCCCGCGCCATCGGAAGCAGGAATGATATCAGGCTTCGGGCCATAAGGCTGCGGGCCGTGCACCATCATCAGATCGCGCGCGTTCAGCGAAACCGCACGGATCCGGACCAGCACATCATCGGGGCCGATGTCCGGTTGGCGCTCCTGCCGCTTGACCAGGTTGTCGAGCGATCCGGGCGCGCTCAGCCGATAGGCGTGCATATCGCTCATTGCTGCGCCGTCAATCGGGCGCGTAGCCGGGCGGCAGGATATCCAGGTTGATGCCGATCCGCGCCGGATCGACCGTCAACGGGCGTTCATAGGACGAATCCGACCGGTCGCGCGCGACCACGCCGCTTTCGCGCAGCATCGCCATGAATTGCGGGGGTACCTTGGAGGCTTGCGGGACGCCCCCCCATTCGGAGACACACTTGCGCGCTGCAATGCGCCACTGGCCGCCGCGCTTTTCCATCCGGTCGATATAGCGCCCGCCCCCGATCGCGAGGGTAAAGTCCTTCGCGTCCATGCCCGCCATCATCCAGTAGGTTTCGGCATGCGCGACGTCGCCATCGAGCTCGCAGCTGTGGTTGGTGATGATGTGCTGGTGGGTGGCTTGCGCGTTGTTGTGATAATGGTTCACCCAATCCCAGAACGCTTCCGGCCCGCCGACGAAGAAGCCGTGATCGTCCACCGCGTCGGGATGATAGCAGGACAGCAGCAGGTCGCGATCCATCCGGTCCACGCCGCGGCAGTAATTGGTCACCACCTCGCGGATCTTCTGGCGATCGTACAGTTCGCGGACCATCGCTTCGACATCGGGTTGCATTGCAGGCGTCCTTATCGCTGGCGTCAGTTCGGCGCCTGGCCCAGCGCGTGGCGCGCCGCGACCCAGCCGAAGATGAACGCGGGCGAGATGCTGGCTCCAGCACCTGGATAGGTCTTGCCCATCACCGAGGCGGTGGAATTGCCGGTGGCATAGAGCCCCTGCAGGATGCTGCCGTCTTCCTTGATGACGCGCGCGAATTCGTCGGTGAGGATGCCGCCAAAGGTTCCGACATCGCCCGGATAGATCGCGACGGCGAAATAGGGCGGCTTTTCGAACGCGCCCAGGCCCGGATTGGGGCCGTGACTCGGATCGGCAAACACCAGATCATAGGCCTTCGACCCACGCCCGAAATCCTCGTCGATGCCCTTGCGCGCAAAGCCGTTGAACCGCTCAATCGTCGCCTTGAGGTTTGCAGGCGGTACGTTGATCTGCTCGGCGAGGCCCTCGATCGTTTCTGCGCTCTTCATGTAACCGCTGTCGAACCACGATTGCGGCGTCTTGCCAGCGTTGAAGCTCCACGGGTAGCGATCGCGGTGGCGCGATTCGATGATCGCCCAGACCGGCACGTCACCATTGGCATAGACCGCCTGGCCGTTTGCCATGTAGCTCTGTGCCTCGTTGGTGTAGCGCTGGCCCTTCTGGTTCACCAGAATGCAGTGCGGCTTGGGGATGTCGAGCACATGGATGTAACGCTCGCCCGACGGCGGGGTCGATGTCAGGATCCACACCGCGCCATCCATGAAATCGAGCGCTGCGCCATGCGCCTTGGCAACCTGGATCATTTCGCCGGTGTCGCCGGGATTGGCGTTTGTCCACGCAACCGATGACGGCTGCGGCCCATGTTGCTTGCGCATCGCCTCGTTGTGCGAAAATCCGCCGGCGTTGATCAGCACGCCCTCGCGCGCCTCGACCCGCCAGGGCTTGCCATCCTTCTGGGTGACGACCCCGGTGATCCGGCCATTGTCCTCGATCAGCTCGCTGACGCCAGAGTTGACGCGGATATCGATGTTCTGTCGCACTGCCATCTGCAGCATCCGGCCCTGGATCGCGGTGCCCGCACCGACCAGTTCGCGGCCCTGGATCTTCGCCTTGATGATCCGCATTCCCAGCTTGAGCGCGGCCATCTTGCCGCTGAAGGTGCGCTTGAGCAGCATCAGCTGGCGCCCTTCGACTCCGCGCACCGGAAGCGCCGACAGGCCCCGGCGCAGCTTGGACGCCCATTCGCCGGGCAGTTCCTTGACGTTAAATGGCTCGACCGCGAGCGAGCGACCTTCCGCCATGCCGCCGGGCAGATCGTCATGATAGTCCGACCAGCCATCGCAGCGGACAAAAGGCATGCCCTTGGATTCGAGATAGTCGAACAGCCGGGGCCCCTGCTTGAGGAACATGTCCTTGCGCGCCCGCGACGTTGCAGGACCAAGGTCCCCCACGGCCGCATCCATATAGATGCGGCCTTTCTCGTCGCTGTCGGCCACGCCGTCGCGGGCCTGCAGCGGGTGGTTGGGGATCCAGAACACGCCGCCGGACATCGCGGTCGATCCGCCGATCCTGTCGGTCTTTTCCAGGATCAGCGGCCGCTTGCCTGCATCGGCCACCGCAAGTGCTGCGACCATCGATCCGCCGCCGCTTCCGACGATCACGAAATCGGCGCTCTCGTCCCAATTGCTCATCAAGCTACCCTTCAATTGCGAAACACACACAATCCGCAGGCTGTCCCGCAGAGTGCGACCAGGCTTGGGTGGAGACGGGTGTTGCCAGCGTACGGGTCGGTTGCACCAGAGGAAAGCTCTGAGGCATTGCCATGGCCGTGGTCGACATCCTGCTCCAGTTCAGCACTACGAACGGCGGCTTCGTGCACGGCAATCTGCCATACCGCTTCTGATTATCATCTAACTAGGTAATATGACTGAATGCAAGGGGGTTGTCGCGTGTTGGTTCTTGCTCAGACACGGGTTTGCAGGCTAAGACTGTGGCACACTGAACAAGGAATATAAATTGTCTAACGGATTTGCGGTTATTCCGGTGGGAAGCCGGAGCAATGCGGACGCTGTCCGGGTCCCGAAGACCGCCGAACTTGTGGCGCGACAGATCCGCAATGCCATCATCCGGGGCGAGCTGGTCGACGGGGACACGCTGCCAGCCGAGGCACAGCTTATTTCGGAATTCGAGGTTTCCAGGCCGACAATTCGTGAAGCGGTCCGCATTCTCGAGTCCGAGGGACTGGTCACGGTCGCGCGCGGGGCGCGTGGCGGTGCGAGGGTCAGTTCGCCGAATTACGAAATGGTCGAGCGGGCTGCCGGGATCATCCTTCAGGCGCAGCGCGTCACCATCGGCGATCTTTACGAGATGCGGACATTGATCGAGCCGCCCGCAGCGCGGCTCGTCGCAGAACGCAACAGCGAGGCGGCGGTGCCGATCCTGCGCTCGTTCATCGAAGACGAAATGAGCAACATCAAGAACCGGATGGCGGTGACCCTGCTGATTGCAGAGTTTCACCGGCTGCTGATGGAGCTTTCAGGCAATCGCACGCTCAACATGTTTTCGCAGGCTCTCCGTGGACTGGTCGACGCGCACCTTTCGCTGTCCTCGCGCCGACGCCAGGGCGAAGATCCGGATCTGTCCGAAAAGCAGCTGCGGTTCGGCCTCAAATCGCATTCCCGGCTGGTCGATCTGATCGAGGCCAAGGATGGCGATGCCGCCGAAGCCCATTGGAAAAAGCACATGATTGCCGCCGGAGAGGTCTGGCTGGCGCAGGTGGGGCGGAATTCGGCAGTCGACCTGCTGGACTGACGCAGAGCCCTTTCCGACGGCATTGGCGCGACTGCCCGAGAGCTCTACCTCGCCGCGCATTTCGCGTCGGCCTATGATGTCCCCTGCTTCGAAAACGCGCTGATCTGCCTGTCAAACCCCTCGACACCAGCATCTTAATCCTATAGCGAATTGCACTGATTAAACTGCTTTAGGTAGAGGGAGCCCCTGGATGGCTAACAGGCAACTGGTCGCAGATTCTGCAGTTCTGCTGGATATTTACCGGCGCGCAGCCCTGCTCAAAGCCAATGACGAGCGCGCGCGGAAGGTGATTCTGTCCGGGCAGATCGCGATGGTCTATTATTCCTATCGCGGTCAGGAGATCATTCCGTCGGTGATGTGCAACATCCTGCGCGATGACGATACCTTGTGCACCATCTATCGCGGCATCCACGACATGCTCGCCAAGGGTTTTCCGTTGCGCGAATTGTGGGCAGAGCTTGCCGGACGCACCACCGGTTCGTGCAAGGGCAAGGGTGGGCCGATGCACCTCACGTATCCTGCCAAGGGCATCATGGTCACCACCGGCATCGTCGGATCGTCCGCGCCGATCGCCAATGGCCTGGCCTGGGGCGCACAGCTGGACAAGAGCGACCGGGTCTCGATCTGCACCTTCGGTGACGGCGCATCGAACATCGGCGCGGTGCACGAAGCCATGAACCTGGCTTCGGTGTGGAAGCTGCCGACGATCTTCGTGTGCCAGAACAACCTGTTTGCCGAGCATACCACGTTCGAGAAGATGACCGGCGGGCAGAACATCGCCAACCGGGCCGAGGGCTATGGCATGCCCGGCGTACGCGTCGACGGCAACGATGCCGAAGCCCTGTACTCCGCCTTTGCCGAAGCCGTCGCACGTGCCCGCGCAGGCGAGGGGCCGACCTTGCTCGAATGCATGACCTTCCGCTTCTATGGTCACAATTTCGGCGACGACGACAGCTACATTCCTCCGGCGCAAAAGGCTGCCGCGATCGAGGCTGATCCGGTGCCCCGCCTGCGTGCGCGGCTTATCGCAGATCGCATCGCCACCGAACAGGAACTCGCCGCGATGGAAGCGGATATCGAGGCGCAGATCGACGACGCGCTCGAGTTCGCGCTGGCATCGCCATGGCCCGAACCGGATTCGCTGCGCTTTGATGTGTTCGAAAAGGAGATGGCGGCATGACCAATGTTGCACAGGCAGAAAAGCCGGCGAAGGCTGCAAAGCCCACCGTTTCGATCCTCGCGGCCATTGCCAAGGCCTATCACGACGCGATGGCCGACGATCCCAAGGTGATCACGCTGGGCGAAGATCTTGCTGATCCCGAGGGCGGTGGCATTGCCAAGATCACCAAGGGCCTGTCGACGGCGTTCGGCGATGATCGCGTCCGCTCGACGCCGATTTCGGAACAGGCGATCATGGGTGCGGCGATCGGCGCGAGCCTGGCAGGGTACAAGCCAATCGCCGAGATCATGCTGATGAATTTCACCACGGTGGCGATGGACATGATCGTCAACCACGCCGCCAAGCTGCGCTTCATGTCGGGCGGCCAGACCAACGTGCCGATCGTCATCCGCACGATGACCGGCCTGGGCTTCGGCTCGGGCGGCCAGCATTGCGATTATCTGGAAGCGTGGTTTGCGCACACCGCGGGGATCAAGGTGTGCGCTGCCTCGACGCCCGAGGACGCTTACGGCCTGTTGCGCTCTGCCATCGACGATCCCGACCCGGTGCTGTTTATCGAGAATCTGCCCACCTATTTCATGCCGATGGCGATGGAACTGCCCGACAGCAGCCACCGCGTCCCTCTGGGCAAGGCTGCGGTACAGATCGAAGGCAGCGACCTCACCATCGTCACTTACGCGCGCATGGCGATCGAAGCGCGGCAGGCGGCTGCCAAGGCCGCAGAGCAGGGCATCTCGGTCGAGGTCGTTGACCTGCGCACCATCGCGCCATGGGATCGCGAGACGGTCCTGGCCTCCGCCGCCAAGACGGGCCGGGTGCTGATCGTGCATGAAGCGGTCAAGGAACACGGTGTCGGCGCCGAAATCGCTGCCGTGATCCACGAGGAACTGTTCGGTCAGCTCAAAAAGCCGGTCAAGCGTCTCGGTGGGACCTTCTGCCCCGTTCCCTATTCGAAACCGCTCGAATCCGCGTTCGCCCCCAATGCCGAGCGCATTCTGGCGGCCATCGTCGATCTGGCAAGCTAAGGAGGCCATTGTGGCATTTCAGGTAACAATACCCAAAATCGGCTTTTCGATGAACGAGGGCATCTTGAGCGAATGGCTGGCCGAAGACGGCAGCCAGGTCACCGAGGGCCAGCCGCTGTATGCGCTGGAGAGCGACAAATCGACCAACGAGGTCGAAAGTCCCGCGACCGGCACTTTGAAGATCATCGGCGAGCTCGGCGAGACATATGAAGTGGGTGTGGTGATCGCCGAAATCGTCTGATCGGTCGTGACAGGATGCGGCCAAGGAGGCTGCGTCCTGTCAGCCTTTTCAGACCGGTGCAGGCGCTCAGACGCCGAGCACGCCGAAGGTATCGAGATCGATCATCGCCATCGCAAAGCGCGTGGCAGCGGCGGTGTTGTTGGCCTCTGTCTGGAATTGCGAGCTGTTGAGCATCCAGATCAGCAGGCCCCACACGACATCGCGGCGATAGGCTGCCCATGCGGTATCGAACGAAGGCGCCTCGATACCTTCAAGCGCCAGGCACTGCAGATAATGCTGCAGCAACGCGCCTTCCCAGCGGCGCCGATCAACCAGATCCAGCCCGGCAATCAGGAAATAGCTGACATCGATCGACCATGCTCCGCGGCGAGGCTGCATATCCAGAAACCCCGGAGTGCCGTCCGCATCCAGGTAGAGATTGCCCAGGTGCATGTCGCCATGGTTCACCACCATCGCCATGGCCTCAGTCTTGTGTGCTGCTGTCATCGCCTGATGCGCGGCATATATCCGGGCGGGGTCGAGGATAGATTTGGGCATGGCGGCCCCGCGCGGGGCCGAGGCATACCGCTCGAACCGTTCAGGGGTGTTGAGCAGGTGGAAATAGAAGGCAACGCCGTCCTCTCCAGTATCCGGAGCCCAGGCAAAACGGGTGTCAAGATCCGGAGCATTCCACCAGCGCGCATGCAGCCGGGCCAGGCCTTCCAAGAACCTTTTCGCCAGATCAAAGCCGACCGGCTCTTGCAGCGTCAGGAACCGAACGTTCCGCAGGCACAGATCCTCCAGCACAACTAGCGCCCGACCCTCGCCGTCGATCGCAGCTCCATAGCATTTGGGGGCGTTGAAATCGACGGTCGGCATCAGATCGGCATAGGCGTGATACTCGTTGACGTGCATCCGGGCCATGGCCTCGCTATGCGCCTCAAACCCCACTTTCAGCATCACGGTTGAGGGGAAGTCGTTGCGGTTGGTTCGCGCCGCTATCCTGATCTTGGTGCAGGCACCGCGCTGGATGTCGACGATTTCGGTAGAATCGACAACCAGACCGGGCTCGCTTTTCGCCAGCAAAGCGGTGAGCCATTCCGGCGTGATTTCCGTGACATCCCGCGGCACTATCATGGCGTGTCCCTTGATTTTCGGATGGTGATCATCGTCACGGCAGGCGTGCCATGCGATCATCCGTGCCGCCGCCTAGATCTCGACCAATTCAAATTCCGATTTTGGCGAACCGCAGTCGGGGCACGTCCAATCGTCGGGCAAATCCTCCCAGGCGGTTCCAGGCGGGATGTCGCCCATGGGATCGCCTTTCGCCGGATCATAGGCATAGCCGCAATCCATACACATCCATTGCATCATCGAACTGTCCTCAGCTGTCGAACCTGACCCACAGGTGCTCCGGGGACCGCAGGATATGGCCGATCATCTGCGGTGGGGGCATGTCGGGATCAAGCCGCATGTTGGGCAACTTGTCGAGCAGCGCATTGAGCGCGCGTGTCATCTCCACTTTTGCAAGATGCTGGCCGATGCACAGGTGCGGTCCGCTGGCAAAGGCCGCAGAGCGGAACTTGCGTTCGCGGAAAATGTCGAAGCTGTCCGGGTTGGCAAATTTGCGCGGATCCCGGTTGGCTGACGCCAGCACCAGATTGATGAATGTGCCCTTGGGGATCGGCACGCCGTCGATTTCCGTATCGCAAATGGCATAGCGATAGGTGGAGGAAACCGGCCCTTCCCACCGGAGCGCCTCGTCGATTGCCTGGGGGATCAGGCTCCGGTCGGCGCGCACCGCATCCAGCTGATCAGTATGAGTCAACAGCCCCAGCAGCAGCGCGCTGGTGCCGCGGAAGGTGGTATCGCCGCCCGCGTTCATCAGCTGGCGCAGGAACGATATCAGCACTATATCCGGCAGGCGCTCGCCATCGGCTTCGACCGTTGCAAGGTGGCTGACCAGATCGGTACCGGGGTTTTCCCGGCGCATCGTCAGCAATTGTCCGAAAAACACGCCCAGCTTTTCGGTTGCCTCGGCCCCTTGCGGGGCACCGATGGCAGACAGCAGCTGCGCAATCGCCAGCTTGTGGAAAACCGGTGCCTGTTCGGGCTCCAGTTCAAGCTGCGCGTAGATCACCTGAAACGGATAATGATGGGTGAACTGGTCAACCAGGTCGGCCTTGCCAGTATGGATGAACGTATCCATCAATCTGGTGACGACGGGATCGACGACGCTTTCTCCCCATTTGCTGACGACCTGCGGCAGAAATGCCTTCTGGAAGATCTTGCGATACCGGGTGTGATCCGGCGCATCCATGACCGATACCGATTCACCAAAGGCCTGGCCCAGGCTGGGCATAAATGCCTCGCGGTTGGTGAAGATTTCCGGATGGGTCAGGACATGCATGACCGCATCATAACCCAGCACCATGATCTGCGGCGCGCCATCGCGCTGCACATCCTTGATGTCGGTAAACTCGTCACGATAGCTGCCGGTCACCACGCTGCCCTGCTGCATCAGTTCATGGATGCGCGGGTATGGATCAGGGCAGTGTCCGGTAGAGAGCTTCTCGATTACGAAAGGGTTGAAATCGGGATCGGACAGATCTTCAAGCTTGAGCAATGTCATCATGATTTCCACTCCAGACCCAGTGCTGCGACCACGGCCTTCGAGATGGGCAGGATCGGATCGTCCTTGGGATCGCGCGCGTTGAACATGCGGTTGTGGCAGATCGCCACGGCCAGGTTCTGGTCGGGGTCGGCCCAGCCAATCGATCCCCCGGCCCCTGGATGCCAGATCGCGCGCGGGCTGCTGACGCGGTGACCGCCCAGCCAGTATCCGCCGGCGCTGATCGGGATCGGCATGCCGAACATCACCGGATCGGGCTCGTCGCCATTGTCGCGCAGCGCGGAAAAGGCGGCGACGCGCTCCGGTGACAGCAGGCGGACGCCATCCAGCGTGCCGCCATTTGCCAGCATCGCCCAGAACCGGGCTTCGTCGCGCGCATTGAAGATGCCGCCAACGCCTGCGATGCAGGCGCGCTGGACATCGTGCCGTCCGAACACGCGCGGCACCAGATCGACCGCATGCGGCATCGATCGCGCGTACAGCGTCGCTGCAGGCGGGGGCGGATCGTTCTCGTTACGGTTGGACATTACTGCAACCCGGTCCGCAACGCTGTCGGGAATACCGATCCACAGGTCGGCAAGGCCCAGCGGCCCAGCGATTTCCTGCTGCACGAAGCTGTTCAGGTCACGCTGGGCAGGATCGCTGCGGCGAACGATCTCGCTGACGATCCACCCGAAGGTCATCGACTGGTACAGCGTCTTCTCGCCCGGCGGTGCCAGCGGTTCCATCGCCGCAATGGCGCTCGCCATCCAGGCGGTGTCGCACATCAGCTCGGGCGTCACGCCTTCGGGCATCAGGGGAACGCCTGCGCGGTGCGTCAGCGCGTGGCGCACCGTTGCGGCAGCCTTGCCGTTCTGCGCGAATTCGGGCCAATAGTCGGCAATCGGGGCGTCATAGTCCACCAGGCCCTTTTCGACCTGAATATGCAGCGCGGTCGCGGCAACGGCCTTGGTCACCGAGTACACGTTGTACAGCGTGTCGGCGGCGGCAGGTGTGCCGGCCGCAGGTTCGGCGAGGCCGTCCCAGACGTCGATGCATTGTGCGCCGACCTTGTAGGCGACCACGTGCACGGCCTCTTCATGGCCGGCGTCGATGGCGGAGCGGATCGCTGCCCGGACCGGGCTGTCGTCGATGGCGGTCATCGTCCTACACCTTCCATTTCAGGTGCAGCTCGAGCACCCCGTTGACCGGGCCGGATTTCATCACCAGCGGCTTGTCGGGATCGATCTCGAAATCGGGGATCAGCGGCAGCCATTCGTCCATGAACACCATCAGTTCGCGCCGGGCGAGCGAGGCACCCGGGCAAATGTGCGGGCCTGCCCCAAAGGCTGCATGCTTGATCTGCGAGGGCTTGCGATGGAAATCGACGGTCAGCGGATCGTCGTTCTGGCGGTCGTCGAGACCGTACAGGCACTTGGGCAGCTGGATCATGTCGCCTTTGCGGAACTGCAGGCCCTTGTACGCATAATCCTGTGTCAGCACCCGCGCGGTGTTGGGCAGCCCGAAGCGGCGGATCAGCTCTTCGGTGGCGCGCGGGCGCAGTTCGGGGTGCTCGATCAGCTCGCGGCGCTGGACAGGATTGCGCGCGAGGTGCAGCGCGATGAAGCCGAGCTGCGAGGCGACCGTATCCAGCCCGCCAAACAGCAGCAGTGTCGACATGCCGAACACCTCGTCGCGCGAGGGCGGGCGGCCACCGATGTCGCCGGTGATCACCAGGCTGATCACGTCGTCCCCCGGCGTCTGCATCCGCGCATCGATATAGGGGGTGAGATACTCGCGCATCTTGCCGTGCACCTCCATGCGCTTGGCAAGATCGGGGGAGCGCACCGCGACCTCGGCCCATTCGAGCAGGAAATTGCGGTGGTCGAGCGGCAGATCGACCATTCCGAGGAAGACGTTGATCGGCAGAACCTTGGCGAAGTCCTCGATGAATTCGCATTGGCCGCGCGGGGCGATCTGCGCCACCAGTTCGCGCGCCGTATCGCGCGCCACGCCTTCCAGCGCCTTGATCATGCGGGGGCCGAAGGCGGGCATGATCGATTTGCGGAATGGGGTGTGGTTGGGCGGATCAAGCCCCAGCGGCAACGAGTACTGGTCCATCTCGCTGCGCGGCAGGTTGAAGTTCTTGTGGCTGAAATGCTCGTAGTCGACCTGCATGACGTCGATATCTTCGCCACGCGTGGCGATCCAGTGGCCGCCATTATGCGGGGTCCAGACGATATCGGGGCCATCGTGGAGTGTTGCCCAGGCCAGCTGGATATCGTCCTTGCCAAGCTGATCCAGCGCAAAGAAATCGAAATCGACCACGCGGTCGGCGGGCACGTTTTCCGGAATCGAATCTTGGGGAACCAGCATCTGCGTCTCTCCTTGGTCCGGGCATCATGACAAAATAGCAAAAAATGTCAATATGACTTTCGTGCCATTGGGTGTGTGCCCGGTTGGCGGCTTTTAGCACAATATCCGCTCAATCAGTTATAGGATTATCGCTTGACTTGGGTGCCCAACCGGTTTTCAGATGCGAAACATTGGGCCAGAGGATTTTGCGATGGAATTGGGTTTCGGCAGCGCATTTGATGCCTTCCGCGAGGAGGTGCGCGAGTTCATCAAGGGACACTGGCCACCAGCGGACGGCAATTTCAAATCGCACGAGAACGAGCGCGCCTTCGTGATCGCCGCGATCGAGCGCGGTTACATGCACCGCAGCATTCCCAAGGCCTATGGCGGTTCCCAGCAGCCTTCGGACATCGTCAAGGCCGAGATCATCCGCGAGGAGCTGACCAGGGCGCGGGCACCTTCAGGGCGGATCCCCGGCAACGGGCTGGTCGTGCCGACGCTGCTCGAATGGGGCACCGAGGAGCAGAAGCAAAAGTGGATCGCACCGACGCTGCGCGGTGACATCATCTGGGCGCAGGGCTTTTCCGAGCCCAATGCCGGTTCGGACCTTGCGTCGCTGCGCACCCGGGCGGAACTTTCCGCCGACGGATCGAAATGGATCATCAACGGCCAGAAGATCTGGACCAGCCATGCGCACAAGGCGACGCACATGTTCTGCCTGGTGCGGACCGAACCCGATGCCGCAAAACATGCGGGCATCTCCTATATCCTGGTCGATATCCGCCAGCCCGGAATCACCGTGCGTCCTCTGGTGCAGATGACCCGGCAGAAGGAATTCAGCGAGGTGTTCTTCGACAATGTCGAGGCACCTGCCGACATGCTGGTCGGCGAACGCGGCAAGGGCTGGAACGTCACCCGTTCCACGCTCAAGCACGAACGCTCAGGCATCGCGACGATGACCTGGAGCCTTTCGATGTTCCGCGATCTGGTCAAGCTGGCCAAGGAGGTCGAGTATGACGGCGCGCCGGCGATCAAGAACCCGCGCATCCGCGAGGAGCTGGCCGCGATCGAAGGGCAGTTGCTGAGCCTCACTTATTCCACCTACCGCGCCACCTCGCACGATGTGCATGACCGCGAAATCGGGGCGTTCCAGACCATGCCCAAGGTTTACATGACCGAACTGGCGGGCCGGATATCGAAGCTGGCGCGCGATATCGTCGAGAACGATTTTGTCGACATGGGCGGCGAGCGGCTCAAATGGATCGAAAGGTTCATGATCTCGCTGTCGATGTCGATCGCCGGCGGTACATCGAACATCCAGCGCAACATCATAGCCGAGCGCAGCCTTGGCCTGCCGCGTGACAAGACCCAGGGAGCGCCGGCATGAACTTTCTGCTGACCGAGGATCAGCTGGCGCTGGTCGACAGCGTGGCCAACCTGCTGCGCGACAGATGCGATCCGCTGCGCGTCCACAAGATCTTCGATACCCCCGGCGATGCCCAGTTTGACCGCGAGCTCTGGGCGGCGCTGTGCGCGATGGGCGTGCCTGCGATCATGGTGCCCGAAGAGCACGGCGGGCTGGAGCTGGAGCTGGTCGATCTGGCGATCGTCGCCGAGGCCTTGGGCAAGGCGGTCGCGCCGGTGCCGTTCCTGGGCCATGCGCTGGCGACGCTCGCGATTGCGCTGGGCGGATCGGATGCGCAGAAGGGCAAATGGCTGCCACGGCTGGCGTCGGGCGAAGCGCTGGCCACCGTCGCGTTTTGCGAAGGCAAGAGCGGCTGGATGCCCGACGCCTGGACGCTGGGCGGTGCCAGCCTGAGCGGGGTCAAGACGCTGGTCCCCAATGCGGCCGAGGCTGACCTGATCGTTGTGGGCACTGCAGACGGGCTGGCGCTGGTCGAAAAGGGCGGAGGGTATAGCTGCGTGCGCATCGACAGCGCCGACCGCACCCGTCCCGTCGATACGGTGACCTTTGATGGTGCGGCAGCGGAACTGCTGGCCGATGGCGCTTGCGCCACCACGCGGTTGATGGATGCCGCAGCGGTTCTGCTGGCGGCAGATTGCTTTGGTGGTGCTGATCATTGCGTTGCCATGTCGGTCGAATATGCCAAGCTGCGCGAGCAATATGGCCAGCCGATCGCCGGGTTTCAGGGGCTGCGCTACCAGCTGGTCGCGATGGCATTGGCGACCGAGCCTTCGCGTGGCCTTTATTGGTATGCCGCCCATGCCTGGGATGCGATCCCGGACAAGGCCTCGCACGCGGCCTCGCAGGCCAAGGCGCATCTTGCAGACACCTATCTGCAGATCACCCGCGACACGGTCGAGGCGCATGGCGGCATCGGCTTCACCTGGGAGCATGACACGCATCTGTACATGAAGCGCGCGATGCTCAACTGGGCCTGGCTGGGATCGCCCTCGCGCCACCGGCTGCGCGCCGCTGATCTGGCAGGCTGGTGACCGCGCCCGACGCAGACCCGGTTCTCTACGCCGCCGCCGATGGCGTGGCGGTGATCACGCTCAATCGCCCTGACCGGCTGAACGCGTCCAACGCGGCAATGTCGGCGGGGCTGACTGCAGCCTTCACCCGCGCCGGGCTCGATCCGGACGTACGCGTCATCCTGCTGCGCGGGGCAGGGCGGGGGTTCTGTGCGGGCGCCGATACCGAGGTGCTGAATGCGCTGTCGGAGGGACCCGACAAGCCCAGCAATGCTTCGGCAGGCCTGCGCTATGATGGTTTCACCAACCTGCCCAAGCCGGTGATCGCCGCGATCCATGGCCCGTGCGCGGGGATCGGGCTGGCGATGGCCTGTGCGGCCGACATCCGTATCGCGGCCGACAGCGCCTTCTTCCTCGCCCCGTTCGCATCGCTCGGCCTGTGTGCCGAAGGCGGGCTGGCATGGTCGCTCTCGCGGTTGATGGGGCAGGGCAACGCCACCGAGATGCTGCTGTCTGCCCGGCGCATCGGCGCTGAGGAAGCTTGCGCCAAGGGGCTGGTGTCGCTGGTTCTGCCGGGAGACGGATTTGCCGATGCCGCGCTGGACTATGCACGGTCCATCGCGGCGCACGCACCATCGAGCTTTGCCCACATCAAGCGTCAGATGGCCGAGGTAGATGGCCAGGATTTCGAGACTGCGCGGGCGAACGCAGCAGCGCTGGTGCCTGCAACGCTGGACCATGCCGACTTCAAGGAAGCGATGGCCGCACGGCGCGACAAGCGGCCGCCGCGGTTCGCTCCGGTCACCGCCGACTTCGCCCCGCCCGTCAGCGAGAACTGAAACGCTGTTAGCGTTCCGTCGCTGCCGATAGCGTCTTTGGCAGCATCTGGCACATCAGCAGGCTGATGAACGCGGTGCCCGCGACATACAGGAAGGCGGTCTGATACGCCGCTGCATCGGGGAAGGCGTGACCGCCCGCGCTGCCATGTCCGCCGCCGCCTCCGGCTGCGAGCAACGTCGCTACCGTCTGCGCGCCCACCGCCATGGCGGTCGATCGGATCACCGCCATCATGCCGCTGGACTCGCTGGTCCGGTCGGGCGGGGTGGCGTGGACGATGATGATCGGCATGGTGACATAGACCATGCCCAGACCAACGCCCTGCAGGATCATCAGGGCGAGTACGAGCCCTGCGTTGTCGTTGTATAAGGCCAGCGTCAGGAAAGCCGAACTCATCATCGCGCAGCCGATGCGGGCGATGTTTCTCGGCCCGAATTTCTGGACCGCAGCGGCCACGAACGGCGTGGTTAGCCCCGCCAGGATATTGGCTGGCAGCAGCAGAAACCCCGCCATGGTCGCGGTCAGCCCCAGCCCGATGCCGGTGGCCAGCGGCTGCTGCCCGAACAGCGCTATCAGGTGGCCGCCCTGGTAAACACCCAGCGCGATGAACACCATCAGGATGTTGGGCCAGGCGATCTCGGGCCTGGCGAGAAGGCGGACGTCGAGCAGCGGGTTCTTGACGCTGAGCTCGCGCCAGATCCAGGCCGCCAGAAATGCTGCGGCGCCGCCGAACCACGCGAGCGAGGTCGTATCGAACAACCCGTGCTTGGAGCTGTGGGTGATGCCAAGCAACAGGCTGATCACCGCCGGGATAAACAGCATTCCCCCCAGCAGATCCTCCAGCGCGCCGATACTGGACTTCAGCCTGTCCTTGGCAACGAACAGCAGCACGGTCAGAAACGCGAAGGCACCCAGACCCACCGAGATCTTGAAGATCATCGTCCAGTCGGCATGGTCGATGATCAGGCCACCGATGACGAGCCCCGATGCTGACGCGATGGTCACCGAAGACGAGATCAGGCCGATCCCCAGCGGCACGCGATCGATGCTGACCCGCTCGCGGATCATGCCGAAGCACAAGGGAACGATCGCGCCTGCAAACCCCTGCAGCGTCCGCCCGAGGATCAGCCATTCGAGCTCTCTTGTCACGCTGCTGATGGCAGAGCCCAGGGTGGACAGCGCCAGCACCCAGAGCAGGATGTTGCGCCTGCCCAGCAGGTCGCCCAGCCGCCCGAACAGCGCAGCGCCTGCCGCTGCCGATAGCATGAAGGCGGTGACCAGCCAGCCCGCCTGCGCGGTGCCGCCGAAATCCGCCACCAGGCTGCGCATCGCGGCATAGATCATCGTCAGTTCGAGAGCCGCGACCAGCTCCGCGATCATCAGCGGGATGACGAGGCGATAGAAATCGCCCCGCTCGGTACGCGCGCTCGCGGCCTGATCCATTGCACTCTCCTGTCGCGCCGCGCCGGTCTTGGTTTGCCGGCTTGCGGTGCTGGGTTCGACTAGCCTTTGGGCATTCCCAATATTCTCTCGGCGATGATGTTGCGCATGATCTCGTTCGACCCGCCCGCGATGGTCCAGCCATAGCTGTTGAGAAAGTCGTTGAATCTCAAGCGGCTGCTGTGCCCGGTGCCGGGGATGGCGGGCTGCCATTTCTGGGTTTCCAGTCCCTCGGCACGCAGAAGGAACTCTGTGTACCGCTGCAGGAACGGTCCCCAGGTCAGCTTGATATAGGTCGGCAGCGTGGGCGAGGCCTTGTCCGGATTGGCCTCAAGCTCGATCAGCAGCTTGCGGATCATCAGCCTGACCGTCTGCAATTCGCCATACAGCGCGGCATATTCCCGCCGGAACTGCACATCGCGCATCCATGTTTCGCGCGCCGCCTGGCCATCGAGCTCGAACGAGCGGGCGAGGCGCTCGACCTCGCCGAAGATCAGCAGTCCCCGCTCGGTCGACAGCGTCGATTGGGCGATGTTCCAGCCATTGCCCTCGGCACCGATCAGGTTGGCAACGGGAATTTTCACGTCGTCCATGAAGATCTCGGCGAAGTGCGCTTCGCCGGTGATCTGGTTGATCGGGCGGACCTCTACACCGGGCGATTTCATATCGAGGATGAAATAGGAGATGCCGTCATGCTTGCGCTTGCCGTTGGGGTCGGTGCGCGCGAGCAACAGGCAGTAATCGGCATGCGCTGCGCCCGACGACCAGATCTTCTGGCCGTTGACCACATAATGGTCACCTTCCAGCCGCGCGCTGGTGCGCAGGCTTGCCAAATCGGACCCCGCGCCGGGTTCGGAAAAGCCCTGGCACCAGATATCGGTGCCGTGGATGATGCCGGAGAGATACTTGTCCTTCTGCTCGGGCGTTCCGTGCTCGAACAGCGTGGCGGGCGTATGGAACAGCGAGATGATGAACATCTCGACCTCGGGCGCGTCGGCGCGCGACAGCTCTTCATAGACCATGATCTGATAGGAAAACGGCAGGCCCGGCCCGCCCCATTCCTTCGGCCAGTGCGGGGTACCCAGGCCCACCGTGCGGCGCGCCTCCAGCCACTTGACGATCTCGGTCTTCAGCGCCGATCCGCGAACCTTCTGCCACTCGGTCCGCCAGTTCCTGGGCATGTGTTCTGCCAGCCAGTCGCGGATTTCCTGCCGGAAAGCCTGCTCATCGCCAACCTTGCCCAGAATGTCATATGTCCGGCTCATCACGCGGCCTCCAGAATGTCTGCAATGCGGTCCAGCAACACCGTCCGGGTTCCGAACAGGGCCTCGTTCAGCTTGGCGCGTTTGAGGTAGATATGCGGGACGTACTCCGACGTGAAACCCACGCCGCCGTGCAGCTGGATGCAGTCGCGCGCGACTTCGGCCACGATGCGGGTGACATGCTGCTTGGCGGTCAGGGCCGCAAGCAGCGCGCCGGGTGCGTCGGGCGCCAGAGCCGAGGCGTGCTCGACCAGACCGCGCGCAGCCTCGAGCGCGGCCTTGTGATCGGCGACCCGGTGCTTGAGCGCCTGGAAGGAGCCGATCAGCCGCCCGAACTGTTCGCGCACGCCCATGTATTCGATGGTTTCCACCAGAACGGCATTGCCGCACCCCAGCGAGTCCGCGGCCAATGCGATCGCCGCGAGCCGCAGCAGTTCGTCGTCCAGACTTGGCCCGCAATTGTCGGCCAGCACATGCGCGCCTGCCAGTGCCACGTTGCGCAGCGTGACCGTGCCCAGCGATCGCGAGGTATCGGCGAGCAGCGAACGCTCGACCGTCACGCCAGCAGCCTCCGCCGGGAGCACGATCCACACCGGCTGGCCGGCGTGGCTGCCCCTCAGGAAAAGCAGGGTGGCGGACGGGGCGTCGAGAATATCGGCAACCACGCCGTTCAATGCTGTACCATCGGTGTCGATCACGGCGGAGCCTGGGCTGGCCACGGCGGCACGCTGGCTGCTGTCGGACAGGCCTGCGACCAGCGCGTCCTGCTGCTCCTGCGTGCTGGCGGCGGCCACCAGCGCAACGGCCAGGCTGTTGCCCAGCATCGGCAGGGGGGCTGCGGCCGCACCCAGCGCCTCATGCAGCGCTGCGGCAGCCTGCATGCCTAGGCCAAGCCCGCCCTGCGCTTCGGATACGGTCAGCGCCGTCCAGCCCAAAGCACCGGCCTGCGCCCACAGATCGGCCGCCATCGGGGCATTTCCGCGCGCAAAGGCCACCGCCTTCTCGCGGGGCCATTCGGCGCCCAGAAAATCGGCAAAGCTTTCGGCGAGCACGCCGATGTCGATTTCGTCGGACATTCCGGTTTTCCTGTTGTTCGGTTTCAGCTGAAGCGGGGGGCGCGCTTTTCGAGGATGGCGCGCACGGCTTCGGGGTGGTTGGGCGATTCCCATGACACCGTCTCGAGCCGCAGCATCTCGTCCATGTAGCGCCGCGCCTTGTCGAGAATGTCGAGGTTGAGGCATTGCTTGGTGGTCTGCACGGCCTCAGGCGACTGTGCGAGGAACATGTCGGCCCATTGCTGAACCGTTGCGTCGAGCGCATCGCGCGAGACCGATTCGGTCACCAGACCCTTCGCCTTGGCGTCCGCGCCGGAAAGCGGTTTGCCCGAAAGCAGGTGCCGCCGTGCTTCCACCAGGCCGATCAGGTGCGGCCATAGCAGCGCGCCGCCGTCGCCGGTGGCAAGCCCGACGCTGACATGCGAATCGCCGATCTTGGCGTCGTCGACGATGATGGTGATGTCGCCTGCCAGCGCAATGCTCGCACCCAGCCCCATGGCGTGTCCGTTGATCCTCGAGATCACCGGCTTGGGGCACTCGAGCATGCCGATGATGATCGCGCGGGCTTCGGCCATGCTGACCTGCCAGCGGGCACGGTCGGGCCAGTTCTCGATCATGCGGCCCAAGTCGCCGCCGGCGCAGAATGCGCGCTCGCCACCGCCTGTCATCACGATGACGCGGACGTCGGGGTCTGATCCTGCCACAGCCCAGATTCGTCCCAGGTCGTCATGCGCCTGGCTGGTCATGGCGTTGAGCGGCGGATTATCGAGCATCACGGTGAGAACGGAATTGTCCAGACTTACCTTCAGGCCAGTGAATGGCGCATACCGAGACGGCACCCTAATCCTCCTAATTGTTTATCTGATTACCTTGCATGGAACTGTGCTGCCGGGCAAGGCCTGATGTTGCATGCAGGCGGCTGCACATAGGTATAGCGTGTGGCGCGTTTGGCACCAGACGTGCGTTGCCGAACAGGCAATAACCCTGTAGATAATCTTGATGATAAGCCCATGGTGTCAAGGGAATGACATGCACGATGACGTGACGCTCTATGCTTTCAATTGCGGCTGGTTTCAGTGCAAGCCGGGCTATTATGTCGAAGGCGACGAAGGACCGCATATGCGTGCGCCGGTGCCCAGCTATCTGATCGACCACCCGCGGGGACGCGCGGTTTTCGATACTGGAATGGGGGTGCGTTTTCGCCGCGAACAGGCCGATGCCTTGCCTGCCGACAAGTTCGGGCTCGAATGGTTCGAGGGCATGGACATCGCCACCCGGCTGAAGGCGATTGATGTCGATCCGGCGAGCATCAACTGGATCATCAACTCGCACCTGCATATCGACCATTGCGGCGGCAACGCGCATCTGCCCAATGCAACAGTGCTGGTGCAGGCCATCGAGTTCGAGACCGCGCGTACCAGCGAACAGCCGATGCTCTATACGCCGGACGATTATGACACCGGCCAGCCGATCAAGACGGTGTCGGGAGAGCATGACCTGTTTGGTGATGGCACCGTGCGGATCGTGCCGACGTATGGCCATACTCCCGGGCACCAGAGCGTGATCGTCAAGCTGGCGGGCGGCGAAGTGCTGCTGGCGGGAGACTGCTGTTACACCGAACGCAACCTGGATGTGATGGTGCTGCCCAATGCCACCGCCAATATGGAGCAGGGCATGGAAACCTATCGCCGCCTCGATGCGCTGCGCAAGAGCGGTACACGCATCCTGTTCGGGCATGATGGCAAGCAGTGGAAATCGGTGACCGAAGGCGTGCCGTTCGTGTTGTGAACCGCGCGGTTATCGCTTGCCAAATCCTTCTGAGACCCGCTGTTCCAGATCAGGGCCGCGTCCCTTGGTGTTGAACACCTCGTGCGCCAGACCCGCTGCCAGCGGCAGATCGGCCTGCGCGATGTAGAGTTCCTTGTAAGCGAAAACGCTGTGGCGGCTTTGTCGGACGATCGCGCGCGCCATTTCCATCGTCCGCGCTTCCAGCTGGTCATCGGCGACGCACTGGTTGGCAAGCCCAATGCGTTCGGCCTCACGCCCGGAAACGGGCAGGCCGGTGAAGCTGATCTCGCGCGCCTTGAAGCTGCCGACGCGGCGCGGCAGGCGCTGGCTCATCCCCCACATCGGCACCATACCGAACTTGCCGTGCGTATCGGCAAAGCTGGCGCTTTCGGACGCCAGGATGATGTCGCCCGCCAGCGCCAGTTCCAGGCCGCCGGTGAAGCAGCCGCCCTGCACCGCAACAATCAGCGGCTGGGGGATGGACGCAAGCCGGGTGACGATGTGCGGTTGATAGAACGGCCGCGGGAATTTCGCCCCGCGCTCCTTGAGGTCATTGCCCGCGCAGAAGACCGGCCCCACCGCGCGCAGCACTACCACGCCGATGGCATCCCCCGCCGCCTCGATCGTATCGAGATGACCTTCAAGCTCCTGCCAAAGCGCCAGGCTGAGCGCGTTGCGCTTGTCGGCCCGGTTGAGCGTCAGGATGGCAATTCCATCGCTGCGGTCATAGGTTACCAGCTGGGTCATATCTGCCATCCTCGTCTACCGGCTTAGCTATTTGCCCTGCTGGGCTTTGCGGCGCCGCAGCCACCAGCCGTATTGCGGCGGCATCAGCTTCCAGCCATTGGCTTCATCATGCTCGGTGGCAATCTGCATTGGCCAATTGGGGTTCCACAGCAGCTCCCGGCCCAGTGCGATCAGGTCGGCGCGGCCATCCTGCAGCGCAATCGCGGCCTGTTCGCCAGTGCGGATCAGGCCCACCCCCATGGTCAGAATGCCGGCCTCATCGCGGATGCGCTCGGAGAATGGCAGCTGGAAGCCGGTGGTGCGGGCGACCAGATTGTTCTCGGCAGGCAGCTTGAACCCGCCCGACGAGCAGTCGATCACATCGATGCCGAGCTTTTTGAGTTCAATGGCATAAGCCACCGAATCCTCGATCTGCCAGCCCACGCCCAGTCCATCGACCGAGGATATGCGGACGAAACAGGGCAGGTGATCGGGCCACACTTCGCGCATCGCGGCAGCGATGCGCAGCGGCAGCTTCATCCGGCCTGCGCGATCGACACCATATTCGTCCTGACGCTGGTTGCCCAATGGCGAAAGGAAGCTGTGCATCAGATAGCCGTGCGCGCAGTGCAGTTCGCACACATCAAACCCGGCATCGCGGGCGCGGACGAACGCGGCGCAATAATCCTCGACGACCTGCTCGATAGCCTCAAGGCTCATCTCGGTGGGGGCTTGGCAACCGGTGTCGAACGGGATCGAGCTTGGCGCGCAGATTTCCCACGGGCCTTCGCCGCGCGCAGCGATGTCGGCATCGCCCAGCGGAGCGCCGCCCTCCCAGGGCCTTTGCGATGCACCCTTGCGCCCCGAATGCGCGATCTGGATGGCCGACGCTGCACCCAGGCTGGCGATCATTGTGGTCAGGCGTTTCAGCCCTGCAACATGCTCATCCTTCCAGATGCCAAGGCAGCCATGGGTGATGCGCCCTTGCGTGTTGACCGAGCTTTGTTCGACGAACACCAGTCCCGCGCCGCCAGCGGCCAGTTTCCCGACGTGCTGGACATGCCAATCGCTGACGAAGCCATCCTCGGCCGAATAGGTCGCCATCGGCGAGACGACGATGCGGTTGCGCAGGGTCAATTCGCGGAGCTGATAGGGCTGGAAAAGGACACCCAGATCGGCGGTGGTCTCGCTGACGGTCATGGGACGTCTTTCAGCGTCAGCTGGCCGCCAACGGGCAGCGGTCCAGCCAGTCCCACGACAGCATGCGGCAGATACGGGCTCTCCAGTCGCTTGATCTCATCGGGCGACAGCGTGACCTCCACTGCCGCAATCGCGTCCTGCAGATGCGATGGCTTGGTCGCACCGATGATGGGCGCGGTGATGCCGGGCTTGCCGAGCAGCCAGGCCATGGCGATCTGGGCGCGCGGCAAGTCGCGTTCCTGCGCTACCGCTGCGACCGCTTCGACAATCTGCCGGTCATTGTCGGCGGTCGCGCGATAGAGATAGGCGCTGAACATGTCGGTTTGCGACCGTGCGGTCTTTTCGTTCCAGTCGCGGGTCAGCATGCCGCGCGCCAGCGGGCTCCACGGCAGCACGCCGACGCCCTGATCGATGCACAGCGGGATCATCTCGCGCTCTTCCTCGCGATAGACCAGATTGACCTGCGGCTGCATCGAGATGAACTTCGTCCAGCCATGGCGTTCGGCGGTGTACTGCGCCTTGGCAAACTGCCACGCGTACATCGATGAAGCACCGATATAGCGTGCCTTGCCGGCCTTCACGATATCGTGCAGCGCCTCCATCGTTTCCTCGATGGGCACGCCGTAATCCCAGCGGTGGATCTGGAACAGATCGACATAATCGGTGCCCAGTCGCGCAAGGCTGTCATCAATCGCCTGGAACAGCGCCTTGCGTGACAGGCCGCCGGTGTTGGGAGCCGCGCGCCACGGCGCATAGGCCTTGGTGGCCAGCACGATCTCGTCACGATGCGCGAAATCTGAGAGCGCCTTGCCGACGAATTCCTCCGATGTGCCAGCTGAATATTCGTTGGCGGTATCGAAGAAGTTGATCCCGCCTTCCAGCGCCTGGCGCATGATCGTGCGGCTGTCGGCCTCATCGATGGTCCATTCATGGCGGCCCGCATCGGGACGGCCAAAGCTCATGCAGCCAAGGCAGATACGCGAGACGACCAGGCCCGAGGCCCCCAGATTGGTGTATTTCATGGGCTAATTCCTCAATTGCGTTCGATGGCGATGACAGCCGCGGTGAAGCGGGAAATGCACACCAGCTTGCCCTGGTCGTCAGTGATGCGGATCGACCAGATCTGCGTGGTGCGTCCGCGTGATTCCGGCGTGGCAGTGCCGATGACCCAGCCATCGCGCACCGGGCGGACGTGGTTGGCGTTGATCTCCATCCCCACCGCCATGAATTGCTCCTGATCGAGCGTGTGCACCGCGCCCAGCGAGCCGAGCGTTTCGGCGAGCACGATGGATGCGCCACCGTGCAGCCGGCCCCAGGGCTGGTGGGTGCGCGGTTCGACCGGCATGCGCCCGATCAGTGCGTCATCGGTCACTTCAGTGATCTCGATCCCCAGAAAGGCCTGCATCGTATCAGCGCCGATGCGGTTGAGCGCTTCCGGTTCGGGCCGTACACCCTGCCACCAGATTGAGGGCGTTTCCGTCGGCATGCCGCTCACCTGGCTTCGCTCTTCATCTCTGCCGCGACGGCGGCGATGACACTATTGACCTCATAGCGGTCCCCGTTGCGCTCCCACGGGGCCTGCGCGGCGAACGCGGCCTTCATTTCGTCGATCCGGCGTTCTGCCGCCTTGATGGTATGCGAATGGGTGACGATGTAGAAATCATCGCGCAGCGCGCCATCCACGGCATCGCGCGCAGCCTCGTCCACCGGCATGCCGCGCGCCTGGATCCGCGCGCTCATGTCAAGGTTGCGCGGTTGCGCGGGCAAGCCTTCGGGTCGGCCGCCGCCGCCCAGCGCGGTGCCGACAAGACCGGGGCAGAAGATGCTGACGTGCAGTTTCGCTGGCGCTTCGGCACGCAATATCTCGGCTAGCCCCAGCACGGCGTGCTTGGATGCGGTATAAACCGCAGCCCCTGCATGCTGATACCCCAGCGAATGTTCCGATCCGGTGAAGCAGATGCGGCCACCTTCGGGCTGCTGCTCCATCATCCGGGCGAACACCGATGTCGTGCTCCACACGCCGCGGATGTTGACCCCGAGGATCCAGTCGACCTCGGCTGCGGTGATCTTGGTGTAACGCCCTGCGGCGATGACCCCGGCATTGGCAAACAGCATGTCGCAACCGCCCAGGGTGGCGCTGACATGCGCGGCCAGCGCCTCGACCTGAGCGTGGTCGGAGACGTCGCAGACAAAGGTGCTGCAGCCCACGCCCAGCGTGGACAGCGTTTCTGCGAGACCGGCCTCGTTGACATCGCAGGCGATGACCTTTGCGCCGCGCGCGGACAGCTCCTGCGCGATGGCGCGGCCGATGCCCGAGGCTGCGCCGGTGACGACGGCGCGGGTGTTATCAAGCGGTAATGACATAAAGACGGTTCCTGCTGGGTGAAGCGGATCAGTGATGATGGTGATGATGGGGGTGGTGGTGCGGCAGGGTAGACCGCAGCGGCACCGCGATGGCTTCGACCAGTTGTGGCAGGCTGGTGCCTGCAGCCAGCCCGGCGGCTATGACCGGTAGCGCCAGCTTCACTTCGTGCGTCGGGCCTGGCAGGGCAAACACCGTGGACCAGCCCAGCCGGGCGATGGCGATCCGCACCGCGTCCTTGACATGCCTGCCGTGGCCCCGCGTGTATTGCGCCAGCACGGCGGTCGATAGCTGCGGATCGAGCCGTTCGAGCGCCTCGACGGTTTGGTCCTTGTCCTCGGCGCCGACCCCGCCGGTGGTGATGATGATGCCAAAGCCCTCGCCAGAGAGCCGCGCGACCATGCCTGCGATCTCGGCCTCGCTGTCGCCGGCGATCCCGCCGAATTCGACCTCGAACCCGGCGGATTCCATCGCCTCGCGGATCGCGGCATAGTTGGTGTCCTCGATCTCTCCTGCCAGAATTTCGCTGCCGGTACTGACCACCGCAACGCGGCGTGAGGCGTAGCTGGCGATCTGGCCTTCCAGCTTGCGCGCATCGGCCAGATAGCGGTCCACATCCGCGCGCGGGGTGCCGATGACGCCCAATATGCCTTCCGAATGCACGGTAGCATCAGCCGCAACCTCGATCCCCGGAACCTTGGCCAGCGCGGCCAGCAGATCGCCCTGCTTGCCTGCGACATGCTCAAGCTCAACGCGCGGCGCCAGAATATCCAGCACCACCAGCCCGGGGCGCACATCGGTGACGAACACCTTGTCGCGCGGCAGCGACAGCACATCGGCGACAACATCCGCCAGATGGGGCAGGTTGGCATTGTCGAGATCGATGCCGTGCAGCCAGACCTCGGTCTTTTCAAGCAACTGTACCGAGGTCATGCGCTTAACCCCCGCTGCCGCAGCCATTTGGGCAGATAGACATTGTCGACCTTTTCGCGCACCGCAGGCGCGCGATCGAGCAGGTGCTGCGCCAGCTTGCGGCTGACGCGGAATGCGCCGGGGGTGCGATCGAACACGATGACATTGTCCGTCCCGCCCTCGCGGCAGGCGGTCGCGACCGCCTCGTCGAGCGTCGGCCAGACCGGCGCCTTGGCGCGATCGAAGTGATAGTTGGATGGGTCGTTGAGCATCCAGCGGTTGACCGTGTCGCCGACCACATGGACGGGGTAGTTGTCCCACAGAAATGGCTGCGGCACGCCGCCTGCCATGTAGTTGATGACGATGCCCTTGATCGCGTTGTTCTTGCCCATGGTCAGGCCGGGTTCGGCGCTGTCGTGCCGTTCCGCAGCGAGCAGCGAGAGGTTGTCGAGGTCCATGAAGTCGACATCGGCGCACAGCATGTTGTCGAAGGCGATGCCGCCTGCATAGCAATAGACGCCGCAGCCGTGATCATCGAACACCACGATGCAATCCTCGATCTCGCCCAGGATCTTGATCGCCATTCCGTAATTGCGCATGATCCCGGCGGCCAACCTGCGGTCGAGCGCCTTGAGGTCGTTGTCCGCTTCGACGCTGGCCACCCCTTCGGATGTGGTGTCGAGTACCATCGTCGCGACATAGCGATCCTGGATGAAGTCGCTCTCGAAGATGCAGCGCGACACGATCTGCCCGGTGCGCGGGCCAAAGCCGAAATGATAGGCAGAGCGCGATTCCAGCCGGGCATAGGCCATGCCGAACGGCTTCATCAGCCGGTCGAGCATCCGGTGCAGATAGCCCTCGCGCATTTCGGTGACATGGGTGTGGATGAAATACGGCGCATCGAACAGCTTCTTGGTGACATACATGTCACCCAGCCTGGTATCGACCTTGGTGCCCGCACCCATCTGCGGGCATTCCTCGACATCGCCGAAACGCTCTTCCAGCCGGTAGATTTTCACCCAGTTGGGGTTTTCGATATGGCCCATGGATTCGGCGATGCGCAGCCGCACCTTGGCCCCGCGCGTTTCCTTGACGTGCGCGGCAATCACCTCAAGCATCGTGACATAGGCTTCGCCGCACAATTGCAGGCCATGCGGGTTGGCGATCAGGTTGACCATGCGGCCGGGCTGGATCTTGGACCAGTCGATAGCTTCTGCGCGCTCTTGCGCCTGCCGCCGCACCTCATCGAGCGAAGTCGGGCCAAGCAGCGCGTCTTCTGACCAGATGGTCTGCGGCAAGTCCGGCATCAGCGCGCGGATGGGCAGCGCGGTCATGTCGGCCAGATCTGCGGCGCGCTTGGCCACGACCTTGCCGGGCTCGCGCTTGTTCCAGGTGCGGTGGAAGGCGGGCGGACGCAAGCTGTCCATGAACGGGGAGAGCAGGGCCATGTCTATCGCCTTTTCAATTTGGCCATGTCGCCGAATTCCTTGTCGAGAGGATATTCGGGAAAGGCCTCGCGGATCGAATCCGGCAGCGTTCCGTCGGCCTGGACATGCTGCCAGAGCGTTGCGGACTCGCCATACCACTGGAACCCGTTCTTCGGGTTGCGCGGTGCATTGCCGTGCCCTGCGCAGGCGAGCAGGTGCAGGATCGGCTGCATGCACAATTCCACGCATCCGGTGCGCGCACCCGTGGCCAGTGACACCGCTTCGGGCGAGTGGGCGCCCGCGACTATGGCCGTGGCGATCTCGCCCGCCTTGGTGTCTGTGCATACGCAGATCTGCATGTTGCGGCCATAGCCCGCCCTGCGGCACAGCGCCTTGACCGCTTCGACATCAACCTGCGGCAGATCAAAGCCGACGTCGAAGGGTTCGGCAAGTTCCACCATCTCGATCGCGTCATCGGGGCAGATCTCGACGCAGGCCTGCGCGTTGTAGCACGCCTCTGGAGCCAGCATCGCGATGTTGCGGCTTTTGCCCGGTTCGTCCTCGCGCCGGGGGCGCATACCGATCGCGACCGTGGGGCACACCTGCTCGCACAACCGGCAGCCGGTGCATTTGTCTGCCACGATCTGGGCGACCATGCGAACGCGTTTGGGCAAGGTTCTCTCCCCGAACCGGAATTGGTTTCCGGCCGTTTTTTCGACGTCCGATCTGGTCGTCAAATCTATTTACTGTCTGACAGTAAGTTTGTAGGGTAGCCAAAGCAAGATAATTTGAGAGGATGGTTATGGCGGGCGTGGCCGCGATCGCACGGACGCAGGAAGAGCGCACGGAAGCCACCAAAGAACGTCTGCGTGAAGCTGCCCTCATGGTCTTCGGTCAGGATGGCTATGATGCGACCACTCTGTCCGCCATCAGTCTGAAGGCCGGTTTCAGCCGGACTCTTGCGCAGTATCACTATCCCGACAAGGCCGCGCTGGCGCTCGAATTGCTGGACGAGCGGATCAGCCGCGACAACCATCTTGATCTGCTCGATTGCCCCGATGATGCCAGTGCTGAGCAAGCGTGGGACTGTATCGTCCGCCACCTGAATGCCGTGGCTGGATATTACGGCCGGTTGCACGGATCATGCGATATCAGCGTCACGGTGCGCGGCGAGATGGCTCTGCATTCGGCGGCGCTGATGGGCTCAGATGCGACAATCACCGCGCACGTCCATGCGCTCACCGTCGATCTGATCGCGCGGATCGAGCGCCTGTTCGAGATCTGCCGCAAGGGCGGGATGATCCCTGACGCATCAGATTCGCACGCGCTGGCAATCCTGCATGTCCACTCGATCTGGGGGCTGGCGCAGGCGCTGTTCGCTAATCCCAAGGGCATCCGGCCGGTCACTGCAGCTTTCGCGCAGATCGGCGTGCTGCTGGATGCCTTGCGCGTAGCTGCCCCATCTTCAGGGAGTGTGTGACATGGCGATTGTCAAACTGGTCGCGGATTATCAGATCGAACCGTGCACCGGCTGCAAGCTTTGCGACATCGTCTGCCCCAGCGGTGCGATCCGCATGGAGGCGCGCAAGCCGGTCATTGCTGACGATCTGTGCATCGGCTGCGGGCGGTGCGTGGATCGTTGCCCGGAAAACATCATGTGGATGAAGCCGCGCGAAGCGCCTCTGGTCACCACGGTCCGGGCTGAAGAGGTCGATCAGGATGCGGTTTCCGCGCTGCTGCTCAAGGCCGGGATCGAGGCATCAGTATCGGTCTGCGTATGCACGCTGACCCCGGCGTCGGAGATTGCAAGCGCGGTGGTCAAGGGTGCGCAGACGCTGGAAGAGGTTTGCGCGATGACCGGAATGCGCTCGGGCTGCGGCATCTATTGCGTTGCGCCTGCGCTGCGGCTGCTGGAGGCGGCGGGTCGCGACATGACCCCGCCGGGGCAGCATCGCTGGTATCCCACCACGCTGTCGCTGTTCGACCTGAGCGACGAGGCCTGCGCCAGATACCCGGACGCCTATATCGCCGAGGATCGTGAAGTGTTCGATCCCGAACACAAATACGGCCCGCTGCCCAAGGAGATCGTGTGATGACCGCTCTTGCCGCGATCAAGCCCCCGGCGTTCATGCACTCGGACTACGGCCCGGCACTGCAGCCTCACGTGTCCGAGACGCTGGACTCTATGGTCTCGGTGCCGCTGACCGATTTCTTCCCCAGCTTTGCCCCGCCGATCACCTCGGGCTATCCCGAGACGCTGGAGGCGGATTTGGAACGTGTGCGGGCGGAAACGCGCAAGTCGCTGGCGCTGGTCGACATGTCGAACATCGCGGCGACCGACAGCGTCAATATTCTGGCCTCCGAACACGGCTTTGGCCTGATGGGCGGCTGGCCCTATGCCGAGATGATCAAGACCATCCGCGAAGTGGTGATGGAACGCACCGGGTGCCGCAAGATCCACCTGCGGCTCGCCATCTATCGCGGCTTCCGTGAGGCCGACGAGGTGGCCGAGCATTTCGGTTTCAACGAGGCCTTCGAGGGACGGGTCAAGGGGCTGGGGCCGTTCGATCAGGGGGTCGAGGTGGAAACCGCCATCGGCCCCATGTACCTGATCAAGCGCGCGTTCGATGCGCCCAAGTTCATCCATGCCTATTATGACGACCCGCGCGAGATGTACTTCAACCGGCTGCTGTACAAGTCGTTCAAGTCGTTCTGCATGTCCTATGCGCGCTACGAGACTCGCTCGGTTTATCACAGCATGTTCGGCAATCGCAGCGGCAGCGTGATCCCGCGTGCCTTGTTCGATTCCGACTTCATCCAGCAACGCTACACGTTCAGCTCGGTGCTGTGCACCACGCCGATGGGGGTTGTCGGTGTCGATGCGACGACCGACCTGTATGCCATCGACCGGCGCATCACCAAGAGCCATCTGGAAACCTATGGCCGCATGCAGCGGTTGTTTGCCGAGATCAAGGACTGCGTGGCAGTCTGGGATGGCGGCCGCTGGGGCTATTATCTGCACGGCGGCGGGCTGATCTTTGGCACATTGCTCACCAACCATTCGGATGCGTTCGATCTGGACCAGCCGGTGGTCGCAGGCTTTATGCAATCGCCGACCAATCCTGTGAACTTCTCGCGCAACAAGAACCTGCGCGGGGTTGTCGTCAACCAGGCCTGGGTCGGCGCGGGCATCCCCTATGTCACCATGCCGTTCACCACGCCGATGTATATCGTCGGCGAGGAGCAGGCGCAGATGTGGCGCGAGGACCCCACCAACCCGCTGCTGATGGACCGCGCCAAGGTGGTCGAAAGTCTGGAACAGGGCATCGCCATGGCGTGCGAAAAGGGCCAGACCGACAAGCTGATCGTGTTCGATGGCAGCTATGGTCACCTGACCTGCAACCAGCAATTGGCCGATCTTCTGAAGGACCGCGCGCCTGCGGTCGACAAGCAAGTTGGTGAAGAGCTGCTGCCCAAATGGCTGGCGCAGCGCGGGTTGGCCTGATCTGTCATGACCGGGCTCGATCTGCTCTCCAAGACCGAATTGTGGGTCGAAGACATATTGCTCAGCGATGTGGATCTGACGCAGCTTGCCATTTGCGCGGGGCAGGTGCTGAGCCTTGGCGCGCAGGACATTTTTGTCACCGATGTGCGCGATGGCCGGGTGGTGTTCGATGTGGTCTCCCCGTCGGTCAGCCTTGAAGCCATCGCGGGAAAGGAGGCCGAACTGCTGGCCGCGCTGCGCGCATTCCCCGGTGTGCAGCTTGGCCGCGCGGCATCGGTGCACAGCCATGGCGTGCTGGGCGTGATCGGGGCGCCTGCCGAACAGGCGGCGGACATCATCGCCAACGCTGGGAGGCTGGAATCGAGCCTGCAGGCCTATGTCTCACGCGCCGTCGTGGTGCTGTCCACTGGCGGAGAGGTGGCACGCGGCGAAATTGAGGATACCAACTACGCGGCAGTCAAATCCGTGCTGGGAGACATGGGCTATCTGGTCCACCACGCCGGCGTTGTCGAGGATGACGAGGCGTTGATTGCAGCGCGGATCGGGCATCTGCTGGGTGAGGGCTATGGCTTGCTGATCACGACCGGCGGGGTCGGGGCAGAAGACAAGGACAAGACCATCGAGGCGATGCAGCGGCTGGCCCCGGACCTGTCCACCGCGATCCTCGCGCAATATGCCGTGGGCCATGGCCGTCATGTCAAACCGCATGTGCGGGTTGCCTGCGGTCGCGTGGGTGAGACGCTGCTGGTCGCCCTGCCGGGTCCGACGCGCGAGGTGCTGGCCGCGTTGCCTGAACTTGCCACGGCCATGTCGCAGGGCCAGTCGCCTGCCATGATCGCCGAAGCTGTGGCCGTGCCGATCCGCGCCTTGTGGAAGGCGCACAAGATGGGGCATTCCCACTCATGATGGCGCTGGGGTTTCTGTCGGTTCTGTCCGCTGGATTGCTGATGGGCATCCTGCATGCGTTTGACCCCGACCATGTTATGACGATGTCCTCTTTGGGGTCTCGCCCCGATGCGCGCGGGGCCACAGCGCGCTATGCCGTGTCCTGGGGAATAGGCCATGGCGGCATATTGGTGATCGCTGCGCTGGCGTTGCTGTTGTTCGAGGTGCCGATGCCCGAAACCCTGCCCAGGGGGGCGGAACGCTTTGTCGGCGTCATCCTGATCGCTGCGGGCGGAAGCCTCGCCCTGGCGCTGTGGCGAGGTCGCGCCGGGGATGGGCTGATGCCCAACCTGCGCGCAAAGGCGCCGTTCCTGATCGGCATGGTGCATGGCACGGCAGGCAGTGCGGCGGTGTTTGCACTTCTGCCGACGGGGCTGCTGTCACCGTTGCTGGGCGTCATCTATGTATTGGTGTTCTCGTCCGGCGTGCTGTTGGGCATGATGGGTTTCGGGCTGGGCTTTGACTGGGTGCAGACGCTGATCGCCAGGCAGGCCAGGGCATGGGACAGGCCACTGCGCGGCAGCGTCGCGGCGCTGGCCATTGCTATGGGCAGCTATTGGCTGGTGGGTGCCTGATCATGCGCGTGGGCCTCTATGGCGGGTGCTTCAACCCGGTGCATCAGGGCCATCTGGCTGCAGCGCGCGGCGCGATGCGTGCGTTGAAGCTGGACCGGGTGCTGTTCATTCCATCGGGCAATCCGCCGCTGAAAGGCGATAGTGGTCTTGTACCGGGCGCACATCGTTTGGCGATGCTGGATGCAGCCCTGGCGGATGAACCTTGCATGGACACCAGCGCCATCGAAATCGAACGCGAAGGGCCTAGCTTCACCGTCGATACGGTGAACGAGCTTCGCACCCACTATCCCGCCGATGCCGAATTGTACTTCCTGCTGGGCGATGATTGCGTCGAACGGCTGCCGCGCTGGAAGGGCATAGACCAGCTGCATAAAATGCTGCGCTTTGCTATTCTGCCACGGACTGCGGGCCAGCCCCGACCTGGAGATGAACGCCTGGTCTGGCTGGACCTGCCGCGCGTTGACATGTCGTCCACCCATGTTCGCGCGGTTCTGGCATCGGGCAAGCATCCACCCACCTCTCTCGTCCCCACTGTCGTCACCCATTATATTGCGCAGCATAACCTTTATGCAGCCCCGGTCGAGCCAAGCTATGCCTGAGCTTGATGCCCGCATCCACGCCGCGATCGCTACGCTGGACCATGTGATCATCGCGTGCAGCGGCGGGATCGATTCCACGCTGCTCGCAGTCGTCGCGCATCGCCATGCGCCCGGGCGGGTAACGGTTGCCCATGCGGTCAGCCCGGCAGTTCCGCCCGAAGCCACGGCAAGAGTGCGGGCGCTGGCGTTGCAGGAGGGCTGGACCCTGTCCATCGTGCAATCGGGCGAGTTCCAGGATGAAAGCTATCTCTCCAACCCAGTCAACCGCTGCTATTTCTGCAAGTCCAACCTGTATGACAGCCTGATGCAGATTGCGGCGGTGCATGGCAATGGCACGGTGGTCAGCGGCGCGAACTTGGATGATCTGGGCGAATATCGCCCCGGCCTCGATGCTGCAGCCGAACGCGGCGTGCGTCATCCGTGGATCGAGGCCCAGTTTGCGAAGGCCGACATCCGCGTGCTGGCGCGTCAGCTGGACTTGCCCTTCGCAGAGCTGCCGTCATCGCCATGTCTTGCCAGCCGCCTGTACACCGGCACCCGCGTTACCGCAGAGCGCCTGCGCGCCGTTCATGCGTGCGAGAACCTGATCAAACAGCGCACCGGGCTTGATGTCGTGCGCTGCCGGGTGCGAGGTGAGCTTTTGATTGTCGAGGTGGCCGATGCCGACCGCCCAGCCATCACGGCGCCGCTGCTTGAGGACCTGCGCACATTGGCAGCATCGGTAGAGCCGGGCATTGCCGCCGCCGTGCTGGATGACGAGGCCTATCGCCCCGGACGGGCCGTTGTCGGCCAGAAAGCGAACGCATAAATGACCAGCGGATTTGTGCATGATGAGCAGCGGCTGATCCGCCTGGGGATGCCAGAGGCGATTTTCTGCGAGGGCAAGGATGTCATCGCCCTCAAGGCGATCATCACCGAACTCGCTGCCAAGCCGAACGCGCCCGTGTTGTTCACCCGGCTGGCCCCGGACCGCCATGACCAGTTGCAGGCGACGGGCTGCCCTGCGCTGGACTATGATCCGCAGGGCTGGACCGGCACACTGCACGGCCATTTGCCCGCGCGCGCTGGTTCGGTCGCGGTGGTGACGGCGGGAACCTCCGACCTGCGCGTTGCGCTGGAGGCGGTGCGGACGCTGGAGTTTTCGGGCCTCACGACAGAGCTGATCGCCGATGTCGGGGTGGCTGGCATCCACCGGCTGTTGGCGCGGATCGACCATATCCGCAGTTTTGATATTGTCATCGTCGTGGCGGGCTGGGATGCGGCGCTGGCATCGGTGATGGGCGGGCTGACCGGGCAGCCGGTGATCGCGGTGCCATCGTCCACCGGCTATGGCGTGGCCGCAGGCGGCACCAGCGCGCTGCATTCCATGCTCACCAGCTGCGGGCAGGGGGTGCTAGTCACCAATATCGACAATGGGTTCGGAGCCGCTTGCGGTGCGATCCGGATGCTCAACATGATGGCAGGGAAAACAGCGTGAAACAGCAAGCCATCGTGTTGCGGACCCCGTCGGGTATCAGCGGTGACATGCTGCTGACCGGGCTGGCGCGGCTGGCGGATGTCAGCAATGCAGAGCTTTCCGCGATTGTCGACAGCATCGGGGTGGAGGCGCTGCATGATTGCGTGACCATCGAGCCGCACCACGTCAACTGGATCACCGGATGGCAGGCGCGCATCGCCCTGCCGCATGAACATCATCACCGCACCCCCGTGGCGATTTACGACATTATCGACCGCAGCGCGCTCAGCGATCCCGCCAAGGTGCTGGCGAGACGCGCCTTTGCGATATTGGCCGAGGCCGAGGCGACGGTGCACTGCTGCACGGTCGATGAGGTGCATTTCCACGAGGTCGGGGCGCTGGATTCGATCCTCGATACCTGTGTCGCGGCCGCGCTGTTCACCCGCATTGACCCGGCTGAGTTCCATTGCAGCCCCCTGCCGATGTGCGACGGGGTGATCCGCTGCGAACACGGCTTGCTCGCCAGCCCGCCGCCTGCGGTGCAGGAGATGCTGAATGGCATTCCGGTCTATGGCGCAGACGGCAAGGGCGAGACGGTCACCCCGACTGCGCTGGCGTTCTTGAAGGCCGCCGGTGCGCGCTTTGGCAAATGGCCGCAATGCGAGGTGGTGACCTCTGCCAGAGCCTATGGCGGCAAGGTGTTCGAACACCTGCCCAATGGCGCGAACTTCTTTCTGGTGACCTTGTGACCGCAGTTCCCGCAGCAGCGGATATTGCAGGCGCGCTTCTGGCGGGGGCGACGGGGCGTTATCGCGCCGTGGTGGAAGCCTGCGAGCCCGGCACCATCGCGGGCACGGGCTTTGTCGATCCCGCAACCTCGCTGGGCGAGGGCGGATCGTGGCGGCTGCTGGTGGCTGAAGGCGAGGCCGTGGAGGCGGGGCAGCCATTGGTTGAGCTGATCGGTCTGGCCCCCAGGTTGGGCATTGCAGAGGACCATGTGCTGGGGCCCTTGGGCTTTGCATCGGGCATTGCGACGCGCGCGCGCGTCTTTCGGCAGGCGGCGCCTGCGGGGCTGTCAATTGCCTGTGGTGGCTGGAAGAAGCTGCCGATGGCGCTCAAGCCGCTGCTGCGCGCTGGGCTGGCAGTGTCGGGCATCTTGCCGCGTCTGGTCGAGGGCGATTTCGTCTATGTCGCCAAGAATGCGGTGATCATGCTGGGCGGGGTTGATCAGGCGATCGCGGCGGGTGTCGCAGTGGGGCACGGCCCGGTTGCTGTGCAGGTCAAATCGGTGGACGAGGCTGTCTCGGCGGTCAACACCGGGGCGGGCATCATCATGGTCGATACGGCTGATCTCAATGATCTGGCCGATGTCCATGCCGAGCTGACAAGGCTGGGCCTGCGCAGCAGCATACGTCTGGCCTTTGGCGGGGGAGTGCGATTGCAGGATCTTGAACCGGCCGCGGCCGCCGGGGCCGATGCGGTGGATGTCGGTCGCGCGATCCTCGATGCACCGTTGCTCGATCTGCGTATGCGCGTCTGTTCCAAAGTCGATAACTGACCTGATTTCCCCGGTCCCATAAGGATATTAGCCATGACCCATCCCGCAATTGCAGCCGGCAAGCTCGCCGTCATCACCGGCGCAGCGGACGGCATCGGCCTTGCCGCCGCGCACCGCCTGGCCAGCCTGGGCATGACCGTGGTGCTGAGCGACATCGATGCCGACAAGCTGGCTGCGGCTCGCGATGCGGTGGGCGGCAATGCCGTCGCGATTCCAGCAGATGTGTCTGACCGGGCATCGGTGCAGGCGCTGGCCGAACACGTGGCGGGGCTGGGGACGCCGGTGTCCGTGCTGATGAACAATGCCGGCACCGGTCGCGGCGGCAGCGCGCTGGTCAACCCCGATGGCTGGGACCGTGTCATTGGCACAAACCTGATGGGGCCGCTGTATGGCATCCAGGCGTTTGTCCCTGCGATGGTGGACAGCGACGCGCCGGGGCTGGTGATCAACACCGGCTCGAAGCAGGGCATCACCCAGCCGCCGGGCGACACCGCCTATAACGTCAGCAAATCCGGCCTCAAGTCACTGACCGAGGGGCTGGCGCACACCTTGCGGGAGGAAACCGGCGGACGCATCAGCGCGCATCTGCTGATCCCCGGATTTACCTATACCGGCATGATGAAGGGCCATTTCGCCGAAAAGCCCGCCGGAGCATGGACGCCAGACCAGGTTGTCGACGTGATGATGGAGGGCCTGGCGCGCGGTGACTTCTATCTGTGGTGCATCGACAATGAAACGACGCGCGACACCGACAACCGCCGCGTTCTGTGGAATGCGGGTGACATCACCGAAAACCGACCGGCGCTGTCGCGCTGGCACCCCGATTACAAACAGGCTTTTGCCGACTATATGGCGAAGGACTGAGGGTCATTCATCAAAGTCGATGAAGGTTACCGCTTCCTCGACCGATTTTCGATGAGACACCACTGCGTTGGCGGGAAAGCTGTCATCGGGCCAGCCCATCGCGACGCACATCATGATCAGCTGGTCATCGGGGATGCGGGCGTGCTCGCGCACCACGGGGGATTGCATGATGCCCTGGCTGTTGATCACGCAGCCCAGGCCCCGTGACCATGCGGCATTGACCAGCGCATTGATAACGCCGCCGCAATCGAACGGGGCAATGTCATTGCCTTTGAGCACCTTGTCATAGGTGATGATGATCGACACCGGTGCATCGAACTGGCGAAAGCCGCGCAGCACCCAGTCGAGGCGCTTGGCCTTGTCTTCGCGCGGGATGTCCATCGCGGCGAACAGCTGCTTGGCGACCCCGATCTGCCGTTCGCGGTGCGCGCCTTCATAGCTTTCGCTGGCCTTGAACTCGCGCGAGGAGGGGACGCCCGCCAGGTTGCGTTCGGTATTGCCCTTGCGAATCGCGTCCAGCGCGGCGCCGCTGACGACGGTGAAGTTCCAGGGCTGGGTGTTGAGCGACGATGGCGCACGCATCGCCATGGCGATCACCTCTTCGACCAGTGCCCTGGGCACCGGATCTGGCAGATAGCCCCGGATGCTGCGGCGTCCCATGACGACGCTTTGATAGGCCTGTGCGATCTGATCGTGTGAACTCATGCGTATCCTGCCCCTGTGCTGTGTCTGCGATGTGTCGGCCAGCTGGCATTATGGCTTGCCAGAGCCGAAGGTAATTATCTATATCATTAAACCGATAAGAGGGATGTATCCGTGAGAGGGGAAGGCTAAGATATGGCGCTTGAACAGTCCATGCGCGATCGGCTGACGCTGCCTGCAGTATGTGCACCGATGTTTCTGGTGAGCAATCCTGATATGGTGCGAGAAGCCTGTCTTGCCGGGATCATGGGAGCTTTGCCGCGCCAGAACGCCCGCAGTTTCGAGATGTTTGAAGGCTGGCTGGCAGAAATTCGGCAGGCGCTGGATGACCACAAGGCAGCAAACCCCGATGCGCGCATTGGCCCGCTGGCAGTCAATATGGCCACCCAGATGGATAGCGATGAGGCGACCCGCCACCTGGATCTTGCCAAGCGTTATGGCGTCGAAATCATCATCAGTGCCGTCGGCAACCCGACCGAGCTTGCAGGCCGGGTGCATGACGCTGGACTCAAGATCTATCACGATGTCACGTCGATGCGCTTTGCCGAAAAGGCGATTGCGGCAGGAGTGGACGGGCTGACCTGCATCGGGTCGGGCGGGGGCGGCCATTCGGGCAACGTTGGCCATCTGGTGCTGGTGCCCCGCATCCGCCGGATCTTCGATGGCACTCTGCTGATGGCGGGCTCGATCTCGACTGGCGCGGCGATCCGTGCTGCAGAAATCCTGGGCGCAGACCTGGCCTATATGGGCACGCGGTTCATCGCGACGCAGGAAGCCGCCGTCGATCCCGAATATGCCCGCATGCTCACCGAGGGGCACTCGGAAGACCTGATGTTCACCCCCAAGATCGCCGGGGTCGCCGCCAACTGGCTGGTACCATCGATGGAGCGCGTCGGCCTCGATCCCAGGAACCTGCCGCAGCCTGCGGGCCATGGCATGGGATCCAAGCATTTGCCCGAAGGGGTGAAGCCCTGGAAGAACCTGTGGTCGGCTGGGCAGGGAATCGATCTGATCGACGATGTCCCGACCATTGCCGCGCTGGTTTCACGCTTGCGGCGCGAATATGTTGCCGCCTGCGATGCCCCCAGCTTTGCCGATGTCGCCCGGATGGTCGATCAGGCGCTCGATGCCAAGGCCGTTGATTGAGGATACCTGCATGAACCGAATTCCGCTCGTCCCGGTTGAGGACCTCACCCCCGAGCAGCGCGACCGCTATGACAACGCGCCGGGTGGCAAGCTGAACCTCAGCCGCCTGCTGTCCCATGCTGTTTCAATGCAGCCGGGGATAGGCTTGGCAGTGCAGGGCATGATGTCCGGCATCGAAATCCCCCCGCTCGAGCGGCAGATCTGCGTGCTCGCGGTGCTGCATCTCGATCGGGGCGAATATGAATGGGCGCAGCACATGCAGGTGTCCAAGATGATGGGCGTGCCTGATGAAAAAGTTGCCGCGATCGCCAATGACCGCTTTGGCGACCCGATATTCGATGACCGCGAAAAGGCGCTGCTCGCCTTTACCCGGCAGGTGGTGAAGACCGTGCGGGTCGACGATTTCGTCTTCAACGCCGTCGCCGCATTCTACAGCCCGCGCCAGATCGTCGAACTGATCCACGTCATCGGCCTGTACATGCTGTTCGTCCGCGTGTCCGAAGTGGCCGAACTCGAGATCGATGCCGTGCTGGGTGGTGAATTCTGGAAAAAGGCCAATGCGGACGCCGGCCTGTCCAACGACTGAGCCTGGCCCGTACCTTACCCTGATCAAAGGACTGAGATCTTGGAAAACGCAGCAGTAGAGACGATTGACTATCCGTTCGTGCGACTGGAATTCGATGGCCCGCTGGCGATCATGACACTGAATGACCCCGAGCGGCTGAATGCGATGGGGATGGAGATGGGTGAAGCCATCGCCACCGTGCTCAACGAGATCGCCAAGCCGCGCCGCAAGTGCCGCGCGCTGATGATCACCGGCGAAGGCCGCGCCTTCTGCGCCGGGGTCAACCTGATGGGCAGCCGCAAGGCGCTGGCCGATGGCACCAACACGCTGCCTGTCATGGGCGGTGTCGAGACGTTCTTTCACCCGCTGCTGCGCCGCCTGCACGCCGTCTCGATCCCGGTCATCGCAGCGCCCAATGGGCTTGCGGTCGGCATCGGCCTGGGCATGTGCCTGGCGGCGGACTATGTGATCGCATCGGACAAGGCGTGGTTCCAGGCGCCGTTCAAGAACCTGGCCTCGGCCACGGATTCGGGTCTGGGCTGGCTGCTGTCGCGCAATATCGGCATCCTGCGCACCAAGCGCATTCTGATGCGCGCCGAGCGGATCGATGCCGCCACAGCACTTGACTGGGGCATGGTGAGCGAGGTCGCCCGTGCTGATGGCTTCGCTGCGCGCGCCCGCGAAGTTGCGATGGAAATCGCCAATGATGCGACGATTGCGCTGTCCGAAATCAAGCAGATCGTCAATGTGGCCCAGCGCATCGACCTGCATTCGGCGCTGGAAACTGAGGTCCAGGCTGTTGCCCGCACCTCGCGCACCAAGGACAATGTCGCGGCCATTCGTGTGTTCGGATCAAAGGAAAGGCCGACGTTCACAGGCGAATGAACCCGCATGCCCGGGCTTTTGCCATAACACATGGACATTTATCGTCCTGGTGTTTGCAGGTTCCTGCGCTGCGCGCTAATGTAGAGGCTCCATCAGACCGGGGCAAAAGACATTGGCAGATGAAAAGCGGGGCAGGGCCATCGCAGCAGCGGCGGATGTGTTTTTGCGGTATGGCTATGCCCGGACCACGATGGGCGACATCGCCAAGGCGGCCGGAATGTCGCGTCCGGCATTGTACCTGCTGTTCCCGGGCAAGGAGCAGGCGTTCGAGGCGGGCACGATGTTCCTCGCCCGTCGGCACCTGGACGATATCCGAAGCGCGCTAGACGGGTGCGAGGGGCTGCAGCAAAGGCTGACGAAGGCCTGTGTGATGCTGCTGGTGCGGGTGTTCGATCTGCAACAGTCCGCGCCCGACGCGCGCGACATGGATGACCTGACCTTTCCGGTGGTGCGGGCGATCTATGCCATGTTCGAAAGCTTCTTTTCCGCGCTGATCGCCGAGGCAATGCCCGCACCTGCCGTTCAGCCCGACGAAGCCGCGCGGGTGCTGCTGTACGGTGCGCGCGGGCTACGCGATGTGGCAGGCAGCGCCGAAGGCTATGCCCGGCTGATCGAGACGCATGTCGCCCTGGTATGCAGCGGACTGGTTCACGCCAGGCCCCTTTAACTGCGCGTTCCGCTTACGCAGCAGGCGCTTCCTGCGAAACGCGTTCATACGCAGCGAGCGGACCCAGAACGGTGACCCCGCCGTCGACAGGCAGCGTGATGCCGCTGATGAAGCGGCTTTCCGGCCCGGCGAGGAACAAGGTGGCCTGGGCAATGTCCCACGCATCGCCCTCGATCCCGATCGGGGCGATCGCGCTGCGCACCCGGCGCCCTTCGCCTTTGACATAGGCTTCCACCATCGGCGTCATGATATGCCCCGGTGCCACGCAATTGGCACGAACGCCATCGCGGCCATACATCACGGCAAGTTCGGAGGTCAGCTGGATGACGGCAGCCTTGCTGGGGCCATAGGCACTGTTGCCATGCGCCAGAATGCCCGCGACAGAGGCAATGTTGACGATCGACTTGCCTTCGCCTGCGAGCAGGGCCGGCATCGCCGCGCGGCACATGTTGATCACCGTGCCGAAGTTGACTGCCATCACCTTGTCGATATCGGCCTGCGGAACCGTGTGCAGCTGCCCAGCGCCTGCGCCGATGCCGATGTTGTTGACCAGCGTATCGAGCCCGCCGAGCCATTGCAGCGCCTCGGCCGTCATCCTCCCGGCCTCCTGCGCATCGGCGACGTTGCCGGTGAAGACGCGGGCCTCGCCGTTCATGCCGACGATCAGGTCCAGCGTGGTTTGCGCGCGGGCCTCGTCCAGATCGAGCAGCGCGACCCTTGCGCCTTCGCCTGCGAACAGCGCAGCGATTGCCTTGCCGGTGCCGACACCATCGCCCAGCGTCCCGGCTCCGGTGACGATGGCCTTCCACCCGTGCAGGCGGCCATGAAAAACTGTGGGTTGTGGCACGCAAAACTCCCTGGATTGAATGATCGGCAGGTGGTGAACCCCCGTCAGGAAGCGCCGGTGACCATTTCGCGCAGCCTGGGTTTGACGACCTTGCCCATCGCGTTGCGCGGCAGGCTTTGCAGGAACCGCCATTCGTCCGGCACCTTGTACCGTACCAGCCTCTGCGCACACAGCGCCTTGAGGTCTTCCTGCAGCTGGTCCTGATCGACATCGTCGCGCGCGGTCTGGATGCACGCGACGGTCAGCATGCCCATCCTGAGGTCCGGCTTGCCGACGATGGCGCAATCGGCGACATCGTCATGCATGTGCAGCACGCGCTCGATCTCTGCCGGATAGACGTTGGAGCCGCCGCGAAGGATCAGCTCGGAGCTGCGATCGGCGATGGCCAGCCAGCCATCGCCATCGACGCTGCCATGGTCACCGGTATGGACCACCCCGCCGCGCAGCAGGGCGGCGGTTTTTTCGGCATCGTGCCAATAGCCCAGCGGCGGTGTGTAGACATTTGCCCAGGGTCCGGTCTCAACCGCACTGAAGCAGACCTCCCCCACTGTCCCGGCTGGGACCGGCTTTCCGTCATTGTCGAGGATCGACAGCTTGAGATGGGGCAGCACGCGGCCGCTGGCGCCTTCGGGTGCGACGGCATCCATCGGATGCGCGACAACGGTGGGGGCCTCGGTCAAGCCATAGCTGGTGGTGATATGGTACCCATAGCGTTTGAAGAACGCCTCGCGAATGACCTCTGGCAGCGGAGCGCCGCCGCTGCCCAGAACCAGTCCTTCGGGCAGATCGAGATCCGCCTGGAGCAGATCATAGACCATCGTGGGAACCAGCGAGATCGTCTCGACCCGCTTTTCGCGGCACCATTCGACCAGCGGACCGATCTTGGCGGACACGCCGAACAGGAATGGGCTGCGCGACAGGAATGCTGCGACCGGGCCGAGGATCATCAGGTTCGTGATCGTCAACGGCAGGCACGATCCGCGCCTGGCACCCGGTTGCATAAGACCATGCGCGAACGATGCTGCCGCCACCACGATCATGTTGTGCTGGCTGTGCACCACCCCCTTGGGAACGCCGGTAGTGCCGCTGGTATACATGATGACTGCGGGTGCAAACGGATCGATCGGCGCGCGCGCGGGAGCGACCAGCGGCTCGGCAGCCATGGCTGCGGCCCAGCCGCCATCGGCATCGTCGGTGTCCAGCAACCACACCGATGTCAGCGCGGGGAGGGCAGGGCGGAGTTCGTCGATCTGCGATTGCAGGCTTGAATCGGTGATCAGCACCTTGGCGCCGCTATGGTTCAAGATGTAGCGCTTGTCGTTGGCCGGCAGGATCTTGTTGATGCCCACCCAGATCGCGCCCAGCTGCATCGCCGCGAAGAAGGCGATGACGAGGTTGGCCTCGTTGCCCAGTGATGCGGCAACACGGTCGCCGCTGCGTACACCTGCAGCTTCCAGCAGCATGGCGGCCGCCGATACGGCATCGGCCATCTGCCGGAAGGTCAACTGCCGTCTGGTGTCATCCAGCGCCTCGGCATCCGGAGTAAGCGCACACGCACGTTCGATCAGCGATGCCACATCGCAGGGCCCGCCAGGCGGATTGATCCTGCTGGGCGGAGCCTGAAGGCCCAGCGCCCTGAAGTCGTCGTCCGTCATCGCTCTCCCGCTTCCCATGCATCTCTGATTGAGATTAAGCTATATATGATTATGATGTATCGACGCAAGTGAGGCAAGGGCCTCTGTCTGCCCGCGACGCAGGATAGCTGCACAAATACAGGATACCAGATGACAGAGATGAAGTTTGAAGATCAGTTCGCCCCGTTTGGATCGGTCGACCCGGTCGCGATGACCAGTTTCCAGAAGGTGGTTGCGCGCAGGCTGACGAAAAGCTGGACCGAAATTCCCCATGTCACCCATCATGACAGCGTCGATGTGACACAACTCGATGCCTTCAGGCGGTCCATGCCCTCAGACGCCAAGGTTTCCCCGCTGATCTTCGTGGTCAAGGCGCTCGCGGTTCTGCTGCGGGAGTTTCCATCGTTCAACGCGTCGCTTTCGGATGACGGCAACACATTGTTTGCCAAGACCTATGTCAACATCGGCGTTGCGGTCGATGGTCCGCTGGGATTGTTGGTGCCGGTGCTGCACAATGCCGACACCAAGGACGTGGGGACGCTGAATGCTGAGCTTGGCGCGCTGAGCGCGCAGGCGCGCGACAAGGGCCTGCCGATGAGCGCGATGACCGGCGGATGCATGACCATCTCCTCGCTTGGCGGCATTGGCGGCACCGGCTTTTCACCGATCATCAACCAGCCCGAGGTGGCGATTCTGGGGATCACCCAGACCCGCATGACGCCGGTGTGGGATGGCACCGCCTTTCAGCCGAGATTGATGATGCCATTGTCGCTAAGTTACGACCATCGTGTGATAAATGGTGCCGATGCAGCCCGATTCGTCCGGCGGATCGGCGAACTTCTCGCGGCCCCCGCCGCTCTTTGAATATCCATCTCGACACCGTTTGATACAGGGCCAGCCATGTTTGATCTGAAAGCCACCCACAATCCGCACCGCTGGTTTCTGAAGGTGGAGCGCAACCTGTGCACGGGGCCCGAGCACCGGCAATTCCTGTTCGGCGGAGTTGGCATGGCAGCATCGATCCAGGCGATGGAGCAGACCTGCAATCGCCCGGTCATCTGGGCGACAGCGCAGTACCTTTCGTTCGCCTTGCCGGGGCGCATCGTCGACCTTGATGTCGTGGTCCCGGTCGCAGGAAGGCTGACCACCCAGGCCAATGTGCTGCTGCATATTGACGACCAGAAGATCATCGCGGTGCAGGCGGCGCTGGGTGCGCGGGAAGACCCGGTTCAGGACCAGTGGGTCAGTATGCCTGATGTCCGCCCGCCCGAGGATTGCAGGGAAGCCAATTACTGGCGCGGTGATGGCAGCGGATTGAACGCGCGGCTGGAAATCCGGGTCGCGACGGGGCATTTCCACGGCGATCGAGCGATCGCAGAGCGTGGCGACGGCAGGCTGATCTTCTGGCTGCGATCCCGCGAGGGGGATGTGATCGATTCGCGCATGCTCGCCATCGCCGCCGACTATGTCGCGTCCGGCATCGCCGGCGCCACCGGAATGCATGCCGGCGGCAACAGTCTCGACAACACCATCCGCTTTGGCAGGATCGTGCCTTGCGAATGGGTGCTGTGCGATGTTCAGATCGAATCGCTGATGCACGGCATCGTGCACGGCAGGATGCATCTGTATTCCCCAGATGGCGTCCTCATGGCGACCGCGGGTCAATCGATGATCCTGAGGGTTCACCCTCCCACGGCATGACCGGTCCGGGCTCGCGTGCACCCATCGTTCCGGCGTGTCTGCTCACGGTCCGCACTCTGAGTCCTGCAAAATTGTCGTCAAACTGCAACACTTTTGCAGAACCCCTCCGCAACGGTGAATGACCCTTGACAGCCCCCCACTCTAATCGTCTATCTACGTTGCATAATAACGACGATAAAATCATCCACGGAGGGGATTATGACCAGATTCGGCCTATTGAGCGGCGTAGCGCTCATTTCAATTTTGTCGTTGCCGGGCGCTGCCTTTGCCCAGAACGCTGATCAGAGCACCGAAGAATCCGACCAGAGCACCGGGATCGCCGATATCGTGGTCACGGCGCGCAAGACGAGTGAAAGCCTCCAATCGACTCCTGTTGCGGTCAGCGCCATCTCCGGCGACTCGCTGGCGGACCAGCAGATTGTCGGCATCCAGGAAATTCAGGCGATCACGCCGAACATCACCTTCTCCAGTGCGGTCGCACAGCCTGGATCGTCCACTGTGTTCATTCGCGGCCAGGGTTCGTCCGACGGCCTGGTTGCGATCGACCAGGCGGTCGGCATCTATCTGGACGGGGTCTATGCTGCACGCTCCACCGGCGGTGCCACAGATCTGCTCGACGTCGAGCGGGTCGAGGTTCTGCGCGGTCCGCAGGGTACCCTGTTTGGCCGGAACACGACCGGTGGTGCAATCAACATTATTGCCAACAAGCCGAGCGACGAGTTCGAAGGGTCGGTGCGCGTCGATTATGGCAACTACAACAGCTGGCTGGCGCAAGGTGTGCTCAACGTTCCGCTGGGAGAAGGCGTCGCGGTTCGTGCTGCCTATCAGCACCGTGAACGCGATGGCTTCGGCCGCAATGTCACGCTCAACCGGCCGCTGAACGATCTGGAATCCGACTTCGGCCGCCTGACCTTCGGCTTTGAGCCCGTAGGTAGCGGATTCAGTGCGTTGCTTTCGGCCGATTTTTCCAAGTTCCGCAATTCCGGCGAGCTGGTCGGACTGAGAACCTATGATCCCACATTGTCGGCGAACGATCCTGCGGCAGCTGCCAACCCGGCTGCGCGTCCCTTTCTGTCACCGGAACTCTTGGCTGCTGCCTGTGGCACCCAGGCCATACCTGCCGGTTTGCCTGCGGCGACGGCAGGATTTCTGGGCGGCCTGAAATCGGGAGCCATTCCTCTGTGCCCCGCGGTCGGCGCCCGTCCCGGTCCGATTGGCACTTATGCGCTCGGCGGCGTCAACAATGCCGGCTTCTATAATCAAACCGGTAACGTTCCCGCATATGGCAAAAACGATACGTACGGCGCATCCGGCGTCCTGGAATATGAGTTCTCTCCAGCGGCATCGATCAAGTCCACCACTGCCTGGCGCGGCGTTGAGCTGGAGTCGCTGACGGACAATGACGGCACGCCCTATCAACTCAGTGGAGGGTTGGCACCGGTTCCGGGCAACCGCATCGAGCAGGACCAGTTTTCGCAGGAACTGCAACTCACCGGAGAAATCGGTTCGTTCGAATACATTCTGGGCGGCTTCTACTTCGTCGAAAACGGCACAGACAGATCGGACAGCGGCAGTCTCTTCCCGCTCAATCCCGCTGTCGGCACGGTCGATGCGGTGGTGCGCAACGAGAGTATTGCAGGCTTTGGCCAGATCATTTTCAAGGTAACGGATTCGGTCCGCTTGACAGGCGGCCTGCGCTACACGGAAGACAAGCGCGAGCTTGAACTGCGCAATCGTGACAGAAATGTTCTGACCAATGTCACGACATCGGCGCTGACCCTGACGAATGCGGCCGGAGCCATCATCTCCGATCTGAGGGATGGCGATGCATCGGACCCATTCCGTGCGACATTCAACCGCAAGTTCAATTACTGGTCGTATCTGGTGAGTGCCGACTGGCAGGCGACCGATGATTTGTTCTTCTACGCAAAGACCAGCCGATCGCAGCGTTCAGGCGGTCTAAACACCCGTGCAGTGGCGGGCGGCATTCCGTCGGTGGCCTTCGACCCTGAAATTGTGACCGACTATGAAATCGGCGCGAAGATCGACCTGTTCGATCGTCGCGTCCGCCTCAACCTCGCCGCGTTCAACGCCAACATCAACAACCAGCAGCGCAACGTGATCGGGGTCGGCAACGGCCGCCTGGTCTCGGGTGTGGAGAATGCCGCAAAGGCCCAGATCCGCGGCTTCGAGGCGGAGCTGACCGTGGCACCAACGACCGGTCTCACCTTGGGCTCGAACCTTGGCTATACCGATGCCAAGTACAAGCGCTTCCTCAACCTTGATGGATCTGACTGGTCGGGGTCGGAGTTCCCGTACACCCCCGAACTGACGCTGGCTTTCTTCGGCGACTATTCGGTGGATGTCGGCCCGGGCCGGTTGAATCTGCATGCGGACTATTCGTGGCGGTCGGAAGCCTTTGCTCAGCCGATTGCCGCGTCTGCGCCGCAGCGTGCGGGACGGTCGGCCGCGGCGATCCAGACGATCAGCGACAACCTGCAGAACACGGCGCGCATTCCGTCCTACGGACTGCTCAATGCCCGTGTGGCCTTCGAGTTCAACGAACCCCAGATCGAAGTCGCGTTCTTCGCGCGCAACATCACCAAGGAACAGTATTTCTCGAGATTGCTCGCCGTGCAGGGCACCGCGCTCGGTTTCACCAGCTATATGCCCGGCGATCCGCGCACATATGGCGTCAGCGCATCATTCCGTTTCTGATTTCTCTCCAGCAGACGGTTATCTCGGGCGGCCCGCAAAGGCCGCCCATTTTTTTTGGCATTTCCATCCGCGAGCAGCTGCGCTGAGCCCAAGGCTATATCGATCCCGCCCGCGCTGCGCTGATGTCAACCGGTGTCGGCGGAACCGGGCCAGCGTTGGTGACCGGGCACCGCCGGGTCGATGTAATGGAACGGCTGAGCATCGGCGAGCTGGGCATTGGCTCGGGGTGCGGTGCAGATCGATGGGTCGTCCAGCGTGCCGACCTTGACCATCACGAATTCCGGAAACGAGGGGACCCGTGACAGGATATGCGTGCCGCATTGTCCGCAAAACTCGCGTACGGCAGGCAGGTTCATGCCCGGCCGCTCGAATGTGGCGGGGCGACCCTGCGTATAGCGCAGCCCGGTGGCGCTGAGGCCGATGATCAAATTGGGATGGCCGCCCGATATGTACTGGCATTCCCGGCAATAGCATTGCGATATGAAGTGGGGATCGGCAGGCGCGCTGTAACGCAGATCGCCGCACAGACATCCCCCGGTGATGTGGTTGGTCATGGCAGAACCCCGTTGCGGTGTCAGCTCAGACAGTCGGTGTTGCGAGTACGGCCCGTGTGCGTTTCCACAGTGAGTAGCCAGCCAGGATAAACGCCAGTTGGACGGCCACTCGGATGCTGGCGGCAACAGGTGGCGCGAACACCGGATCGGGGCGGACAAAGTCCCATAGGTGCAGCGGCAGATAGACGGTGCACAACGCTGCAAATGCCAGCCCTGCAAGGTTGCGGGTGCGAGGCAGCAGGGCCGCGAGGCCAATGGCAATCTGCAGTACCCCGGTGGTTACAATGATCGGGGTGGCGGGGAGGAATGCCGGGACCAGCGGAGCGAAATTGGCGGGTGCCGCCAGATGTGCTCCGCCCCCGGCAATCATCACGAGCGCAATCAGGATCGAGAGAGCGAGGTTCAACGCAGTTCCTTTCAGCAAATTTGGGCCGGCATGAGGTTCGGTTACCGAGGCGGGAACGTGTCGAAGCACCGCACACCTTCGGGAACGATGTGATAAGGCTTCTTCTCGCTGCAATAGACGGCAACCGCAGGCATATCGAAAGCGTCCTGATCATCGAGGCTGCCGACCTTCAGCAGCACCGCGCCGGCCATTCTGGGGCTGCGCGTCAGGATGTGCGTGCCACAGGTGGCGCAGAATTCGCGGGTGACGCCCTCTGTCCGGGCGAAGGCGCTGGGAACGCCTTGCGTATAGGCAAATCCGGAAGCGGCCATGCCCATCAGCACATTGGCACCGCCACCGGAAATGTGCCGGCATTCGCGGCAGAAACACATGCCTTTGGCCAGGATATCGCCACTAGATTCATATCGCAGCGCCCCGCAATAGCAGCCTCCCGCATACACCATGACACGTTCTTTCATCTATAGGATTACAATGATTAAGGCTTCGCATGTGGCCTATCCTGTGTCAACGTCGCGCATGAAAACGGAGCGCCCGATCGGCATCAAGGCTGGTTTCACACCAGGGTCGGGGCCAGTGGAGAGAAGGGCAGGTACATGGGGCTAAGGACCAAGGCGGCGATCGCGCAGGGGCATGGCGAGCGGCTGATCGTGGACGAGATCGAGGTGCGCAGCCCGCTGGCGGGCGAGGTGCTGGTCGAGATGAAGGCGTCCGGGCTGTGCCATACCGATTTGTCGGCGATGGAAGGCAAGTTCCCGGTCAGATTGCCCGCCGTGCTGGGGCACGAGGGCGCCGGAGTCGTTGTCGAATGCGGACCGGGGGTTTCAGGCGTTGCGCCGGGCGATGCCGTCATTCTCAACAACACCGCGCATTGCGGCCAATGCCCGCCGTGCCTTTCGGGCAAGACCGGCTATTGCGACAGCATGGCGATGGATGCGCGCGCGCCATCGCCTTTCACCTGGCGCGGTGAAAGCCTGGGGCGGATGGGGCCAGCGGCGAGCTTTGCCGGGCATACCATCATCCCGCCCGACCGGCTGACCCGGCTCGGGCCCGGCATAGGCTTTGATACGGCTTCGCTCGTGCCGTGCGGGGTGATGACCGGCGTGGGGGCCGTGAACAATGTCGCCAAGGTCGAAGCCGGCAGCAAGGTGCTGGTCTTTGGCATGGGTTCGATCGGGCTGAACGTGCTCCAGGCCTGCAGGCTGGCGGGCGCCGCATCGATCGTGGCACTGGACACCAACCCGGCCAAGGAGGCGGTGGCGCGCGAATTCGGCGCAACCGATTTCCTCAACCCGGCCGACAGCGACCTGCCGCTCGAAAAGCGGGTGAGGACGCTGCTGGGGAGCTGGGCCGATTATGCGTTCGATTGCGTCGGCCACCCGGCGACCGTCCGGCAGGCGGTTGGGATGGTGAATCCCTATTGGGGGGTGATGGTCGCAGTGGGCATCACGCCTGTCGGCGATCAGCTCAGCCTGCCAGCCTCGACTTTCTATTTCGGGCGCACCGTCCGTGGAACGTTCATGGGAGACTGCAACCCCGTGGTCGAGACGCCGCAGATCCTGGATTGGTATCGCGATGGCAGGCTGGCGATCGATTCGCTGATCACCCACCGCATTGCGCTCGAGGACATCAATACCGGTTTCGACCTGATGAAGTCGGGCAATTCGATCCGCACGGTTGTGATGTTCTGAACCGAACTGCGCGCCCCGGGGACCGGACCAAGCCGGTCCCGGGGAACAGCCTCAGCCGATCAGCACGGTCTTGGTGCTGACGAACTCCATGATGCCTTCGCGGCCACCTTCGCGGCCGAAGCCGGAGATGCCCACGCCGCCGAATGGCGCGCCGACATGCATGTTGCCGGTCCCGTTGATGCCGATGGTGCCCGAGCGCAGATCGCGCGCCAGACGGCGGGCGCGGCGCATGTCCGATGTCTGCACATAGTTGGTCAGCCCATAAGCTGTGCTGTTGGCGATCTCGAGGGCCTGCTCCTCGGTATCGAAGGGAATGATCGACAGTACCGGCCCGAACACCTCGTTCTGCGCCAGGCTGCTATCCGGATCAACATCGGCAAAGATGGTGGATTCGACGAAGAAGCCATCGGTCAATTCACCGCCGGGGCGTCCGCCGCCCAGCACGACGCGTCCGGCTTTTTCGGCCTTGGCCTTGTCGATGATGCCGCTGACCCGCTCCAGCGCGACCTGGTTGACCAGCGGCCCGGCAAAGGTCGTCGGTTCCAACGGATCGCCGGTGATGTACTGCCGCACCACCGCGGTCACGCCTTCGACCACGGCATCATACACCCCGCGCTGCACCAGCAGCCGGGTGGGCAGAGCGCAACCCTGGCCGGTGTTGACCAGCGCAAAGGTCGCCGAGAACGGGATCGCTTCGGCCAGGTTGGCATCGTCGAACACCAGGTTCGCACCCTTGCCGCCCAGTTCGAACAGCACCGGCACCAGATTGTTGGCAGCCGACTGCATGATCTTGGTCGCGGTGGCGGGGCCGCCGGTAAAGCTGATCTTGTTGATGCCGGGATGTGCGGACATCGCTGCACCCGTATCCGGCCCACCGATGACGAGGTTGAGCACGCCATCGGGCAGGCCGGCTTCTCTCGCAAGCTCCAGGAACCGCAGCGAGGTGAACGGGGTGAACTCCGCAGGCTTGAGCACCACGGTGTTGCCGGCCGCCAGCGCCGGCGGGATTTTCATCGCCAGCGACAGCAATGGTGCATTCCAGGTGATGATGATCCCGACCACGCCAAAGGGTTCGGGGATGGTGTAGACGAGGGGTTCATCGCGATGGGTATCGACCACCAGCCCGTCGAGCTTGTCCGCCCAGCCCGCGTAATAGCGCGTCCATTCAGCCGCCATGCTGACAAAGCGGGTCGCGCCAAAACCCGTGGTCGCGCCGTTTTCCAGCGTCGAGATGGTGGCGAGCTCCTCGCCGTTGCGCACGATCAGTTCGGCCAGCTTTTCGAGGATCTCGCGCCGACGTGATCCGGGCGTGTTGCGCCATCCGTCAGCCGCCGACCGCGCCGCTGCCACCGCAGCATCGACACAATCCGTTCCCGACAGCGGAATGCTGGCCTGAGCCTGGCCAGTTGCGGGGTTGATATGGTCGAAGGTACCGGCAGATACCCCGGCGTATCGTTCACCGCCAACCAGCGAGCTGACTGCGGGAAGGATTGCCGCTGCCTTCTTGTGTCGTTCAATCAGGGTCATTGTCGTTCCTTTCCGCACCATCGGGGCCCGGCCGAGCCAGTGTCCCCTGGGCTGTTCTAATTGAGGTCCTGCTGGATCATCTGGGCGAGCCGCCAGGCGGCGGCCATGGTCGGGGCGTTGGTGTTGCCTGCCGGGATCTCCCGGAAGATCGAGCAATCGACCACGCGCAACCCTTCCACCCCGCGCACCCGCAGGCGGCTGTCGAGCACGTCGCTATCGTCAGGCCCCATCGCCGCAGTACCCACCGCGTGATAGCCCGAGTGCCCGAACTGCTTGTGCAGCTTCAGGATGTCGTCATCGCTTTGTGCCCAGGACGACTTTTCGGTTTCCCCGACCACCAAAGATTTGAGCGCATCCTGTTCCATGATCCGGCGGATCGCGCGGGTCCCGGCGATGCTGGTGACCTGGTCGATTTCTGCTTCCAGATAGGCAGGGCGGATCGCCATCGGCGCGGCGGCGTCGGCTGACGTGACCAGCGCGGTGCCTTCGCTGACCGGGCGCAGCATATAGGAATAGCACTGCATCCCCGGCTGCTGCTCGAACGCGATGCCCTGTCCGTTGGGGTCGAGCGAATAGGGGTTGAACATGATCTGCGTATCCGGGCGCGTGGATCCGGGATGCGCACGGACAAACGCGATCGCCTCGGCTGCGCCGCGCGCCAGCGGCCCTTTGCCTCGGGCCAGATAGTTGAGCATGTTGCCGATCAACCGCGCGCCGCCATATTCGCGGTTGTCGCTGTAACGCCAGTCGCGCAGCCGGAAGTTGATTGCCAGCGTCAGATGCTCGCGCATCCGCTTGCCGACGTTGGGGCTGTGGACCACCGTCTCGATGCCCGCTGCCTGCAGCACCGCGCCATCGCCGATGCCCGACAGCTGCAGGATCTTGGGCGATACCAGCGCGCCTGCGCATAGGATGACCTCGCGCCCGGCATAGAGGTTCACCGCCTGGCCCTCGCTGGTGCAGGCAACGCCCGTTGCCCTGCCGTTGGAGATGAGCACGCGGTTCACCCGGGTCTCGGTGCGGATGGTGAGGTTTGACCGGCCGCTGGCCTTGTCGATCAGAACGCGGGCAGAGCTGATCCGGCGACCGGATGTATCGATATTCCACTGCGCATAGCCGATGCCCTCGAGTTCGGGCCCGTTCTGGTCGTCCTTCTCGCGAAGTTGCAGCGCGCCACCGGCTGCGATGAATGCCTCCGCCAGCGCGGTGCGGTTGGGGTTGGTGGTGATGCTGACCGGGCCGCCGGTGCCGCGATATTCGCTGGCGCCCATGTTGTGATCCTCCAGCGCGCGCAGGCACGGCAGCATGTCCTTCCAGCCCCAGCCTGGATTGCCCAAGGCTTCGATCGCGTCGTAGTCTTCGGCGACACCCCGGTTCCAGACCATGCCGTTGATCGCGCTCGATCCGCCCAGCATCCTGCCCCGCGCCCAGACTTCCTGGGGACCTGGAGCGTTTTCATCCACGGTGGTGGGGTAATAATGGCTGTACTGCGGGTCCATCAGCAGCTTGCCAAAGCCCTTGGGCATCCGGCTGAGCCAGGTGTCGCCGCCGCCTTCTTCCAGCAGCAGAACGGTATGACGGCCATCGGCAGAAAGCCGGTCAGCCAGCACCGCGCCCGCCGAGCCCGAGCCGACGATGATGAAGTCCGCCACAGGGGCATGAACGTCAGGCTGCGTTGCCATCCAGATCCTCTCGTTTTTTGAAATTAGTAGAGAGTTTCGTCTAGTATGGCAAGGCCGTTTGCGGGATCACCGACCGCAAATGCACGTGCGCCCGCCGACGGAGCGAGTCCGGTCGGGCGACATCTGGAACCATGGTTCAGATCAGGCGGGCGTTGCTTCCTGCGTCAGCAGATAGGCGGTCAGCGCAACAGGAATGCCGGGCACCAGCGCGCGTCGCGCCGTGTCATGATGATCCAGCGCGAACGAGAGCGTGCCGGTTGAAATCGCATACAGCATGCGCGCGACATCGGGCCCGCACCGGTCGCCCAGGCGTAGTGTCATGACCCTCTCGACCAGCGCCAGAAAGGCATCGGCGGCCCGTTCCTCGTGCAACTGGTGCAGATCGAGCGCGAAAGGGTGGTCGGCATAAAAGCGGATGGGCCTGCCGAACAGCGAATCGATCGCATCGCCCGCCGACATGGCGATCCACTGGTCCGGCGTGACCGCAGCCAGGCTGGCGATGATGTCGGCGATCGCCTGGCGATGGCGTTCGCGCAACGCATCGAGCAGCTGGTGCTTGTCCCGGAAGAAATGGTACATCGAGCCGACCGAGGCGCCGGCCCGCTTTGCCGTTGCGTGCAGGGTCAGGGCTGCAATTCCCGCTTCGGAGATGATCCCGGCAGCGGCATCCAGAATGGCCTCGCGACGCTTGACCCCGTTGGACCGCTGGGGCGCGCGTGCGGCGATTGATGTTGGCTTGCGGGTGGACATGTTCAAAAATCTATCGCACGCCAGCCCGAGAGAAGTCGAGTCCGCTACGCTGGCCCGCCTCGATAGTGCGCGCGCAAAGGCCAAGAAAGAACTGCCATGCACCCTGCAATCCCGTCGCCTGCAATGATCCTGTTGCCGGGTGGAACGGTGACGATCGGCAGCACCGATTTCTATCCCGAAGAGGCTCCTGTGCGAACCTATGAGGTCTCACCGTTCCTGCTTGATCCAACGCCGGTTACCAACGCCCAGTTCGCCGCCTTTGTCGAGGACACAGGTTATGTGACACTGGCGGAAACGGTGCCCGATCCGGCGGATTACCCCGGCATTCTGCCCGAGATGATCGTAGCGGGGTCGATCGTGTTCACCGCGCCTGCAAAGGGTGGATCGGTGGGCCCCGAAAGCTGGTGGAGCTATGTGGCGGGAGCCCATTGGCGGCAGCCTTATGGCCCCGGCCTCGACGGCCCATCGCCGCTGCCAGATCACCCCGTGGTCCACATCGCATACGGCGATGCGCTGGCTTATGCGCGCTGGGCCGACAAGCGCCTGCCGACAGAGTTAGAGGCGGAGTTCGCATCGCGCGGTGGCCTTGCCAATGCCGCTTATGCCTGGGGCGACGAATTGTTGCCGGGGGGAGAGGCGCAGGCCAATATCTGGCTCGAGGGCTTTCCGTTCACCCATCCTGATCGCAACGGCCCGCCTTATACCAGTCCGGTCACGCGCTATCGGCCTAATGGCTATGGACTGTTCGACCTGATCGGAAACGTCTGGGAATGGACGTCGAGCGACGCCAGCGGTCCGGTCGGCAATAACAGCTGCTGCCACCTGCGATCGGGGGAATTTACCCCAAGCCCTCAACTGCACAAGGTGCTGAAGGGTGGGTCGCATCTGTGCGCTCCCAATTATTGTCAGCGCTATCGCCCGGCCGCCAAATGGTTTCAGCCGGTCGATACCTCAACCACGCATGTCGGCTTCCGCTGCGCCCGATCGATCTGACGGATGCGAACCTGCTATCGGATCTGGAACGATATTTTGCCCAGCCTGCCGGAAAAGGCCTGGTCGGCAGCGTAGGCCGGGCTGACCGTGCTACCGCGATCCATCCCGAGATCGAAGGTTTCCGCAACGCCATAGGCCGCAGGAATGACCGCCTGCACATCGCGCCGGACCAGCACCTGATCGCCTGCCATGATGGTCACTGTCACGGTCTCCGACGACAATGGCTTGGGCGAAGCACGTTCGATCCGCAGCGTCAGGTCGCTGGCGCCTTTGGGCAGCGCCGCTGGCGCCTGCACGGTGGTGAGCCTGCCCGACAGGTCCCGGAATGCAAAGCCGGGCACGCCGTTCACCAGATAAGCAGCCATGCCGCCGCTCGATCCACCGAACGCAAAGATCGGCCCGCTTTCGTCTCCTGTGTTCAGCTCGATCTGCGCCTTCATCTCAAACGGCCGGATCGCAATCGGCGGCGCAGCGCCGTAGCCGATATTGGTCATCGGCCTGTCGAACGCCCACAGGCCCTTGCGCGCAGCCATCTCGGCCTGAAACGCCTTGGCCCCGAATGCGCGGGAGTCGCCGAAATTGGATATCGGGTTGAGGTTGTAAAGCCTTGCCTGCTCCTCGAACTGCGCGGCCAGCTGGCTGACCTTGTCAGGTCGCTTTTCCGCCAGGTTGATGGTCTGGCCGGGGTCGATATCGCTGTGGTACAGTTCCCATGGCTCGGTGATCGGCGACATCTGGTCCATCCGCCACGGATCGAGCCGGTGCGATGTCACGATCGTCCATCCATCGTGCCACAGCCCCTTGTTGCCATACATCTCGAAATACTGCGCGCGGCTGGTGGTGGCGGCACCCTTGGCCAGCAACTTCGGCGTCAGGCTGACGCCCTCCATCGGAACCTGTACGACATTGTTGATCGTCTGGGCAAGAGGGATCCCCGCCAGGTCGAGGATGGTCGGCATCACATCGGCGACGTACGCAAACTCGCTGTGCAGTTCTCCGCGTGCCGCAACCGCCTTGGGCCAGGATACGATCAGCGGAACGCGGATGCCGCCATCGTGCGTGGTCTGCTTGTAATTGCGCAGCGGGGTGTTGCCCGCGACAGCCCAGCCAAAGGCGTAATGCGGCTGAGTCTCGGGTCCGCCCCAGCGCTCGACGAACGTTCGGTTCTCCTGCGCCGACGGATAATATCCGTTCATGAACAGGGTTTCGTTGTGCGTGCCGTGATACGCGCCTTCGGCGCTTGCGCCATTGTCCGAGGTGATGGCGATGATGGTGTTATCCAGCTCGCCTTTGGCTTCCAGCGCATCGAGGATGCGGCCGAACTGCTCGTCGGCATGGCTGACAGCGGCAGCGAACACCTCCATCTGGCGGGCATAGAGCTTTCTGTCGTCCGGGCTCAATGTTTCCCAGGCAGGCATGCCTTCGGGGCGGGGGGCCAGCCTGGTCCCCTTGGGCATGATTCCCATCTCGATCTGCTGTTTCAGCACGGTATCGCGGGCCTTGTCCCAGCCCATGTCGAACTGGCCCTTGTAGCGGTCTATCCAGGCTTGTGGCGCGTGGTGCGGGGCATGGGCGGTGCCGGTCGCCAGATAGATGAACACCGGGGCGGCGTCCCGCCGCGCGCTGCGGGCATCGAACGCGGCAATCGCCCGGTCGGCAAGGTCGTCGTTGAGGTGATAGCCGGGCACCATTGGCGTCGCGACCGGGGAGGTGCCATCCAGCAGCACGGGCTGCCAATTGTCCGCATCGGCACCGATGAAGCCGTAGAATTTGTCGAAGCCCTGTCCGGTCGGCCACAGGCTGAATGGGCCGGCCTGGGTCATGTCTGCGCCCGGCAAATGGTCCCACTTGCCCAGCGCAACCGTCTGATAGCCCGCCGCCTTCATGTTGGCCGCTATGGTTCCGGCACTGGCCGGGACATGCGCGTCATAGCCCGGATAAGGCAGCGGCGCGCCTGCATGGCCCCCGACATGGACGCTGTGCGGGTTCCGCCCGGTCAGCAATGCCGCCCGGCTCGCCGAGCAGATCGGTGCCGTCCGATAATTGGTGTAGCGAACGCCCTGCTTGGCGACCCGATCGATGTTCGGGGTCTTCACCAGACCGCCGAAGCACGAAAGCTGGGCAAAACCGATATCGTCCAGCATCCAGACGATGACATGCGGTTTCGGCTGGGCCTCTTGCGTCTGCGTGACGGGCGCTTCGGGAGCAGCCTGCGCAAAGACAGGCGCGTTGGCCAAGATCACCGCAACGCTGGCGAGCAGGGGCTTGTAGGCACGACGAGTCATCGCAGGTCCTTTCGGATGGAGCGGTTGGCGCAACATCGAGCCGGGCTCAATATATGTCTATAGGATATATCTATATACTGCAGCCCGGACCCGCAAGCCGAATTGCCAGGCTACGCATCGGCCTCCCTCGCAACGCGGCATTCACCGGACGAATATGTCGCGCGGACCTTCTTCGAGAGAAAGTCGCCGCATTCAAGCCAACCGTAACAATGACAGTCGGTCAGCTGATCAGAAAGCCACCATCCAGTGCGAGCGATTGGCCGGTGATGAATTTTGCGGCTGGCGAGCAGAGATACAGGATTGCGCTGGCCACATCTTCGGGTTGGCCCATGCCCAACGTCAGGCGTCCCGGTTGCATGGCGGGGCCACCCATCTGCACCGCGTCGCTGGCGGGCGGACCGCATGGGACCGCGCCGTGAAGGACCGTATTGGCGCGAATGCCATCGCCAGCATGATCCAGTGCCGTTGCGCGGACCAACGCATTCAGCCCCGCTTTGGATGAGCCATAGGCCGTATTGCCCACGAGCACCGGATGGAGTGAGCCCATTGTCGAGACCGCCACGATCACGCCACCGCCCTGACCCTGCATTTCGCGAACCGCATCACGAAAGGCCAGGAAGGCTCCGCGCAGATTGGTGTCATGCATGGCGTCCCATTGGGCGAGCGTCATGTCGGGCAGGGCATAAGTGCCAATTCGGGTAGCGGCATAGACGACGATATCGAGACGGCCATGCCGTTCGACAAAGCCTCCAAAGGCATCCCCCATCGCTGCTTCTTCCGGGGCCGCATCGATCAGTTCGACCATTGCGCCAGCTTGCGTGAACAGTGCCAAAGTCGCTTGGGCGATTGGGTTGTCGCCAATGATCAGCGCCTTTTTGCCGGCGATTCCAAACATGCTCTCCAACATCATGCATGTCCCTTGATTATGTCTGCGCCGCGCTCTGCGATCATGATCGTTGGCGCGTTGGTATTGCCGGAAACCGGCTCGGGCATCACCGAGGCGTCGATAACGCGGAGCCCGGTTATGCCCCGTACCCGCAATTGCGGGTCGAGCACGGCCATGGAATCGCCGTCCGGCCCCATGCGACAGGTTCCGACAGCGTGATAGCCAATGCTTCCGAACTGGCGGACATAGGCCTCCCAATCCTCGTCCGTTTCAGGTGTCGGATCCGGTTTCAGGGGGCCGGTAATGATGCTGGCCAATGCTGGTGCCTGGCAAAGGCGCTCTATGAGCTTCAAACCCTTGACCAGCTTTGCGACGTCGCTTTGCGCGCTCTGCAGCCGGTGATCGATCACCGGCTTGTCCAATGGATCGGCAGTGCGCAGTCTGATCTCGCCTCGGCTTTGGGGGCGGGCGACATGGAACGCGATCGAAAAGGAAGGCCGCGTTTCCACCACGGCATCGCCCTTGTCGTTGAAGGTCACGGCAACGGGCAGGGCCGACAGAATGATGTCGGGGTCCACAAGCTCCGGGTCGGTGCGAAGGGCGGCCATCACCTGCACGGCTGGCGTGGTCAGCAACCCTTTGTGGAACAGCAGATAATTCAGCAGATTGCCGATCATGCTGATGGGCCCTAGCCGGGCGCTCATCGTCGGGATGTTCACCAGCTTGGACACGGAAATCGTGTTATGTTCGCGCAGGTTCTGCCCGACGCCAGGCAGATCGCACTGAACGGGAATGCCCAAAGCCTTGAGATGCGCCGCCGGGCCTATGCCTGACCGCATGAGGATCGCGGGAGAATGCATCGTCCCTGCCGAAACGATGACCTCGGCCGTTGCGCTGGCCTGATGTTGCTCGCCGCCGATGCGATATTCGACGCCCGTTGCCCGGCCATTGTCGATGATGAGCCGTTCGACATGCGCGCCGGTAACAACGGTCAGGTTCGCCCGTGCGCGCGCCGGTGCGAGATAGGCGCGCACGGTGGAGCAGCGTTGCCCGTCCTTTTGCGTAGCGAAGTTGCGATAGACCCCGGCCTGGCTGCCGTCGCAATAATCTTCGTTCACCGGGATGCCGATCTGGGTGAAGGCATCGATAACATGGGCGCCGATCGGCTCCGGCTTCTTGACCGGCGAAACGCTCAACGGACCGTGGCTGCCGTGGGATTGCGTGGGCGCGCCTTCAAAGCACTCCGATTTCAGGAAATAGGGGAAGACGCTGTCATAGCCCCAACCCGAACAGCCCAGCCGTTCCCATGCATCATAATCGGAGCGCTCGCCCCGCATATAGACCTGGCCGTTGATCGCCGAGCCGCCACCCAGCGTCTTGCCCGCCACCCACTGCATCGTGCGGTTACCAATCGTGGGATCCGGCTCGGTCGGCAGGCGCCAGTCAAACGTCTTGTGCCCCATCAGCTTGGCCGTTCCGGCCGGCATCTTGATGAGAAAATTCTCTCCCTCGCCGCCCGCTTCCAGCAACAGGACCGTGCGGGACGGGTCTTCGCTCAAACGCGCCGCAAGCACGCAACCGGCGCTGCCGCCTCCGATGATGATATAGTCGGCGCTCTGCGTCATGTGTCGATCTCCCGCTCTGGCTCAGAGATGCAACAAGACCTGCTTGATCTGCATGAACTCCTCAAGGCCGGGAAGCCCACCCTCGCGCCCGAAACCGCTTTGCTTCACGCCGCCAAACGGCTGGTTGGGAGACATCGGCAGCATACCATTGACCGCAACACAGCCGACCTGGAGCCGGGCCGCCAGACTATGCGCGCGGCTGAGATCACGGGTGTGGACATAGGCGCCAAGGCCGAAGCGCGAATCATTGGCTTTGGCGATGACCTCTTCATCCTCCTTGAAGCGCATGATGGTCAGCACCGGGCCGAACACCTCTTCGCGGGCGAGGTTGCTGTCATGCGCGACATCAGCGAAGATCGTTGGCTCGACATAGCTGCCTGCCGCCAGCGCACCCTGTCCGCGGCGCCCGCCGGCAACCAGTCTGCCCCCCGATTCAACCTTTGCCTTCTCGATAACTCCCATGATGCGCTGCGCCGCCGCTTCATTGATGACCGGCCCGATCAGAGTTGCCGGATCGAGCGGATCACCCATTGTGAAATGCTGTGCCGTGGCGCGAACGCGGTCCAGAAACTCATCGAAGATGGCGTCATGGGCATAAACGCGGGTGGGCAGCACACAGCCCTGCCCGGACAGGGCCACCAGACTGCAGGTGGCTGACATGGCGGCCGCCTTGTCGAGATCGGCATCGGGGAAGATGATGTTCGCAGATTTGCCGCCAAGTTCGAGCGCGAGCGGCTTGAGATGCTCGGCGGCTGTGTGCATCACTGCCCTTGCGACAGACTCTCCGCCAGTGAAACTGACCTTGCCTACAGCCGGGTGCGCGATGAGCGCCTCACCCGCATCGGCATCGCCTGGCACCACATTCAGGGCGCCAACCGGCAATCCCGCCTCGAGCGCCAGCTCCCCGATGCGCAGCGCCACGAATGGCGTCTGTGTCGGCGGCTTGAGGACAACCGCATTGCCCGCCGCCAGAGCAAGGACTGCCGTCATCGCAGTGGCAATAAGCGGTGAGTTCCAGGGGATGATGACCCCGATCACGCCGATCGGCTCATGCCTGGCATAAGCAAAACCGTTGATCCCGAAAGGTTCGCTGCAGGTGCCTTCGATCTTGTCGGCCCAACCGGCGTAATAGCGGATCCACGCAACAGCCTGCGGCGTGCCCTTCAGGCTGATCGGCGTCCCGCCTTCCAGCGCGATCATGGTCGAAATGCGCTCGCTGTCCTGCTCCACCAGATCGGCCAGCCGGAGCAGGCAATCACGCCGCCTTTCCGGCCCCATCGCGGCCCAGGCCATTTGCCCTGTGACGGCTGCGGCCACGGCTGCATCGATTTCGGCCCTGCCGCTGACCATTACGCTGGCCTGCGCCTTGCCCGTCGCAGGGTTGATATGATCGCGTACGCCCAGACTGGTCGAAGAGGGCCGGTCCGATCCTATCAGGGGGCTGCTGCTGCCAAGAATTTCAAGCATCGGCTATCCCTTTGTGAACCCGCCATCGACGAGCAATTCAACGCCTGTGATATAGCTTGCAGCGTCGCTGACCAGAAACAGCACTGCACGCGCCATTTCGATGGGATCTGCGATCCGTCCGATAACATTGCGACCGGGGAGCAGCGCGGGGCCTTCGATCTTGGGGCCACCTTGTGCCGCCATGGCGCGCATCTTGTCCGGCCCCGGAGTCGCCATGCCACCCGGCAACACCGAATTGACCCGGATTGCATCCTTCGCAAACTCGACGGCGCTCAACCGCGTGATCGCGTCCACGCCCGATTTGGCCGAGTCATAGTGCATGTTGGGATAGATGGTCGGATGCTGCGCGCTCATCGAAGAGATATTGACGATGGAGCCGCCGCCACGACCGCGCATCTGCTTCACCGCTTCGCGCAGGCACAAGAAGGTTCCCCGTGTGCAGACTGCGTGCATGATGTCCCATTCAGCCACGGACATGTCCATGGTATTGGCCTTGTTGCGATAGGCTGCGTTGTTGACGAGGACATCAATTCCGCCGAACGTCTCCGCTGCGGCAGCAAAGCCTGCCTGGACAGACGTTTCATCCGCGACATCCATCGCGATGGCCAAAGTCGTTCCCCTGGCAGACAGCTCTGTTGCGCAAGAGGCGGCTGCCTCGCCATTCAGATCGGCGATCACCACCGATGCACCCACATCAAGGAAAAGCTCGGATATCGCGCGGCCTAGGCCCTGTGCGCCGCCTGTAATCAGCGCGACTTTGCCTTCAAGCGAAAAGGGCGCGAGCGCGCTGTGCTGAATTGTCATGTGAGCTCTCCCGTTTCAATCCCAGCGCAGGTGGAGTTCGTCAAATCCCGGCACGGAGCCGCAGTGCTCCCCATTGACCTGGTCCGGATCGAGCCGGAATTCCGGCATCCGGCCGACAAACTCGTCCAGGAAGACCTCAATTTCCGCGCGCGCCAGCCCCGCCCCGACGCATTTGTGTGGCCCGTTACCAAAGGTGTTATGGTCCATCGGCCCGACCCCTCGATCGAAGTCCACGACCATAGGATCGGGATAGGCCCGGTCATCGATGCCCGACAGATTGTTGGGCACCATGATCATGTCGTCCTTCTTGAACAGCACGCCCTTGTACTCGAAATCCCGCGTCAGAATGCGGCCTGTGTTGGACAGTCCAAAGCGGCGCAGAAATTCCTCTGCCGCCTTGGGAATGATGTCCTTGTCCTTGCGCAGGCGCGCCTGCTGCTCAGGATGCTGCGCCAGATAGTGGGTGATGTACGACAGTGAGGAGGCAACCGTATCGAGGCCGCCGACAAAAAGCAGCGTAGCCATCGACAGCGTTTCTTCATCGGATTCAAACCGGGGATTGCGGCGCCAGTTGGCAACGCGGGTCAAAAGATCTTCGCCTGCGCCGCCCTCGCGCTCGTCGAGCACGGTTTTGAGATATTCCCGCACCCGCATGTTCGCCTTCATGCGCTCACCCGGGTCGTAAGACGACATGATCGCCAACCCCCACGCCACAAACTCCTCGCGACGGTCGAGCGGCAGATCAACAATCCGCAGGAACATGGCAACTGGCATGATGCGTGCGAATTCGTTCACAAACTCGCAGCGACCCTTGGGTCTGATCTGCTCGATCAGTTCGATAGTCAGCACCTTTGCATCCCCCCGCATTTTGGCAATCTTGCTGGGGGCAAAGGCTGGGTTCAAGACCGCGCGATAGCGGGCATGATTGGGTGGATCGACCGAGAGCGGAACAACCTTGAACGGATTCAGCAAGCGGGGAATCATGAATTCCTCGTGGCTGAAGATCTCGTAGTTCTCCTGAACGAATTTCACATCTTCGGCGCGCGTGACCAGCCAATGGCCGCCATGCCGCTGCGTCCAGACGATATCCGGCCCGTCGTGCAGCCGCTTGGATGCTGCATAAACGCCCAGTTCTGCCATGCCGGCCAAGTCGACATAGTCATGATCGACCACCAGGCGATCGGGAACATGATCTGGTTTGGGAGTGAGCACATTGGCCATCATCCATCCTCTCGCCTGTGTCTTTGACGCTTGACATGACATCGCCCAGCTGTGACGTCCAATGCATATTAGATGCAGTTATCATAACGGAGATGCATGGTGCTTGATTTGCGTGTGCTGAATAATCTGGTGGTGGTGGCGCAAGAGGCGAACATCTCACGCGCCGCAGAACGCCTGAACCTCTCGCAGCCCGCACTCAGCCGAAGCATCGCTCAATTGGAGGCCAAGTTTGGCCTGCGGCTGCTCGATCGCAGCCGGACCGGCGTAACCCTCACCAACGCGGGGGAAGACCTGCTGGCCAAAGCTCGCAGCCTGTTGGGCGAAGCCGTCGCTATCGAAAACGACCTGCTCATGCAGAGCCGTGGTGATTCTGGCCGAATCAGATTGGGGGTCGGTCCCCTTGTTTCGGGCATCGTGATGGAGCCGCTGCTGATCGAAAGTCTTGAACGATGGCCGATGTTATCGGTCGTCATCGATGTCGAGCCGACGATGAATCTGGTGCTGCGGTTGATGGATGCGGAAATAGACTGCTGCATTTGCGCGGAGTCGACGCTGGAACCCAATCCGGCGCTGGCCATCACCGTCCTGGCGCAAATCCAGATGGGCTTTTTCGTGCGAGCCGGTCATCCACTGCTAACCGGCCGCGCTCCATTCGACCCGAAGGATATGGCGCTGTACCCTCGCATGACAGGGCGCTCTCCCAATCCGTTCGCCCCTTCCTTTCAGTCCATCTTCCAAGGGCTGCCCCCTACGCTTGAATGCGACAATTTCAGCATCCTGAAGCAGGTGGCGTTGCACAGCGATGCCATCTGGTACGCCAGTGACCGCGTGATCTCCGACCAATTGGCATCCGGCGAACTGATGGAGTTGCCCGTGTCAACCAAGCCGGCGGCCCGTGAGATCAACATCGTGCTTGCGCATCTCAGAAATCGAACTTTGAGCCCCGCTACCCAGGGGGTCATCGGTGTGGCAAAATCGATACTGCAGGCGGAGCAGGAATGTCCCGCACACAAATCTTCCTGAAGCGCCTGATGCCAGTGTTGGCTGACGTGAACTCGACTATTCCGTTCTGCGTTGCCACTCGGCCACCCCTCGCAACATAGACGACGATGAGCATAAGCCACCTCCGCCAAACCATATTGATGCCCACAGCAAGATTTCACTGCCCCTGCAAGTGCCCCAGCGATCCGCTGGATGCAGCTGGACGATGCTGGTTTTGGCTGGATAAAAAGTACTTTTACTCAGCTACTTGCGGGTGGGTACGGAAGGTTCTGGACTGGTTGAAGGCAGAAGGTGGCGGAGACGGAGGGATTCGAACCCTCGGTACCGGATTTACCAGTACGACGGTTTAGCAAACCGTTGGTTTCAGCCACTCACCCACGTCTCCGCATGGCGCGCATTGTGATGCTTGCAAGCCCCTGCCAGGGGGCCGGTCGATTGGCCAGAGCGCGCTATAGCGGGGGGCTCGTCGGGGATCAACCGGATAGTTTCCTCTCGCGGCAGCTTTTGCAAAATTCGATCGAGAGCTCGAAAAATACAGCTGATTGCGCGGTTTGCCGCATTCAGGACTCGGGTCACCGCGCCACCGACTCGGGTCATCGCCGGTTCATTGTGCCCCGCGCACAAATGCGGGATTCGGGAACGCAGGTGCATGGGCGGGAGGCAAATTTATGCGATCGGGCTGGTTCAGACAGGGTCTGGCGGTTTTCGCCATCACGGCAATGGGGCTTGGCGGCCCCATCATGAATACAGCGTACGCGCAGGTGCGAACGATTGATCCCAACGACGCGATCGACGCGGACCTGCAATCTGGCCAAAGGACGAGCCAGGCCGAGCCTGTGACCGAAGCGCCGCTCGACCAAGGCTATTATTACGCCACTCCCTATAGCGGTGCTACCTCTGACACTGTCGATGCTCCGCCGCCTGCCTCCCCCGCTCAGCCCGGCTTGGACGCTGCCCCGGTGGCGCCGGGCAAGGGCTATCAGAAGGACGATCTGATCGGCGCGGCCGAAGGTGTGTTCGGCAAGGGAGCCGAAGGACTGGCCGGCCTGATCGAGGATATCCTGCGCAAACAGGGCGAGCCCAACGGTTACATTATCGGTCGCGAAGCCTCGGGCGCGTTCGTCGTCGGCTTTCGCTATGGGTCGGGCACGCTGCATCATAAGGTAGAAGGCGAGCGCCCGGTCTATTGGACCGGCCCGTCGATCGGTTTTGATGCCGGGGCGAATGCCGGCAACACCTTCGTGCTGGTCTACAATCTCTACGACAGCGAGGACCTCTACAAACGCTTCGGCGCGGGCGAGGGCGCCGCCTATCTGGTCGGCGGTTTCCACACCAGCTATCTGCGCCGCGGCGATGTGGTGCTGATCCCGGTGCGGATGGGGCTGGGCCTCAGGCTGGGCGTCAATGCGGGTTACATGAAGTTCACCCGCAAACGGAATTTCGTTCCCTTCTGATCGCGCCGCAAGCGTGCAAGGGGGCGCCATGGAATAGCCCGCAGGGTCGCAACTGCCAAAGGGCACCAAGGAGGCCGGTTGTCGCAACGCTGCGGCAACCGGCCTTTTTTGCACCAGCGATTTCGGCAACGGGCCTTTTGCCCTTGCCCCGGCGCGCATCGGTCGGCATGGAGGCTCGCGCATTTTCCAGACGCCGGAAGGGTGTTTTCCGGCAATATTCAAACCAAGCCTTTGGGGGATTGATCCGTGTTGGAACAACTGCAAGCGCAACCGGCAGACGCGCTGCTCGCGCTTATCAAGCTTTATGCCGCTGATGAGCGGGCCGAGAAGATCGACCTGGGCGTGGGCGTCTATCGCACCGCCGATGGCGCGACGCCGGTGTTCAAGGCGATCAAGGCTGCAGAAGCCCGGCTGCTCGACGGCCAGGACAGCAAGAGCTATCTGGGCCCCGAGGGCGACATGGGCTTTGTCCGCGCGATCATGCCGTGGATGCTGGGCGATTTCGATCCCGCAGGCCGCATCGATGGTCTGCAGACTCCCGGCGGCACCGGCGCAGTGCGGCTGGCCGCGGACCTGCTGCTCAAGGCGGGCGTCAAGCGTATCTGGATGGGCACGCCCAGCTGGCCCAACCATGTGCAGATCTTCAACGCGGTGGGCCTGGCAAGCGAGACCTTCCGCCACATGGATGTGTCCACGCAGAAGCTCGATTTCACCTCGCTCGAAGCCGCGCTCGACAAGGCCGATGCGGGCGATGCGGTGTTGCTGCACGGCTGCTGCCACAACCCCACCGGCGCCGATTACAGCGAGCAGCAATGGCAGCAGATCGCCGAGACGGTCGCGGCCAAGCGGCTGTTCCCGCTGATCGACCTTGCCTATCATGGCCTCGGCCATGGTTTCGAAGCCGATGGTTATGGCCTGCGCACGGTGCTGGCACAGGTGCCCGAAGCGCTGATCGCCTATAGCTGCGACAAGAACTTCGGCCTGTACCGCGAGCGTGTCGGCGCGCTGTACGTGATGACCGAAAGCCCCGCGCAGCAGCCTGCGATCCAGTCGAACCTGGCCGCGCTGGCGCGTGCCAACTGGTCGATGCCGCCTGATCATGGCGCGGCATCGGTGCGCATCGTGCTCGAAGATGAAGGGCTGACCAAGATCTGGCTCGATGAGCTCGAGTCGATGCGGACGCGGATGCGCGGCGTGCGCGATGCGCTGGCGTCGCATCAGGCGATCGGGTCGGTGAACCTGGCGGCGGTGGGCCATCAGAACGGCCTGTTTTCGGTGCTGCAGCTGACCCCGGACCAGATCGCCGCGCTGCGCGCTGACTGGGGCGTCTACATGGCAGGCTCGGGCCGGATCAACATCGCGGGCTTTACCGATGCCAACATCCCGCATTTCATCGAGGGACTGCGCGCGGTCACCGCCTGATTTTTTGCAGAGATGCGATCTGCCGCACAGCGCGCCTGCCGCGCGCGGTGTAGGCAGATCGCATGAGCCTTCCTGCAAACATCCTCAAGCTTCGCGATCACATCGTTGCCGTCGCTGCCACACTGGCTTGCGCACATGCCATCGGCCTGATCCAGCTGCATCCAGGCGTTCCGCACGGCGCATTGCTGGCGGCTGGATCAGCCGGGCAGGGGATCGGCCTGGCGCTATGCGCGCTTGCCTATGCGATCATCATCACTCTGCTGTACCGCCGCAGGCTGGTGGCAGGTCCGCTCTACCGCTGCGGCGCGACTCGGCCTTACCGGGATTATGCCAAGCCCTATCAGCAGGGCACATCCTCGCTGCTCGACAGCTGGCACTATCGTTGACCGCGGGCCGCGCAGCAATTACCGCTGCAGGCCATGAAACCACCCCATATCCTGCTCATCGTCGGCGGCGGCATCGCGGCGTACAAGGCGTGCGAGCTGATCCGGCTGATCCGCAAGGCGGGCATGACCGTGCGCTGCGTGCTGACCGAGGGCGGAGCGCAGTTCATCACGCCGATGACGCTGGCCGCGTTGAGCGAGAACGAGGTGTTCACGACCCTGTGGGATCTCAAGAACGAGACCGAGATGGGCCATATCCAGCTCAGCCGCGAGGCCGACCTGATCGTGGTGTGCCCGGCGACCGCTGATCTGCTCGCCAAGATGGCAGCAGGCATTTCCGACAGCCTGGCGACCACCGTGCTGCTGGCGACTGATACCCCAGTGCTGGCGGTGCCGGCGATGAACGTGCGGATGTGGCAGCATGCGGCGACGCAGCGCAATGTCGCGCAGTTGCGCGGCGATGGTGTGACCATAGTCGATCCCGATGACGGGGCGATGGCGTGCGGTGAATATGGGCCGGGAAGGCTGCCGGAGCCGGTGGCGATCATGGCAGAGATTGATCGCTGTCTGCCGCCCCCCTGCCATTCGAGGGAGGCAGAGGCGTTGCTGCTCACCGGCAAGCGTGTGCTGATTACCGCCGGACCGACGCACGAGCCGATCGATCCGGTGCGGTACATTGCCAATCGCTCGAGCGGGAAGCAGGGCTTTGCAATCGCCGCAGCGGCCGCTGCGCTGGGCGCCGACGTGCAGCTGATCGCGGGGCCGGTGCATCTGCCCACTCCGGTGGGCGTTACGCGAATCGATGTTGAGACCGCGCGCGAGATGGCGGCCGCGGTCGATGCGGCGTTGCCCGCCGATATCGCGATCCTGGTCGCTGCAGTAGCGGATTGGCGCACGGCGGATGCGGCGGGGCAGAAGATCAAGAAGACCGGCGGCGCGCTGCCGGTGCTGCAGCTGGCCGAGAACCCCGATATTCTGGCAGGCCTGGCGCGTGATGCCCGGCGGCCCGCGCTGCTGGTCGGCTTTGCGGCGGAGACCGAGAACGTGGTCGAACACGCGCAGGCCAAGCTGGCGCGCAAGGGCTGCGACTGGATCGTCGCCAATGACGTTTCGGGTGATGTCATGGGCGGAACCGAAAACGCGGTGCACATCGTCACTGCGCAGGGCGTCGAAAGCTGGTCCAATCTGCCCAAGGACCAGGTCGCGCGCAAATTGATGGAGAAGATCGCCGATGCCGTCCGCTGAGCACCCGTTGCCCGCCATTACCATCCGGGTGAAGCGGCTGCCGCATGGCGAGGGTCTGCCGCTTCCGGCCTATGCGACGACTGGCGCGGCGGGCATGGACGTGGTGGCCGCCGAAGAGCTCGATCTGATGCCGGGTCAGCGTCATGCGGTGGCGACCGGCTTGGCGATCGCTATACCTGACGGCTACGAGGTGCAGGTCCGCCCCCGTTCAGGCCTGGCGCTGAAGCACGGGATCACGGTGCCCAACACGCCGGGCACGATCGACAGCGATTATCGCGGCGAATTGAAGGTCATCATGATCAACCATGGCAATGCGCCGTTCCCGATTCGTCGGGGGGACCGCATAGCGCAGCTGGTCGCAGCGCCGGTACAGCGCGCGGATTTTGCCGAGGTCGATGACCTCGACGCAACACAGCGCGGGGCAGGGGGCTTCGGCTCGACGGGCGTATAGAATGCCTTTCCCCTCCCCACCGGGGAGGGGAAAAGGTTATCACCGCCGCTCGCGCACCGGCTTGACCGTCTTGCCTTCGGGCGCGATCGAAATGCGCACGGTTTCACCCGACTGGCCGGGGAAATCGGTGAAGATCGCATCGACCAGGTTTGGCACCAGATACTGCAGGTTCTTGCTGCGCGACTGCGCCTCGGCCTTGCCTTCGAACAGACGGCTGTTGTCGGCGACTCGGTCGATCTTCAGGTCCAGCGCGCTGGTATAGACGGTGTAGCTGCGCACATCGTTGTTCCAGCCCGGGCCAAAGATGAACGGATCATAGAAGCCGAAGCCGAAGGCGCGGCGACCATAGAAACCGCCAAACGGGCCGCCCCAAGGTCCAAAGCCGCCGCCCCAGCCGCCGCCAAAGCCACCGCCGAAACCATCGGACACGACCTTTTCACGGCCATTATCGACAGCATAGGCAAAGCTTACCACCATGTCCGCGCGCGAGGGATCGCTGGCGGGAACATAGCCAAGCTGCGTCATCTGGCGGGTGACTAGGCCTGCATATTGGCCGAATTCGAGACCGCCCTGCAGGCGGGGATCGGACGCGGTGACGACAAAGCTCTGTCCCTGGGGAGCGGGCAGAGCCTGGAAGCGGGCAACATCGGCCTTGAACGGGGTGGCGCATGCCGAAAGCGCGAGCGCCAGCGCAGGCACGGCAAACAGCGCAGTGCGGCGGGAAAAGCGGCTGCGAGCAGTCATGAGTGTCTCTCCATCGTGGACCGGCGCGACCCTGCGCGGTCCATCCATGGATATAGGACTAATCCGCCGCGAATGAACCCCGTTTGAACGCAGAATGTCACGAGCCGGGCAGCGCCTTCAAAGACGCCGCATCAGCTCGTCACGGCTTGTTCTGTTCCGCCAGCGCGAGATATCTTTTCGCATCGGTCAGATCGGGGCGAATGGCGAGTGCCTTGCGGTAGTAATCGGCCGCTTTCCGGTAATCCTTCGGAACTGGGCCACCCTGATGATGGGTCACGCCCATGTTGAAGCAGCCCTGCGCGATCCCGTCGTTGCATGCCTGGTCGAACAGGGTGATCGCGCGCGCTTCGTTCTTCGGCACACCAAGGCCGTCTATCAGCAGCGTTCCCAGGTTGTAACATGCCCGGATGCGTCCGCCAGCACAGGCCTTTTCGTGCAAGGCGGCAGCCTTTGTGTAGTCGCGTGGAATGCTCTCGCGCCCTTCGTAGAGGACGCCCAGATTGTAGCAGCCAAAGACGTCGCCACCGGTGCAGGCCTTGTCGTACAACTCGGCAGCCTTGGCCTGATCCTTTGGCAGACCCTGTCCCATGTCGTAGAGGAAGCCAAGGTTGGTACAGCTGTCGGCGACACCAGAATCGCAGGCCTTGGTATACAGCCGGGCGGCGGTGGGCTTGTCCTGAGCAACGCCGTCGCCGCGATCATACAGCCGTCCCAGCGCCATGCAGCCCCGCTGGTTGCCGCCTTCGCAGGCGACTCGGAACTGGGCGAGCGCGGTGGCGAAATCCTGGGCATTCATTGCAGCCTTGCCGCTGGCAAAAGCTGCCTCATCGGGCGGGGCGGCTGCCGCAAGCAGCCATGTGCAGCATAACCCAATCAGCAGTCGCAGCGCAGTATCCACGGGATATCCTCCTCCGGCGCGACCGGCGAGGGTGGTAGCGTAGTTAACGCATCAGGCCAAGCGCGTCATACGCGGCATTGAGCGTTGGCTGTGCGACAGCGCGGGCCTTGGCTGCGCCCTTGTCGAGAATGGCGTCGAGCGCGGCCTCGTCTTCCTTGAGCTGGATGAAGCGCTGGCGAATCGGGCGCAATGTCTCGACCAGCACCTCGGCCAGCGCGGGCTTGAACGCGCCAAAGCCTTGCCCGGCAAAGCTCGCGCAGACCGCATCGGGGGTCTGTTCGGTCAGCGTGGCATAGATGCCGACCAGATTGAGCGCTTCTGCGCGGCCTTCGAGCAAGGCGGCCGTTTCGGGCAGCGGCTCGGGGTCGGTCTTGGCCTTGCGCACCTTCTGCGCAATGCCGTCATCGTCATCGGTCAGGTTGATGCGGCTCATGTCCGAAGGGTCGGACTTGGACATTTTGGCGGTGCCGTCGCGCAGCGACATGATTCGCGCCGATTCCTTGGGGATGTACGGATCGGGCAGGGTGAACAGCTCGACGCCGAAATCGGTGTTGAACTTGGTCGCGATGTCGCGGGTCAATTCCAGATGCTGCTTCTGGTCCTCGCCCACGGGCACGTGGGTTGCCTGGTACAGCAGAATGTCCGCCGCCTGCAGCACGGGGTAGACGAACAGGCCGATGCTGGCGCCCTCGCGGTTCTTGCCGGCCTTGTCCTTGAACTGGGTCATCCGGTTCAGCCAGCCGATGCGCGCGGTGCCGTTGAGCAACCAGGCCAGCTCGGCATGTGCAGGCACGCGCGCCTGGTTGAACAGCACGCTGCGGTCGGCATCGATACCGCAGGCGATCAGCGCGGCAGCCATCTCGCGCACGTTGCGCATCCGCGTCTCGCGCTCTTCGTGCACGGTGATCGAATGCAGGTCGGCGAGGAAGAAGAAGCACGCGCTGTCTGCGTCCATCTCGTCCTGCATCTTCACCCAGTTGCGGATCGCGCCCAGATAATTGCCCAGGTGCAGATTGCCGGTCGGCTGGATGCCGGAAAGGACGCGCATGTGTGTTACTCTTTCGCTTGCCGATGTTGGCGCAGGCCTCACGCCTTGCGGCGCAACATCGCCTTGATCTCGCTGACCCGGTATGTGCCGAGCGCCAGCGTTGCGAGCCCATATACCGCCGCGCCGCCGCCGCACAAGACAGCGAGTGCGGCGATCCGCTGCTCCAGCGGGCCTTCCATCCAGCTTTCGGCGAGATGCCCGCCCAGCCAGAGCGCCACGCCCATCAGTGCAGCGGAAAGGCCAATGCGCCACAGCTTGGCGATCAGCCGCGTATCGGGCTGTATGTGTCCGCGCCGGTAGAGCACGCCGAACAGCAGGCCGACATTGACCCAGGCGGACAGCGCCGTCGCCACGCCGACCCCGACAGGACCTAGCGGCCAGATGAGGATGAGGTTGCCGACCAGATTGACCAGCATCGCGGCCAGCGCGAGCCGCACCGGGGTCTTGGTATCGGCGCGGGCATAGAAGCCCGGGGTGAGCACCTTGATCAGCACATAGGCCGGAACCCCGCAGGCAAAGGCGGCGAGCACCTGCGCGGTGGCGATCGTATCGGACGACGTGAACGCGCCGTACTGGAACACGCCGTGCACGATCGGCATCGAGGCGACGACCAGCGCGACGGCAGCGGGCAGCGCGAGCAGCAGTGCGAGTTCCAGCGCGCGGTTCTGGGTGTTGAGCGCTGCGCCTTGATCACCCCCGCCGATCTGGCGCGAAAGCATGGGCAGGATCGCGGTGCCGACACCGATGCCGATCAATCCCAACGGTAGTTGGTTCAGCCGGTCGGCATAATAGATCCATGAGACCGCACCTTCGCTCAGGTAGCGCGCGGCGAGCGAGGTGGAAATGAGCAGGTTGAACTGGATCGCGCCCTGGCCGATCGCGGCAGGCGCAATCAGCACCAGCATCGCCTTGACGTCGGGCGACAGCCGCGGACGCGACAATTTGAGCACCACGCCATTGGCGCGGCACGACAGGATCAGCCACAGCAGCTGCATCGCGCCCGAGACGGTGACGGCGATCGCCTGGGTCAGCGCGGTCTCGACCTCGCTGTCGCCCCGGAAGAACAGCAGCGCGACGATCATGCAGATGTTGAGCAGGATGGGGGCTGCGGCGTTAACCCAGAACCGGCCCAGCGAATTGAGGATGCCGCCGAGCAGCGATACCAGCGAGATCAGCGCGAGATAGGGGAAGGTGACGATCGTCAGATGCCGCGCCAGCGCGAACTTTTCCGGCCCGCCATCGGGAAAGCCGCCGGTCATGGCATAGACCACCGGGCCTGCCGCCAGCATCATCAGTGCGGTGAACAGGATCAGGAAGGGCAACAGCACCGAAAGGACCTGCCCGGCAAAGGCCTTGGCAACCTCCATGCCGGTGCCCGGCGCGTCCTTCTCCGCCTCGGCCAGCTTGCGGTTGAACATCGGCACGAAGACGGCGGCAAACGCGCCTTCGGCAAACAGCGCGCGGAACAGGTTGGGCAGACGCCAGGCGATCAGAAAGGCGTCCGACGCCATGCCTGCGCCCACATAGCGCGCCATCAGGATGTCGCGCACCATGCCCAGGACGCGGCTGACGAGAGTCAGCCCGCCAATCGTGGACACGGCGCGGAGCAGGTTCATGGAAGCAGGCTCATCGAGCGATGACCTGGAGAACGCGGATCAGGCGTTGCCTTCAGCCGGCGGCATCGGCGCGCCGAAATTGGGGTCCTGGCTCTGCTGTTCGTAGAGCCCTGCAAAGTCGATCGGCTCGAGCACCAGCGGCGGATAGCCGGCATCGCGGATGACGTTGCCCAGGATCAGGCGGATGTTGGGGAACACCATGCGCGGGGTGTCGGCGAACAGGAAGCGGCGGATCTGCTCTTCATCCATGCCGCGGATGCCGACCAGCGCGCCATAGGCCAGCTCGACCAGATAGGCGGTGCCCTGCTCGGCCTTGGCGGCGATGGTGTAGGTGCACACCATCTCATGCACCTCTTCGCTCAGCTGGCGCGATTCGGCGCGGAACTGCACGTCGAAGCTCAGCTGGCCGGGCCACTGGAAGCTGTCAGGCGCGTTCGGGTTCTCGACCGAAAGGTCCTTCACATATTGCGAGATCAGGCCCGCCTGCGGACCGGATGCGCCGTTGAGCGCCGAATTTTGCGAGTTGACGGTGCCGTCTTCGGCCATGGAATTTCCCTTTCAATGCTCCGCGCTGCCAGCGCGTCTTGCGCGGCGCTCTAATGCCGCACGCCCGCAGGCGCAAGGCTTGCGAAAGCGGCAGTATATCCGCCCAAAGCAATTTGCATATTGGCGGACATGCCCTATGTTATGCATTCGACCTGCTGCAATGTCAGCATTACCTTTCATGCGGGTGGGCAAACGGGAAAACTTGTGACGGTAGAAATCATCATCCTGGCCATGGTAGCAGCGTTTTTGGGCCTTCGGCTCTACTCGGTGCTGGGCAAACGCACCGGCCATGAACAGGAGCCGCTGACCCGCAGCATGGATACCCCTGCCGCCAAGCGTCCGGCGTCGATCGAACGGCCGCAGCTGGATGACAAGCCTGCGCCGCTGACGCCCGGCACCTCGACCGTCTTCGATATCGCGGCCGAACCCGGCATCCGCCAGATCCTCGCCACCGATCGCACCTTCGATGTCGGCCGGTTCCGCGAAGGATCGAAGGCGGCTTATGGCATGATCCTCGAGGCCTTCTGGTCGGGCGATCGCGAGCAGCTGCGCACGCTGTGCGATGACGAAGTCTACGAAAGCTTCGCCGAGTCGATCGACCAGCGCACCGCGCGCGGCGAGACGCTGGAAAACCGTCTGGTCCGCATTGATGAAGCACGGATCGTGGACGCCGAATATGAAGCGCCGATGGCGCGGATCACGGTGCGCTTCGATGCCGATATGGCGGCCGTGGTTCGTGGCCCCGATGGCGAGCTGGTCGCAGGGTCTCTGACCGACGCGGTCGAAACGCACGATCTTTGGACGTTTGCCCGCGATCTGCGCAGCAACGACCCCAACTGGATTCTGGTCGAAACCGACCAGGCCTGATGTCGTCTCAGCGGGGGAATGCAATGCGGCGGCTGGCGTTTGCCCTTCTGCCGCTGATGCTGGCTGGATGTGCCGGCGTCGTTCCCTCGGCAGACCTGTCGCCTCCGCCTGCTCCGCGTCCGACCCGGCTGCCTTATGAAAGCGAGCCGCCGCCAGCCGGACGCGCTCCTGCGACCGCTCCCGCCCCGATCGGCAGTGACAGCAACGCGGCGAACTATGTCATTCCCCGCGCCACGCCTTTGCCTGCCATCACCGGGGCAAGCGTCATCGCCAGCGCCGATATTGGCCAGGCGGCAGGGCAGACGCTGCGGCGCGGGCCCGACATTGCCAGTCTTCCTGTGGCTGCCGATGATGCCCGCGCGGCGCTTGCTGCGTTCCGCCTCAGCTGCCCTGCGGTCATGCGGCGACAGGACGCCAGCGGCCTGACCCGACCCGAGGACTGGCGGTCGCCGTGCGAGGCTGCGGCCCGCTGGAGCGATCAGGATGCCGCGCGCTTCTTTGCCGATCAGTTCGAGGCGGTGCAGGTGGGCGAGGGCGCTGCCTTTGCCACCGGCTATTTCGAGCCCGAGATCGCAGGCACGCGTACCCGTCAACCGGGTTTCGACGTCCCGGTCTATGGTCGCCCGGCAGACCTGATCGATGTCGACCTGTCGCAATTCTCCCCCGAATGGGCGGGCAAGAAGATCCGTGGCAAGGTGCAGGGCAGCGATTTCGTGCCCTTTGACGACCGTACCCAGATCGAGGAAGGCGCGCTCAATGGTCGCGCGCCGGCGATCGCCTGGGCGGCGGATTCGATCGAGTTCTTCTTCTTGCAGGTGCAGGGTTCGGGTCGCCTGCGCGCGCCCGATGGATCGGTGATCCGGATCGGCTATGCCAGCCAGAACGGCCGTGATTACACCGGCATCGGCGCGCTGATGCGCACGCGGGGCCTGCTCGCACCGGGGCAGGCGAGCATGCAGGGCATCGTCGCCTATCTGCGCGCCAACCCGGAAGAGGGCCGCGCGATCATGCGCGAGAACAAGAGCTTCGTGTTTTTCCGCGAACTCACCGGCCCCGGACCACTGGGGGCGCTGGGCTATCAGGTCGAGGCAGGCAGCACGGTGGCTGCCGACCCCAAGTTCATTCCGCTGGGTGCGCCGGTGTTTCTTTCGATGGACCGCGCCGAGCCCAACGGGCTGTGGGTCGCTCAGGATACCGGCGGCGCGATCAAGGGGGCGAACCGTTTCGATACCTTCTGGGGCGCAGGCGACCGGGCACGCGTGATTGCAGGCGGCATGTCCGCGCGCGGGCTGGCGCTGATCCTGCTACCCAAGGGCAGTTTCGACCGGTTGGCGCAGCAGGCGCGCTGAGCCATGAGCCGGAGGCCGCTGACCGATGCGGAAGCGGCGCTTTGGAAGCGGGTGATCGCGACGGTCGAGCCGTTCAAGGACAGGGCGAAACCTTCTCCCGTTCCGCCTTCGGCAGGGGCAAACCTGACCAGCAAGGCCGGGCAGGGCGGGGGCGGGCCACTAAGGTCCGCCGCGGCGATCCTGCCCATCCCCGGTGGAAAACCTGCAGCTTCGGTCGATCCCTCATGGCTGCGCGATGCCAGAGCGCAAAAACCCAGCCCCGCCTGGACCTTCACCCCCGCGCCGGTGCCCACCGTCAAGGGCAATCTGGACGGCCATTGGGACCGGCGGATGGCCAAGGGCGGCGTGCAGCCCGATGTCACCATCGACCTGCACGGCCATACGCTGGCGAGCGCCTATGCCCGGCTCGACATGGCCTTGGGGCAGGCGATTGCGGCGGACATGCGGTTGATGCTGCTGATCACCGGCAAGGCGCGGGGGGCGGAGACCGGGCGTGGCGCGATCCGCGCAGCGGTCTCCGACTGGCTGGCCTCGTCGCGCCACGCCGCCGACATCGCCGCCGTGCGCAACGCCCACCCCCGGCATGGCGGGGATGGCGCGCTGTATATCGTGCTCAGGCGAAGGCGGGGCTAGTCAGCGCCAGGTTTGCTCAGGGTCAATCCTCCTTGGGATCGAACTCCAGCGAGGCGCTGTTCATGCAATAGCGCAGGCCTTCGGGGCCCGGGCCATCGGGGAAGACATGGCCCAGATGCCCGTCGCAGCGCGCGCAGCGCACTTCGGTGCGCACCATCCCATGGCTGGTGTCGACGATCTCGGCGACCGCTTCGCCCTCCACCGGGGTGGTGAAGCTGGGCCAGCCCGATCCGCTGTTGTACTTCGCATCCGATTCGAACAGAGGCGCGCCGCATCCGGCGCAGCGGTACATGCCGTCGCCCTTGTGGTCGTTATACTTGCCGGTGAACGCCCGCTCGGTGCCGCCTTCACGCAGCACATGATACTGTTCGGGGCTGAGCTTGGCGCGCCATTCGGCATCGCTCGAGGGTGGGCTGATTTTGGTGTCTGCCATGTGTCTCTCCTGGGGAATGATCAACATGGGCCGACTGGGGAAACAGTCAAGATGCGCGTGCGGCGGCGCGGGCGATTTCCAGCAGTTCCTGCTCCAGCAGCAGCGCAGGGCCCGGGCTCGCGCGCATCATCGCCTGCTGCAGCGCAAGCAACCGTTCGGACAATCGCGCCATCGCCTGCGGACGACCCCAGGCGCGCAGCTGCCGTGTCCAGTCCTGCGCACTGCCTCCGCCCCATAGGCGCCGACTGCGGATTTCCTGCGTGACCCAGCCGGCGACGTCGCGCGTATTGCCCATGCGCTGGGCAACGGCGGCGAGTTGCATGACCTGGCGCTGCATGACGATGACCAGCCCGACCTCGGACACCGCCTGCTCGCGCATGCGCTTGAGCTCTTCGGGCAGACGGCGCAGATCGCCCGACAACGCGGCGCTGATGATCGGCTGCATCGCATCGTCCTCGGCATCGGCGCGAAGTGCGGTGATCGCCTCGCGGGTGACGGCCTTGGGCTCCTCGGGGCTCGAATCGAGATACAGCGAGAGCTTCTCGATCTCCTGCGCGGCGAGCCTGCGGTCGGCCGCGGTGAACCCGGCGATCACATGCGCCAGATCATTGTCGATGGTCAGCCCTGCCGCGCGGCCGAGCTCGGTGACGATCCGCGCCATGTCGTCCGGGCCCGGCGTCCTGGTCTGCACCGCAAGCGCATTCGGCGCGGCCAGCACCGCCTTGGCGATGCGCGACTTGTCGGTGACACTGCTCGCCAGCATCACCACGGGATTGACCGTCTTGTCCGCCGCCAGCAGCGCCTCGACCGCGGGCAGGCTTTCCTCGCCGCTGGTAGTGACGCGGATATAGCGCGCGTCGCCGAACAGCGAGAGCGAGGCGGCTTCGGCGGCGAGCAGCGAGGGGTCCTTGGCAAGCTGGTGCCCATCGATGTCGGTGCGCTCCGCGCCTTTGGGGAAGCTGGCGACGATTTCGGAAACCAGCGCGGCGTTGCCGCCGTCATCGGTGCCGAAGATCAGGTACAGGCGGATGTCGGGGCGCGGCTTGCGCGCCAGCGCATGGATCGAGGCTGCATCACCCTTCATCGGGCTTCCGCCTTCATTGGCTTGCCGAAACCTCGCGCGCGAACAGCGACAGGCGCGTCACGATCTGGTCGGCGATCTCAAGCGAGAGGTTTTCCAGCGCCCGGTTTTCGGCCGCGATCGTCGCATATTCGCTGCTGACGATGTCGACGCCGGCATCCGACGCTGCCGTTGCATCGAGCACGATCTCGCCGGTCGCAACTTCGACCAACTGGTAGCGTGCGCGCAACGTGCGGCGTTCGCGCGTCACCTGATCGTTGGCGAGCAGGCCGAAGCCAGTGATCTTGTCGTCGAGCACCACCTGCAGCCGGAAGCGCTGATTGCCGCCGCCCAGCGCATCGAGCTTGTCGTCGAGCGCATTCTTGACCAGCCATCCGGCGCGGCCCTGGATCGGCTGCACGGCAACATCGCCCAGGGTCGTCGCCACCGCGCCTTGCGTGCCGGAGGAATACAGCGGCTGCATTCCGCAGGCAGAGAGCGATGCGGCGAGCAGCAATAATGGGAAAATCCGTTTCATCTGCACCGACCTATAGACCAATACCGGTTTCCCGCGAAGGCTGGAATCCACCTCCTGCCATGGCGTCTGCCGCAAACCTTGGGAGATGGATCCCCGCCTTCGCGGGTAACCAGAACAGTATCACACCACCAGATTGACCAGCCGGTCGGGCACCACGATCACCTTGCGGATCGGCGCACCGTCCAGGCTGCGCTGCACTTTGTCCGATGCCAGCGCCAGCCGCTCGAGCTCCTCGTTCGGCAGGCCCTTGGCCACCGTCAGCGTATCGCGCAGCTTGCCCTTGATCTGCACCGCGATGGTCACCTCGTCCTCGACCAGCAACGCGGAATCGACTTCGGGCCAGGCAGCGTCGGCGATCAGGCCCCCCGCCTGACCACTTCCTTCGATCAGTGCCCAGGCCTCTTCCGCCAGATGCGGCACCATCGGCGCGACCAGCCGGATCAGCCCGCGGATGGCGATATTGCGGCTGGCAGATTTCTCTGCCTTTTCAATGGCGTTGGTCAGCTCGTACAACCGCGCAACCGCCTTGTTGAACGCCAAGGCTTCGATGTCCTTGCTGACCAGATCGATCGTCTGATGCAGCTTGCGCTCGAGCGGCTTGTCTTGCCCTTCGGCGGCCTCGACCGAGTTGAACACGCGCCACAGCCGCTGAACGAAGCGCCAGCAGCCTTCGATGCCCGCCTCGCTCCACGGCAGGTCACGCTCGGGCGGGCTGTCCGACAGCATGAACCACCGCACCGCATCCGCGCCATAGCGGTTCACGATCTCGTCGGGGTCTACCACGTTCTTCTTCGACTTGGACATCTTCTCGACGCGGCCCGCAATCGCGGCCTCGCCGGTTGCGGTGATGATCCAGTCCTCGCCGGTCTTCTCGACCTGTTCGGGGCCAAGCCACTTGCCGTTCGTGTCCTGCCAGGTTTGATGCGTGACCATGCCCTGCGTGAACAGGCTGGCGAACGGCTCGGTGACATCGAGCTTGTCGATCCGCGCCAGCGCGCGCGTCCAGAAGCGCGCGTAGAGCAAATGCAGGATCGCATGCTCGACCCCGCCGATATACTGGCCAACGGGCAGCCACTTGGCGATTTCCTCGCGGTCGAACGGCTTGTCCGACGGCTGGCTGGCAAAGCGCAGGAAGTACCAGCTCGAATCGACGAACGTGTCGAGCGTGTCGGTTTCGCGCTGTGCAGGCTTGCCGCATTGGGGGCAATCGACATGCTTCCAGCTCGGGTGGCGCACCAGCGGGTTGCCGGGGATCTCGAAGCTGACATCCTCGGGCAGGGTGACCGGCAACTGGTCCTTGGGCACCGGAACGACGCCGCAATCCTCGCAATGGATGAACGGGATCGGGGTGCCCCAGTAACGCTGGCGCGAGACGCCCCAGTCGCGCAGCCGCCAGACCGTGGTGCCTTCGCCCCAGCCTTCGCCTTCCGCACGGGCGATCACCGCTGCCTTGGCCTCGTCTGCGCCCATGCCATCGAGGAATGACGAGTTGATGATCCTGCCCGGGCCGGTGTACGCCTCGTCATGGATTGGAGCGGCTTCGTCGCGTTCGGCCGCGACGACGCGGGTGACCGGCAGCATGTACTTGCGCGCGAAGTCGAGATCGCGCTGGTCGTGCGCGGGCACGCCCATCACGGCTCCCGTGCCATAGTCCATCAGCACGAAATTGGCGATGAACACCGGCAGTTCCCAGGTGATGTCGAACGGATGCAGCGCGCGCAGGCCGGTGTCGAAGCCCAGCTTTTCGGCGGTTTCCAGCTCGGCCGCGGTCGTGCCGCCCGCCTTGCAGCGTTCGATGAACGCGGCTGCTTCAGGGTTCTCCGCCGCGATGGCCTGCGCGATCGGGTGATCGGCGGCGATGGCGACAAAGCTTGCGCCGAAGATGGTGTCGGGCCGGGTCGAATAGACCGGGATGGTGGTCGCAGAGCCGTTGAGGTTGAAACTGAACGTCAGCCCCTGGCTCTTGCCGATCCAGTTCGCCTGCATCGAGCGCACCTTCTCGGGCCAGTCCTCGAGCGTATCGAGGCCTTCGAGCAGTTCGTCGGCAAAGTCGGTGATCTTGAGGAACCACTGGCTCAGCTTGCGCCGCTCGACCTGCGCGCCCGACCGCCAGCCCTTGCCGTCAATGACCTGTTCGTTGGCCAGCACGGTCTGGTCGACCGGGTCCCAGTTGACCGCGCTTTCCTTGCGATAGACCAGGCCTGCTGCGTAAAGGTCCAGGAACAGCGCCTGTTCGTGGCCGTAATATTCGGGTTCGCAGGTGGCGAGCTCGCGGCTCCAGTCGAGCGCGAAGCCCAGGCGTTTGAGCTGCTTGCGCATCGCGGCGATATTGTCGCGGGTCCAGCCGCCGGGGTGGACGCCCTTTTCCATCGCGGCATTTTCCGCCGGCATGCCGAACGCGTCCCAGCCCATCGGGTGCAGAACTTCAAAGCCCTGCATCCGGCGAAAGCGCGCGATGACATCGCCCATCGTGTAGTTGCGCACATGGCCGATATGGATGCGCCCCGACGGATAGGGGAACATCTCAAGCACGTAGGCCTTCTTCTTGGGGCTGTTGCTATCCGCCTTGAAGGACTGGCGCTCGTCCCACACCGATTGCCAGCGGGAATCGGCGGCCAGCGGATTGAACCGCGTAATCTCGTTCATTGTATCCCTCTGAAACGTCGGGGCTTATTCGCGAATGGCAGACTGGCGCAGGTCGCGCGCCTTGGTGAGGATGACCTCTTCCAGCTTCTGAACCGTGGCGGCGCGCACCGGGGCATCGACCCACTGGCCGTTCTGGTTGACCTGGCGGCTGGCGGCGACGCGCAGCGCATCGGCACGCAGATCCTGATCGAGGATCGAGACGGTTACCTTCATCCGTTCGGACGGGGTCTGCGGGTTGGCATACCAGTCGGTGACGATCACGCCGCCGGCGCTATCGGCCTGCAGCAGCGGCATGAACGACAGCGCATCAAGCGAGGCGCGCCACAGATAGCTGTTGACGCCGATGGTCGTCACCTGGCTGGCGGCGATATCGGCTTCAGGGCGTTCGCGATCTCCGCCGCCGCATGCAGACAGAAGAGCCAGCGTGCCAGCTGCGCACAGGCCGGCGCGGGCAAAACGGAGAACGGGCATGGCGGCATCCTTACATATCTACAGCGAGAAACAGCGGCCTTCTATAGTTGCTTTGCCGCCTTGGGCAAGCACAAGCGCATGGCCGCCAGCGTTCAGCCCGCAGCAAGATTCCCGGGGATATTCTGGCCTTGGCGGAGAGTGTGACACCCAGCAGGCTTGGTACGCGGTCTGCAACCGATTGTGGCCGATTGTGGATTGTATGCAACGGTTGAAGATTATTTTCGCCGATGAGGGCTTTGGGCATTTATGTCCGCGTAATTATGGTACCTCTGTCATCAGGGACGGAGCGGGGTCGGATAAAGACAATGAAAACGGGAGTTTCAAAAAAGCTGGCGATATCAGGGCTTTTGCTCGGATCTGCGGCATTGGTGCCGTCGATCGCACTCGCCTTTTCCTCCGGTTTTGATTCGCGTCCGGTCTCGATCGATGCCCGTGGCGGCATCGGCTCGTTCACGCCTGCATCGGTTGACCCGCGTCTAGCAGACAAGCTCAAGTTCTCGGCGCTGCGCGGCGACAAGATGTTCCGCTTCACGCCTGCCGCCTCTGCCGCGACCGATGGTCCGCGTGCACTGACCATCGCAGTGCGCGTGCGTCCCGATTCGGCCAAGGCGATCAACATCCGTCCTGACCTCGCCAGCGACAGCGGCCAGAGCGCAGGTCTGGTCCAGATCACGCCGACCGCCTTCAGCCTGGGCGTCGCCAAGGGCTTTACCAAGTTTGCGCTGCCCACCAGCATCCGTCAGCCCGACGAAGCGCTGCCCGACATCAGCAAGCTCGGCCGCGCTGCCGCCGGCACTACCGGCACCAAGAGCCGCTTCAGCCCGCGGATCGAGCTGGACGATGTCCAGGCTCCGACCACCCGCGCGGTTCGCCCGTTCAACGACCAGGGCAGCTATTCGCTCGACGTCGGCGGTGCCTACAAGGTCACCCGCAATCTCGACGTCACCGCCGGCATCCGCCTGCGCAGCGAACGCGACCGCCTGACCGGCCTCACCAACGAGCAGTATGACAGCCAGGCTGTCTATGTCGGAACCGAATTCCGCTTCTGATCCTGCCGGTTCGCTGACATCGCTATAAGCCAGTCCCCAGCGAAGGCTGGGGCTTTCTCGCGCGGATTGCGCTGGACGCAACCGTAGCGGCTCGCGCCAGCCCACCACCTCCGCTCAGGCTGAGCCTGTCGAAGCCCCCGCATCAACGATTGCCGAGCGCGCGCTCGGTTTTCTGCAACAGTCGGGGGCAAGGAGTCGTTGTCCGCAACAGTCCCCTCTTCGCGCCTTCGCGTCTTCGCGTGAAACAATGCGGTTTACGCCATGACGCGAAGCCGCGAAGGGCAGGGGAGTGCTGAACTGAGGGCTACAGCCAGGCGCGGGTTCGACGCGACACACTCTGGATTTAGGCTATTGCTCGTCAGGGTAAATGCAAGCGCGCTACCTTTGACAAGATCAGGCTGAGCGGAGGAATGGCAGCTGCGGGAGCCTTGGAGAAAAAACCTGCCGTTCAGGAAGCGACCCCAAAGCGGACGATCGCCGAAACTCTTGTTCAGCACACTGAGCGATGGCTGTCGCCGCACAAGCCATGGTTGCCTAGTGTCTCGATTACTCGGCAGGCGGCAGCAAGACCACCTCGGCAGCGGCTTATCATTCGTTCCAACTCGTTGCGGAGTGTTACAAGCTGGGCGATTTTTTCGGTAACTTGCTCAAGGTGGCGCGATGCGATCTGGTCTGCGGCCCTGCAATCGCGCTCGGGGTGATCCGAGAGGTCGAGCAGTGAACGAACTTCCTCGATCTTAAATCCGAGTTCGCGCGAATGGCGGATGAAAGCGAGACGCTGAACCTCTGCCGGTCCATAGGACCGATAATTGCTGGTTGTGCGCGGCGGTGGCGGGAGGAGACCAATCCGTTCGTAATAGCGTATAGTTTCGACCTTGGTGCCGACCGCCTTCGACAACTCGCCAATTTTCATTGCTTGACCCTGTAGTTGCTACAGGGTCCATATACGATGCCGACTCGCATCTATGGCAAGGAGTTTCGGCGATGGACGTTATCCGCACAGCTTACCTAGAAGAACTGGCGGCATTTCGCATGGCGCGTGCGGAGGGGAATTACGCCTCTGCGTGGCATGCTCTTGAACGGGGGCACATCCTCTCTCAGCGTCGGCTTTCACTTCACCTTCACTCACATGGGGTGATGCTGCGATACGCGCTGGCGCGGGGCGAGTGGGGCGAAGTGGTTGGTCAGGTGATCAGACTGGTGCTTGCCCCGCTCGGGACTATCACGGGGCGCATTCCACGCGGAAATACCGGCCGCTCAAATGTCAGTGCCTTCGAGCCGATGGCAGTGCCTCACGATATTGCGATTATCCTCGATGCTGAGGGGAACTGAGACCGCTGCCTGCTTGTAGGGGGTTGTAAGGCAGCTATCCACCCAATTCCCGCCATTCCCGGAGCCCTCTAAAGCGCCTGGAAGCGGACACGCCTGGGCTGGAACCAGTCGGCAAAAATGCGTGGTGTCTCGCTGCATGTCCGCCGACAGATGGGCAAGGCTTCCGCAGGAGTGTGGCGGCGCGGGCAATTATCCTGACATGCCGTCGATGGCCGCCCAGCCGTTGATCACCGCCGTGATCTGCCGTGCCCGTGGCCGCGTCATGCCACCCAGTGCGATCACCGGCAGGCGAGACAATCTCGCGAGGCTGGCGAATTTTGCGACGCCTAGCGATTTGCCGCCTGGATGGGTTCGCGTGGCAAACACAGGCGAGATCAGCGCCTGCGCTTGGCCTCGCGTCGCATTCGCGCGGGCGAGCTCTCGCATGTCGTGAACCGTCAGCAGTCGGATCAGCTCGCCCGCCGCACCGCCGCCCGGTGCGCCGTAGCAGCCGTCCGCCCGCCAGCGTCGCGCCAGCTGCGCATCGCCTGCCAGCACGATCACCCCGCCGCGGTTGCGGATGCGCTTGGCCAGTTGCACGAATCGCTGGCGGCGCTGCTCCGGGGGAAGGTGATAATGCCGGAACACCAGCCCCGATCCGCGCGGCAGTCGGGCGATGGCGCGTTCCAGCACCGCATCGTTGCGCGCGTCGCTGATCAGCCAGAGCGTGGGCAATGTGTTTCCGGGCTGGCGGCGGCGCATGACCGGGCTTATAGCCGCGCCCCATGAATATGCCCAGCCACCCCGCCGACACGCCGCTCGCCACGATCCGAGCCCATATCGCCCAATCCGAAAAGATCGCAGGGCGACCCGCCGGATCGACCACATTGATCGCGATTTCCAAGACCAAGCCGGCAGACGCAATCGAGGACCTGATCGACCTCGGCCACAGGGTGTTCGGCGAGAATCGGGTGCAGGAGGCTGAGGCCAAGTTCCCGCAGCTGCGCGCGCGCTATCCCGATCTGCAGCTGCACATGGTCGGCCAGCTGCAATCGAACAAGGCAGACGAGGCGGTCGCGCTGTTCGACTGCATCCATTCGCTCGACCGCATGTCGCTCGCCAAGGCGCTCGCTGCAGCGATGACCAAGGCGGGCAGGCAGGTGCCGTGCTTCGTCCAGGTCAACATCGGCGAGGAAGAGCAGAAGGGCGGCTGCGCAATCGCCGACCTTCCGCAATTTCTGGAGCAGGTTCGCGCGCTGGGTCTGCCGGTCATCGGCCTGATGGCGGTGCCGCCTGCCGATGTCGAACCATCGCCCTATTTCGCGCTGCTTGCCAAGCTGGCGCGTGACCACGGGCTCGATCAGATGAGCATCGGCATGTCGGGCGATTACGAAACAGCGGTGCGCATCGGCGCGACGCATGTTCGTATCGGCTCTGCCCTGTTCGGCGCGCGCTAAGCAAATTCTGATTTGTTAGCGGAAAGCCTAAGTATCGCATCCATAATGAATTGAAACCGATCTTTGGACTGGATGAAGACGCTGTGTCCCGGTTATGCTCATCAGCATAAACGGGGGCAGGGGATATGCGCGCACTGTTGAGCCTGGTGGCAGCGTTATTGATCATCTGGCAAATCGGGTCTGTGCCGTTGCTGGCGCAGGAACGCTCAGCGGTGCGGCAGGGCTTTGTCTTGCCCCCGCAAAGCGGCAAGACCATCCTGCTGCTGCGCCCTGCGATCAAGGTTAGCGAACAATCCACTGGCGGCATGCCCGAACCGCGCGCCGAGTGGACCGACAGCGCGCGAACCCATATCGATGCGGCGCTGATCGCCTTGCAGCGCCAGCTCGGCAACGCGGTGATCGCCGCGCCCGAAGCCTATGGCGAGGATGCGCGCCGTGTCGCCGAGCATATGGCGCTGTTCGGTGCAGTCTCGCGCGCGGTGATCACCTATCAGTTCTTCGTCGGAAATCGCCTGCCCACCAAGAAGCGCGACAACAAGGCCGGGCAGTTCGACTGGTCATTGGGGCCGACGGTCGCCAGCCTGCCCGGCGCGGACCAGGCCGATTACGCGCTGTTCCTGTACACCGACGACCAATATGGCTCGACCGGGCGCAAGATGCTGCAGATCGTCGGGCTGGTCGCGGGCGTCGGGGTCACATCGGGCGTGCATACTGGCTATGCCGGGCTGGTCGATCTGAAGACCGGTGACCTGCTATGGCTCAACGCCGATTTTCAGATGGGCGGCGATGTGCGCGAGGCCGAAGGCGCGCACAAACGGGTGCGGCAATTGCTCGAGGGTTTTCCGGGCAGTGCGATCCCGAAAGAGGATGCAGCGGCTGAGGCCCGGCCCGAGGCGAAGCCGTGATCGCGCGGTACCGGCTCGCACTGGCCTCGCTGGCATTTGTGGCATCGTCCATCCAGGCCGAGCCCGCATTGCCGCCGCCATATGCCGGGGCCTACCAACCGCAGGGCGTCGATGAGCAGGGCTTGTGGCGCGAGATGGACGAGGAGGAGCGCCGCTATTCCCAGTCCGATATCATGATCCGGGATCAGGCGCTGAACGCCTATGTGCGCAAGGTCCTTTGCGACACGGTGGGGCATGATCGCTGCGGGGCAACCCGGGTGTATGTGGTGCGCGCGCCGGTGTTCAATGCTGGCATGTATCCTAATGGAATGATGGAGGTTTTTTCCGGTCTGCTGCTTCGTGTCCGCAGCGAGGCGGAATTGGGTGCCGTACTTGGTCATGAGTTCGGGCATTTTGAGGCCCGCCACTCGCTCAAGGGCCTGATGGCCCGGCGATCTGGCGGCGACGCAATGGCCTGGGCCTTCGTTCTTGCCAATCTGGCCCCGACTTATGACATGGTACGCGCCTATCGCGACTTGCAGTTGACGATCATCGGCAATTATTTTCGCTTCAGCCGCGACCAGGAGCGCGAAGCCGATGCACTCGGCATCGCCTATCTGAACACAAGCGCACTTCGCCCGCAGGCAGCGGCGCAAGTCTGGGAAAGGCTGATCGGCGAGTATCAGGCAGATGCGCTTTCGAAGGGACTGAAGAAGCCGCGTCTGGACCGGGTGGCGTTCTATGCGACGCATCCGCCACAGGTCGAACGTGCGACGACGCTCGCCCTTCTTGCCCGGCCCGATGGAGCGACGCGCGATGACGGGGCGGAGCGCTATCGTGCCGCCCTTTCCCCCTGGATTCCGCAGCTGCTCGACGATCAGATCAAGCTCAACGATTTCGGGGCAAGCGAATATATCATTCAGGCGCTGGCGGAAGGCGGCTGGACAGCGCCGCTCTGGCATGCGCGCGGCGAGCTGTACCGGATGCGCGGAGCGCCGCGCGATCTGGTCAACGCCGCGCAATTCTACGGCGAGGCGATCGCGCTCGACCCCGGGCTGGCAGAGGCGCACCGGGGGCTTGGCCTGTCGCTGCTCAAGACCGCGCAGCCCGATCCGGGGCGGGAGGCTTTGCGCCGCTATCTCGCGCTGAGGCCCGATGCGCCCGATGCGCGGCTGATCGGCATGATGATCCCCAGCGAAGGGGAAGGGCAATGATCGCTTGGCATTTCCGGATGCTGGCAGTGATGGCGCTGCTGATGCCATTGGGGACCGCGCAGGCCCACAAGCTGCGCGAACAGGGGCTTGCGGTCACCGTCGCCGATTCTGAGCTCACCGTGGTGCCGGCACGCGACTGGAACCGGCTGGATGCGGGCATCGGCAAGCAGACCGAAAGCTGGACGCTCGATGGCGAGCAGCTCAACGACCTGACCTTCTACGCCGGGATCGAGCCAGGCAAGCCGCTGGTGCGCGAACGCAACAAGAAGCGCCAGCCGCTGCCCAGGTTCACGCGCAGCACGCTTCTGGTCGAGGTGCCCGAGCTGCTCGAATCGACCTATCGCGCCTACAAGACGATCGCCGATTTCCGCGTTCTCGATGTGCAGCCAGGCCGGTTCCTGGAGCGCGATGGCGTCGTGTTCACCTATGAGTTCGTCGATCAGGACGAGCTGACCCGGCGCGGCGAGGCGCACGCCGTGATCATCGGAAACCGGCTGTACATGATCAGCTTCGATGCGCCGCGCCTGCATTATTTCGATCGCGGCATTGCGGACGCAAGGGCGCTGATCGCCAGTGCGCGGCTGCCGTGAGCGCTGTTGGTGCGGCCAGTGCGACCTATTCGGTCACGTCGTCGAGGGTGAAATAGCCCTGTTTCAGCGATTTGAGCACCAATTGCGCGCGGTTGGACACCGCGAGCCGTCGCCGTGCGTCGGTAAGATATTCGCTGACCGTCTGGTCCGAAATCTTCAGCACCGCCGCGATTTCCCAGCTGGTCATGCCGCGGGCCACCAGCTTGATGCAATCCACCTGGCGGGGTGAAAGCTTTTCATCGTTCTTCTCGCTGATCTCGGGAAGCTGGGCCTGCCACAGGCTGCGCGCCTGCTGCCCTGCTGCCACACCGATCAGCATCGCGAGCATGAACGGGCGGGGTAGCAATTCCTGCCCATCCTCCACCACGAAGTGCACAGAGATTGTCGGGCGATCGGGCATATGGCTGGCGATCGTGCAGCCGGACCCGAGCCCAAGCTTGCGCATTTCTTCCAGATATTCGCGCTGAATGCGGGTCAGCGGAATGATCGATTCCAGATCAGTCCAGCGGATCGCCCCGCCGCGCCTCTGGCACGCGGCCAGGATCGGGCTTGTCAGATTGTAATCGCGGCGCCGGAACAGGTCGTGCCAGGTCTGCGGATAATTGGTCACCATCTCTGGGTGCATAAGGCCCGACTGCACATGAACATGGCGCGCCAATGCGCTATAGGAAAAGCCGAATGGCCTGGCGGCCTCGGCCGTCAGGTGCAGCAGGTCTTCCAGCGTGGTGGCGGCCTCAATAGCTGCCGATGCACGCTCGACTAGGTCCAGTTCCGGCATAGGCCTGGTTCAATTCCCGACAGATTGCGATAGCCCATAGCGGCTCGTAACGGCGTGCAGGTAACAAGTTCCACTGCAAACCTTTGGTTACCTGCTATTTACCTGACGACCATCAGGCAACCAATATACGGTTACATTGGTCCAGATCGGAGCGATCTTGCTGTTGGCAACACGGCGGGTCGCCGTGGGATTCTATCCGCAATGCCGCGCTGCAGGCCCGGCGGGATATCAGGCCCCCGGAACGCCGAGCGCCGATGCGGCCTCGCGCACGCGGCGCTGGTCGGAGGCCTTGTTCTTCAACGCGGCCGTGGCATCGCGCAGCGCTGCCTGTGCCTTTCCGGTTTCGCCCAGTTGCATGCGGCTGCGCAGCAGCATGATCCAACCATCGGTGTCGCCGGGCTCGCGCTTGAGCCGGTCGGCAAGCCCATCGACCATCTGCGCGACCATCATGTCCTGCTGGCCCTGCGGCAAGGCGGCGGCGGCGGCCATCTGGTCGGGGCTGGGCCCGGGAATGCCCGCGGTCGCCGTCTGCGCGCCATCGGTGCGGAACCCGGCGGTGGGGGCTGCGAACTTGGCCGATGCCAGGCGCTTTTCGACCTCGATGCCGCGTTCCTTGCCGACATTGCGGATCACATCGCGAATGTCCTTGGCATAGGGCGCATCGCCAGGGGTCTCGGCAAGCAGCGCAAACCAGTCTTCGATCGCCTCTGCATGCTGGCCGTCGATATCCTTGGCGGCGGCGAGGAAATAGCGCGCGCGCGCATCCTTGGGGTCGATCTCCACTGCGCGCTTGAACGCGGCGCGGGCATCCTGGCTGATCGCTTCGTCCTTGCTGGCCATGACGAGCGCTTCGCCCAGCATCGAATGGTATTCCGAATTGCCGGGTGCCAACTGGATCGCGCGGCGCATGGCGGTGGCCGATTCGGCAAACCGGCTGGTCTCGAAATAGCTCCAGCCCAGCATCCGCCAGCCTTCGGCATCATCCGGGTTGTCGCGAAGGCGTGTTTCCAGCGCGGTGATGACCTCGTCGACCGATGCTGGCTGCCCCTTGGCATTGAGGGGAGCGACCGGAGCGGAAGCCGCCGGCACCTGGTCACTGTAGATCTTGTATCCCACCGCACTCACCGCGATCAGCGCCGCGGCGGCGAGCGCGATCTTGCCGGCTCCCAGGCCACCACCGAGGGCGCGGGCAGGGGCATCGCTTGCCGCAGAAGGAAGGGCAGGATCGTTCATGGCATCTGTCATCCGGGGTCTCTTTGTACGCGTCTGGTGGTGAAGCTAGCGGATCAGCCAAATTTTCCAATTTCTAAGTGGTAAAGATCACATTCTTTGCTAGAAATATCGCCATAGGGTTCGCAACCGGATTTTGGGCAATTTCTTGCGGCAGCGGGGCATTCCGGCGACAGCAGCACCGATCGGGGAGAAATCGGGCTGTAGTGCGCTGGGCTGATCTGGTGCCAGGCAAGCGCGGGCGCGTCTGCGTCCGCTATTGGGGGGCGCGAACCAGTGAGCGAAATTTTCCGCGTTGCTATCATCGGATCGGGTCCGGCGGGCAAGAGCGCCGCCGCACGCGCCGCCGGCCTGGGCATGAGCCACATCCTGCTCGAAAAGACCGATCACCTTTCCGACACCATCTATAAATACCAGAAGGGCAAGCACGTGATGGCGACGCCATCGCAGCTGGTCCTGCGCTCCGACCACGAGTTCGACGCAGGCAAGCGCGAGGCGATCCTCGAAAAATGGAACGCGCGCACCAAGGAACTGGGAGTCAACGTCAAGTTCAATGCCGAGGCCAAGGCGATCCGCGGCACGGGGCCTGCCATCGAGGGCAGCGTCCATGTCATCGAGCAGCGCGGCCGCGATGGCTCTGTCACCAAGAAGGAAATCCAGCGCTACGCCCCGCCTTATGAAATCGAGCTGACCAACGGCGAGAAGGTGATGGCGGAAAACGTCGTCTTCGCCATCGGCACCCAGGGCAACCCCAACCGCGTGCGCTGCCCCGGCGGCGATCTGCCGCATGTGCAATATCAGCTGGATGACCCGACCGAATATGTCGACGAGCATATCGTCGTCATCGGTGCAGGCGATGCGGGCATCGAGAATGCGCGCGGTCTCGCCGAGGATTCGGCGCAGGGCAATGTCGTCACCGTGGTCAGCCGCGGCCCCGAAGCGCCCAGCCCGAAGGAATCCTTTCCCACCGCGAAGGAGGCGAATGCGCTGGCGCTGCTGGCCGATCGCAATGCCGGCAAGCTCAACATCCGCTTCGAGACCGACACCGCCAGCGTCGAACCCGGCTGGATCACCTTTAGTACGCGCGACGGCGAAGAGCGCGTGCGCTGCGACCGCATCATCGCGCGTATCGGTTCGGCCCCACCGCGCGCGTTCATCGAGGAATGCGGCATCGCGTTCACCAGCGCGGACCGCCTGGCCTTCCCGCAGCTGTCGCCGGTGTTCGAATCGACCGCGCCCAATATCTTCATCATCGGCGCGCTCGCCGGTTACCCGCTGATCAAGCACTGCATGAACCAGGGCTATGACGTCATCGAGTTCATCAACGGCAATACCGACCTGAAGCCGGCCGACGAGCCGATCCTGGAGGCCAAGTTCCGCGATCTTCCGGGCCGCAAGTCGGTGGCCGAATGGCTCGACCTGCTGCGCGAGAACGTGGCGATCCTCAACGGCATGAACCCGCTGCAGATGCGAGAGTTCATGCTCGATTCGGACGCCAAATTCTACCGCAAGGGCGATGTGATCTTCGAACGGGCGGCACCGGGATCGTCGCTGTTCGCGATCGCGCAGGGCTCGGTCGCGGTGCAGATCGACCCCAATGATACATCGAAGACAGTGCCGATCGGCCAGGGATCGATCTTCGGCGAGGTCGGGCTGATTTCGGGCCGCCGTCGCGGTGCGACGGTGGTCGCGGCCGAGGACACGATCTGCGTCGAAATCTCGCGCAACGCCGCGCTCAAGCTGCAGAGCCAGGTGCCGACCGCGAAAAAGGCGATCGAGCGCATTTCGACCGAGCGTCTGCTGCTGCAGATGTTCGGATCCGGTCTCAAGCCTGCCGACATTGCCGAGGTGGTCGAAACCAGCAAGATTCGCCAGATCAAGCCGGGCGAGGCGATTCTCAAGGAAGGCGACGAAGGCACCGAGATCTTCGTGATCCGTGTGGGATCGATGATCGTGGAAAAGGAAATCGGCGGCAAGCCGGTGTTCCTCTCCTATCTGCCCGCTGGCTCCTATGTCGGCGAAATGGCGCTGATCGCAGGCGGACGGCGTACCGCAACGGTGAAGGCGGCGATCAAGTCCGAGGTCATCCAGATCGACGGCGATGCGTTCAAAAAGGTGCTCGACGCCAACCCCGAACTGCTCAAGCGCGCCAAGCGCGACATGGCCAGCCGCCAGGATATCAACGCGTTCATCGAGGCGAAGAAGGACAGCTTCTCGGGCGTCGTCGACATGTACTCGGGAGTTGCCAACTTCCTGGTCGAAAACGGCATCGGCGAGGCGACCGACGTGCTGCTGATCGACGAGACCCTGTGCGTGGGCTGCGACAATTGCGAAAAGGCGTGCGCCGACAGCCATGACGGCCTGTCGCGGCTTGATCGCGAGGCCGGGCGCACTTATGCGCATCTGCACGTGCCAACCAGCTGCCGCCATTGCGAACATCCGCACTGCATGGCCGATTGCCCGCCCAACGCGATCAACCGCGGTCCCGATGGCGAGGTCTATATCAACGATACCTGCATCGGCTGCGGCAACTGCCAGCGCAACTGCCCCTATGGCGTGATCCGCATGGACAAGGTGCCGCCCAAGAAGCCCGGCCTGTTGTCGTGGCTGTTCTTCGGCTTTGGTCCAGGACCCGGCGAACCGAGCAAGAAATGGTCCTATGCCAACAGCGACCACAGCGTCGAAAAGCCCAAGAAGGCGATCAAGTGCGACATGTGCGCCGGCATCGAAGGTGGCCCCAGCTGCGTGCGGGCGTGCCCGACGGGCGCGGCCATCCGCGTCGCGCCTGACGAGTTCCTGACCGTCGCCCGGCTCGAGCAGGAGGAGGCTTGACCCATGGCTAGCCAGGCTCAACCCACAGCGCCTGCCGTGCGCAAGAAGACCACCGGGCGCGAGCGCAACTCGATGCACGACGGTTTCCTGCGGCACCGCAATTTCCGCTGGATGAAAATCGCCACGGTGCTGTCGATCACCTGTCTGGTCAGCTATTTCCTGGTTGACGTGCAGCCACGCCACAATGGCGGTTCGTGGTACGGCTATACCCTGGGCACCATCGGCGCATTGCTGATCGTCTGGCTGACGTGTCTGGGAATGCGCAAGCGGGCGATCACGCCGGGCGGCTGGTCACTCAAGGCCTGGACCAGCGCGCATGTCTATCTGGGATTGAGCCTCATCGTCATCGGCACGCTGCACACCGGCTTCCAGCTGGGGTGGAACGTGCACACCCTGGCTTGGTCGCTGATGATGATCGTGATCATCTCCGGCATCGTCGGCATCTATTTCTACGCGACCTTGCCCGACAATCTGTCGAACAACCGGGCCGATGGCGATGGCGCGGTGACCGAGCGGATGATGATCGAGCAACTGCGCTCGCTCGACCGCCAGCTGCACGATGCCGCCCAACCGCTCGAACCGGCACAGGCCGCGCTGGTGCAGGCCTCACTCGAGCAGGATCCGTTCACCGGCAATTTCTTCCAGCGCATCGGCAACAGCTATTCCGGCTGCGAGACGCGCGCGGCAATTGCCGAATTGCGCCGCATCCGCGCGTATCAGCCGCGCATGGGCGATGATCCGCTCGACAAGGTTGACGGGCTTTTGCAGCGCAAGGAATCGACCCTGGCGCGGCTGCGCAAGCATCTGCAGATCAAGGCCATGCTGCAGGTGTGGCTCTATGTGCATGTGCCGATGACCTTCGCGCTGCTCGCGGCGCTGTCCGCGCACATCTTCAGCGTGTTCTTCTATTGGTGATCTGAGGTCCGGGGGCGGGGTTTCGGCAAGTTTTGGGGGCAGTTTAATGATGTTTATCGTCCGCCAGGTCGCCTTGAAGGCAGATGGCAGCGAGATTGTCCGCCAGACCGAGGTGGCGGGCGAAGAGCTTTTCATCGGCCGCAATGCCAACAATGGAATCCATCTACCCGATCTGGCGGTCAACCCGGTGCATGCGCGGGTCGAGCGGCGGGGCGGCGAGCTCTTCATTACCTCGCAGTCGCAGCAGCCGTTCGATATCGATGGCCGCAGCGTGGAATCGGCCAAGGTCGATCTTGCGCGCGGCGCGGAACTGCGCTTCGGCGGCCATATCATCGCTGTTGGGACCGAAGGCGATGCGGTGACGCTCACCGTCCGCCGAATCGAGGCGGTATCGGACAGCGCCGAGGACAAGGATGAAGCGGCGATCTATTCGCTCAAGGGGCTATTGCCCGGCAAGCGGATGAGCGCCTGGGGCTTTGCGCTGCTGGTGCTGATCGCGTGCCTGGCCTGGCCGGTCTATACCTGGTCGAGCTACAAGGATCTGGCGTACAAGGAAAAAGTGTCGCGGCCGGCCGGCTTCCATGCCGATGGCCTGTGGTCGTCGGGCAAGATGAGCCAGGCGCACAAGACGTTGAAGAACGATTGTCAGGCCTGCCATGTCGATGCGTTCGTTTCGGTTCGCGACAATGCCTGCATGACCTGCCACGAAAAGGATGCAGGGCCGCACGCGCCGATCACGCGCCAGCTGACCGCGCGCGGTGACCCTACCGGTTTTGCTGCCTTCACCCGATTCGTTGCCGCCAGTTTCAACAAACCAGCGGGACGCTGTGTCGAATGTCACACCGAGCATGAGGGTGCCGGTGCTATGGAACCTACGCAACAGCGATTCTGTGCGGAATGTCACGACGGGATGGACACGCGCTTGACCGATACCAAGCTCGATAACGCGGCCGATTTCGGCAATGCGCATCCGCAGTTCCAGCCTGCCGTGCTGCTGCGTCCGCTGGTCGGCGACGATGCCAAGGCCCCGCGCAAGCGCATCTCGCTCGACAAGAAACCGCGCGAAAACAACGGGCTGAAGTTCCCGCACGACCTTCATCTGAACAAGACCGGCGGTGTTGCGCAGATGGGGCGGCGGCTTTCGGCGAAATATGACTTTGGTGACGCGCTCGAATGTTCCGATTGCCACGAGGCGGACAAGAACAATGTCGGCTTTGCAGAGGTCGACATGGAGAAGAGCTGTGCGATGTGCCACAGTCTCGCGTTCGACAAGATCGGCGGGACCTACCGCACGCTGCGCCATGGCCAGCCTGATCAGGTAAAGGCCGATCTGCGCGCCTTCTATCGCTCCACCCCGCCGGCACGCCCGATCAACCTGGGCAGCCTGGCGCGCCAGCGGCCCGGCATCGTCAATTCGCGGCGCACCGCGACCGATTATGCGCGTGCCGTCAACTTCCGCGGCGGGCGCGCCGACGAAGCGATACGCCAGGTCTTCAGCCGCGGCGGGGCCTGTTATGATTGCCATGTGGTGGTGCCGCCCTCGTCATCCGGCGCGCTCGACTTCCGCATCGCGCCGGTCGCACAGACCAGCCGTTATCTGCAGAAGGGTTGGTTCACGCATGACGCACACGACAAGGAAGAATGCACCAGCTGCCACCTTGCCGAAAAGTCGAAAGACGCGTCGGAGCTGCTGCTGCCCGGGATCAAGGATTGCCGCACCTGCCATGTGGGTGAAACGGGTGAATCGCTGATCAAGGTGAAGAAGCCGGTCGAATCGACCTGCGCAATGTGTCACGATTACCATGCTGACAAGGGGGCTCCATGGCTGCTTCGCGAGCAAGACAAGAAGAAAAAGCGGCCAGAGATAACGGCCTCGATGGCACATCCGGGCGGCGCGGCAGCCCGGTTGCGACGATAGAGGACGGCGCCTGCACCACCCATAACGAAGGATCGAAGCGCCGGATGCTGATTGCTCAGATCACCGATATTCATCTGGGCTTCGATCCGGACAATCCGGCGGAATTCAATCGCAAGCGCCTGGACCAGGTCATCGCGATGCTGCGCGATCTCGATCCGCTGCCCGATATGCTGCTGGCGACCGGCGACCTGATCGACCGGGGCGATGAAGACAGCTACCGCCGGCTCCGCAACGCGCTCTCGGTCTGCCCCTTCCCGGTCTATATGTGCATGGGCAACCACGACCAGCGCGATACGTTTCTGGCGCAGTTTCCCGATGTTCCGACCACCGATGGCTTCATCCAGTATGAGGTGGACGCGGGGCCGATCCGGCTGCTGGTGCTCGATACGCTGGAAGAGGGACGCCATGGCGGGGCGTTCTGCGAGGTCCGCGCTGATTGGCTGCGCGCGCGGCTGGCCGAGCAGACCGATCGTCCGACGCTGATCGTCCAGCATCACCCGCCGATCGAGGTGGGGATCGAATGGATGAACACCCATCCCGAAGAACCCTGGGTGGAACGCCTGCGCGGCTGCTTTGCCGGGCACAGCAACGTCATCGGCATGGTCTGCGGCCATGTCCACCGCGCCATCGTCAGCAGCTGGAGCGGCTTTCCCGTTGCGATCTGCCCGTCGAGCGCGCCGCAGGTGGCACTCGAACTCGCGCCGATCGATCCCGATGTGCCCGATGGCCGCAACATGATCATCGCTGATCCGCCCGCCTTCGCCTTGCACTGGTGGAACGGGCGCGAGCTCATCACGCATTACGAGACCGCCGACGAGCATGTGATGCTGGCGCGCTATGACGAGAAGATGCAGCCTTTGGTGCGCAGCCTGCTGGCCGAACGTCCCAGCTGATCCTCGCCTGATGGCCTGCGGGGCTGGAATCCCGGACCTGGATGTGCGACCACGGGCGATGGGCTAGGGGTTGCTGCAGAACTGCGCATCCCCTTGCGACCCCAGTCCGGCTGCCCACATGCAGTGACAGCGGGCGGGCACCGAACAAAGGGATCATCATGGTAAAGACATTTCTGCTGATGGCAGCATCGGCATTGGCCGTGGGTGCAGCGATGCCCGCGCTGGCGCAACAGGCGGCTCCTGCCGACACTGACGCGCAGGCCAGGCTGATCTATCAGGACTGGACCGGTCCTTACGAAGGCGTGCCGCCCTGGGACCAGGTGTCCACCGCTGCCTTCCCGGCGGCGATCCAGGCCGCGATGGACGAGCTCAAGGCCGAGTACGAGGCGATCGCCACCGACAAGAGCGAACCCACCTTCCAGAACACCAATCTCGCGCTCGAAATGGCGGGCGACAAGATGGACCGGGTGTTTGCAATGTGGGGTGTCTACACCAGCAACCTGGCGGACAAGCAGGTCCGCGCAATGCAGGCCGAATGGGCTCCGAAGATCAGCAAGTTCTACAACGAACTGACGCTTGATCCGCGCATCCTCGCCCGCATCAAGTCTGTCCATGATCGCCGCCAGACGCTGGGTCTCGATGCTCAGCAGATGCGGCTGCTGGAGCGCGATTATGACGGGCTGGTGCGCGGCGGTGCGCTGCTCGACGATGCTGCCAAGGCGCAGCTGATCACGATCAACGGTCAGCTCGCGGGCCTGTACTCGACCTTCAACGAAAAGCTGCAGGCCGATGAGGAAAAGTACATCGTCATCACCGACCAGGCCGAGCTGGCAGGGCTTCCCGACAGCTTCGTCGCCTCGCTGAAGTCGGCGGCGGACGAGCGCAAGGTCGATGGCTGGGTGCTGGTCAACACCCGCTCGGTGATGCAGCCCGTGCTCGAGAACGCCACCAACCGCGGCTTGCGCGAAAAAGTCTGGCGGTCGTATGTGATGCGCGGCGACAATCAGGACGCCAACGACACCAACGCCGCGATCGCGCAGATCCTCAAGCTGCGCCAGCAGCGCGCCGAACTGCTGGGCTTCAAGACCCACGCGCATCTGCGGATGGATGATACCATGGCCAAGGATCCGGTGCGCGCGATGGACCTGATGATGAAGGTCTGGCCTGCCGCCGTCGCCCGGGTGAAACAGGAGGTCGCCGACATGCAGGCGGTCGCCGACAAGGAAGGCGCGGGCCTGAAGATCGAGCCCTGGGATTACCGCTTCTATTCGGAGAAGGTGCGCAAGGCGAAATACGATCTCGATCAGAACGAGATCAAGCCGTACTTCCAGCTCTCCAAGATGATCCAGGGCATGTTCGATGCTGCTGGCAAATTGTATGATCTGGAGTTCAAGGAAAACACCGGCGAGGTTCCGGTCTTCCACCCCGATATCACCACCTATGTCGTCACCAACAAGCTGACTGGCGAGAATGTCGGCCTGTTCTACATGGATGCCTATGCCCGCACCGGGAAGCGCTCGGGTGCATGGGCGACATCCTACCGTGCGCAGCAAAGGCTGGGCGGGGATCGCAACGTGCTGGCATCGAACAACAACAATTTCGTCAAGCCTGCGCCGGGCGAACCCGCGCTGATCAGCCTGGATGACGCATCGACGCTGTTCCACGAGTTCGGCCATGCGCTGCATTCGCTGCTGACCGATATCGAATATCCCGGCCTGCGCGGTACTCCGCGCGACTTTGTCGAATATCCCAGCCAGGTGAACGAGAACTGGTTGCTGACGCCGTACATCCTTCAGAACTATGCGACCCATTATAAGACGGGCGAGCCGATCCCGGCGGAGCTACTGAAGAAGATCAACGCCAGCGAGACCTTCAACCAGGGCTTTTCGACAGTGGAATATCTGTCGTCTGCGATCGTTGACATGAAGCTGCACAACCGCACCGATCCGGTCGCCGACCCGCGTGCGTTCGAAAAGGCGACGCTCGCCGAAATCGGCATGCCGTCGCAGATGGTGATGCGCCATCGCCTGCCGCAGTTCGGCCATCTGTTCTCGTCGGACAGCTATTCGGCGGGCTATTACAGCTATCTGTGGTCCGAGACGATGGACGCCGATACCTGGGCGGCATTCGAGGAATCGGGCGACGTGTGGAACCGCGAAATCGCCGACCGCTTCCGCAAGACCTTGCTGTCGACCGGGAACGAAACCGAGCGGGTCGAGGCCTATCGCGCGTTTCGCGGGCGCGACCCTGATGTGAACGCGCTGCTCAAGCGGCGCGGCTTTCCGACCACCGCAGCGGCGGCAGCCCCGGCTGCGGCTGACCGCGATTGAGCAGGCATTGACTCCGAGCCGGGGTTTGGCGCGTCCGCTCGCGCCA
>CALRRI020000015.1:0-98274 GCA_943370475.1 Hydrogenophaga intermedia
GTCGAGGACGGCAAGGGCACGGTTCCCGTGCGCTTCACCGGCATCACGCCTGATCTGTTCGTCGAAGGATCGGGCGTCGTTGCCGAGGGCCGGATGGACAAGGCCGGGTTCTTCGTCGCCGACAACCTGCTCGCCAAGCATGACGAGAATTACGTTCCGCGCGAGATGCGCGACATGACCAAAGCGGACATCAAAGAGGTAGCGGGCACGGTGCAGCAGCCATGATTGCGGAAATCGCGCTCGCGCTGTTGTGGCTCGCTGGTGCGCTGGCGGTTCTCCAGCTGGGATTGGGCAGCTATGCGCTGACCGCGCGCGGGGCCGAGTTCCTGCGAGCCATCCGTCCGATCGCAGTGGTGCAGGGGCTGCTGGTGGCCACCGCCTTCGCGCTGCTGATCGTGCTGTTCCTGCGCACCGATCTGTCGGTCAAGCTGGTCGCCGCCAACAGCCATTCGCTCAAGCCGATCATCTACAAGGTGGCGGGCGCCTGGGGCAATCATGAAGGCTCGATGCTGCTGTGGGTCACCGTGATGGGCCTCGCGGGCAGCTTTGTTGCTCTGCTCGAACGGCGGCTCAACGAGCGCACGATGGTCGCGACCCTCGCAGGCCAGGCGTTTGTCAGCCTGGGCTTCTACGCCTTCATGCTGTTCTCCTCGAACCCGTTCGAGCGGCTTAACCCCGCTCCGGTCGAAGGCAACGGCCTCAACCCGCTGCTGCAGGATCCCGGTCTCGCGTTCCATCCGCCGACGCTCTACATCGGCTATGTCGGGCTTTCGATCGCTTTCTCGTTCGCCATCGGTGCGCTGGTGACGCGCGATGTCGGCCCCGCCTTTGCCCGCGCGATGCGGCCCTGGGTGATGGGTGCATGGATCTTCCTGACTTTGGGCATTACCGCTGGGTCCTGGTGGGCCTATTACGAGCTCGGCTGGGGCGGCTGGTGGTTCTGGGATCCGGTCGAGAACGCCTCGCTGATGCCCTGGCTCGCCGCCACTGCCTTGCTCCATTCGGTCAGCGTTCTGGCGACGCGTAACGCGCTCAAGGCCTGGACGGTGATGCTGGCGGTGGTCGCCTTCTCGATGTCGATGGTGGGTACCTTCCTCGTGCGCTCGGGCATTTTGACCAGCGTACATGCGTTTGCGGTCGATCCCGAGCGCGGCAGCTTCATCCTCGCCTTGCTCGCCATCTATATCGGCGGCGCGCTGGCCCTGTTCGGACTGCGGGCCTCGACCGTGACCGAAGGCGCGCGGTTCCACTTCTTCAGCCGCGAAGGCGCGCTGGTGATGAACAACGTGCTGCTGGTCGGCGTGCTGGGCATCGTACTGATGGGGACGCTCTATCCGCTGGTGACAGAGGCGTTCGGCACCAAGGTTTCGGTCGGCCCGCCCTATTTCAACCCGGTCAGCGCGATCTTCGTCTTCCCGATGCTGGTGATCATGGCGGCGGGTCCTTTGATGCGCTGGCGGTCGGACAACGGCCGCAAGCTCACCAATCTGATGGCGGTGCCTGCGCTCGCCGCCGCCGCCGCGCTGGCGCTGGTCGTGGTGTTCGCCGGTGATATCAACCTGCTGCCCATGCTGGGCCTGGTGTTCGCGGCCGGACTGGCCGTCGCCAGTGTGCTGCCGTTGTGGAAACGCAACCTGCGCCGCACGCCTGCGCACATCTATGGCATGGTGATCGCGCATCTCGGCATCGCGGTGGCGCTCGCCGGCATGGCATCGGAGAGCGCGTTCAACACCGAAAAGCTGGTGGCCAGCGAATTCGGGCAAAGTCACAAGGTCGGCCCCTGGACGATCGAGCTGCAGGGTGTGCGGCCGATCGCCGGCGCCAACTGGACCGCGCTCGAAGCACGGATGGTAGCGCGCTATGGCGACAGCAATGTGCAGACCGTGCTCAATCCACAGTCGCGCATGTTCGCATCGCCGCCGACCGCGACCAACGAGGCCGCGCTGCTGACGCGCTGGAACGGCCAGCTCTACGTTGTGCTGGGCGAAGAAGGCGAAGATGGCCGCTGGCAGCTGCGCCTGTGGTGGAAGCCGTTCGTGCCCCTGATCTGGTATGGCGGTCTGATGATCGGCCTGGGCGGCATCCTGTCGCTGGTCGGACGCACCTCGCGCGACCTGCGCCGCAAGGACCAGCCCGAGCTTGAGCCGATCGCCGAGCCTGCGCCAGGCGCGCTGCCGACCGGAGGCAAGGAAGCCCTCGCATGAAACATTGGGCCATCTGGCTGCCGCTCGCGCTGTTCGGCGTGCTGTTTGCGGTGTTCGCGTCGGGCCTGATCGCGCCGGGGGACCGGACAATCGTGTCGCAGATGATCGGCAAGCCGCTGCCCGAGTTCGATCTGCCCCAGGCGGTGCCGGATCGCCCCGCCGTGGCTCGTGCGAACTTTACCGACGGCAAGCCAAAGCTGCTCAACGTTTTCGCCAGCTGGTGCGTGCCCTGCGTCGCCGAAGCGCCGTATCTGCAGCAACTCACCAACGCCGGTGTGGATATCTATGGTGTCGCGATCCGTGATCGCTCGCCTGATGTGCAGGCGTTTCTTGCGCGCAACGGCAACCCCTATGCGCGCATCGGCTCCGACGACGTCAGCAAGATCCAGTTCGATCTGGGCTCGTCTGGCGTGCCCGAAACCTTCGTGATCAACGGCAAGGGCATCATCACCTACCAGCATATCGGCGACATTCGGCCTGAGCATGTACCGATGATCCTGCAGAAGCTGAAGGAAGCGCAGTGATAGTGCATAAGCTCTGCGCCCCTCATCCGTTTGTCCCGAGCGTGTCGAGGGACCTTATCGCGGCGGTTGCGAGCACGTCCCTCGACTTCGCTCGGGAACTCGGGAAGGTGGTCGCGATTGTGCTGTACTTCGTTTCCTTGGCTGCTCCCGCAATCGCGCAAGACACACTTCCGCCAGCGCCTTATGCCTACAAGCAGCTCGAAGACCCTGCCAAGGAAAAGGCCGCGCAGGATCTGATGATGACGCTGCGCTGCCTGACCTGCCAGAGCCAGTCGATCGCCGATTCCGACGCGCCGATGGCAGGCGACATGCGCCATCAGGTGCGCCAGCGCATCGAGGCGGGCGAAGACCCCGAGGCGATCCGCGCGTGGCTGATCGAACGTTATGGCGACTGGGTGTCCTATGAGCCGCAAGTCACCGCGATGACGTGGCCGCTGTTCGCCGCGCCGATCGTGCTGCTGCTGATCGCAGCATTGCTGCTGCGCAAACGTTTTGGCCGGGCACGGGCCGCTGGAGACAAGAGCTGATGGCCTGGGTTATCGTCGCGCTGGTCGCGATCCTCATCATGGCCGGCATGATCTGGCTGGGCAAGCTGCCCCGCAAGGCGTGGGAGCTGGCAGGCGCCGCGCTGTTCATCGGCATTGCCGGCTATGCCTGGCAGGGCCAGCCTTCGCTCGCTGGATCGCCCAAGGAGCCTGTCGAGAAGCTCAGCCTGTTCGACGAGGACCTTGCCAAGCAGCGCGACGGGATGGGCGGCAATTTCGGCGATGCCCGCGCCTGGCTGGTGCTCGCCGATGCGCAGAGCCGCCAAGGCAAGTTTGCTACCGCCGCCACGGCGCTCAGCAAGGGGCTTGAGACCTATCCCGACGACGTCGACCTGTGGGTCGCGCTGGGCAATGCCCTCGTCGGGCACAGCAACGGCCTGCTCACCCCGGCATCACAATTCGCCTATCAGAAGGCCGCGACGCTCTCGCCCGATCACCCTGCGCCGCCGTTTTTCCTGGGGCTGGCGCTGGCGACATCAGGCCAGTTGCAGCAGGCGCGGACCATCTGGGCAGAACTGCTGGAACGCTCGCCGCCCGAGGCAGAATGGCGTGAGGACCTGACCGGACGACTCGCGCGGATCGATGCATTGATCGCCCAGCAGAACGGCGCGCCCGCGCCGGGCATGCCAGGATCGATGCCGCCCGCCGCTGCTCCGGCGCAACCAATTGAATCGCAACCATAAACCGCAGATTGCGATTATATTGCACCGCATCATGGCGCATGCTAATCCGCGTGCCATTGCCGTTTTGGCGATAGGCGAAAGGGGACGATGAGCGCAGGCAGCCTTGGCTTCATGCGTTCGCACACTGCCCGATGATTACAGACACTCCATCAGAAACGCCGCCGCTACCGCAAACCGCCGGATCGATGGCAGGTGAGCAGGTGGCCCAGCATGCGGGCAACGCTGATACGCACAGCAGCTCAGTCGCGCTTTTGGCCTTTGGCGCCATCGGCATCGTGTTCGGCGACATCGGCACCAGCCCGATCTATGCCTTTCGCGAAACCTTTGCCGGCCACCATCCGCTCACCCCGGACCGCGAGCATATCTTCGGTGTGGTCAGCCTGATCTTCTGGTCGATGACTCTGGTCGTCGGCGTACAATATGTCAGCATCCTGATGCGCGCCGACAACAAGGGGCAGGGCGGCAGCCTCGCGCTGGTCGCGCTGATCTCGCGCAGCATCGGACGCACCAGCTATGGCTGGCTGCTGATCCTGCTCGGCGTGTTCGCAACCGCGCTGTTCTACGGCGACAGCATGATCACGCCTGCCATCTCGGTGCTATCGGCGGTCGAAGGCTTGACCGTGGTCAATCCCGGGCTGCAGCCGCTGGTCATCCCGATTGCGGTGGGCCTGCTGGTCTTCCTGTTCTTCATCCAGTCGCGCGGCACCGCCAAGATCGGCACGCTGTTCGCGCCGATCATGGTTCTGTATTTTGCCACGATCACCTGCCTTGGCATCTACCAGATCGTTTTCAATCCCGAGATTTTGCTGGCGCTGAACCCCTGGTACGCCGTCCGCTTCTTCATCAACGATGGGTGGTTCGCGTTTCTGGCGCTGGGTTCGGTGGTGCTGGCGGTGACCGGCGCAGAGGCGCTCTATTCGGACATGGGTCATTTCGGCCGCGGCCCGTTGCGGCTGTCGTGGTTCGCCTTTGTCATGCCCGCGCTGCTGATCAACTATTTCGGCCAGGGCGCGATGATCATCGGCATGACGCCCGAGGTCGCTGCCGAGACGATAAAGAACCCGTTCTTCCTGCTCGCGCCCGATATGCTGCGCCTGCCCTTGGTGCTGCTGGCGACGGCGGCGACCTTCATCGCCAGCCAGGCGGTGATTTCCGGCGCGTTCTCGATCACCCATCAGGCCATCCAGCTGGGCTATATCCCGCGCCTGTCGATCAAACACACCAGCGCGTCGGAAAGCGGCCAGATCTACATTCCGCTGATCAACTGGGTGTTGATGATCGCGGTGATCCTGCTGGTGCTGACCTTCCAGAGTTCGAGCAATCTGGCAGCGGCGTATGGCATCGCGGTGACCGGTGCGATGCTGATCGACACCTGCCTGATGGCGGTGCTGCTGATCGCGATGTGGAAGTGGAAGCTGTGGATGGCGGTCCCCGTCATCGTCACCTTCGTGGTGGTCGATGGCGCGTACTTCCTCGCCAATGCGACCAAGATCCCCGATGGCGGCTGGTTCCCGCTGGTCATCGGCGCGTTCACCTTCACCCTGCTCACCACCTGGGCGCGCGGGCGCAATCTGATGCGCGAGACGATGATCGAGAGCGCATTGCCGATCGAGGTGTTCGTCAAGTCGGCGCAAGGGTCTGCCACCCGCGTCAAGGGCACCGCGATCTTCATGGCGTCGGCCACCACCGGCGTGCCCACCGCGCTGCTGCACAACATGAAGCACAACAAGGTGATCCACGAGCGCGTGGTCATTCTCACCGTGCAGATCATGGAAGTGCCTTATGTCACCGAGGCCAACCGCTTCCAGGTCGAGAGCCTGGGTCATGGCTTCTACCGCATGATCCTGCGCTATGGCTTCATGCAGTCGACCGATGTTCCTGCCGCGCTCAAGGACGTGAAGGAGCTGTGCGGCGGCAAGTTCGAGATGCTGCAGACCAGCTTCTTCCTCTCGCGCCAGACGCTGCTCACCGCCGAACGGCCCGGCATGCCGGTGTGGCGCGAGAAGATCTTCGCGTGGATGCTGCGCAATTCGGCGAGCCCGATGGAATTCTTCAACCTGCCTTCGAACCGCGTGGTCGAACTGGGCAGCCAGCTGGAAATCTGAAGGAACGGCCGATGATCGTGATTGCAGGCTTTTATCGTTTTCCGCTGGATCAGCTTGACGCGGTGAAGCCCGCGATGGCGCGCATGATCGAACTGAGCCGCGCAGAGCCAGGCTGCGGGCATTACGCCTTCTCCGAAGACATCGTGGAACCGGGCCTGATCCGGGTCAGCGAATCCTGGCAGGATGAGGCCGCGCTCAAGGCGCATGCCACCAGCGCGCACATGGCCGAATGGCGCGCTGCCAGCGCAGAGCATGGTATTCACGATCGGACGATCACCGCCTATGACGCGACAGGATCGCGGCCGCTGTGATCGTCACTCTGCCTTGCAGCTGAGCGTCAGGTTGCGCTGCTGGAGGTCGTAGAGCAGGCTGGAACAGCCTTGCAGGAACCGCCGTCCCGCGACGATCCGCAGATCGACCTTCTTGTCCTTCTTGGCGACGACGACGATTTCGTCCGAATCTCCGCCCTCTGCTGCTTCCTGCTCGGCAATGCCCGAGGCATCGCCATAATCGCTGTAGCGCACATCGACCGTGTCCAGCATGGTCTGGCCGACGGGAATGGGGTTTGACAATGTCATCGCGCGGGTGGGCCGCTGGATGCCGAAATAGATCAGGGTCTGGCGGGGCTGTCCGGTAAACCGGCCCTCGCGCTTGCGCGCCAGCCAATTGCCGGTGGGCGCGCTGGCCAGTGTTTCTGCGCGTTGCAGGCTGAACTGGAAGCGAACCTCTTCCCCTTCCAGTGCGAATGTCGTGCCGATCCCGCCACGCCCCAGAAAGCCGAAATTGTCGAGCGGCAACCGGTCCTGGCGCTCGCCGGCGGAAGGCTGTGCAAGCTGGAAGCGGACCCGTTTGTAAGGCAGCGAGGCCGGGCTGATGGTGCCATCGGCTATCGTGGATGAGGGGCGATCGGCCCAGAAGATCCGCTGTTTTTTCGCTCCGGCGCCATAATCCACCTTGTGCACGGCAGAGTCCCCGCTCACCCGCTCGGGGCCCACCACCGTGATGAAACCGAACATGCCGGGCTTCAGCTGAAGCTTTGCCACGACGTCCGGATTGAGCATGGGCGCATCGGCAGCTTCCGGTCGCACCTCCAGCCGCAGCGCCAGACCGTTGATCGTGACATCGATCAGATTGTCGCCGCTCAGGACAAGCTCATCGGCCAATGCCGCTTTGGGTGCCGCCTCGGCGTGACCCGAACAGCCCAGTGAAGCCGCCGCAATAACAGCAATTGCACGCATGACAGTCTATCCCCCTCGATATTCGTCAACACCCGGGAGGAATAAGCAAGTTTCGAGCTTAACCGTCGATGACCGAATACACGGGCCGCCTTTCGTCGGCGGCCCGTGCAAGGCAATCAATAGGCGGAGCGCGCCAGCAGCGACTCCTTGGCCGCGTGATATTCGCGGGTCAGGCGTCCGACCATGTCGGCAACAGTATCGACCTTGTCGACCGCGCCAATGCCCTGGCCGCTGCCCCAGATGTCGCGCCATGCCTTGGCTTCGGTATTGCCGCCCGAGCCGAAGTTCATCGTGCTGTAATCGCCCTTGGGCAGGTTGTCCGGGTCAAGCCCGGCGTTGACGATCGACTGGCGCAGATAGTTGCCCGATACGCCGGTAAACAGATCGGAATAGACGATGTCGGCAGCCTTGCCTTCGACGATGCCATTCTTGTAGCCTTCGTCCGCACGGGCCTCTGCCGTCGCGATGAAGGCCGAGCCGATATAGGCAAAGTCCGCACCCATGGCCTGCGCTGCGAGGATCGCCGCGCCGCTGGCAATCGATCCCGAAAGCGCAACCGGCCCGGTGAACCACTGACGGATTTCCTGCATCAGCGCGAAAGGCGACGTCACGCCGGCATGGCCGCCAGCGCCCGCAGCCACCGGGATCAGTCCGTCGGCGCCCTTTTCCACTGCCTTGCGAGCAAAGCGATCGCTGATCACGTCGTGCATGGTGATGCCGCCCCAGTCGTGCACCGCCTTGTTCAGGTCTTCGCGGGCCCCCAGCGAGGTGATGATCATCGGCACCTGCCATTTGGCGCAGGTCATCAGATCGGCCTCGAGCCGGTCGTTGGATTTGTGCACGATCTGGTTGACCGCAAAGGGCGCGGCGGGCGCGTCGGGGTTGGCGCGGTTGTACTCGGCCAGTTCCTCGGTGATCTGGTGCAGCCACTCGTCAAGCTGGGCCTGCGGCCGCGCATTGAGCGCCGGGAAGGAGCCGATCACACCCGCCTTGCATTGCGCAATGACGAGCTCGGGGCCGGAAATGATGAAGAGCGGCGACCCGATGACGGGCAGGCGCAGTTTGTCGCAAAGCGGGGATGGCATGGTCATGGCGGCGACATTAGCCATCGTTCAAAGGCTGTCCAGAGGCATTCTTAACCAGGCGATTAAGTTTTGAAAGAAAACCGCTTGGAGCTCCTTAAATCCTCCCCGAGCTTGCTCGGGGAGGGGGACCGTTCGCGCAGCGAATGGTGGAGGGGTGATGCGCTACCGGTGAGGAAAAGCCCCTCCACCATCCTGCGGATGGTCCCCCTCCCCCAGGCGAGCTGGGGGAGGATTTGAAGTTCCTCAAATCTCTTCGAGCGCGCTCAGCACGGCCTTGATCGAGGCGGTGGCGACGTCCTCGTCCACGCCGACGCCAAAGCATGGCGAGCGGCCGTCGATCGCGCATTCGACATAGGCGGCAGCGCGCGCCTTCGAGCCTGCGCCGATGGCATGCTCGCGATAATCGGCAATGTCGATCGCGATGCCGAGCGCGGCGGACAGCGCATCGACTACGCCCGAAATCAGCCCGTTGCCGCGACCGCTGACCGGGATTTCCTGGCCATCGGCGATAATCCGTCCGACGAACAGACGGTCGCTGCCCGCCTTGCGCTCTTCATAGTCGACCAGCCGGTACTTGCCTTCCCCATCGAGCCGATAGCGGGTCTGGAACGCCTGCCAGATATCGCTGGAGGACAATTCCATGCTCCTGGCATCCGCCAGTGCCTGCACGGTCTTGCTGAAATCGGCCTGCAGGCGCTTGGGCAGCTTGAGGCCCTGGTCCTGCTCGAGCACCCAGGCGACGCCGCCCTTGCCCGACTGCGAGTTGACGCGGATGACGGCCTCGTACGAACGGCCGATGTCCGCCGGGTCAAGCGGCAGATAGGGCACCAGCCACATCTGGTCATTGCGCGTCTCCTGCGCGGCAAAGCCCTTCTTGATCGCGTCCTGATGGCTGCCTGAAAAGGCAGTGAACACCAGTTCGCCAGCATACGGATGCCGCTCGGGAACCTTGAGCTGGTTGCAATATTCCACCGTCTTGACGATCTCGTCCATGTCGGAAAAATCGAGCCCGGGGTGCATGCCCTGCGTGTACATGTTGAGGCCCAGGGCCACGAGATCGACGTTTCCGGTGCGCTCGCCATTGCCGAACAGGCAGCCCTCGATCCGGTCTGCGCCTGCCATCAGGCCGAGTTCGGCCGCCGCGATGCCCGAGCCGCGATCATTGTGCGGATGCAGGCTGATGACCACGCAATCGCGCTTGCTGATATGGCGGCACATCCATTCGATCTGGTCGGCATAGATATTGGGGCTGGAGGCCTCGACCGTGGCGGGCAGGTTGAGGATCAGCGGCTTTTCGGGCGTGGGCTGCAGCACCTCGATCACCGCCTCGCAGACTTCCAGGCTGAAATCGAGTTCGGCGGTGGAGAAGGTCTCGGGCGAATACTCGAAATGCCAGTCGGTCTGAGGGTATTTCGCCGCCTGTTCCTTGAGAATGTTGGCGCCCTCGACCGCGATCGCCTTCACGCCCGCGCGGTCGAGCCCGAAGACGATCTCGCGCCAGGCAGGCGAGACGGCATTGTAAAGGTGGACGATGGCGCGGTGGACACCTGCGAGGCTGGCAAATGTCTTTTCGATCAGGTCGCGGCGCGACTGGGTCAGCACCTGCACGGTGACGTCCTGAGGGATCTTGCCGCCATCGACCAGCCCACGGATGAAATTGAATTCGGTCTCGCCCGCCGAAGGGAAGCCGACCTCGATCTCCTTGAGGCCGATCCTGACCAGCAGGTCGAAGAAGCGCTGCTTCTTGGCGGCGTCCATCGGATCGATCAGCGCCTGGTTGCCGTCGCGCATGTCGGTGGACAGCCAGCGCGGCGGTGCGGTGATCACTGCATCGGGCCAGGTTCGGTTCGGCAGGTCGACCCGCGGAAAGGGTCGGTATTTTTGCGAAGGATCGGTGTGCATCGGCATGGCTGAAAGGCGCCCCTGACTATTTGGTGGTGCGATAAGGGTGGCCAGCGATCAGCGCAACCGGTGATGGGCGCCTGGGATGCTGGCAGGTGAAAAAGCCCTTAGGCGCGGCGCGCCGATTTGGCGCACACGGTCGGTACACGCCTAAGGGCGTGTAAGTCGCAGTCCAAGAAGGAGGGCCGATCCGCTCATAATGACAGCGTCATTGCGTGAAGGGGGCGGTTTGCGCAACAAAAAAATGGATGGTCACACATGTGGGATTGAGATTTTCAAATCCGCTCAGTGCAAATCCCTCCCCGACGCAATGCCGGGGAGGGGCGATGCCGCTTACTGCTTTTCGAAGGCGATGCTGATGTCGAGTTCGACTTCGTCGCTGACCATCGGCAGCGCGTAGGCGATGCCGAAGTCGCTGCGCTTGATCTCGGTCTCGGCTTCAAAGCCGACCGTCAGCTTCTTGTTGAACGGATTGTTGCCCGCGCCGGTGAATTCGGCGTCGAACGTCACTTCCTTGGTCACGCCGTTCAGCGTCAGGTCGCCGGTGATCTTGGCGGTCATGCCGGTGGCCACGACCTTGGTCGAGACGAAGCGCGCATCGGCAGGGGCCGGGCCGAAGAAGTCGGGCTTGCCGCCATCCTTGCCTGCGCGCAGCAGGTGGCTGGTGAGGCCCGCGCTGGCGGTGGTCACCTTGCCGACGGGGATCGTGACATCGACCTTGGAGGCGTTCAGGTTGGCGGGGTCGATCGTCAGCGTGCCGGCGACATCGCCGAAGAGGCCGTAATAATCGTTGAAGCCGAAATGGTTGACTTCCCAACCGATCAACGAGTGGCCGGGGTCGGCCTTGTAGGTTCCGGCGGTGACGCGGCTAGCGTCCTTCTGGCCGGGCAGCTGCATGCCCTGGCCGATCAGCGGCGTGGCGGCGATAAGGGCGAGGATAGCGATGGTCTTGCGCATGACGAACTCCTTGGGAGGGGGGAAGGAAACCGGAAACTGTGTCCCGCAACGCCCCAAGTCAATCATTGATCCGCGCAACGCAGCGTTTCCGTTTTGGCTGCCAAGCCGTCACGGACCACGGCATAGACCTGCGCCAGCTGCTCTGCGGTGATGCAATAGGGCGGCATCACGTACACTGTGTTGCCCAAAGGCCGGATCAGGACGCCGTGCGCCTTGCCGAACGCGTTCAGATGCACCGACCAATTCGACAGATAGCCGCTCGCATCGGCGACGATGTCGAACGCGGCGATGGTGCCGCATTGGCGGGTGCTGGCAACCATCGGGTGATCGGCGATTGCCGCCAGCTCTGCCGTCTGCAGCGCTGCCAGCGCGTCAATCCGCGCCTGCACCGGCTCGTCGCGCCAGATCGCCAGATTGGCCACGGCTGCCGCGCAGGCGATCGGATTGGCGGTGTAGCTGCTCGAATGGAAGAAGCAGTCGGCGCGGTCCTGCGACCAATGCGCCATGAAAATCTCCTCGCGCGCCAGCGTCACCGCCAGCGGCATCGACCCGCCGGTGAGGCCCTTGGACAGGCACAGGATATCAGGGATCACGCCCGCCTGCTCGCAGGCCAGCATCGTTCCGGTGCGGCCCCAGCCGGTCATCACTTCATCGGCGATAAACAGGACGTCATGGCAGGCGCAGATCGCCGCCATCTCGGCGAAGACCTTTGGCGGATACATCAGCATCCCGCCTGCGCCCAGCACCAGGGGCTCGACGATGAACGCTGCCGCGCCTGTCTTGCACGCCGCATCCAGCGCATCGAGCGTGGCCTGTTCTGCCCCTGCGGCAGGGAAGGGGACAGCGGTGACATCGAACAGCAATGGCGCATAGGGGCGGTTGAACACCCCGCGCGCGCCCACCGACATCGCGCCGATGGTGTCGCCGTGATAGCTGTGCTCCATCACGATGATGCCCTGGCGCGGCTGCTTGCGGTTATGCCAATAGCCCAGCGCCATCTTCAGCGCGACCTCGACCGCGGTGGAGCCCGAATCGCTGAAGAACACGCGGGTCAGCGCCTCGGGCGTGATGTCGATCAGCCCGCGCGCCAGTGTTTCGGCGGGCTCGTGAGTCCATCCGGCGAAAATGATCTGGTCGAGCTGCTCGCTCTGCGCCGCGATCGCCGCCATGATGCGCGGGTGCGCATGGCCGTGCGTCGTCACCCACCAGCTCGAGATCGCATCGATCCACTGGCGACCATCGGCGCCGTGCAGCACCGCGCCTTGCCCGCGCGCGATCAGCGGAATGTCTTCACCCAGGCCATGCTGGGTGAACGGATGCCAGACGGGAGAACCGCTCATGCGAAATCGGCGATGTCGAACCCGGTGGCAAAACCGGCGCGCAGGCTTTCGGGCGTCAGTTCGGCAAGCATGTCCAGCCTTCCCAGGCGACGGACGCCCGAGATTGCCGGGATGGTCGTCTCGCTGTCGGGCATGGCCTCGCCGATGAACGCGATGCCGTGGATCGGCACGCCGCGTGCCTTCAGCGCCTCGATCGTCATCAGGCTGTGGTTGATCGTGCCCAAAGCGGTGCGCGCGCACACGATCACCGGGATCTGCCAGCGCGCGAAGACATCGGCATAAAGCACATTGCGCGTCACCGGCACCAGCGCGCCGCCCGCGCCTTCGATGACCAAAGGCGAATCGATGGCGGGTGGGTTCAGGGCATCGGTATCAATCTCGACGCCGTCGATCTCGGCCGCGAGGTGCGGCGAGGCGGGCGTGACGAGCCGCCAGGCTTCGGGCAGGGTCGATCCCGGCACCATGCGTTCGACGAACGCGGTGTCGGTCTCGCCTTCAAGGCCGGATTGCACCGGCTTCCAGTAGCGGGCCTGCAGAGCCTGAACGAGGGCAGCGCTGAACACCGACTTGCCGATATCGGTGTCGGTGCCTGTTACAACAAAACGCGGTTTCATGCGGGGATCATGATCCTGTCGAGTGATTCGGAGAGCGCGCCGATATCACCCTTTGTGACGTTGCGGGTAATCGAAATGCGCAGCCGCGCGGTGCCTTGCGGTACCGTCGGCGGACGGATGCCGCGAATGTCGAAGCCCTGGCGCTGGAGCGCGGCGGCGATGCGCATCGTGCGGGCATCCTCTCCGATGATGACGGGGAGAATCTGCGTTTCGGATGGCACAGCGCCCAGCCGGGGGGCCAGCAGACGGCGCGCTTCGGCGACACGCGCGAACAGGTCCTCGCGCCAGTCGTCATGCACGGCCACCAGCGCCAGCGCCCTGCGGACCATATGCGCGATCAGCGGCGAAGGCGCGGTGGAGAAGATAAACGGGCGGGCGCGATTGACCAGGAAATCGATCGCCACGCGGGGCCCGCAGATCAACGCCCCTTCGCAGCCCAGGGCCTTGCCGCAGGTGTGCAGCGTGATGACATTGGGTTGCCCGGCAAGCCCATGCGCCAGGCCAGCGCCCCTGGCGCCGAATACACCGGTGGCATGGGCTTCGTCGATCACCAGAGCGGCATCATGACGTGCGGCCACGTTGGCCAGGTCGCCGAGCGGAGCGCAGTCGCCATCCATGCTGTAGAGGCTTTCCACCGCGATCCAGACGCGGCCCGTGCCGCCTGCAAGCCGCCAGGCGGTGATGGCATCGTCGAAGGCCTGAGGGTCGTTGTGCGCGGCGGCGCGGGTCTCGGCGCGACCGAGCTTCATGCCGTCGTGCGCGCTCGCGTGGATCAGCGCATCGTGCACCACCAGATCACCGCGCTGGGGCAGGGTGGCGAACAGCGCCGCATTGGCGGCAAAGCCGGTCGCGAAGAACAGCGCGGCCTCGCTGCCGAAATGCGTTGCTGCATCGGCCTCGAGCGCCTGGTGGGCCGCATGGTTGCCGCGCAACAGCCGCGATCCGCCCGATCCTGCAGGAAGGCCCAAGGCCATGCCCTCGCGCAAGGCATCATGCAGCAGCGTGGAGCCTGCCAGCCCCAGATAGTCGTTCGAGGCGAAATCCTTGCCCTCGCGGGGCCCGAGCGCACGCAATCTCGAACCCCTTTTCAGGGATTCGAGTTGCGCGGCATGGTCCTCGAAAAACGGCGTGGTCAACGAAGGGTCAGTTCTTCGCCTTGTCGACCAGTTTGTTCGCGCCGATCCACGGCATCATCGCACGCAGCTGTGCGCCGGTCTTCTCGATCGGGTGCGCGGCGGCGAGCTTGCGCGCGGCCTTCAGTTCGGGCTGGCCGGCACGGTTGTCGAGCACGAAGTTCTTGACGAAACGGCCCTGCTGGATGTCCTCCAGAACGCGCTTCATCTCGGCCTTGGTCTCGCTGGTGATGATGCGCGGGCCGGTGGTGATGTCGCCATATTCGGCGGTGTTGCTGATCGAATAGCGCATGTTGGCGATGCCGCCTTCATACATGAGGTCGACGATCAGCTTCACCTCGTGCAGGCACTCGAAATACGCCATTTCGGGCGCATAGCCGGCTTCGGTCAGCGTTTCAAAACCGGCCTGGATCAGATGGGTCAGACCGCCGCACAGCACGGCCTGCTCGCCGAACAGATCGGTTTCGCACTCTTCGCGGAAGTTGGTTTCGATGATGCCGCTGCGGCCGCCACCGACGCCCGATGCATAAGCCAGCGCGATGTCATGCGCGTTGCCCGAAACGTCGCGTTCGACCGCGATCAGGCAGGGCACGCCGCCGCCGCGGACATATTCGCTGCGCACGGTGTGGCCGGGGCCCTTGGGTGCGATCATGATGACGTCGAGGTCTTCGCGGGCCTCGATCAGGCCGAAATGGATGTTGAGGCCGTGGGCAAAGGCGAGGGCCGCGCCGGGCTTCATGTTGGCATGATAATCATCGGCATAGATCGCGGCCTGATGCTCGTCGGGAGCCAGGATCATCACGATATCGGCCCAGGCGGCGGCATCGGCGTTGCTCAGCACCTTGAAGCCCGCGCCTTCGGCCTTGGCGGCGGTGGCGCTGCCGGGACGCAATGCGATCGCGACATCCTTGACGCCGCTGTCGCGCAGGTTCTGCGCATGGGCATGGCCCTGGCTGCCATAGCCGACGATGACGATCTTCTTGTCCGCGATCAGCTTCAGATCGCAATCGGAATCATAATAAACGCGCATAACCTAGTCATTCCCTGTCTATACCTCCTCTCCCTTGAGGGGAGAGGATACCGAAACTTGGCAGCTGGGCTGCCTAGTGGAGGTTGGAGAGGGCCTCGCAGCCCCTCTCCCTGGCGCTTCGCGCCTTCCCTCTCCCCTGCAGGGAGAGGGCAATATCAAAAGCCTCTCCCCTGCAGGGAGAGGGGAAATTTCAGCCTGCCTCGGCCCCCCGGGTCATGGCGACGACGCCGGTGCGGGCGACCTCGACCAGTCCGACCTCGCGCATCAGCGCGATGAACTGGTTGATCTTCTCGACCGATCCGGAAATCTCGAACACGAAGCTGCTGGTGCTGGTATCGACCGGGCGGGCACGGAAGATGTCCGCGAGCCGCAGCGCCTCGATGCGGTGCTCGCCCGCGCCGGCGACCTTGACCAGCGCCAGCTCGCGCTCGACGTGAGGGCCCAGTTCGGTGAGGTCGGCGACGCGGTGCACCGCGACCAGCCTGTCCAGCTGCGCGATGATCTGGTCGATCACTGCTGGCGGGCTGACCGTGACGATGGTGATGCGGCTGGTAGCGTGATCCTCGCTGATATCGGCCACCGTCAGGCTTTCGATATTATAGCCGCGCGCGGTGAACATGCCCGCGATCTTGGCGAGGATACCCGCCTCGTTATCGACGGTCACGGTCAGGACGTGCCGTTCGGATGCCTGTTGCTGGATGTGCATGGGGCGATCTTTCAGAAGGGGTGAAAGCCGATGCTGCCCGGGGCATGATGCCGCGCTAGCAGGTCGGACGCATCGGCTTTCGCCGATGGGACGGCACGGAAAGGGCAGAACCGCATCAGACGAGGGCTTTCGCTTCGTCTTCCATGGTCCCGGCAACCTCGTCGCCATAGAGGATCATGTCGGTATGCGCTGCGCCCGAAGGAATCATCGGCAGGCAGTTGGCAAGCTTCGCCACACGGCAATCCACCATCACGGGTCCCGGATGATCGATCATCGCCTGGATGCCGGCGTCGAGCTCTGCCTGGTCGGAGATGCGAATGCCCTTCCAGCCATAAGCCTCTGCCAGTGCGACGAAATCGGGCAAAGCATCGGAATAGCTTTCCGAATAGCGGCTTTCATAGGTCAGCTGCTGCCACTGGCGCACCATGCCCATGTACTCGTTGTTGAGGATGAAGATCTTGACCGGCAGGCGATATTGCGTCGCGGTGCCCAGTTCCTGGATGTTCATCTGGATCGAGGCTTCGCCGGCGATGTCGATGCACAGCGCGTCCGGATTGCCCAGCTGCGCGCCGATCGCGGCGGGCAGGCCATAGCCCATGGTGCCCAGGCCCCCCGAGGTCAGCCACTTGTTGGGCTGTTCGAAGCGGAAATACTGCGCCGCCCACATCTGGTGCTGGCCGACCTCGGTCGAGATGATCGGGCTCACGTCCTTGGTCAGCGCATACAGCCGCTCGATCGCCAGCTGTGGCATGATTTCGGAAGCGCTGGGGGGATAGGCCAGGCATTCGCGGGTGCGCCATCCGGCGATCCGCGCCTTCCATTCGGACAGGTCGCGTGGGCCATGACCCATCGCATCGAGCGCATCGATGATCTGCTGGAGCACTGTCGCGCAATCGCCGACGATACCCAGGTCCACGCGCACCGTCTTGTTGATCGAGGACCGATCGATATCGATGTGGATCTTCTTCGAAGTGGGCGAGAACGCATCGAGCCTGCCGGTGACGCGGTCGTCGAAACGCGCGCCAACGCAGATCACCAGATCGGCGCGGTTCATCGTCATGTTGGCTTCATAGGTGCCGTGCATGCCCAGCATGCCCAGCCAGTCGGCATGTTCGGACGGGAAGGCACCCAGACCCATCAGCGTCGAGGTCACCGGTGCGCCGGTCATCGCCTGCAACTGGCGCAGCAGTTCGCTCGCCTCCGGCCCGGCGTTGATGACGCCGCCGCCCGAATAGATCACCGGGCTGGTCGATTCCGCGATCATACGCGCCGCGGTGGCGATGTCATCCGCCGTGCCGTGCTTGACCGGCGCATAGCGCTGGTTGGGGCGGGCTGGGGTATCGGCATCATGCGTGGCGGTGGCGACCTGGACGTCCTTGGGGATGTCGATCAGCACCGGGCCGGGGCGGCCCTGCGTGGCGATATGGAAAGCCTCGCGCACCGTCGTGGCGAGGCGCGCGGGGTCCTTCACCAGATAATTGTGCTTGGTGCAGTGCCGGGTGATGCCGATGGTGTCGGCTTCCTGGAAGGCATCGGTGCCAATCAGGTTGGTCGCGACCTGGCCGGTGATGACGACCATCGGGATCGAATCCATCAGCGCATCGGTGATGCCGGTGACCGCGTTGGTCGCGCCGGGACCCGAGGTCACCAGCACGACGCCGGGCTTGCCGGTGGCACGGGCATAGCCCTCTGCGGCGTGCGCAGCGGCCTGTTCGTGCCGCACCAGAATATGGCGCAGCGACGGGTGGCCGAAGATCGCGTCGTAAATCGGCAGCACCGCGCCGCCAGGATAGCCGAAGATCACCTCGACGCCCTGTTCGACCAGCGTTTCAACCAATATCTGCGCGCCGCTCAATTCGGCCATGATGAAAGCCTTACTTCTTCAAAAAACGTGAGCCCGCTTAGACAAAGCGGGCCGATGTTGCAAAACCATAAGCTGCCGCGCGCTCCATGCGTGCCGACACCGGCGAAAATCAACCCGGCGCAGGAGGCCCGCGCCGGGTTGTAAATAGGTGTGACGTGTCGTGAAACGCTGGCAGCAACGTCGTGACCCGCTCGCTCTAGGCGACACAAAATGCTGCGTCAACAGCTAATTTGGAAATAAAATATCAAAAATGCCATTAAAGCTATCTGAAAGTGCTTCCGTATACCGTTTCCAGCTCACCGGGGGCTGGTTGCGGAACCAGGTGTATTGCCGTTTGGCATATTGCCGGGTGGCGAGTTGCCCATCGGCCAGGCACTGCTCGGGGCTGGTCAGTCCGCGCAACAGTCGGGCGGTTTCGGGCACGCCGATGGCGCGCATCACCGGCAGATCGGGGTGCAGTTCGCGGGTGAGCAGCGTTTCGACCTCGGCCAGCGCCCCCGACTCCAGCATCGCGGCGAAGCGCCTGTCGCAGCGCGCCAGCAACCAGTCGCGCGGCGGCAGCAGCGCCAGCGCCTTGAGCGCCACGGCATCGCCGATGCCGCCCTGCTTGTGCGCCTGCCAATGCGTGATCGTCTGCCCGGTGGACCGGACCACCTCGAGCGCCCGGGCGACGCGGGTGGTATCGGCCGGGGCGAGGCGCGTCGCGCTGCCAGGGTCTTCGCGGGCCAGCTCGGCATGGGCATCACTGACGTTCATCGCGCGGACCGCCTCGCGGATCGCCGGATCGATCTCCGGGATCGGGGCAATGCCGTCAAGCAACGTGCGGATGTACAGGCCTGTCCCGCCGACCAGGATCGGCAGCGCGCCTGCGGCATGCGCAGCGGCGATCTCTGCCCGGGCATCGGCGGCCCAGCGCGCGGCGGAACAGGCCTCGGCTCCATCGATATAGCCGAACAGCTTATGATCGATCCCGCCCATCTCCTGCTCGGTCGGCCGCGCGCTCAGAATCGCCAGATCGGCATAGACCTGCGCGCTGTCGGCATTGATGATCACCGCGCGCTGCCCGCTCGCCTCTAGCCGTTGGGCATAGGTGACCGCCAATCCGCTCTTGCCGCTGGCGGTCGGTCCGGCAATAAGCGCCACCGCCGGACGGGTGTTTCCGGCTGCATCGGGGGAAGTATTTGTGCCCATAGCCACGCTGATAGCAGCACAGCCCCTCCCAGCGGGAGAGCTAAACGCCGCGGCCGACAGATTGCACGATGCCGGGCTGGTGGTGGCGGGCAGTCACTGGGTCGAAGCCGGGCTGGTCGGCGAGCTGCATTTCAATGGCGATATCGCGTCGGCGAATGCTGCGCTCGATTCGCTGCGTGCAGCCGCCGATGTGCTGGTGCTGGACGAGGCGGCGCGGGACCCGCGCCTGCTGGTCTCGGACATGGACAGCACGATGATCGTCAATGAGTGCATCGACGAGCTCGCCGATTACGCCGGGGTCAAGCCGCAGGTCGCCGCGATCACCGAACGCGCGATGCAGGGCGAGCTCGATTTCGAGGCGGCACTGCGCGAGCGCGTCGGTCTGCTCAAGGGGTTGAGCGAGCACGTCATCGCCGATTGCCTCGCCCAGCGTATCCGCCCGATGCCCGGTGCGCGCACCCTGGTGCGCACGCTCTCGCAGCGCGGGGCCGATTGCGTACTGGTCTCGGGCGGGTTTCACTCGTTCGCCGACGTCATCGCCGCAGAGCTCGGGTTTCATGCGGTGTACGCGAACCGGTTGGTGATCGATCACGGCCATATGACCGGGGAACTGGAAGGCGGGATCGTCGATGCCGCGCGCAAGGCGGCGATCCTGCTGGAGCAAGCGGCGGGGCAGGGGCTGGAGGCCGCCCGGGTGATTGCGCTCGGCGATGGTGCCAACGACATCCCGATGCTCAAGGCCGCCGGGACGGGGATCGCCTACCACGCCAAGCCCGCCGCAATCGCCGCCGCCGACGCGCACATCGCGCATGGCGACTGGACGGTGCTGCTCCACGCGCTCGGCATCCCGCGCGCCGACTGGAGCAACTGAGCTCAGCAAAAAGGGTGCGGCGATCGCTCGCCACACGCCCTTTTTTTATTCTCAGCAATAAGCCCGAAGATCAGCCCTGCAGCAGGCGCATGATGGTCATCGCCTGTTCGCTGCCCGACTGCGGCACGGTTTCGCCGGTGCGGTCGGTGATCTTGTCGAAGATGCGCGCGACGCCTTCGGCGGTGCGCTCGCCCTCGGGCAGGGCCGCGCCCTGAGTCATCGTGACATAGGCCGCGTGGAACGCGCCTGCGCCTGCGCCAATGATCATGTTGGTCGGCGCGTCTTCCGACACCAGATACACGGCTGCGGGAACGACGTTCTCGGGCTTGAACTGGGCAAAAGCTTCGGGCGGGAAGATGTCTTCGGTCATGCGGGTTCCGGCGACCGGCGCCAGCGTGTTGACCTTGATGTTGTTCTTCGCGCCTTCAAGATACAGCGTCTTGGTGAGGCCCGCGAGGCCGAGCTTGGCTGCGCCATAGTTGGCCTGGCCGAAATTGCCGTACAGGCCGGTCGACGATGCGGTCATCAGGATGCGGCCGTAGTTCTGCTCGCGCATCGTTTCCCACACCGCCTTGGTGCAGTTGGCCGAGCCCAGCAGGTGGACCTTGACCACCAGATCGAAATCGGACGGCTCCATCTTGGCGAAGCTCTTGTCGCGCAGGATGCCGGCGTTGTTGATCAGAACGTGCACGCCGCCCCAGGCTTCCTTGGCCTTGGCGACCATTTCGACCATCTGCTCGTATTCGGTGACGTTTCCGCCATTGGCCATGGCTTCGCCGCCAGCAGCCTTGATCTCTTCGACGACCTTCGCGGCTGCATCCGACGTGCCGGTGCCGTCGCGAGCGCCGCCCAGATCGTTGACGACAACCTTGGCGCCGCGGGCGGCAAGATCGAGCGCATAGGAGCGGCCCAGGCCGCCGCCTGCGCCGGTGACAATGGCAACGCGGTCCTTGAAACTGATGGTCATGGCAAGCATCCTCTCGGGCATGGTTTACACGGGGCGCGCGAGAAATCCGCGCGGAATGGCGCGGGTTTTAGCCATGTTGCGCCGCTTGGCAAGCACCAAGCTGCGCCCAGATAGTCACAGGCCCGATTGACGTTCGCGTAAAGTCAGGGTGACGTTACGGCGCTCAGGCCAGTTCGCTGTCCAGCGCATAGCCCGCAGACCGCACCGTGCGGATGATATCGGGCTGGCCATGCGCGTTCAATGCCTTGCGCAGCCGCCGGATGTGTACGTCGACGGTGCGAATCTCGATGTCGCTGTCATGCCCCCAGACGCTGTCGAGCAGCCGCTCGCGCGAGAAAACCCAGCCGGGATGCTCGAGGAAGTGGCGCAGCAGGCGGAACTCGGTGGGCCCCAGCGGAATGGTCTGCCCGGCGCGCTTCACCTTGTAGCCCACGGTGTCCATCTCGATATCGGCAAAGCTCAAGGCCTCGCCCGCCAGCGCCGGACGCACGCGGCGCAGCACCGCGTTCACTCGGGCGATCAGCTCGCGCGGGGAAAACGGCTTGGTGACATAATCGTCCGCGCCGATGTCCAGACCGCGCACCCGGTCTTCCTCTTCGCCGCGCGCCGACATCATGATGATCGGGATGTTCGAGGTGTCGTTGTCGCGGCGCAGGCGGCGGCAGACCTCGATCCCCGACAGGTTTTCGATCATCCAGTCGAGCAGCACGATATCGGGCCGCTCCTCGCGCGCGATCAGCATCGCCTCTTCACCATCGGGCGTATGGCTGACGCGAAAGCCCTGTTTGTCGAAGTGCCACGAAACCAGCTCGGAAAGAGCCATGTCGTCTTCAACCAGCAGCAGATGAGGAGTCGTCATCGTGGGGGTGCTTTCCGTTTCAAAAAATCCGGATCAATCGCTGCCGGGTGACAGGACGTCGTCGCCGCGCTCGCGCTCGTTCATCGATTGACCGGTCACCGCGAAAAAGACCATTTCAGACACGTTGGTGGCGTGATCGCCGATCCGCTCGAGATTCTTGGCGATGAACAGCAGATGCGTGCCCGCGCCGACATGCTCGGGGTTGGCAATCATGTGCGCGATCAGTGCGCGAAAGATGCTGTTGTAGAAATCGTCGACCGTCTTGTCCTGCGCGCAGACGGCGACCGCGAGGTCTGCATCGCGGCGGGCAAAGGCGGTGAAGGCATCGTCAACCAGCTGGCGTGTCGCATCGGCCATCGCGGGGAGAAGCCGCGCGGCATCGATATGCTGTGCCGGGTCGATCAGCGCAACCCGCTTGGCGATGTTCTTGGCATAGTCGCCAATACGTTCGACCACGCCCGAGATTTTCAGCGCCGCCACCAGCTCGCGCAAATCGTCGGCCATCGGGGCGCGCAGCGCGATCGTCTGGATCACCATGCGGTCGATCTGATCTTCGAGTGCATCGATGCGCTTGTCGCCTTCGACCACTTGTCGCGCCAGATCGAGATCGTGGTTGGTCAGCGCCGTCATCGCGCCCTCGACCGCCTTTTCGGCGCGGCCGCCGATTTCGGCAATCAGACCGCGCAGCGTGGCAAGGTCGCCGTCAAACGCTTTCAGGGTATGTTCGTTCTGGCTATGGTTCATCAAGTTTTCCAGTTCATCGCGGGTCCGGGGACGGAAGGGAGCGCAGAGTGTCCCATGTGTCGCCTGTCCGGTCGCTTAAGCATGTGGGGCATCAGCCATAACGGCCAGTGATATAGTCGCGGGTGCGTTCTTCACGCGGGTTGGTGAAGATGTCGGTGGTGTCGCCATATTCTACCATGGTTCCCAGATGGAAGAACGCGGTCTTTTGGGACACGCGGGCCGCCTGCTGCATGTTGTGCGTCACGATGACGATGGCATAGCGGCCACGCAGTTCGTGGATCAGTTCCTCGATCTTGGCGGTGGCAATCGGGTCGAGCGCCGAGCAGGGCTCGTCCATCAGGATGACCTCGGGGTCGACCGCGATGGCGCGCGCGATGCACAGCCGCTGCTGCTGACCGCCGGACAGCGCGGTGCCGCTGTCGGACAATCGGTCCTTGACCTCGTTCCACAGCCCTGCGCGCACCAGCGAGTTCTCGACGATCTGGTCGAGCTCGGACTTGTTGGGCGCCAGGCCATGGATGCGCGCGCCATAAGCGACATTGTCGTAGATCGACTTGGGGAAGGGGTTGGGCTTCTGGAACACCATGCCGACGCGGGCGCGCAGTTGGACGACGTCCATCTTGCTGGAGTAGATATTCTCGCCGTCCAGCGTGATCTCGCCTTCCACTCGCGCGATCGGGATGGTGTCGTTCATCCGGTTGAGCGTACGCAGGAAGGTCGACTTGCCGCAGCCCGACGGGCCGATGAAGGCGACGACATTGTCCATGTCGATGTCGATCGAGACACCCTTGATGGCCTGCTTGTCGCCATAAAAGACCTTGACGTCGCGCGCGGACATCTTGGGGATCGTGCTGGTGGTGGCCGTATTGTCGAGCATGGATCGGGTTACCATCGCGTTTCAAAGCGGTTGCGCAGATAGACGGCAATCGCGTTCATGGTGAGCAGGAAGACGAGCAGGACGATGATCGCGGCGGACGTCTTTTCGACAAAGCCGCGGTTGACCTCGTCCGACCAGAGGAAAATCTGCACGGGCAGAACCGTCGCAGGATCGGTCAGGCCTTGCGGAGGCGTGGTGGTGAAAGCGCGCATGCCGATCATCAGCAGCGGCGCGGTTTCGCCCAGCGCGCGGGCCATGCCGATGATCGTGCCGGTCATGATGCCGGGGATGGCCAGTGGCAGCACGTGGTGGAAGACCACCTGTACCGGGCTCGCACCGACGCCCATCGCCGCTTCCCGGATCGAGGGCGGGACCGCCTTGATGGCGTTGCGCGCGGCGATCACGATCACCGGCATCGTCATCAGCGCGAGCGTGAGCCCGCCGACGATCGCGGCAGAGCGCGGCATCGAGAAGAACTGCAGGAACACCGCGAGACCGAGCAGGCCGAAGATGATCGAGGGCACCGCCGCCAGGTTGTTGATCGAGACCTCGATCAAATCGGTGAGCCGGTTCTTGGCGGCATATTCCTCCAGATAGACCGCTGCCAGCACGCCGACGGGGAAGGCGAGGAACAGAGTCACCACCATGGTGATCAGCGAGCCCTTGAGTGCGCCCCAGATGCCGACCTGCGCCGGGTCGGTGCCGTCCGAGCCGGTAAGGAAACGCCAGTTGAAGGTCTGGCGCACGTCACCCGCCTTGGTGAGCGCGGCATAATCCGCCTCTGCCTCCGGGGTCGAAGTGTCCTTGGCCGCCCGGTCGATATCGCTGGACGTCGGCAGCCAGAACTTGGTCTTGCCCATCACCAGATTGGGATTTTCGGTCAGCTGTGCGCGCAGCGCCGTCCAGGCCGTGCTGGCAAAATAGCGTGTGCCATCCTCGCCATATTGCGCCTGTACCGCATTGTCGAAGATGCGCCGCACGTCGATCGACGCCATGGTTGCCGCCAGGCGCGGCTGGGTCAGCTGATCGGGCGAGATGCTGCCGGTTGCAGATGGCAGGTCGACGGTCAGCGTGGCCTCTGTGCTGATGAAGCCCTTCGCGCCGTTGCCGACCATCACCACCAGCAGGAAGGCGAGGAACAGCGACGACAGCGCGACCGCAGCCAGCCCCATCAGCTTGAAGCGCCGCTCCGCCGCATAACGCCGGGCGATGCGCTTTTGCATGGCATCGCCCATCCAGTCGGTCTTGTGCCTGCCGGTGGCGGTCACGGAGGTGTCTGCAGACATTTTGGTGGCCTCAGTCATAGGCTTCCCGATATTTCTTGACGATCTGCAGCGCGACGATGTTGAGCAACAGGGTCACGATGAAGAGCGTGAGGCCGAGGGCAAAGGCTGCCAGCGTCATCGGGCTGTTGAAGTCGGTATCGCCGGTCAGCAGCTGCACGATCTGGGTGGTCACGGTGGTGACGCTGGAAAAGGGATTGGCGGTGAGGTTGGCGGCAAGCCCTGCTGCCATCACCACGATCATCGTCTCGCCGATCGCGCGGCTGACAGCCAGCAGCACGCCGCCGACCACGCCGGGCAGGGCTGCGGGGATCAGAACCTGCTTGATCGTCTCGCTCTTGGTCGCGCCCATCGCCAGCGATCCGTCGCGCATGCTGCCGGGAACCGCGGTGATGCTGTCATCGGCCATCGAGGACACGAACGGGATGATCATCACCCCCATCACGAGACCTGCGGCCAGTGCCGATTCGGACGAAGCATCGGTAATGCCGATCATCACGGCAAAGCTGCGCAGCGCAGGCGCCACCGTGAGCGCGGCGAAATAGCCGTAGACGACGGTGGGCACGCCCGCCAGAATCTCGAGGATGGGCTTCATCCACTTGCGCACCTGAGGGCTGGCATATTGGGTGAGGTAGATCGCGCTCATCAGCCCGAGCGGGATCGCTACCAGCATCGCGATGATCGCGCCGATGAACACCGTACCCCAGAACAGCGGTACCGCGCCAAAGCCGGTGGCCCTTCCATCGACGATCTTGTCGGACGGGTTCCATTCGAGCCCGAACAGGAATTCGAACGGCGAGACGAGGTTAAAGAAGCGGACCGTCTCGACGATCAGCGATGCGACGATTCCGATGGTCGCCAGGATGGCGATCAGCGAAGCCAGCAGCAGGCCCAGCATCACCGTGCGCTCGACCTGGGTGCGGGCGCGGAAGTCGGGGCGAATGCGGGTGAAGGCATAGGCACCGCCGGCAAAGCACAGCAGGAAGGCAGCGAGCGCACCGATCATCGCATAGTTGCTGTCGGCAGCTGCATAGAGCGGTGCCAGTTCGCGCGCAGCGTCGTTGAACACCTTGAGGTCAGGGTTGCGCGACAGCGAGCGCGCTTCGGACAGGATCGCCGCGCGTTCGAACGCATCGGTCGGCAGTTGCGCAGCCAGCGGGCTTTCCAATACCGCATAGCTGCCCAGCGCCGGTGCAACGGTGCTCCAGGCCACTAGGAACAGGACGGCAGGGACGACGGCCCACATCGCGGCATACCAGCCGTGATAGCTGGGCAGCGAATGGACGCTGGCGGCGCCCTGCTGGATGAAGCGTCCGGCGCGAGCGCGCGCGAACACCCAGGTGATCAGGCCAAGGCCGGCGATCAGGAACAGGATGGCAGTGCTGGTCATGATGGCGCCTATTTCAACTCTGCGCCATCGAGCGCGCTGAGTGACTGGATGCGTGCCAGCATGTCGGTGCGCACCCGGTCGGGTGCGGCGATCAGGCCGATACGGGTCAGATAGCCTTCGTGCTCGCCGCCACGCAGGAATTCGGCAACGAATTCGCGCAGGCCCGGAATGACATCGACATGCTTCTTCTTCACATAGATGTAGAGCGTGCGCGCGCCGGGGTATTCGCCGCTTTCGATCGTCGCATAGCTGGGCTCGACCCCGCCGATCGGCACGCCGCGCACCGTATCGGCATTGTCGGCCAGATAGCTGTAGCTGAAGATGCCGACCGCATCGGGGTTGGTGGACAGCTTCTGGACGATCAGGTTATCGTTCTCGCCGGTGTCGGTATAGGCCTGGTCGGTCCGCACCGAGTGGCAGATGTCCTCGAACTTTTCCTTGTCGCTGTCTGACAGCGCAGCGACCGCAGGATCGGCCTTGCAGCCCTTTTCCATGATGATCTCTTCGAGCGCGTCGCGCGTGCCGGATGTGGCGGGCGGGCCGAAGATGTTGATCCGCGTGTCGGGCAGGGCGGGGTTGATGTCCGGCCAGCGCATCGCCTTGTTCGGGCCCTTGCCGAAAGGCTGGGCGGCGAGCGCGGCGTAGAACTCTTCCACCGTCAGCGAGATCTTGGGGCCGTTCTTCGCCTGGGCCAGCGCGATGCCATCGAACCCGATGACGATCTCGATCACGCCATCAACGCCATTGGCCTTGCAGCGTTCGAACTCGCTTTTCTTCATCCGACGCGAGGCGTTGACGATGTCGGGGGTGTTCGCGCCCACGCCAGCGCAGAACAATTCCACGCCGCCGCCGGTGCCGGTCGATTCGAGAATGGGTGAGCGACGCTCAGGATCGAAGTTGACGAACTCCTCGGCCACCTTCTTGGCAAACGGGAAGACGGTCGACGAGCCGACAATGCGGATCTCGCTGCGGCTGCTGCCCTCGTTTGTCGAGGCAGGGTCCTGGCATCCCGCCAGCACCAAGGCTGGAAGGCAGGCAAAGACGAGCTTCCTGATCAACACTGCTACCCCTCTCTGGGCGAATAATGCCGCCATGCGTCGGGCCATGGCTGGCGAAGGCTCCGGGCAGGGCAGAATCGCACAATGCGGTGCATGTCCTTGATCGGCCCCCTCCGCTCTGAGCCGTTAGGGAGGGGGGGTTGCCCGAAGATGACAAATGGATGACGTTTTTGTGACATGCCCCCGGTTGCGGGGCGATTGCCGGGATCAGGCCGGGACCGCAGCCTCGCCGGTGGTGCCGCTGGCGTCGCTCTGCGGGCTGCGCGGATCGGCGGGCAGGGTGATGGTGATCGTGGTCCCGCGCTGGACGACACTGTCGATTTCCAGCCGCCCGCGATGGCGCTCGACGATGTGCTTCACGATCGACAAACCCAGTCCGGTGCCGCCGATCGCGCGGCTGCGGCTCGAATCGACGCGATAGAATCGCTCGGTGAGACGGGGCAGGTGCTCAGGCGCGATACCCTCGCCGCAATCGCTGACCGACAGCCTCACCAGCGCTGCGTTGCGCGATGTGCGCAGCCGCATCGTCACTGGCGTCCCCGGCTGGCCGTATTTCATGCTGTTCGACACCAGATTGTGCAGCAGCTGCGACAATTGGGCACGATCGCCGCGCAGCGGGGGCAGGTCGGGGCCGACATCGACCACGATATCCGCGCCGCGATCGGGCTGGCTGTGCCGCAACACCGTCTGCACCTCGCGCATCAGGTCGGGCAGGTCGATCGGCGTATCAGGCACGCGGAACTTCTCTGCCTCGATTCGCGACAGCGAAATGAGGTCGTCGATCAGCTTCTGCATCCGGTTGGCTTCGCGGAACATGACATTGAGGAAACGCGCCCGCGTGTCGGGATCCTCGCCGGCTTCCTTGTCTTCCAGCGTCTCGATGAAACCCTTGATCGAGGCGAGCGGTGTACGCAGTTCGTGGCTGGCATTGGCAACGAAATCGGTGCGCATCCGCTCGACCGCATAAACGCCTGACCGGTCCCACAGATGCAGGATGCGCTCGCCTCCGGGCATGTCGCGCACCAGCATCTCCCACCGCTGATCGCGGCTGCCGATGCCGACCAGCTGGATCGGGCCCTCGTTGGTCTGCTGGCTTTCGGCGAGCAGATCGGCGGCGGCGGGGTGACGGATGACGAGCCGGATATCCTCGCCGACGCAATATTCGCCCAGCAGCTTGCGCGCGGCACTGTTGGCGCGGCGCACCGTGGTGCCGGTGAGTACCAGCACCGGATCGGCCAGGCCATCGATGAAGCTGGTGAAGTCGCGATGCTGGCTGATCGGCTTGATCTCGGGCTCGCGGATCGGGGCTGCGGCTTGTGGATTGTGCTTCGCCGGGCTGGACAGATCGGCCATCGCGACGATCGCGACAAGCCCCGCGGCAAAGCAGATCATGGCCTGCTCGATGCCGTTGCTGCCGAACTGGCTGATCACCACTCCTGCGCCGAGCAATGCCGTCGCGAGAAGAAATCGACCGCCATTCAGGCCCGTTTCGCTGGCGTCTCCCATGGATGCAGGCCTATACCAGCGTTGCACGGGCCGCGCCATTGATGATCCGGGCTAACGTTCGATTTACCCTTTGCGGGCACGCTGTCCCGCAGAAGGACAGACGATCAAATGGCTTGCCTTGAAGCGGTGAAGCTTCTTTAGTCCCGCGCGAAGGTGTCTGCACGGGCGTGGCACGAAGAAAGTACAGGCATGAGCGGTCAAGACGACATGGCGGGTGAAAACGGGCAGGACGAAGCCGCAGCGGGCGAGATGCGTGGTGTCGCGACGCGGCGCACGCTGCTGATCGGCGCGGTGGCAACCTCTGCCGTGGTCAGCATTCGCCCGGCGCTCGCCCAGACCGCAGGATCGGTGCTCAACTGCCAGATTCCCGTGCCGGAGCGCGGCAAGGGCATGTTCATCGATCCCGCCGGCAAGCTGGTTGCGCCCGATACGCCCGGGGCCTTCCCGCCGTCGCCGCGCGATTTCACCGGAGAAGAGGTGCGCCAGGCGCTGCAGGGTCGCAATCTGCCCGGCACCACGGGCGAACAGTCGAGGGCCTATCTCAACTATATCCGCAAGCTGCAGAACGGGCAGAGCGGCTTTACCTGCTATGCCTCGCTGCAGATGCCGCGCCGCTGACCCGCAGGGGTGCAGCCGTTGATGCCGACCGCCTACGCCGCATTGCCCGCCGACGCCCTGAAGCGCGTGACGCTGGGCGGGCTCGAGGCGATCTACCATCTGCCCTCGGGTATCACCCATCTGCTGGCAGAGCCGGTGCCCGATCTGCTCGACATGCTCGAGCGGCAGGGGCCGGACCGTTTTGTCACACCCGATGAGCTTCTGGCGCTGATCGGCGAGCGGTTCGATGTCGAGGGGGATGACCCCGCAGAGCCGCCGCAGGCAGTGCTGGCCGAGCGTCTGGCAGAGCTTGCGGCGCTGGGGCTGGTGGCGGTCCGCGCGCATGCGTGACACGCTTGCATCAGCGCGATGTAAATCTGCATCGGATGCAGCCTAAGCCTCTGTTTCCATTTTGTCCGCGCAACGCCAGGCGATATGGCACAGGCCATGCGCCACTCGTGTTTCATCGCTGTAGGTCCGGCCCGATTCCGCATCGGCAGCGACTGGCGCGCGCCTGTCGATCAGCTGCGCCAGCTGTATGGCGATTACCCGATGGAAGAGACGGTGCCGGACTTCACCGTGCGGCTGCAGGCGACGTCCGCGCTGCGCCGTTTCGTCCGTCCGCAGGTGGCGATCGCCGGCGACTTCACCCTGCCTGATGCCGTGCCGCTGCCGCTCGACCAGGGCCTGCTGGCGGCCGAAATGGCGATGAACCTGCAGATGGCTCTGGGCTGGCGGCGGCACCTGCTGCTGCACGCCAGCGCGGTATCGCGCAATGGCCGGGCGGTGATCATGACCGGGGTGTCGGGCGCGGGCAAATCTACACTGTCGGCGCTGCTCGGCGAGCGCGGCTGGCGGTTCCTGGGGGACGAATTCGTGCTGATCGACCCCGATACCGGCAATATCGCTCCTTTCCCGCGACCGATCAGCCTCAAGAACGAGGCCATTGCCGCGATGGAGCGCGAGGTCGATGACGACGCACGCTTCGGCCCGGCGATGCACGATACGCCCAAAGGTACCATCCGCCACTTGCGCCCGCGTGCAGAATGGGTCGAGCAGATGGCACGCGAAACCCGGCCCGGCCTGTTGCTATTTCCCCGATTCGGCTATCAGCGCGCCGTGCGCAGGGTCGATGAAGCGGAAAGCTTCGTGCGGCTGACCCAGGCGTCGACCAATTATGTCGCGCTGGGCGAGCGCGGCTTCGATGCGCTGACCGGGCTGGTCCGCTCGGTCCGTGCCTGTGCGATCGATTATGCCGATGGCGAGGAGGGGGCAGAGCTGGTCGAGCGACTGTGGTCCGAGCGAGGGACCAAGCTGGGCGCCAGAGCGGCGGCATGACCGATGGCTGGTCGGTTGCGCGTGCGCTTACCGATCCGGGATCGGTATCCGGCCTTGATGCCAGCGGCTGGACGCACCTGCTTTCCGCCGCGCGCGCGCTGTCGTTGATCGGAACGCTGGCCGAGCTGCTTGCCGATGCGCCTGTCCCGCCCGAGGTCGCGCGCGTGCTCGCCGATGTGCGCCATTCCAATGTTACCGGTCAGCGCCAGGCCCTGTGGGAAGCCGAGTGCGCCGCGATGGCGCTTGGCGCCTATCCGGGCAGGGTGGTGCTGCTCAAGGGCACGGCCTTTGCCGCCGCCGGCTATGATGCGGCGCGTGGCCGGTCTATCGGCGATCTCGACATATTGGTGGCGCGCGATGGGCTCGATCAGGTCGAGGCGCTGCTGCTCAAGGCAGGGTGGGAATGGGTGAAGCCCGATCCCTATGACGATGCCTATTACCGGCAATGGATGCACGAACTCCCCCCGCTGATCCACGCGGAGCGCGACCGGATGATCGATGTGCATCACACCATCCTGCCGCTGACCGCCGGGCCCAAGCCCGATGCGGCGGGGTTGCTGGCGGATGCGCGCGCGCTGCCCTCTGGGCTGTATGTACTGTCGCCAGCGGACATCATCTGCCACGCCGCCGCGCATCTGCTTGCCGATGGCGACCTGTCGGGCGGCATGCGCAACCTGTGGGATATCGACCGGCTGGTGCGGCAGTTCCTGGTCGAGGAGCCGGGCTTTGGCGAAGCGCTGGCGCAGCGGGCGAGGTTGCACGGGCTGACCGATGCGGTGGAGCGGGCGCTGCGGCTTTCGGCGCAACTGTTCGGCACGCCTGTCGTCTGGCCGATCAGGCGCGTTTCAGCCGATGCCCTTTTCCTGCGCCGTATCACTGCAGTCGATGGCTGGGGTCGCAAGACGCGCAAGCTTACCCGGCAGGGCTTCTATATCCGCTCGCATTTGCTGCGCATGCCGCCTGCTATGCTCGCGCGCCATCTGTGGACCAAGTGGCGCAAGGGGCACCGGGGTTAGCCCTGGAGCCTGCGCCCCATGCTGATGCGGGGTTCTTCTGCATAGCCGAGGCTCGCGTAAAAGGCCGCCACCGCGTGGTTGGTATCGCGCACCTGAAGGTTGACCTTGCTGCAGCCGAGCGCGGTCAGCGCCGCCTCCGCCGTCCGAACCAGCCGTGTGCCCAGCCCGTGGCGCTGCTCGCCTGGCAGCACCGCGACCGAATACAGCCAGCCCCGATGGCCATCATAGCCCGCCATGATGCTCCCCACGACCTGTTCGCCTGCCACGGCAACCCAGAACAGTTCAGGCTGAAACGCCAGCTTCTGCGGAATGGCCACGGCAGCGCGATTGTGCGGGGGATCGTCAGGAAAGCACGCGTCCCAAAGCGTCTCGACCCCGGCAAAATCACCCAGCTCGAACCGCCTTATGGCTGCCGACACGCAATCTGCTCCAGCGTCGGGATGAATTCGTCATAATGGTCGATGATCGCATCGGCCCCCAGTTCATCGACAGGCTGGTGCAAAAAGCCGAAGCTCACCGCGACGCAGGGGATGCCGGCATTGTGCGCGGCCATCACGTCATAGATGCTGTCGCCGATGAAGGCCGCCGGTGTCACCCCCGGCTCGCCGCCGCAGCGACGGATCATCTCGTCGATCGGCGCACGGTCGGGCTTGGATTTGCCCTTGCCCATCGTATCGCCTCCGATGACGCAGGCGAAGCGGTCGATCAGCCCGACCTCGGTCAGCAGCTTGACCGCAAACCGTTCATACTTGTTGGTGACGATGGTCATCTTGACCCCCATCGCGTCGAACCGAGCCATCGCATCGAGCAAGCCCGGATAAGGCGGCGAACCGGTGCCGAGGTTCTCGCCATAATGGTCGAGCAGGATCGGCAGATATTCGCGCAAGGCCTGCGGGTCGGTGTTGCCCGATCGCTCGAGCCCGACCTGCAGCATGTGCTTGGCCCCCAGCCCGACCATCGGCTTGATCTCCGCCTGCGAAAGGGGGGGAAGGCCCGCGAGGCCAAGCGTATGGTTGACCGAGACGGTCAATTCGGGGCTGGTGTCGAGCAGCGTGCCATCAAGGTCAAAGCCAACGATTTGGTAGGGAAAGTCTGTCATGGGGGCCTGCATCGCCTAAAAAAGGTGGAAGATGCAAGCGGTTCGTGGCAAGGGTTAACGCGATCTGCTTTGGGAAACGCGGAGAACGAAAAGCATGGGTGAGCAGGCGCTGGCTGCAATCATTTTGGCGGCGGGCCAGGGCACACGGATGAAGTCCGATCTGCACAAGGTGCTACACCCTGTTGCCGGGCTGCCGATGCTGCATCATTTGCTGGAAAGCCTGACGGCGGCGGGGGCCGCACGCCAGGTCGTCGTTGTGGGAGCACGGCGCGAGCAGGTGGAGGCATCGGTCGCACCGCGCGGTGTCGAAATCGCGCATCAGGCCGAACAACTGGGTACTGCCCATGCCGCGCTGCAGGCCAAGGGTGCGCTAGGCGATTTTGATGGCGTCGCGATCATCTGCTTCGGCGACACGCCCTTCCTCAAGCCCGAAACGATCAGCCGGCTGACCGAGCGGCTGTCCGCGTCGGACGGCCCGCGTGTCGCGGTGCTCGGCTTCACGCCCGATGATGCAAAGGCCTATGGCCGGATCATCGCCGACGATGGCGGCAATATCGCCAAGATGGTCGAGTTCAAGGACGCCAGCGCCGAGGAGCGCGCGGTGAAGTTGTGCAACTCGGGCGTCACCGCAGTGCGCACCTCGGACCTGTGGCCACTGCTCGAACGGGTTGGCAACGACAATGCCGCGGGCGAATATTACCTGCCCGATATCGTCATGCTGGCGCTGGCCGACGGGAATTGCGCTGTGGTGGTCGAGACCGATCCCGACGAGCTCATCGGCATCAACAGCCGCGCCGATCTCGCCGAAGCAGAGGGCATCTGGCAGGCGCGCCGCCGCATCCGGGCAATGGACGATGGCGCGACACTGATCGCGCCGGATACCGTGTGGTTTGCGCACGATACCGTGGTCGGCCGTGATGTCGTGATCCATCCCAATGTCGTGTTCGGCCCGGAGGTCACCATCGCCGACAAGGTCGAGATCAAGGCCTTCAGCCAGCTGGAGGGCGCGACGGTCGCGAGCGGTTGCATCGTGGGCCCCTATGCGCGGCTGCGCCCCGGAACAAGGATGGAGGAAGGCTCACGCGTCGGCAACTTCGTCGAGGTCAAGAACGCGGTTCTGGGGGCAGGAGCCAAGGCCAACCATCTGACCTATCTGGGCGATGCGACCGTGGGTGCCAGGGCCAATATCGGCGCCGGGACTATCACCTGCAATTACGACGGCTATTTCAAATATCAGACGGTGATCGGCGAAAACGCATTCATCGGCTCGAACAGCGCGCTGATCGCGCCCGTCAAGATCGGCCGCGATGCCATCGTGGCGGCCGGCAGCACGGTCAGCCGCGATGTTGCCGATGGCGAGCTGCGCCTGGTGCGCGCCGAGCAGCTGGTCAAGCCCGGCTGGGCCGACCGCTTCCACGATGCGATGCGCAAGAAGAAGCGCGACGGCAAGTGAGGCGGCATCCGCTGGCCGCGGTTGCGATCGGCGTGATTGTCCTCTTGCTCGGCGTCGCCGGCCTGATCTGGCGCACCACCAGTTGCATCGCCGAGGGTGGGGTCATCACCTCGATGACAAGGCTGGCGCATTGCGAGAAGCCTTGACATGATATCATGATATGATATCAGTATATCATCATGCCCCGCATCCTTGCCGACCTTCCTGAAGATGACATCAAATAGCTCGACCAGCTGGCTGCCGAGCAAGGCAAGTCGCGCGCCAAGGTTTTGAGCGTGATCGTGCAGTGGCGCCGACAGCAGATTGAGGAGCGGCCATGCGAATCCTGACCGAAATCCCTGACGAAGATATCCAGAAGCTCGATGCAATTGCCGCGAAGAGCAAGCGCTCTCGTGCCGCTGCCATTCGCGAGGCGGTAAAGCTGTATCTCGTGCAGAACGGCGATGACCGAAGCTGGATAGATCGCGGGTACGGTCTTTGGGCGGACCGCGAAGATATTGGCGATGCCGTGGAATATCAGCGGGCTATGCGCGAGGACCGTCGCCCTTATGAAGACATCTGACCGATGTCCGCGCCGTTTTTCGATACCAATGTCATCATCGACTGGCTGAAACGCAGACCGCAGGCCTATTCTGAAATCCAGCGTTATCCAACGCACCGGATCAGCAGGATCGTTTGGACAGAAGTTCTGGCGGGTGAAAGACTGGAAGACCGGCGGCTTGTTCAGGACGCGATTTCGCATTTTGAGGTGGTTGAGATTGATCAGCGCATCGCGTTTGCGGCCGCTGATATCCGCTACCGCACCAAGATGAAGCTCATGGACGCCTATATCCTCGCGACCGCGCAAGTGAACGGCGCGATCCTGATTACACGAAATACCAAGGATTTTCCGGCAGAGATGCCGGGCATCCGCGTTCCCTATCTGCTCTGAAAGGCCCATTCCCCTATGTGTGGTATCGTTGGAATTCTCGCCCGGCGCGATGTTGTGGGCGATCTGGTCGATGGCCTGAAGCGGATGGAATATCGCGGCTATGATTCGGCCGGCGTGTGCACCGTGCACGAAGGCCAGCTGGTGCGCAGGCGCGCCGAGGGCAAGCTGCGCAATCTGGTTGATGTGCTGGCCAGGGACCCCGCGCTCGGGCATGTCGGCATTGCGCACACCCGCTGGGCGACGCATGGCGCACCGACCACATCGAACGCGCACCCGCATGCGACGGGCGAGGTTGCTTTGGTGCACAATGGCATCATCGAGAACTTCAAATCCCTGCGCGATGCGCTGATCGCGCGCGGCCGCCGGTTCGAAAGCGAAACCGACTCGGAAGTGGTCGCGCATCTTTTGAGCGAGCGGATCGAGGCGGGTGACAGCCCCGAGGATGCGGTCAAGGCCGTGCTGCCACAGCTGCGCGGCGCCTTTGCGCTGGCCATCGCGTTCCGCCAGCATCCCGATCTGCTGATCGGCGCGCGGCTGGGTTCGCCTCTGGTGCTGGGCTATGGCGACGGCGAGACCTATCTGGGGTCGGACGCATTGGCCTTGGCTCCGCTGACCCAGCGCATCGCCTATCTCGAAGAGGGCGACTGGGTGGTGCTCACCCGCGACGGCGCGCAGGTCTATGATGCAGACAATGCGCCGGTCGAGCGTGAAGTGACACTGTCGGGCGTGACCGGCGCGCTGATCGACAAGGGCAACCACCGCCATTTCATGCAGAAGGAAATCTTCGAGCAGCCCGTGGTCGTGGCGCAGACGCTGCAAAGTTATATCCGCTCGGTCGAGCAGCAGGTCGCGCTGCCGCAGATGGACTTTGAACTTTCGGCGATCGACCGGGTGACGATCATCGCCTGTGGCACCGCATCCTACGTCGGCATGATCGGCAAATACTGGATCGAGCAGCTGGCGCGCGTTCCGGTCGAAGTCGATGTCGCGTCCGAATACCGCTATCGCGATCCCGTCCTGACGCCGGGCATGCTGGGGGTTGTGGTGTCGCAGTCGGGCGAGACCGCCGATACGCTGGCGGCGCTCAGGCACATGAAGGCGGGCGGGGTGACCACAGCCGGCATCATCAACGTGCCGACCAGCTCGATGGCGCGCGAGGTCGATCTTTTGCTGCCAACGCACGCCGGGCCCGAAATCGGAGTTGCCTCGACCAAGGCGTTTACCTGCCAGCTGGCGGTGATGGCGGCGCTCGCGGTCAACCTGGCCCGCGCCAAGGGACGGCTCGATGCCGCTGAAGAGGCCGAAATTGTTCGTCACCTGATCGAGGCGCCGGCGGCGATCAATGAAGCGCTGGGCCATGACACCGAGATCGAGGCGATGGCGCATACCATCGCCCAGGCGCGCGACGTGCTGTATCTGGGCCGCGGGCCGGATTATGCGCTGGCGCTCGAAGGCGCGCTGAAGCTCAAGGAAATCAGCTATATCCACGCCGAGGGCTATGCCGCAGGCGAGATGAAGCACGGCCCCATCGCGCTGATCGACGAGGCAGTGCCGATCATCGTCATCGCACCGTCTGGCCCGCTCTTCGAAAAGACGGTGAGCAACATGCAGGAGGTGCGCGCGCGCGGCGGCAAGGTGGTGCTGATCTCCGACGCCGAAGGGCTGGCCGAAGCGGGCGAGGGCTGTCTGGCGACGATCGAGATGCCCAAGGTGCATCCGCTGATCGCGCCGCTGGTCTATGCCGTGCCGGTCCAGCTGCTCGCCTATCACGTCGCCGTTGCCAAGGGCACCGATGTCGATCAGCCGCGCAACCTGGCCAAGTCCGTCACCGTCGAATAGGCTGGAGTGGCGATGACTGAGGTAACGGTATCGGGCGGGTGCCATTGCGGCGCGGTGCGCTTCGAGGCGGAGGTGCCCCGGTCCGTGCGGCTGCTCGCGTGCAATTGTTCGATGTGCGCCAAGACCGGGTTCTTGCATCTGATCGTGCCACATGGCGATTTCCGGCTGCTGCAGGGGCAGGGCATGCTGTCCAGCTATCGCTTCGGTACCGGCGCAGCCGAGCATCTGTTCTGCCGGACATGCGGTATCCGCAGCTTCTATCAGCCGCGTTCGCACCCCCAGGCCTGGTCGGTAGATTTCCGGTGCCTCGACGACAGTCACACTCTGTCTGCCGATGTGGAAGCCTTTGACGGCCGCAACTGGGAAGCCGCCAGAGCGAGCCTCGCTGACGACGAATGACATGCAAAAAGCACAAGTGCATGGAAAACAATTGCACTTGTACGTCAGCAATTATGACCTATTTGCCTTTTCAGAGAGCAGGATGTCTGCACGGCCAATTCCATTAAATTTCTCAGGAGTTCGTCATGCGTATTGCATTCAATCTGGCCGCTGCGTTCGTCAGCAGCGCCGTCATCATGCTGGCCGTCATTTGATTTCAAACGCCACCGGACAACCGGTGGCACGGCCGGATCGCCATCGCCTGCAGCCCGCATTCTTGCCGGCTGCAGGCAAGGTGGCCCTCCCAGCATCCCGCCATCTCGGCCACCCTTAAATCCCGAACTCGGCAAGACAGTGAGCGTAACGGTTACAGTTCGCTAACTTTGTTTCGTTATGCCGCACGGGTGAGCAAGACCAAACATAGCCCATCCACCGCGCGCGATCTGCCGGTTATGGCCATTCTTGGCCTGCGCGACCCTGCCCAGGGCGATTGGGATCACTTCCGCGCGATCCAGTATACCGGCCTTGCCCGCTATTCGAATTTGCGTGTCGCGACCAATCTGGTGCTGGGCCTGATGGCTTGCCAGCTGTTCAGCGGCTATGTCCCTTGGTGGCAACTCGCCGGATGGATGGCGATGCTCGGCGCGGCGCTGTATTTCCCATCGATCGTCTATCGGCAAAGCGGCATGGTCAATCACGACCATGTCGCCCGCAGGTTCGTGCTGCAGCTTGTTGCAGCAACCAGCCTGATCGCGTTTGTCTGGTGCATTCCCATTCTGGTGTTCGCTCCGCTGGCGGGCGATCTTGAGCTTGCCACCATATGGACCATCCTGGCCGCTTTGGTGGTGGCCGGAACGCTGCTGCTCAATGCCCTGCCGCTGGGTGCCTTCATCTTCAACCTGGTGCTCATGTCGGCCTCGGTCATCGCCTATTGGCAGACCGGCAACATGGTCACCGTGGGGGCGATCACCTGCTTTTCGATTCTGCTGGCGCTGTCTGGTTTCGAGAATGCGCGCGGCTATCTGATGTTCAAGCTCTCCGAACACGGTCTCGCCGAAAAGGACGAGGTCGTCAGCCTGCTGCTGCGCGAGTTCGAGGAAGGCGATGCCGACTGGCTCTGGCAGATCGATGCTTCGCGCCGCATCGTCGCGGCCAGCCCGCGCTTTGCCTATGCCGCCGGGCGTGAGGCAAGCGCGATCGAGGGCATGCCGCTCACTCAGCTGATCGCGGGCAAACTGTGGGAATCGGGCAATCTGCCGCCCAGCCTGCACATCCTTTCCGACAAGCTGACCAAGCGCGAAAGCTTTTCCAACCTCGTCGTCAAGGTGCACGGTGAGGACAAGACCTATTGGTGGGAACTGTCAGCCTCGCCGCGCTATGACGACAACGGCACCTTTACCGGATTTCGCGGCGTCGGGTCCGATGTCACCGAAAGCCGCGAGAGCGCCGAGAAGATCGCGCGTTTGGCACGCTTCGACACGCTGACCGGCCTTCCCAACCGCCTGCAGCTGACCGAGGCGCTCGACCGCGCGCTGAAGGAATGTGAGCAGTGGAACTGCCGCTGCGGCTTCCTGATGATCGATCTCGACCGGTTCAAATCGGTCAACGACACGCTGGGCCATCTGGTCGGTGACCGGCTGCTCGCGCAGGTTTCGCTGCGTCTGCGTTCGCTGATGGGCAAGGACGAGATGTGCGGCCGCCTGGGCGGCGACGAATTTGCCGTGGTGATGCGCGATACGGGCGATGGCCAGCGGATCAACGATGTCGCCGAGCGGATCATCGATGTGCTCTCGCGGCCCTATGAGGTTGATCAGCACACGCTCTTCATCGGTGCCAGCGTCGGTTCGGCGCACGGCCTGCGCGACGGACGCACCGTCGAAACGCTGATGCGCAGCGCCGATCTGGCGCTCTATCGCTCGAAGGACGAGGGCGGCGGTCGCCACAATGTCTATGAGCCGCAGCTTCACAGCCATGCCGAAGAGCGCCGGGTAATGGAAATCGCGTTGCGCAAGGCGCTGGAAAAGGACGAGTTCACGCTCGCCTTCCAGCCCGTCGTTGACGCCGCGAGCGAATCGCTCGTGGCGTTCGAGGCGCTGCTGCGCTGGCACAATCCCGAATTCGGCCAGGTTTCGCCCGCGCGCTTCATCCCGCTGGCAGAAGATGCGCGGCTGGTGGTGCCGATCGGCAACTGGGTGCTGCACCGCGCCTGTCGCGAGGCGGTCACCTGGCCTGCCAATGTCCGAGTCGCGGTCAATGTCTCGGCGGAACAGCTTTACGAGCCCGATTTCGTCGACACCGTGGTCGAGGCGCTGTCCGAGGCAGGATTGCCGCCGCAGCGGCTGGAGCTGGAAGTCACCGAAAGCGTGTTCCTGCGCGAAGGATCGCGTGCCGGCGAGACGCTGGACCAGATCCTGGCGCTGGGCGTCGGCCTTTCGCTCGACGATTTCGGCACCGGATATTCGGCGCTCGGCTATCTCAGCAAGACCCGGTTCACCACCATCAAGGTCGATCGCAGTTTCGTGCAGGGCGCGGCGCGCGGGGCGCAGGAGAGCATCGCCATCATCCGCGCGGTGGTCGCCATGGCAGACAGCCTGGGCATGTCCACCACGGCCGAAGGCGCGGAAACCGAACACGAAGTGAAGGTGCTGCGCGATCTGGGCTGTAAGAAGATCCAGGGCTATTTCTACGGACGCCCGATGTCCGCGCACGATGTCGGCGAACTGTTTATCGATCACTCGTCAGCCAGCTACGGCTGACGAACACACTGACCAGCCTGACAGCCTGACCAGCCGATTTGCTGGCTCAGGCGCGTTCAAGCACCGATTTTGCCAGCGCCTCGAACAGTCTTGCCCCGTCGGTTCCGCCGTGCTGCGGCTCGACCATGCGCTCGGGGTGCGGCATCATGCCCAGAACATTGCCCTTGGCGTTGAGCACACCGGCGATGTTGCGCGCCGATCCGTTGATGTCCTGGTTGTAACGGAACGCGACCTGGCCTTCGCCCTCGATCCGGTCGAGCGTCGCGGCATCGGCGAAATAGTTGCCGTCGTGATGCGCCACCGGGATGCGGATCGTTTCGCCCTGCGCGTACTCGCTGGTGAAGCGGCTTGACGTGTTCTCGACCGTCAGTTCGACAGTCTGGCAGACAAAGCGGATGCCGGCGTTGCGCATCAGCGCACCAGGGAGCAGCCCGGCCTCGGTCAGGATCTGGAAGCCGTTGCAGATGCCCAGCACGGCCACGCCGCGCTCGGCCGCCGCGATGACCGCACCCACCACTGGTGAACGCGCTGCCATCGCGCCCGAGCGCAGATAATCGCCATAGGAAAATCCGCCGGGAACGCCGATCAGGTCGAGCCCCTCGGGAAGCGACTGTTCGCCATGCCACAGCCGGATCGGCGCATGGCCGGTGACCCGCTCGATCGCCACCGCCAGGTCGCGGTCGCAATTGGAACCGGGAAAGGTGATGACGGCCGATTTCATGCCACGCGCTCGATGCGGTAGTTCTCGATCACCATGTTGGCCAGCAGCTTGCGGCACATGGCGTCGATGTCTTCGTCGCTGGTGTCGTCAGCCAGGGTCAGCTCGATCAGCCGCCCGGCGCGGACATCTTCGACACCGCCAAAGCCCAAGCCTTCCAGCGCATGATGGATAGCGCGGCCCTGCGGGTCGAGCACGCCGTCTTTCAGGGTCACGTGAATGCGGGCCTTCATCGGGCGTCCTCCTGGCAGAATGAATGGCCTGCCCTATACCGTGCGCCAGCGGCGGGGCAAGGGGGTGCTTGCGGCGAGAGTGTGGTTCGCGGCAAGGGGGTCACGCGTTAACCTCCCTTAACAAAGTGCCGTAAAGGCTTGTTGCATAGCCTCTGCGGACCAAGGGGGTGGGAAACACATGGCAGGCCTTGCACTGGCAATGTTCATCGGATTGTTCGGCTTCGGCCACGAGATGCTGGGGTGGAGCGACCCCAAAGGCAACGTCCAGCTTGCGCTGTTCATGGCGTTCATCTTTGGCATCATCAGCGGATATCGGACGCGCGGCTAGGCCCGACGCCAAAGATCAGCGCGGCGCCGCGTTCGCAGAGACCGACGATGGGCGCGAAGCGAGCGCGGTGCCGGTTTCGACGCCCTCATACAGCGCCTGGACCAGCAGCGCGCGTTCCGGGGCCAGATAGGTCCGCGCCATCGTCAGCAGTTCGTCGGCGCTGACCTTGCCGAACGCCGTGCCACCGCTGCGGAACCGATCCAGCCGCGCGGGCTTGCTCTGCGCAGAATCGACCACGGCCAGCCAGGCTGCATTGCTCTTCACGCTGTTGGCGATGTTTTCCAGGATCGGGGTGCGCGCCCTTGCGAACTCATCGGCAGCGATCGGCGAGGGGATGGGTGCTGCGCCCGCCATCGGCGGCGGCGCGGAGAGTTCGGCGGCGATATGGCGCACAGCCTCGGCGACCTTTTCGACATCGCCCGTCGCGACATTGGTGCTGATCTGGATATAGCCATAGCCCGGATAGATCGACGAGGTGAACGAGCGCGCGACCGGTGAATAGCTGGCCCCCAGCTGTTCGCGGATCTGGTCGGTCACCTTGATCTGCAGCAGCTCGGCCAGCAGACGCAGCCGCACGTCCTCGCGATAATCGCGGTCGTCGGTGGTCGGCCAGTAGAATTCGACGATCGCCTGATCGGCCTCGCCCTTGTGGCGCAGCACGCGCGGTGCGCGATTGGCAGTGAACTGGCGCATGCGCGCATCGCCATAATCGCGGAAATCCGCCTCGCGCTCGGGCAGGGCACCGAAGGTCGAGGCGACCGCTGCAATCGCCTCTTCCTCGTTGAAATCGCCGACCAGCCCGATCTCGATCGCGCCTTTCTCCAGCCGGTCGCCGATCGCGGCCTTCAGGTCGTCAAAGGTCAGCCGCTCGAACACCGCCTTGTCCGCCAGCGAGAAGCGCGGATCGTTGTCCGAGAGGATGGCGCCGATCTGGCTGCCGATCGCGCCTTCGGGCGTCGCGTTCAGGCGCGCGTAGAAATTGGGCAGGTAGCTGCGGTACTGGTTGATCGCCTCGCTGCGATAGCCCGGATGAGTGGTAAACGCGGTCAGCACCTGCATCTGCAGCGCAAGGTCCTCGGGCGTGGTGGCGAGATAGCCGCCCAGATAATCCTCGCCCGATCCGAAGTTGAGCGAGACCGCGCGCCCGGCAAAGATCGAGTAGAGATCGTCCAGGCTGTGCGCTTCCAGCCCGCCGCGGACGAAGATGTTCATCAGGCTGGTCGCTTCGGGATTGTCGCGCGAGGCGAGCAGGTCGCCGCCATCGATGCGCAGCGAAACCAGCACGCGGTTCTGGTCGAAATCGGTCTTCTTCAGGTTCAGCCGCACGTTGTTGGCAAAGCGGATGGTGCGGATGCCCAGATCGTCGATCGTGCTGTCTGCGACCACGGCGCCGGTGGGGCCGAAATCCTGATAGGCAAAGGCCTGCGCATCGCGCGCCTTGGGCTTGATGACCCTGGCCTTCTGCGCCTGGGCAAAGGCAGTGCGCACCGTATCGGTGCCGCCGGTCGGATCGACCTTGGTCGAAAGGTGGATCAGCGGCTTGTCGAGCGTGCCGAAATCGTCGCGCAATGCCTTGAGCAGGACCTTCGGCGTCAGCGTGTCGCGCAGCGCTACGAAGCGTTCCAGCTGGCTTTCGGGCGTGGTGACGATCATGCCGTCCTTGGCCATCGCCAGGAGCTGGTCGGCAAGCTGGTCGTTGGGCCGGGTCTGGTGGCCCAGCACCGCGTTTTCATAGCCGGTGGTGAAATTTGCGAGCTGTTCGGCCAGTTCTGCCTTGGTGAAACCGAAACGCAGCGCGGCGCGCACCTCACGCTCGGCAGCGGCCAGGCCGCGCTGCCATTCGCCATCGCGCGTAGCGACATTCAGCACCGACTGGTTGGCGATTCTGTAGACATCGGAACGGCCGATCGATGCGCCGACAAAGGGGGCGTTCTCCTGCCGTGCGATCCGCCCCAGCCTGCGTCCGACGATGTTGTAGGCGAGCGCGCGGGTCAGCTTGGCGCGGCGGGTGGCCTTGCCGTCCTTCTCGTCGACAAAGGGCGCAAAGCGGAGCACCGTGGCCACCTCGTCGATGGCGGGATGCGCAAAGATATTGGCCTCATCGGCGCGCGCAGTGTTGATGCTGCCCAGCGGCACCTGAGGGGCCTCGCCATGCTTGGCCTGCCAGTTGCCGAAGCTCGCCAGGATCTTGGTTTCCACCTCGGCAACGTCGATGTCGCCCACCACGACCAGGGTGCTGCGGCCCGGTGTGTAGTAGCGATCGTAGAAGCTGCGGAAGCGATCCGCCGGAGCGGTTTCGATCACGCTCTTGTCGCCGATCGGCGAGCGGGTGGCGATGCGCGTGTCGGGCACCGTGAAGGCGAACAGCGACTCGCGGTTGCGCTGCGCATAGTTGGCGCGGGTACGCAATTCGGACAGGATGACGCCGCGCTCGCGGTCGATGGCCTCGGGCTCGAAGCGGATTTCGCTTGCGGTCTCGCGCAGCAGGTAGAGCGCGGTATCGACCGTTTCCGCCTTCACATTGGGCAGGTCGAGCAGATAGCCGGTCTGGTCATAGCTGGTGAAGGCGTTGGTATCCGCGCCGAATTCCAGCCCCAGCCGCTCGAGAATCTTGATCATCTCGCCTTCGGGGACATTGGTCGTCCCGTTGAAGGCCATATGCTCGATGAAATGCGCCAGGCCCCGTTCGTCTTCCGATTCGGAGGTCGACCCGACATCGATCAGCAGCCGCATGACCGCCGTGCCGGGCGGCGTCGCGTTCTTGCGGATGGCATAGCGCATGCCGTTGGGCAGCACGCCGAAGCGGACGGCAGGGTCGGGGGTCAGGTCGGTGGCGGCATAGCCCCATGCGGCGGCAATGGCCGCCTCGTCACGGGTGGTTTCCGCCTGGGTGTCGGTGGTGGTTTTCGGCGGTTCGGGCGAGGCATGCTGCGCTGCCAGCGGGGCGGGGCCCAGCATAAGGACGGCTGCGGCAAATCCTGCCAGCGCCGACTTTGCTGTCAATACGGGACGCCTTCCGCTTCGATCCATCTCCGCCCACTTGTTATTGGTGTGTGGCAAAAATGTTGCATGCACGCCCGCCCCTTGCAAGATGACGTAAGCGTAAAGCGATCAAGCGGTTTTAAGCGGGGTTACTTGCCCTTGCGACGGCGGTGGCTGTCGAGGTCGAGGACTTCGTTTTCGCCGCCTTCGTTGAGCAGGCCCAGACGCCGTGCGACCTCCTGATAGGCCTCGACTTCGCCGCCCAGATCACGGCGGAACCGGTCCTTGTCGAGCTTCTCGCCGGTTTCCAGGTCCCACAGGCGGCAGCCATCGGGGCTGATCTCGTCGGCCAGGATGATGCGCGAGAAATCGCCGTCGAACTGGCGGCCGAACTCGAGCTTGAAGTCGATCAGGCGGATGCCGATAGCAGCGAACATGCCGCACATGAAATCGTTGATGCGGATCGCCATCGACGAGATGTCCTGCATCTCTTCCTGCGTCGCCCAGCCGAAGCATGCAATATGCTCTTCGGCGACCAGAGGATCGCCCAGTGCATCGTCCTTGTAGCAATATTCGATCAGAGTGTGCGGCAGCGGCTGGCCTTCTTCCAGGCCCAGACGGGTGCAGATCGATCCAGCGGCGACATTGCGCACGATCACCTCGATCGGCACGATCTCTACCTGGCGGATCAGCTGTTCGCGCATGTTCAGACGGCGGATGAAATGCGTCGGGATGCCGATGTGCGCGAGCCGCGTGAACACATATTCGCTGATGCGGTTGTTGATCACACCCTTGCCGTTGATCGTGCCTTTCTTCTGGGCATTGAACGCGGTGGCATCATCCTTGAAATACTGGATCAATGTGCCCGGCTCGGGTCCTTCATAGAGGATCTTGGCCTTGCCTTCGTAAATCTGGCGGCGGCGGGTCATGGCACGTATCTCCGATAGAAAGCAGGACGCCCCGGTGCGGCAACCAATGCGCGCAGTGCCGGGGCGTCATTCAGCGCCCCTATAGCCGCTTGGGGGGGCGGGCGCAATTGTCTGAGGCGTTCGCCGGACGATGCCCCATTTGGGGGCAACTTCTAGCCGGCGCCGGGCATTGCGCCACTCATGGCATCTGGCCCTGGAGCAAAGCACATGGCGACATCACATCGGGCATAGCGGACACCATAACGTGCCATGATCTCGGCATCGTGGCGGAAACCTGCCTTGGCATAGAGGTGGATCGCCGCTTCGCATCGCTGGCTGGTCAGCAGGTACAGCGGATCGGCCCCCAGCGTCGTGGCCCGCTGGAGGATGGCGTCGAGCAGATATTCCCCAGCCTTCAGTCCGCGCGCCGCCGCCAGCACGCCCATCTTGGTGAGTTCAAAGCTGGTTTCGCCAGTCTTCTGGAGCGCGCAGGCGCCGACAATGCCCAGGCCCCTGGCCTCGACGAACAGGATGGTTCCGCCAGTATCGATGATGTGTTTGCGCGGGTTGTTCAGAACCTCCCGGTCGGTGTCTTCGAGATGGAACATCGATTCAATCCAGGCTGCATTGATGTCATGGAATGCGCCAGCCAGATCATCGCTGTATTCGTGGATTTTCAGCACGTCCGGCTGCGCAAGCGCTGCACGCTCGTCGAGCGGGGACGCTGCAAGCGCCTTCTCGATGCCTGCGATCATGCCTAGCAGCGCATCGGTCTGGCCGTCGCACAGCGCATGCACCGCGTGCTCGACCTTGGGCCACACCAGAAGCTTGGCGCGCGCCGCAGCAGCCTTGCCCGTATCAGACAGCGATATCAGGCGTTGTCGCTGGTCGTGGCATTGTTCGGACTGGACGAGTCCCAGGTCGACGAGCTGACCGACCGCCCTTGTGACCCCAGGCTGGCTGATGCCAATCGCCGATGCCAACGCGTTGATCGACAAGGGCTGGGTATCGAGCGCTGCGAGCAGCGGCATATGGACCGGCTGCACGGGCAGGCCAGCCTCTGAAATGACGCGCGCTGCGCCTGCCTGCATCCGCTCGCCCAGGCGCTTGAGGCGGCTCCCCAGAAACACCGGACCCAGCGCGCGCAACACATCATCAGTCATCGCAAGCCCCTTTGCATAACGCGATATATATCGCGTTATATGAATTGAGGTCTGTGTTGTAAATCGGGGTTTCCGGGTTTTTGCAGGCTCAGGCCGAACTTTTGCGCGGCTTGCCGTGGTGGGACAGGGGTTTTCCACCAGAAAACCCGGCAAAGCCTCTCGCCTTGCCGCATCGGCGCTGCTACGCGGCAGATCATGGCAAAAGACGCGAGCGCCGGGTCTGGCGACGACATTCCGGAAATCGAGAATACCTCGTTCGACCGCGCGTTGTCGGATCGCTATCTCGTCTATGCGCTTTCCACCATCACCGCGCGTTCGCTGCCCGATCTGCGCGATGGCCTGAAGCCGGTGCACCGCCGGCTGCTCTGGGCGATGCGGCAGCTGAAGCTCGATCCTGCCAGCAGCTACAAGAAGAGCGCGCGCGTCGTCGGCGATGTCATCGGCAAATACCATCCGCATGGCGATGCCTCGGTGTACGATGCGATGGTCCGCCTCGCGCAGGATTTCGTGCTGCGCTATCCCTTGGTCGACGGGCAGGGCAATTTCGGCAATGTCGATGGCGATAACGCGGCGGCCTATCGCTATACCGAAGCGCGGCTGACGCGCACCGCGATCGAGCTGATGGCGGGGCTCGACGAAGGCACCGTCGCGTTCAAGCCGACCTATAATGGCGAGGAAGAAGAGCCCGAAATCTTCCCGGGCCTGTTTCCCAACCTGCTCGCCAATGGGGCCAGCGGCATCGCGGTGGGCATGGCGACCTCGATCCCTTCGCACAACGCTGCCGAGGTGATCGACGCGGCGATGCTGCTGATCGACCGGCCCGACACCAGCCACGAGCAGATCATGGAGGTGTTCCGCGGCCCCGATTTTGCCACCGGCGGTCTGCTGGTCGACAGTGCCGAGACGATTTCCTTGGCCTATCGCACCGGACGCGGTGCGTTCCGCCTGCGCGCGCGCTATTCGACCGGCAAGGATGCAGAAGGCAACTGGGAGCAGACCGGGATCGAGAAGCTGCCCGGCGGCACCTGGCAGCTGGTGCTCAGCGAAATTCCGTATCAGGTCCAGAAGGGCAAGCTGATCGAGCAGATCGCGACGCTGATCGCCGACAAGAAGCTGCCGATCCTTGCCGATATCCGCGACGAATCGGATGAGACGATCCGCATCGTGCTCGAACCCAAGAGCCGCAATGTCGATCCCGAGGTGCTCAAGGACAGCCTGTACCGGCTGACCGATCTGGAAATCCGCTTCCCGCTCAACCTCAACGTGCTCGACGAGACGCGCACGCCCGGGGTTATGGGCATCAAGCCGTTGCTCGAATCCTGGCTGCGGCACCAGATCCTGATCCTCACCAACCGCAGCCGTCACCGCCTCGACAAGATCGCAGCGCGGCTAGAGCTGCTGCGCGGCTATATCATCGCCTATCTCAACCTCGACCGGGTGATCGAGATCATCCGGACCCAGGACGAGCCCAAGCCGGTGATGATGGCCGAGTTCGAGCTGAACGACCGCCAGGCCGAAGCCATTCTCAACATGCGTCTGCGCTCTTTGCGCAAGCTCGAGGAAATGGAGCTGCGGCGCGAGCATGATGCGCTGGTCAAGGAAGCCGAGGAGCTGGAAAAGCTGCTCGCCGATCCGGGCCTGCAGAAGAAGCGGCTGAAAAAGGACCTCAAGGCGCTGCGTGCGCTCTATTCGGAAACGACCGTGCTGGGCCGTCGCCGCACCGATCTGCAGGAAGCCGCACCCGCGCGCGAGATCCCGCTCGAGGCGATGATCGAGCGCGAACCGGTGACGGTGATCATGTCGCGGCGCGGCTGGATCAAGGCCATGAAAGGCCATGCCGATCTCGCGGCGGCCGAGCTCAGCAAGTTCAAGGAAGGCGATGGCCCTGGCTTTGCCTTCCATGCCCAGTCGACCGACAAATTGCTGATCGCGCTCGACAATGGCCGCTTCTATACCTTGGGCACCGAAAAGCTGCCCGGTGCGCGCGGCTTTGGTGAGCCGGTGCGCGGCATGCTCGACATGGAGAACGAGGCGCAGATCATCGCGCTGATGCCGTATGATCCGGCGGGCAAGCTGCTGCTCGCCGCGTCGAACGGGCGGGGCTTCCTCGCCGAAACGCGCGAGCTGATCGCCGAGACGCGCAAGGGCCGCCAGGTCGTCAACGTGAAGGCCGGTGTGAAGCTGATGGTCATTCGCCCGGTTCCGGCCAGTGCCGATCATGTCGCGGTGGTGGGTGAGAATCGCAAGCTGGTGGTGTTCCCGATTGCCGAGCTTCCGGTCATGGCGCGCGGGCAGGGGGTGCAGCTGCAGCGCTATCGCGACGGCGCGCTGTCGGATGCGATCACCTTCCGGCTGGAAGAGGGGCTGAGCTGGACGATGGGCGGCGACAGCGGGCGAACGCGCACCGAAAAGGACATGGGACTGTGGCGCGTCGCACGTGGTGCTGCGGGTCGCCTGCCGCCCAACGGCTTTCCGCGGAACAACAAGTTCGACGGATAATTGTAAGTTACGCAGAATGTTTTGCGGCTGCTTTAGGTTAAATTTACATTTTGCTGGCTAGGTCATGGTAACCATGGTCAGCCCGATACCGCCTTTCAAAGCGCGCCCGAGAAGCGCCCCGGACAAGCCCGGCATGCTGGCGGCCCCACGTGCGCACCCGCTGATCACAGCGGCGCTGGACCCGTTGCCCATCCCTGCTGCGGTGGTGATGCGGGCGGGCGACGAGATCGAAATCGTGGTGACCAACCCTGCCTTCGACCAGCGTGGCCTGGCGCCTGGGCAGCCTGTCGGGCTAGACTCGCAACTGCTGGCTGATCTGGTGTCGATCGCCCACCGCAACGACAGCGGTCACGCGGTCCGGCCCTGGATTTCAAGCGATCCGGTCAAGGCGCGGCGCTATGATGTCACCGTGGCACGGATGGACCTGCGCGGAATGGAGTGGCCGCATTTTCTGGTCAGCCTGATCGACCGCACCAGCGAGATCGAGACACACGACAGCTTCCGCCGCGAGACCATGCGCGACAGCCTGACCGGGCTGCCCAATCGTGCAGGGTTCGAGGACGAGGTCGACCGGCGACTGGTAGATCAACCCGGCGATGGCCGATCGACGATGGGCGCATTTGCGATCATCACCATCGACATCGCGCGGTTCAGCCAGATCAACGAATGCGCCGGCAGCATTGTCGGGGATGAACTGATCATCACCGTGGCACGCCGGCTGATGAGCCGGATGCGCAAGACCGATCTGGTGGCGCGGATCGGCGGCAACGAGTTTGCGCTGTTCGTGCCGCTGCGGGGAACCACCCCGCGCGAGATGGCAAGGATCACCAACCGGATTCGCGACATTTTCGTGCAGCCCTATCGCCTGTCCGATCTCGAAATCCAGATCGATGGCGCGATCGGCATTGCCCTCAGCAAACCGGGCCAGACCGATTGCGCAAATTACATCCGCCAGTCGCAGATCGCGCTCAAGCGCGCCAAGCGCACGCGCCAGGCCGAAATCTACACGCCCGAGGAACTCGACAAGGCGCGCCGCCGCTTCACGCTGGAAACCGAATTGCGCAAGGCGATCGAGCTCGATCGGCTGGAGCTCCATTTCCAGCCACTGATCGACATGAGCAACGGCTTCGTCACCGGGTTCGAGGCGCTCGCGCGGTGGAAGGACCCCGATTACGGCATGATCTCTCCGGTGGAGTTCATCCCCGTGGCAGAGGAATGCGGCCTGATCCTGCCGCTGGGACGCTGGGCGCTCGAACGGGCCTGCCAGGTGCTGAACGAATGGGATGCGAAGGCAGGCGAGCAACTGCCGCTCAAGATCAGCGTCAACGTCTCCGCCGCACAGTTCGCGCGGGATGACATCCCCAGCATGGTCTCGGGCATCTTGCGCGCCAACAAGACCAGGCCCGAACGCATCATGCTGGAGCTGACCGAATCGGTCGTGGTCAGCGATCCGGCGCGTGCTGCCAAGGTGATGCACGCGCTGCGTGCGCTCAATGTCTCGCTGGCGATGGACGATTTCGGCACGGGTTATTCCAACCTGGCCTATCTCCAGCAGCTTCCCATCGACGTGCTCAAGATCGACCGCAGCTTTGTCACGCATATGCTGCAGGAGCGCGACAAGGTGGCCATCGTGCGCGCGATCCTGTCGCTCGCCAGCGCGCTCGGCATGGAAACGACGGCAGAAGGCATTGAAACGCAGGAAATTGCCCATACCCTTGCGGCTCTGGGCTGTTCGTACGGGCAGGGCTATTTCTATTCGCCGCCGGTACCCGCTGACCTGGCCTATGATTTCATGATCGACCGCATGGGCTGATCAGCCCGCCGATTTCACCACGTCACCTGCGATCTCGCGCAGCCGGTCACTGCCCGGAAAATCCTCGGCAATCCATCTCCGCCGGATTTCGCCCAATGTCTTGGCGACAGCTGGCCCGGCATGGATGCCCATCGCCAGAATGTCGCGTCCGCCCAGCGGGAATTCAGGCGCCGCCCACCCCTGCAAGGCCTGCCAGCCCGCATCCAGACCCTGATCCGGCGCGCGCAGCAGCAGCCATGGGGCGACCGTTTCCAGCGGCTGGACCTGCGCAGCGATCTGGCGTGCGGTGCCGTGCGCGGGCCAGGGTGTCGCAAAACGCCCCATGGCCAGCCGCTGCGCCTTGGACAGCCGCAACCGCGCCGCGACCGTATCGGCCAGTTGCGGATCGGCAGGCAGCAGCGCCGCGAGCCGAAGCAGGGCATCGGGTGCCGCCTGAACCAGGCGCTCGCGTTCCAGCAGCGCCGCCAGCCGCATCAGCCCATCGGGCGCAAATTCGGGCAGGATCACCTGCCAGATGCCGCAATCGGCCATCAATTGCGCCGCTGGCAAAGGATCGGCGCTGCCCAGCAGCAGCAGCAGTTCACGCGCGATCCGTTCGCGCGACAGGGCCTTCAGCCGGTCCGCATGCAGTGTGCACGCTGCCAACGCTTGCGGATCGGCCGGGCCGCCAAATCGCGCATGAAAGCGGAAGTAGCGCAGGATGCGCAGGTGATCCTCCAGGATCCGCGCGCCCGCATCGCCGATGAACCGCACCAGCCGAGCCTCCAGATCGGCGAGCCCGCCGAAATAATCGGTGACCTCGAGCGTCGCAGGGTCGGCAAACAGCGCATTGATCGTGAAATCGCGCCGCGCAGCGTCCTCGCGCCAGTCATCGGTAAAGGCGACCTCGGCATGGCGGCCATCGGTGGCGACATCGCGGCGCAAAGTCGTGATCTCGACCGGTCCCATCGGCAGCACCGCCGTCACCGTGCCATGCGCCAGCCCGGTGGGGACGGAGCGGATGCCCGCTGCCTCCAGTCGCGCGATCACCTCTTCGGGGTGCAGCCGGGTGGCGATGTCGATATCAGCCGCTTCGATGCCCAGCCGCGCGTCGCGCACCGCACCGCCGACATAGCGGCACTGATCGCCATCGACATTGAGCGCCGCCAGCATCGCCGCCAGATCCTCGCGCGCGGCCCACGCGGCGGTGATCCGGGTCATGCCATCATCCCTTCCAGCCGCCGCGACAGATTGGCGATGATGCCTGCAGTCACGCCCCATATCCGGCGCCGGCCCCATAGGATCTCGATATAGTTGCGCTCCGCTCCCTTCCACATGGTGCTGTGGCGGACATGGTTGTCGCGATCGAGCACAAAGGCGAGGGGAACCTCGAACCAGTCGGCGACCTCGCCGGGATTGGGCGAATAGCTCAGATCCGGCGGTATGACGCCCAGCACCGGCGTAATTTCAAAGCCGCTGCCGCTGCGATAGACATCGGCCGAGCCGATGACACGGACATGGTGCGGCGACAGTCCCAGCTCCTCGTCCGCCTCGCGCAACGCCGCCGCGATCGGGCTTGCGTCATCGGGATCAATCTTGCCGCCGGGAAAGGCAATCTGGCCGGGATGGCTCCGCAGATAATCGGGACGCTGCGTCAGGATGACGCCGGGCTGCGGGCGATCCGTCACCGCGATCAGCACCGCAGCGGGTATGTGCAGCCCGCGGTCAGGCGGGATATGCGCTTCATCCTCGCCCGCGATGCCTTCGCTTGCAGCCAGCGCATCGGACAACCGTTCGAACAGGTTCATTGGGCGTCGATCCGGTCGAGCCGGAAACAGGTGCCATCGCTCCAGATCGGCAAGCCGATGGTGGCATCGTCGCTTTCGGCCAGCGCCAGTTCCACGAGGTCATAATAGACGGCGCGTTCGATCCGCGCTTCCAGCCCGCGCCACAGGCCCAGATACGGGCGCGGCTCGTCTGAGGTGCCGCGCATCGTCAGCACCCTGTCCGGGCCAGCCACGACCAGCTCGTCGGTGTTCAGGCGAAAGGCGAGGCGGCGGTCGGGTCCTTGCCCTTCCGCTTTCAGTTCGACCGCCAGCAGCGGGGCATCCTCGACCTCGATCCACTGTTTCTCGAAAGGCGTCACCAGCGCGTACCGCCCATCGTCCTCGCGCCGCAGGATGCTGGCGAACAGCCGCACCATCGCTGGACGCGAGATCAATCCGCCCTGGTGATACCAGCGGCCGTCGGCAGCGATGCGCATATGGCTGTCGCTTTCGGCCGCCGGGGCCCATTGCTCGACCGGGGGCAATTTGCGCGCGGCAACCAGCCCGGCGATATCGGCGAGCGAGAGGTTCTGCATCTCGGGGGGAGGATCATAAGGCATCTGTCTGCCAGATAAGCATGGCAGGCAGGCTATGCAAAGGGCGATGCCACCCGATTGCCGATCAGACCATCCGCCAGGGGCCCAGCATTCCGTTTTGCGGGACAGGCAGGTCAGGTCGCACCATCGCCAGCAGCCGGTGCTGTTCATACGGGCCGGGCAGCGTCCAGCCGCCGGTGCGATCTGCTGAAAAGCCGAAGCGCTTGCCGTAATATTCGGGGTCGCCCAGCAGCACGAGCGGCAGCTTTTCGCCCACGCCCAGCGCGCTGAACACCGACGCCATCAACGCACGGCCGATGCCCTGATCCTGATGATCGGGCGCAACACTGACCGGGCCCACCAGAATCATCGGATAGGCGAGGCCATCGGGATCGGTGAGCGCCACCGGCCAGCACTGGATCGATCCGACCAGATAGTCCTGGTCGTCGAGCGCCGCAAAGCTGAGTGCGGGCAACGGATCGAGTCCTTCGCGCACGCGGTAGATGGTGCGGCTGGTGCGATCGGGCCCGAACACCTGATCGAGCAATTCTTCAACCCAGGCTTTATCCACCTGATCCAGCGGGATAATGTTAAATTCGGTCATCGGTCCAGACGGCTCATGAGGCATTGGAGCCCGCGCAATTAGGGGGCTGGCCCGGACAAGTCGAGCGCAATTCGCACCGATCAAGCGCCTGACCCACAAAGGTTTGCCAAAACCGTGCAGCTTTCCTATGTGTCTTAATGGCAACAGGGGATGGGCATGGACGCGACCGCAAAACCGCATGGATCAATCTGGCTGGCACGGTTGTGCCTGCTGCTGGGCGCAGGGGCTATCGTGATGGCGCTGGCTGGCGCGATCGGTGCAGGGCAGGATTGGTGGGGCAAGCTGACCGGGCTGAGCATCGTCAGCGCCGCCGTTGTGCTGGCGCTGCTGGGCCTCATCTTCTCGCTGATCGTGCTGTTGCTCTACCGCAAGAAGGGCACCCGCATCCGCGATCTCACCTTCATGGGGCTGATCTGCTCGGTCGCCTACTTGGGCTTCATCGGCTATTGGGTGAACATCGCGATGGGTGTCCCGCAGATCCACGACATCACCACCAATCTCGACAACCCCCCGCAATTCCAGGTGCTCAAGCTGCGCCCCGACGACTTTGCCGACATCCCGGGCCGCGGCGAGCCGAAATATGCCGGGATGGACGCGATGGAACGTTGGAAGGTGCTGCACCGCGAAGCCTATGGCGACCTCAAGACCGTCACGCTCAAGATGCCGGTCGACCAGGCGGTGACCCTGGCAGACAGGCTGGCGCGCGAACGCGGTTGGGAGGTCGCTCTGGCCAAGCCCGAAGAGGGGCGGGTCGAGGCGGTGGACACGGTGTCGCTGTTCCGCTTCAAGGATGATGTCGTCATCCGGGTCCAGCCGGGCCCCGGCGGCTTGACCAGTCAGGTCGACGTGCGATCGGTCTCGCGCGTCGGGCGCAGCGACCTGGGCGTCAACGCTAACCGCATCCGCAACTTCCTCAACGACTTGCAGGCCGCAGCCGCCAAGGGGTGACAGCCAGCGCTGGGATCAGCCTGAACCGAGCGCGGCGCTCGATGCCTGTTCGATGCGGCCCCGGTCGGCGAGCATCAGCGTCGAACTGGCCTTGGCCAGCACCTTGCCTGCGGCGTCGAGCAGCTGCCCTTCGAAGAAGCAGGTGCTGCGCCCGCGCCGCTCGACCCACGCCTTGGCGATCACCAGACCGGGGCGGGCGGGTGCGAAAAAGCTGACCTTCAGCTCCAGCGACATCGGCACGACATCGGGCGCGGTCATCGCCATCGCGGCATGCGCCATCGCCGCATCGATCCATCCGGTCACAAACCCGCCCTGCACCACGCCGCCCGAATGGCACATGTGCATGCCCGCCTGATATTCGATGGTCGCCCGGCCTTGCGGGTCCAGCTCGACGACACGGACAAACCCCATCGTCTGGTTGAGATCGGACGGTTTCGAAGCGGCTTCAATAAGGGTCATGGTATTCCAGTGGGTCGTTGATCGGAGGCTGCAGCCAACCGGCAACGCTGCCGAAAGTCAAATGCCTTTCATGGGGCGACTTTGAGGCTGGCTACGGAACCCTCAAAGCTTTGCCCGGTAGATAGGGAACATCATCAGGAGCATCCCCATGACCCCCATCCAGACCTTTTTCGGCGCGACCATGCTTGCAGGAGCCTCGCTACTGGCGGGCTGCGGCAACGAGCCGCAACAGACCGCCGTCGCACCGGACCCGGCAACGGTCGAGACTCCTGCGGCCGACTTGCCCCCGATGACCGCGACCGCGACGCTCAAGACCGCCGATGGCAAGGATGCAGGGATGGTGACGGCGACAGAACGCGACGGCGGCATTGCGCTCGCCATCACGGCCAGCGGGATGACCCCCGGCGAGCATGGCATCCACGTGCATACTACCGGCAAATGCGATGGCCCCAAGTTCGAGAGCGCAGGTGGCCACTGGAACCCGACAGGCGCCAAGCACGGTCTCAGCAACCCACAGGGCCAGCATCAGGGCGACATGCCCAATCTGACCGTGGCCAGCGACGGGACCGGCAAGATCGACTACGTGATTCGCGACGCCGCGATTGCGGGCATGATGGATGCCGATGGCGCGGCGCTGATCATCCACGCCAAGGTCGATGACCAGATGACCGACCCATCGGGCGACAGCGGCGACCGTATGGTCTGCGGCGTGTTCAGCCGCGGCTGATCATGGCTGGCGGCGCTGCTGATAGTCGATGCGGATGCGGACCCATTCGCCGACTTTCGACACGCCGCCGACGCGCGGCGGGCGCACCCTGAACTGCCACGCTGCCGCCAACACTGCGCGGCCGATGCCGGACCCTTGCGGATTCTCGCCCAGTTGCACGCAATCCTCGACGCGGAAATCCGGCACCGTGCGGCACGCGATCAGCGCGGATCCGGGGCCGCGCGCCGTCGACAGATACCCGCTCAATTCATCCTCATAAGGCTCGCGATACCAGGCTGCGGCATAGAGCGGTTCGCCATTGGGACCGGAGCCCACACGCCCGCTATCCCCGGGCACGCCCTTGTTCGCCGGGCCATAAACGCGGCCGGGCTTGATGACGGCGCGCGCCTTGGGTGCAGCCGGGGCTGCTGCGGGCGCGGTCTGCGGGGACGGCATTGGCACGATGGCAGGCGGCACGGTCGAAACCTGCGGCGTGACCACCGGGCTTGGCGTTTCGACCGGGCTTTCGGTCTCCTCGGTCGGCTGGGGCGACTGCGCCGCGTTTTCGGCGGGCTTCTGACTGACTTCCTCGGCCTTGTCCTCGGACGGATCGGGACTGACCCCGAACACGGTCAACTGGTCTTCCTGCGGCTTGTCACTCGGCGGTGTGATCGACAGCGAAAGCAATGCCAGCACGAACAGCAGTTCGGCGAGCAGCGCAAACAGCACCCCGCCTGTGCGTTCGCCCAGCCGCGATCGCAGCCAGGCCATCGCCCGGCCACGCGCCTCGGGTGCTTCGGATAAAGGTTCGATCGGGGCAGTGTCCATCAGCGGCAGGCTAGCTCTCGTGCGGTTGCGGCCCCCCAGCCCCTGATTGTGCCCGAATGGTGCCGCTTGTCGGATTCGAACCAACGACCTACCGCTTACAAGGCGGTTGCTCTACCAGCTGAGCTAAAGCGGCGCTTCAGGCGCATTTGCGCCGCGTCCAATGCTCTATTTGACGCCAAAGGTCCAGCCTTCAGTGACGCGGATGGTTTCATCGAGCGCACGCGGGTTCCAGAAGCTGTGCCAAAGCGGCTCGTCCCGCGCTGCATCGCGCAACCAGGCCGCCGTGATGAGCGCATCCGTGCTGTGATCGTCATGCGCCATCAACGGCGCGGGCGGCAGGCTTCCCAGGTTCGCCAGGGCCGCATGTAGCCCCTCGGCATCGCGCACCTTGCTGCGCGATAGCCCCCGTCCGGCTGCCCGGGCAGCAATCGTGGTGTAGATTTCCACGATCACCGGGCCACTGTCGGGCACCGGGTCGAACGGCCAGACCGGGATGCGCCCGGCAAGGCGGTGGAGCACGCGCATGCCCGTGAGGCTCGACTTGCCGACCTGCGCTGCACCGACCAGATTGAAGCAGCTGGCGCTGTTGGCCTGCCCGGTGATCCGCTGCTGTTGCTCCACCGCGCGCAGCCTGCCGGTGCCTGCGAGCCCGAAACGGTCGCCGGTATCGCCCTTGCCATGCCGGAAATAGCGCCGCGCCTCGGCATGGTGCACGAAGCTGCCCGCGCCAAGATGCTCGTCTTCGTCGCACAGTGCATCGACCATCGCCCATAGAGCGCGCGCATCAGCGGGGCTCTCGTTCCAGCCGGGGAAATAGCCGCCCGCATCGACAAACGGGAACGAGGGCGACAGGTCCATGCCGATCAGCATGTCGGTCCCGGCATCGGCATGGGCGAGCAGCCAGTCGAGCGCCGCCCCCCGCGACCAGCCGCCGTGCGGACGCAGCAGCACCGGGCGTTCGTCGGCGTCAGCGCCGATGGTCGCCAGCGCCAGACCCTTGGGCCGCGTGACCGCCTGTCCCGACCAGTCGAAACAGGCATAATGGGCAAACTGGCGCATCGATCAGCGGACCTGCTTGAGCACCTCGGCGGTGAAACGTGCGATATCGAACGGATCAGCCCCGGTGTCATAGCCGCGCCGCACGATCACCAGATCGCGGCTGGGAATGATCACCAGAAACTGGCCACGATTGCCCAATGCGGCAAAGGCGTCGGCGGGCACGCCCGCGCTCTTGTTCATTAGCCAGAAGCTCGCACCATAGCCGAACTCGCCACCCTGCGGCTGCGGGCCGCTGGGGGTTGTGACGTATTCGCGCCAGCCTTCGGGCAGCACGCGCTTGCCGTTCCACATGCCGTTGTTGAGATAGAGCAGCCCCATGCGGGCCATGTCGCGCGCGGTGGTCCAGACCTGGCTGGAGAGGATGTAATTGCCCTGCCAGTCGGTCTCTGCCCAGGTGCGCGTCATGCCCAAGGCATCGAACATCTGGTGCGGGTGAAGATCGGGCGCGGCATCGCGTGCGGCGAGCGCTGCCAGCAATATGTCGTTGTTGGCATAGCGGAAACTGGCGCCCGGCTTGTACGCCATCGGCCACAAGGTGGTCCATTGGCGAACATCGCCAGCGGCCATGTAGACCGCGTCGGTGCGATTGCCCGGGGTGTCGCTGGTCAGGCCGCTGCCCATGCGCAGAAGATGGTCCACCGTGATCGCCTTGCGCGGATCGCCTTCGACGTTCCAATCGCGTATCGGGGCTTCGGGGATCGCAAAACCCTTCTGCCGGACAAAGCCGACATAGGTTCCCGTGATCGATTTCGCCACAGACCAGGTACGCTCTGCAGTATGCAGGTCGTGGCCCGGCTTGTAGCGTTCCTGCACGATCCGGCCCTTGTGGACTATCACCACCCCGCTGGTCTTGCCGCCAAAGGCTTTCGCTTCGAACGCGCTTTCCACCAGTTGGTCGAATGGCGTGATCATCATGATGCGTGGATCGCTGGCATTGGCATCGCCCAGCGGCCAGTTTTGCGAGTCGGCACTATCTGGCGCTGCGCGTTCCATCTGCTCGGCCGGCAGGCGGCGGCCGTCATTCGTCCAGCCGATGGGCATCGAGGTGCATCCCGTTACCGGATTGTGCCGGGCGACCCGCGGCGGCATGTCTTCGGCAAAACTGACGCTCACCTGATGTGCAGCCTCGTCGATACTGGCTGTGAGGGCCGGCACGAGATCGGCAACATGGGGATAGATTCCGGTCAGCTCATCCGCTTCGATATCGGCAAGCGCCTTGTTGCCGTTCCACAGGCCCGAACAGATGAACTGCGCCTTGTACCCGGCGGCTTCGGCCAGATCCATGCGCATCCGGCTTGCCGGGGGAGGAATGGTGGCATTGGGGGAGGAGGTGGCCTGCTGCGCTGACGCCATCGGGGCAATCGCCAGCGTGAGGCTGAGGCAAAGGCTAATCGCTGCGGTCTTCACGCATCTTCTCCCATGTCCGCATGCGTTCTGCGATGCGGGCTTCATATCCGCGTTCCACCGGCTGGTAGAAACGCTGCGGGTCCATCTCTTCGGGCCAGTAGTTGGCACCGGAAAAGCCCTCGGCCTGGTCGTGGTCATAGGCATAGCCCTTGCCATAGCCAATGTCCTTCATCAGCTTGGTGGGGGCATTGAGGATGTTGGGCGGCGGCATCAGCGATCCGGTAGCGCGGGCGCTTTTCCAGGCGGCTTTCTGCGCGGCATAGGCGGCGTTCGATTTGGGCGCGGTGGCGCAATAGAGGCAGGCCTGGACGATGGCCAGCTCGCCTTCGGGTGAGCCCAGGAACGCATAGGCATCCTTCGCGGCGAGGCACTGAACAAGGGCCTGCGGGTCGGCCATGCCGATGTCTTCGCTGGCAAAGCGGGTGATCCGGCGCAGCACATAGAGCGGCTCTTCGCCCGCCACCAGCATGCGCGCGAGATAATAGAGCGAAGCCTGCGGATCGGATCCGCGCATCGCCTTGTGCAGCGCGGAGATGAGGTTGTAATGGCCCTCGCGGTCCTTGTCGTACACCGGCATCCGGCGGTGGAGCAGCGCGGCCAGGCCTGCCGGATCGAGCGGCGCATCGATCCGCACTGCCAGCAATGTCTCGACCTGGTTGAGCAGGAAGCGGCCATCGCCATCGGCCGACGCGATCAGGGCGGCGCGGGCATCGTCGGTCAGCGGCAGGCTGCGCCCGGTCAGCGTTTCGGCGCGCGCGATCAGCGTGCCCAGAGCCGCCTCGTCGAGCCGGCGCAGAATCAGCACCTGGCTCCGGCTGAGCAGAGCGGCGTTGAGCTCGAACGAGGGGTTTTCGGTCGTCGCCCCGACCAGCACCACGGTTCCGCGTTCGACAAAGGGCAGAAAACCATCCTGCTGCGCGCGGTTGAAGCGGTGAATCTCGTCCACGAACAGCAAGGTGCGCTGGCCTGCGCCTGCCATCTTCTCGGCCTCGGCGAAGGCCTTCTTGAGGTCGGCAACGCCCGAGAACACAGCCGAAATCGCGACAAAGCGCATCCCCGTCGCCTCACCCAGCAGCCGCGCCATGCTGGTCTTGCCGGTGCCGGGTGGTCCCCACAGGATCATCGACGACAATTTGCCCGCCGCCACCATCCGTCCGATCGCGCCCTCGGGCCCGGTCAGGTGATCCTGGCCGATGATCTCGCCCAGGTTTGCCGGGCGCAGCCGGTCGGCCAGCGGCGCATCGGCGGCGGGCTGGTGGCTGCTGGTATCGGGGGGCAGGGTTTCGAACAGATCGCTCATCGCTGTCACGCTAGCGGCTGGCGCGGACGGGGGGAAGGGGATGAAAAATGCATCCATCGCACTAATAAGACTTGTCAAACTCTATCTAAGATATATCTTAGAGTCATCGAGATACACAGGAGTAAGAATCGATATGAGTATGCGTTTCAAAATGGGCGGTGGTCCGCGTGGCGGCCGGGGCGATGGTTCCGGCAATGGCGGCAACCCCTTTATCGCCATGAGCTTTGGTCGCGGCGGTGGTCGCAGCTGGGGCAGCGACTGGGATTTCGGCAACTGGAGCTTTGACGGCGGTCGCGGTGGACGCGGCGGCGGTGGGGGTGGCCGGGGTGGTCGCGGTCGGCGGCGGATGTTCGACAGCGGTGAGCTGCGCATCGTGCTGCTCGCATTGATCGAGAAGGAACCGCGCCACGGCTATGACCTGATCAAGGCGATCGAGGAGATGACCGGCGGCGAATACGCCCCCAGCCCCGGCGTGGTCTATCCGACGCTCAGCCTGCTGGAAGACACCGGCCTGATCGCCTCGGTCGAAACCGAAGGCGCGCGAAAGGCCTTCCGCATCACCGATGCCGGGATCGCTGAGCTGACCGAAAAGCGAGATGAGGCCGATGCATTGCTTGCGCGTCTGTCCGACGCTGGCGAGGAGCGCGAACAGCGCGCAGGCGGCCCGCAGATCGGCCGTGCAGTCGGCAACCTGATGGCTGCGATGGCGCACCGGCTCGCCAGCGGCGAGACCGACGCCGAATTCAAGCACCGCGTCGCCGAGATCCTCGACGAAGCCGCCCAGAAGATCGAGCGGCTTTGAGCCTTTCCCCTCCCGCTCGCGGGAGGGGCAGGTTCAGCTTGCTGAACCGGGGTGGGCTGAGAGCAAAATTCGTTATCGAGCAGGCCCACCCCGACTTCGCCTATGGCTCAGCCACCCCTCCCGCATGCGGGAGGGGAGGATGTTCTACGCCAACAGCGACACATTCCCGCCCGCCGCTGTCGTGTCGATGCACACGTGCCGTTCGTGCACGCAGCGCTGGGCGAAATGCTCTTCGGTGAACAAGGGCAGGATGGCGCCGTCACGCGCGGCCAGTGCCTTGCGGATGGCGCGCTGGTCGTCGCTGCTGCTCCACGCGGCGACCGCATCAAACCCTGCGATATGCGCCAGATCGGCGCGTTCGATGAAGCCATCGATCGCGTGCGCACCCTTGGCGCCGGGAACGACGATCAGGGACGCACAGCCTTCCGACTGCGCCGCCTGCGCCTGCTGCATCGCCGCTTCGACCGTGGGCCCCAGGCACAGCACACGGCCGCGCGCATAAGTCGACAGCACGTTCGATTCGCCGGTCGGCCCCGGCATAGTGAGCGTATCGAGCGGTAGCTCGGTGACGCGCGGCAAGGCAGCCAATGCGGCTTCGACTTCGCTGCGCCCGGCAATGCGGGTGAGGGGGGGCAGGTCCAGCTGAGGACCCGGCGCGGCGGCAAAGCGCGGCAGATAGCGCGGTCCGCCGGCCTTGGGGCCGGTACCAGACAGGCCCTCGCCGCCAAAGGGCTGCGCGCCGACAACCGCGCCGATCTGGTTGCGGTTGATGTACATGTTGCCCGCGTGGACTCGCGCCGTGACCTGCTCGACACGGCTGTCGATGCGAGTCTGCAGCCCGAAGGTCAGGCCATAGCCGCGCGCATTGATGCGATCGACCAACGCGTCGATTTCGCCAGCCTCGAAGGTGGCGATGTGCAGCACCGGGCCGAAAATCTCTTCGGCCAGATCCTCGATGCCATTCACTGCGATGGCCGCCGGGCCGACGAACCAGCCGTTTTCGGGTGCTTCCAGCTGCTTGAGCAGCCGTCCCTCGCGCCGGGCTGCCTCGATATGCGCCGTGATCTTTTCACGCGCGGTAGGATCGATCACCGGACCGACATCATTGGCCAGCCACCACGGATCGCCCAGGGTCAGCGCATCCATCGCACCGAACAGCATGTCCTTGAGCGAATCAGCAATGTCACGCTGGACGTAGAGCATGCGCAGTGCGGAGCAGCGCTGGCCGGCCGACTGGAAGGCGGAGGCGACGATATCGCGCACCGCCTGTTCGGGCAGCGCGGTCGAATCGACGATCATCGCATTGAGACCGCCGGTTTCGGCAATCAGCATCGCATCGGGTCCGCAATGATCGGCCATGGCGCGGTGGATCGCCTGTGCGGTCGCGGTCGATCCGGTAAAGCAGGTGCCTGCAATTGCTGTGTCGCTGGTCAGCGCGGTGCCGATGACGCGGCCTGGCCCCGGCAGCAGCTGCAGCGCATGCGCAGGCACGCCCGCCTCGTGCAGCAACTGTGTCGCGAGATGCGCGATCAGCGGCGTCTGCTCTGCAGGCTTGGCGAGCACGGCATTGCCCGCAGCAAGCGCGGCAGCGATCTGGCCGGTGAAGATTGCCAACGGAAAGTTCCACGGCGAAATGCAGGTGATGATGCCGCGCGGCGCGTCTGCCGGATTGGCCAGAGCTTCGGCGGCGTAATAGCGCAGGAAATCTACTGCCTCGCGCAGTTCGGCGATGGCGTCGGGCGCGCATTTGCCCGCTTCATGCGCCAGCAGCGCGAATATCTCGCCGTGGCGCGCTTCCATCAGGTCGGCGGCGCGGCCCAGAGCAGCTGCGCGTTCGGCGACCGGGGCATCCCATGCGCGCCCTGCGGCGATTGCGCCGGCGGCTTGCTCTGCCGTCGCATCGCGGACCGCGCCGATTTGCCGGTCCGGATTGGCCGGGCTGAAAAGCGCGCGTTCCTGCGTGGCCGGGCTGGGCGTGCCGACGATGATCGGCGCGGCATGCCATTGATGATTGGCAAAGGCGGCTCGTGCTTCGAGGAAGGCGTTGAGATCGGCGCGATTGGCCAGATCCCAGCCGTGCGAATTCACGCGTGCCGGAGCGTAGAGCGCCGACGGGCGGATGATCCTGGCATCCGCCTCTGCGCGCGCGGCCTCGAGCTGCTCGAACGGATCGGCAGCGATCGCCTCGGCGGGCACGGCATGGTTGGCGAGCTGGTTGACGAACGACGAGTTGGCGCCGTTCTCGAGTAGGCGGCGCACCAGATAGGCGAGCAGCTCCTTGTGCCGCCCGACCGGCGCGTAAATCCGCGAGCGCACCTTCTCGTTGCGCAGCAGAGCATTGTGCAGCGGCTCGCCCATGCCGTGCAGCCGCTGGAACTCGAAATCGTCGCGGTTGCCCGCCATTTCGAGGATCGCCGCGACACTGTGCGCATTGTGCGTAGCGAACTGTGGATAGATGCGATCGGTCAGCTTGAGCAACTGCGCAGCGCAGCAGATATACGAAATATCTGTCGCCGCCTTGCTGGTGAACACCGGGAAATCAGGCACGCCATCGATCTGTGCGCGCTTGATCTCGCTGTCCCAATACGCACCCTTGACGAGGCGCACCATGATCTTGCGGTCAAGCGATTGCGCCAGGCCATAAAGCCAGTCGATGACAAAGCTGGCGCGCTTTCCGAACGCCTGCACGACCACGCCCAGGCCATCCCAGCCGGCGAGCGTGGGATCGTTCAGCACCATCTTGATGATGTCGAGCGACATTCCGAGCCGATACGCTTCCTCCGCATCGATATTCAGCCCGATTCGCGCATCGCGCGCGGCGCGGGCAAGTTCGAGCACCCGGTCGGCGAGCGCCGGAACGCATTCGTCCGCCTTGCTCATCTCGTAGCGCGGATACAGCGCCGAGAGCTTGATCGACAGCCCCGGATTGGTGCGCATGTCGTCGGTCTTGGCCGCGTCGGCGATCGACCGGATCGCATTCATATAGGCCGCAAAATAGCGGTCGGCGTCGGGGAAGGTCAGCGCGGCCTCGCCCAGCATGTCATAGCTGAAGGTCGCGCCTTCCGCCGCCCATTTGCGCGAGCGCTTGAGCGCCTCGTCCATGTCCTCGCCCAGCACGAACTGGTTGCCCAGTTCCTTCATCGCCCGGCGCACGGCGGCGCGGATCACCGGTTCGCCCAGCCGCTTGATCGCGCCGCGCAGCGCATCCAATGGCCCCTTGCTGATGGACCCTTCGAGCACCGATTGCGTCATCGAGAGCGCGAAAGTGCTGGCGTTGACCAAAGAATGCTCGGACTTGCCGAAATGCTCGCGCCAGTTAGCCGGGCTGATCTTGTCCTCGATCAGATCGTCGATGGTCTCGGCATCGGGCACGCGCAGCAGCGCTTCGGCCAATGTCATCAGCGCGAGGCCCTCGTCCGAGGACAGGCCGTATTGGCCAAGGAAGCTTTCCATCAGCGTGGGGCCGGAAGCAGCGCGAACGTCCTCGACCACGCGGACTGCGCGCGCACGAATGCGGGCGCGCAGTTCGGGCGAGGGGGCGTATTGCGCCATCAGGGTATCGAGCACCGCGCCTTCATCGGCCCGGTGGTGAGCGCGCACGGCATCGCGCAGCGCAAGCAGTTCTGTCATGGCAAATGGCCTTGTCTGGGGAAGACGGTATCGCCTGCCCATACAGCAATTTTCGGGGTTTTGAAGGGGTGGGTTGCTGGCTGTGCGTCCCCCTCCCTTAGGCGAGAGGGGGAAGATTCGGGTCAGACGACCCCGACATCCTTGCCGGCAGCCTCGAAGATACCCAGGATCTGCGTCACCTGCTCAGCCGAATGCTCCGCGCACAGCGAGCAGCGCAGCAGCGTCATGCCGGCAGGGGTTGCCGGCGGACGGGCGAGGTTGACGTAGAGGCCGCGGTCGAGCAGCGCTTCCCACATCTGCGCGCCTTTGAGCATATCGGTCATGATCACCGCGATGATGCCGCTCTGTGCCTCGGGCGTGCCGAGCTGGAAGCCGAGGTCGCGCAGGCCCTGGTGCAGCCGCTTGGAATTTTCCCACAGATGCGCGCGCTTGTTGCCCGCGTGCATCAGCTTGCGGATGCTGGTCGCAGCGGTGGCGACCACCGACGGCGGCAGGCTGGCGGTGAACACATAGGGGCGGCAGACGAGGCGCAGCACCTCGAACTTGGGGTGGTTGGAGACGCAGAAGCCGCCAACGGTGCCGACCGACTTGCTGAACGTGCCGATGATGAAATCGACATCGTCCATCACGCCGGCGGCTTCCGCCACGCCGCGCCCGTTCTCGCCGATGAAGCCCATCGAATGTGCTTCGTCGACCAGCACCATCGCGCCTGCGGCCTTCGAAATGGCGACCATTTCCTTGAGCGGCGCAATATCGCCGAGCATCGAATAGACGCCTTCGAGCACGACCAGCTTGCCTGCTTCGGGGGGCAGACGCTTCAGCCGCTTTTCCAGCGCTTCGACATCATTGTGGCGGAAGGCGACGATCTGGGCGTTGCCCAGCGCGCAGCCGTCATAGATCGAGGCATGGCTGTCGATGTCGAGGATGATGTAATCCTCCTTGCCCGCCATGGTCGAGATGATGCCGAGGTTTGCCTGGTATCCGGTGGAAAAGACCATCGCATGGTCCATCCCGTAGAATTCCTTCAGCGCTTCCTCGCAATCGCGGTGCCCCGCATAGGTGCCGTTGAGCACGCGGCTGCCGGTGGTGCCCGATCCGAAATTGTCGAGCGCAGCCTTGCCGGCGTCGAGCACATCGGGATCGAAGGTCATGCCCATGTAGTTGTACGTGCCCAGCAGGATCGTTTCCTTGCCGTTGCACATTGCCACGGTGGGCGATTTGACCGATTCCATGACCAGCGCATAGGGATCGCGCACGCCGTGCGAGAGCAGGGCCTCGCGCTCGCCGATCAGGGCATCGAACTTGGAAAAAAGGTCGGTCATCTGGGGTCTCTGATATTCTGGGGCAGGCGCAGGAAATGGCGCAGATCAGGCGGTGAGCTTCTCAACCGCGGCGACAAGCTGGCCGACGGTTTCGATCTCGGCCTGCATGTTCATGGTGATGATGATGTCGAACTCGTCCTCGATCGCCGCGACGAAATCCATCACCGTCAGGCTGTCCCACTCAAGATCGGACGCGAAGGTGGTGCTTTCGGACAGCTCGACGCCCTTTTTGTTGAAGGGTTCGATCTGCGCGGCAATGCGGTCGTAAATGGCGGTGTCGGTCATGCGGATCTTTCGTTCGTGTCTGGCTCCGCCATGCCGGGGGAATGCGGCAACATCGCGGCAGCTTGTTTCAGCCAGAAGGGCAGTGCAGTGCCGCTTGTCAAGCGCGGTGCTGCTGTGTCATCAATCTGTCATGGGTGAGGGTATGATCGAAAGCCGAGTCGAAACGCCGCGCAAGGCGATTCCCAGCCCGTGGCCGCAAACGCCGCACACCTTCTCTCCGCATGCGATCCATCTGATCCGCACATCAGTGCAGACCAACCTCGCGTTGAGCCAGATGGCCGACCAGAAGGCGAGCATCCTGATGGGCGCAACCTTCGTGGTGTTCACCATTTCGGTGGGGCAGGCGCGCACCGGCAACTTCACCTTGCCGCTGATCGTGCTCGCGATGTTCGCATTCCTATCGGCCATGTGCGCGGTGTTCGCCATCCTGCCGTCGGTGCGCGGCGCGCCAGCGCCCAAGGCCAATGTCCCGGCGGGGGCGACCAACTTCATGTTCTTCGGCAATTTCTCTGCCATGGCAGAGGATGACTTTGCCGATCTGGTGATCGACCAGCTGCACACCGACGAGACGATCTTCCGCACGATGCTGCGCGATGTCCACCAGAACGGGATGGTGCTGCAGCACAAGAAATACCGCTATCTGGGCCATGCCTATCGCATCTTCCTGATCGGGCTGACGCTGACCTTTGCGCTGTTCATCATCGAGATGGTGCTCGGCCGCTCGCTGCTTACGCTTTGAGCCAGCCCTTCGTGCGATACCAGCGCGCTGTCTCTGCCAGACCCTGACGCGTCGGAATCTCGGCCTGCCACAGCTGAGTGGAAGGCTGCTTTTCGGGATCGGCGGTCCAGTCGCTGTGCGCGATATAGCGCGCGCGGTCGGGGGTCAGCTTGGCGGTCTTGCCGCGCAGCAGCCGGTCACCTCTGGCGGCCAGTTGCAGCGCGAGCTTCGGCGTGCTGAACGAGCGGACCTTGCGCCCCACCGCATCGCCCAGCGCATCGGCAAAGGCGGCGTGGCTCCATCCGCTCGCCATGCCATCATCGACTTCGTAGATTGCCTGCAGGTCGCCCGACCCTGCGGCCAGCCGCACCAGCAGCCTTGCCAGATCGGCGACATGCACGACCGACATCCGCCCGCCCGGCGGCAGCATGACGACACCGCGCGCGGCCATGCGGAAAAGGTCGAGCATCTCGGTATCGCCGGGGCCATAGACCGCCGGCGGTCGGACCATCGCCCAGTCGAGGCCGGATGCGATGACGCGCGCCTCTGCCTCGGCCTTCGACCAGCAGTAGTTCGATAGTGCAGGTTCGCGCGCGGCGAGCGACGAGACGTGGATGAAGCGCGCAACGCCAGCCGCCTTCGCCGCCGCGAGCATGTTTTCGGTGCCGGTGATATTGCCCGCAATGAAGCCCGCGCGGTCGGGCGCGTTGACCACGCCGGCGATGTGCAGCACGCAATCTGCGCCTTCGCACAACCGTGTCAGGCCGGCGACATCGTCCAGCGTCCCCTCGACCCAGGTGACACCCTCGCGTGCCGCCTGCGGCCTGCGGGTCAGCGCGCGGATCTGATGGCCAAGCCCGAGCGCGGCGTCGATCGTTGCACCGCCGACAAAGCCGGTGCCGCCGGTCATCGCGATCACGCTCACAGCAGCACCATCTGGTCGCGGTGGACAAGCGCGCTGCGCGGGGCATGGCCCAGCACCTGCGCAATCGCATCGCTGCGCAGCCCGGTGATCCGCGCGGCATCGGCGGCATCATATTCGCAAAGGCCCCGCGCGATCGTCTCGCCGCTGGTGGTGGCGATCTCGACGACATCGCCGCGCGCAAACCGGCCCTCGATCGCGGTCGCGCCTGCGGCCAGCAGGCTGGAGCCCTTGGCGAGTGCGGCGGCTGCGCCTGCGTCCACGATGATCCGACCGCGCGCGGTCATGCGTCCTGCCAGCCACAATTTGCGGCCCTTGCCCAGCTTGCCCGCGGTGAACACGGTGCAGCGTCCCCCTTGCGCCAGCAGAGCGAGCGGGTGGTCGTGCGTGCCGTTGGCGATGGCGAGGTGCGCGCCCGCGCTGGTCGCGATTCTCGCCGCCTCCAGCTTCGACAGCATGCCGCCCGACCCCATGCCCGAGGCCGAGCCGCCATCGGCCATCGCGCGAATGCGCGCATCGATCCGGGTGACGCTCTCGACAAGGCGGGCGTCGGGATCGTTCTTCGGATTGGTGGTATAAAGCCCGTCGACATCGGACAATAGCACCACGCCGGCTGCACCGGCTGCCTGCGCGATGCGCGCGGCCAGCCGGTCATTGTCGCCGAAGCGGATTTCCTCGGTCGCGACCGAGTCGTTTTCGTTGATCACCGGCACGACATCGAGCGCAATCAACCGGCGCAGCGTCGCGGACGCATTGAGGAAGCGCCTGCGGTCTTCCAGATCGTCGAGGGTCACCAGCATCTGTGCTGCGGTGATCGCGTGCGCGCCGAGCAGTTCGGCCCAGCACTGGCTCAGCGCAATCTGGCCGGTGGCGGCTGCCGCCTGGGCGTCTTCCAGGCTGGCGCGGCCACCCTTGGGCAGGCCCAGCCGCCGGGCGCCGAGTGCGATCGCGCCTGACGAGACGATCACGATCCGCTGGCCGTCCTTGATGCGCGCAGCGATATCCGCCACCAGCGAGGCAAGCCACTCGCGCCGCACCGTGCCATCGGGCGCGACCAGCAGCGCCGAGCCGACCTTCACCACCAGCACCGGACATGCGGCGGGAGCGAGCGGGGACGTCATTGGCATGTTCGCGTCCTTGATCTGCCTTCAGCAATGACCTCGATCAGCATGGCCTGACCACCTCTTGCGAGTTCCCGAGCCAAGTCGAGGGACGTGTGCTCGAACGGTTGCGAATACGTCCCTCGACTTCAGTTCACCTTGAGCGATCGGCCTTGCCAGCCAACCGAAGGGTTCGGGACAAAAGGGAATGGGAGCGAAATACCTTGGGTTTATGCCTCACTCAAACTGGCGACCATGTCCCCGGTTCAATATCCGCATTCGGGTCCACGCCTTCGGGCTTTTCGGTCGCGGTATCGTGCGGCAGATATTCGAGCAGCGCATCGAACAGGTCGGAAATTCCGGCACCGGTTGCGCCCGAGACGGGGAAAACCCGGTCTGCCCCTGCAGCGATCAGTTCGGCGGCGAAGTGCTTCATCAGCTCGTCGTCGAGCAGGTCGCCCTTGTTGAGCGCGACCAGCTTGGCCTTCTCGTCCAGGCCTGCGCCGTAGTTTTCGAGCTCGCCTTCGACGATGCGCATCGCTTCGACCGGATCTTCGCCATGCGCGTCGATCAGATGGATCAGCACCCGGCAGCGTTCGATATGACCCAGGAATCGGTCGCCGATGCCTGCGCCTTCGGCTGCGCCTTCGATCAGGCCGGGAATATCGGCGAGCACGAACTCGCGGTTGCGGTGCTGCACCACGCCCAGCTGCGGCCGCAATGTGGTGAACGGATAATCGCCGACCTTCGCCTGGGTGTTGGTCACCTGGTTGATGAAGGTCGATTTGCCCGCATTGGGCAGACCCACCAGCCCTGCGTCGGCCATCAGCTTCAGCCGCAGCCAGACATACATCTCGCGGCTGGGGTAGCCAGGGCCGTGCTGGCGCGGCGCGCGGTTGGTGCTGCTGGAATAGCTGAGGTTTCCGCGACCGCCATCGCCGCCGCGCAGCAGCGTGATCCGCTGGCCGGCATGTGTGAAGTCGGCGAGCACCTCTTCCTTGTCATCGCTGAGGATCTGGGTGCCCACCGGCACCTTGACCACCAGGTCTTCGCCGCCCGCGCCGGTGCGATTGCGGCCCATCCCGCCATTGCCGCGCTTGGCCTTGAAATGCTGGGTGTAGCGAAAGTCGATCAGCGTGTTTAGACCGCTGATCGCTTCGAAGATGATGTCGCCGCCCTTGCCGCCGTTGCCGCCATCTGGGCCGCCATATTCGGCATATTTTTCGCGGCGAAAGGACACAGCGCCCTGTCCGCCCGCACCGGAACGTATGAAAATCTTGGCTTGATCGAGAAAATGCATGGCCGCGCCCCTAACGGAAAGCGGCGACAAACACCAGTGCCAGCGAGCGACAGACCACAATGGATGCGTCAGGGCGATACAGGACGTTGGCGCAAATTACGCACGCCCCCTTGCCTGAGCCCGGCGAAATACGATATTCCGGTGCATCTATGAACACTGCGAACCCAGCTTCCGCGCCGTCACGGCGTCTCCATGCCGCTGAGACATGGCAAGCGCCTGTGCCTGCGCACGCCGGGCCGGACCGTGAGGACGAAGGGCCGCCCGATATCGGGATCGCGGTCAAGACCCGCGCCAAGTCGAAAAAGCCCAGCCAATACAAGGTGCTGATGCTGAACGACGATTACACGCCGATGGAATTCGTCGTGCTGGTGCTCAAGCGCTTCTTCAGCATGAACATGGACGAGGCGACCCGCGTCATGCTCCACGTCCACCAGAAGGGCGTCGGCGTGTGCGGCATCTTCACCTATGAGGTCGCCGAGACCAAGGTGAACCAGGTGATGGACTTCGCCCGCGAAAACCAGCACCCGCTGCAGTGCACGCTCGAGAAGGTTTGACACTTCGGGCTTTGCACCCCCCTCTTGCAAGGCCTGCCGCAGGCGTTAAACAGCGGCGATGGACAAGATCATCATTCGCGGCGGAAAGCCGCTCTCGGGCCGCATTCCCATCTCCGGTGCCAAGAACAGCGCTCTGACGCTGTTGCCGTGCGCGCTGCTGACCGATGAGCCGCTGACGCTGCGCAACCTGCCGCGGCTGGCCGATGTCGACAGCTTCGGTCATCTGCTCAACCAGCTGGGCGTCTCGACGATGATCGAAGGCGCGCGGCCCGAGGATTTCGGCCGGGTGATGACGTTGCGTGCGGGCCGCGTCACTGCGACGGTTGCCCCCTATGACATCGTGCGCAAGATGCGCGCTTCGATCCTGGTGCTTGGCCCGCTGCTTGCGCGCGCGGGCGAGGCGACGGTGTCGCTGCCCGGCGGCTGCGCCATCGGCAACCGCCCGATCGACCTGCATCTGAAGGCGCTGGAAGCGCTGGGCGCAGAGATCGAGATTACCGCAGGCTATGTGACGGCCCGCGCCCCCAAGGGCGGGCTGCCCGGCGGCGACTTCGGTTTTCCGGTGGTTTCGGTCGGCGCGACCGAGAACGCGCTGATGGCCGCCGTGCTTGCCAAGGGTACCTCCACGCTGCGCAACGCCGCGCGCGAGCCCGAGATCGTCGATCTGTGCAACCTGCTGGTGGCAATGGGCGCAGTCATCGAGGGCATCGGCGGATCGACTTTGGTGATCCATGGCAAGGACCGGCTGCACGGCGCGACCTACCGGGTGATGGCCGACCGGATCGAGGCGGGCAGCTATGCCTGCGCTGCTGCGATCACCGGAAGCGCTTTGGATCTGGTTGGTGCAAGGCTGGACGAGATGGAAGCGACCATCGCCGCGCTGCGCCAGGCGGGCGTGCAGTGCGACGAGATCGCCGATGGCATCGCGGTGCGCCCCAATGGCAAGCTGCAGGCGCTCACGCTCTCGACTGCGCCGTTCCCGGGCTTTGCCACCGACATGCAGGCGCAGTTCATGGCGATGCTGTGCATGGCGCAAGGCGCCAGCGTGCTGACCGAGACGATCTTCGAGAACCGCTACATGCACGTGCCCGAACTCAACCGCATGGGCGCGCATATCGAGGTCAAGGGCCGCACGGCCGTCGTCCATGGCGTCGAGCGGATGGTCGGTGCGCCGGTGATGGCAACCGATCTGCGCGCCTCGATGAGCCTGATCATCGCAGGCCTTGCCGCCGAGGGCGAGACCGAGGTCAACCGCGTCTATCACCTCGACCGCGGCTATGAGCGGCTCGAGGAAAAGCTGCAGGCGGTTGGCGCAGACATCGAGCGCGTCGGCGGGGATTGATCGCTAGCACCGGTTCATCGCGCTTTCCCCTCCCTGGTCAGGGAGGGGGCTAGGGGTGGGTCGGCGAGGTGATGCCGACGTTTCCCTGTAACCGCCTACCCACCCCCAACCCCTCCCTCAGAGGGAGGGGAGCTTTCAAGGCCCGACACGGACACACCCTCCACCAGATCCCGTACCAGCCACAGCCGGATCGCGCTCGCCAGGTTTGGCGGGTCGTCCGCCTCGATCCGTTCGACATCGATTCGCGCGACCAGGGCGTTGAGCGGCAACGTGCGCGCCTCGGCCGCCGCCTTGAGCAGATCCCAGAACAAAGGCTCCAGGCTGATCGAGGTCAGGTGCCCCGCAATCTGGATGCTGCGCTTGACCGGGCCACGGTAAAGGTCATCGGTGTTGGTCATGTTCGCAGGTGTGCGCCCCTGGCGTTGCGTGCGTCAACAGGCAAAGCCACCGTCGATGGTGTGCATTGCCCCGGTGACGATCCCGGCTTCCGGTCCGGCGAGATAGGCGACCATCCCGGCGACCTCCTCTGGCCTGGCATAGCGCTTGATGGCCATCGTGCTGCGCAGCGCATCGGCAAAATCGCCATGCTCCGGATTCATGTCGGTGGCCACGGGGCCAGGCTGCACGACGTTGACCGTGATGCCGTTCGGCCCCAGATCGCGCGCCATGCCACGTGCCAGCCCCTGCATCGCGGCCTTGGTCATGGCATAGCCTGATGCGCCGGTGACCGGCACCGCATCGGCATTGACCGAGCCGATGATGATGATCCGTCCGCCATCGGGCATCGTCTTGGCTGCCTCTGACGCTGCATGATAAGGCGCACGGACATTGAGGTCGATCATCCGGTCGATGACGTCCGGATCCCCTTGGCGAATATCGGCATAGACAAACACCCCGGCGCTGATCACCAGAATGTCGATCGGGCTCACCGCCTGGATCGCAGCGAATACTGCGTCGCGACTGGCGCTGTCTGCCTGCATCGCGGTCGCGCCGGTCTCGGCTGCCAGCGCATCGGCGGCTCCATGCGATCCGGCATAAGTGAAAGTCACCGATCCACCATCGGCAGCCAGGCGTGTGACAATGGCTGCGCCGATGCCCCGGCTTCCGCCCATGACCAAGACTTTCCTGCCTGTCAGAACGCCCATGTGATCTCTCCGTCCTTTATCGCAATGCGCAGCCTATCAGCCGAATGTTACATTTGCGCGTTATGACTTAGGGCAGTCAATCGGGCGGATAAATCCGGTTCATTTCTGCAAGATCATGGGCGATCAACTGTTCCAGCACGCCGATATCGATCTGGGCCAGCTTCGTGACATGCAGGCAGGTCTTTTCCATCTTGTGCTTGCCCAGCCTTGCCAGCAGCGCATCGCGCCGCGCGGCGACCGCCTCGTCGTCATAGCCTGCCATCAGATAGATGCTGTGCTTGCCCTTGCGCGGTGAAAAGCTGGACCGCGCCCAGGTGCCTGTGCGGCCGCTGGGATAGGCATAGGTATATTCGCCAAAGCCGATCATGGCGGGCCCCCACATTTTCGCAGGCATACCGGTGACGCGCTGGTACAGCGCCAGCAGCGTCTGCGCATCGTCCCGCCGCTGGTCAGGCTCGAGGCCCGCGATAAAACCATCGACGCTGGCATCGGTTGCCGTGATTGTGTTGCCCGCGTCCGCCATCTTGCATCCCCCGTGATCAGGGCCTAAAGGCTAGCACGTCTGATGGGGAGTAGCCAACCGGTGCGGTGCACCGGACCGCGCGTCAACACACTTGGCCGAGAGGCCATGGTGCGCGGGTTTCCAGGTCTTTTGAGGCCCGGCTTCCGGCAAGACCGACGACACCTGAACTCTTTTGCCCGGCCGGGCGGGGGTGATGCGTGTTGTTGTGTTTTGCTGAACCTGCTGCCCGGCCCCGGAAGAGACCCATCATGGAAGCCTTTCTCGCCTCTCTGTCGCTCGTCGCGCTCGCCGAAATGGGCGACAAGACCCAGCTGCTCGCAATTCTGCTGGCCGCAAGGCTGCGCAAGCCCGTGCCGATCATTGCAGGCATTCTGGTTGCGACGCTCGCCAATCATTTCCTGGCCGCGCTGCTCGGCCAGCAGGTCGCAGGGCTGATCGACAGCCCCGCCTTTCGCTATGCGATCGCTGCGGGCTTCATCGGCATGGGCCTGTGGGCGCTGATCCCCGACACGTTCGATGAGGACGACGCGCCGAAGGAACGCAGCGCCGGGGTGTTCATCACCACCGTCATCGCCTTCTTCCTCGTTGAAATGGGCGACAAGACTCAGATCGCCACGGTGGCGATGGGCGCGCATTACCAGAATGTTGTCGCGGTGACGGCTGGCACGACCCTGGGGATGATGGTCGCCAACGTGCCCGCCGTGCTGCTGGGCCACAGGATCGAGCGCATCCTGCCGATCCGCGCGCTGCAGATCGGTGCGGCCTTGCTGTTCGCAGGTCTGGGCCTGTGGGTCGCGGCGCAGACGGCGGGCTGGGTCTGATGGCTGCGGCGGCTCAGCCGTCGCAGTCGCTCCAATAGTCCTTGTTGGTGGTGCAGCTGCGCAGCCCGCTATAGTGGTTGACGGTGCACACCGTCTTCATCGGGCATGCCTTGAACGGACGGGGGCGGTATTCGGCGGGAACCGGGGCGGGGCGGCTGTAGATCTGCACGGCCTGCTGGCGCAGCGGGGTCATCTGCGCCTTGATGGTGTCGTCCCCGTTCTTGATGGCATAGTCCATCCAGTACAGCACCTCGGTCTCGTACTTCATCGCGTCCTTCGATTGCAGCAAGGATGATGCCGCCATCACCGCGCCATAGACCTCGCCCTGTTCGGCCATGCTGCGCGACAGCCGATAGGCGAGGTCGAAATCCTTCTTCGTGCCGCGTCCCTCGTTGATCATCGTGAAGGCCATGATCGTGGAATAGACATGGCCGCGCTCGGCGGCCTGACGGAAAAGGTCGAACGCCTTTTTCTCGTCCTTCTTCACGCCGATGCCTTCATGGTAATAGATGCCTGCGCGGTGCATCGCATCGACATGCCCGGCAGCGGCGGCCTGCTCCATCATCGCGACGCCGCCCTTGATGTCCTTGGCACCATAAATGCCCTGGGCCAGAAAGGTGCCATGGATATACATGCCCATCGGATCGCCTCCGGTCGCCGATGCCTTGACCAGGTCCAGCCCCTGAGCCTTGCTGAAATCGCTGAACATTTCCGCATAGCCGGCCAGGCCCAACTCCAGCATCGCGCTGGCATCCTTCTGCCCATCGGCATAGCGCTTGGCGATCTTGTACCCGTCCGGGGTGGAAATGACCCGGTTGAGCGCGCGGTCCAGCAGCGGCTGTGGCGGCGCAGGGCAGGGCTTGCCGGCTTTGGAGGCATCCTCATGCGCCCGTGCCCAGGCTTCGTCCGTAGCGGAAAGCGACCGGCCCTTTTCCAGATCGTCAATGAGGAGGTCATAGCCGACATGGCAATCGGTTCGCGGCTGGTGCAGCCGCTGCGGATCGGGCGCTGACCCGGCATTGAGCGGGGCCGACAGCGTGGCGAGCACGAACGACAGGCCGACAGTGGCGATAGAGCGGGAAAGTCTGAGAGACATAAGCGCGGAATCCTGCACTCCAGCACGAGGGCTGGCGAGTGGTCCGCGACTTGAGGTGGACGCTATAATCGCCGCGCCAGCAAGTCAACATCGCCCCTGTCGCGCACAGCACTCTTGCCCCTGCTGGGCCGCGCTGATAGTCGGCGCGCGAACCTTCTTCCTTGCAGAAAGTCCGCTTGCATGACTCAATCCGTAAACCGCGTCGTTCTGGCTTTTTCGGGCGGGCTGGATACCAGCGTGATCCTCAAGTGGCTGCAGCAGACCTATAACTGCGAGGTCGTGACCTTCACCGCAGATCTTGGCCAGGGCGAAGAGCTGGAGCCTGCGCGCGCCAAGGCGCAGATGATGGGTGTGAAGCCCGAACACATCTTCATCGACGATCTGCGCGAAGAGTTCGTGCGCGACTACGTGTTCCCGATGATGCGCGCCAATGCGGTGTACGAAGGCACGTACCTCTTGGGCACCTCGATTGCGCGGCCGCTGATCGCCAAGCGCCAGATCGAAATCGCCAAGATGGTGGGTGCCGACGCGGTCAGCCATGGCGCGACCGGCAAGGGCAACGACCAGGTGCGCTTCGAGCTGGGCTATTACGCGCTCGACCCGGACGTGAAGGTGATCGCTCCGTGGCGCGAGTGGGATCTCACCAGCCGTACCAAGCTGATCGAGTTTGCCGAAACGCACCAGATTCCGGTGAGCAAGGACAAGCGCGGCGAAGCGCCGTTCTCGACCGATGCGAACATGCTGCACACCTCGTCCGAGGGCAAGGTGCTCGAAGACCCGTGGGATGAAGTCCCCGATTACGTCTATTCGCGTACCAACCACCCCGAGGACGCGCCCGACACCCCCGAATATATCACCATCGATTTCGAGCGCGGTGATGGCGTGGCGATCAACGGCGAGGGCATGAGCCCGGCGACCTTGCTTGAAAAGCTCAACGAGTACGGCAAGACGCACGGCATCGGACGGCTCGATCTGGTCGAGAACCGCTTTGTCGGCATGAAATCGCGCGGCATGTACGAAACGCCCGGCGGCACGATCTATCACATCGCGCATCGTGGCATCGAGCAGCTGACGCTCGATCGCGGGGCTGCGCACCTCAAGGACGAGCTCGCGCCGCGCTATGCCGAACTGATCTACAACGGCCTTTGGTTCAGCCCCGAGCGCGAGATGCTGCAGGCGGCGATCGACCACAGCCAGGCGCATGTCACCGGCACCGTGCGGTTGAAGCTGTACAAGGGCAATGCCTGGGTCGTCGGCCGCAAGTCGCCGTTCTCGCTGTACAGCGAGAAGGTGGTGACGTTCGAGGATGATGCCGGCGCCTATGACCAGAAGGACGCGGAAGGCTTCATCAAGCTCAACGCGCTGCGTCTGCGCCTGCTGGGTCGCCGGGGGGCCTGAGGCGCGCCATGGGGCGGGCAGGGGGCGAACAGCGACCGGCAGACCGGCGCGTTCTGATGCAGGCGCTGACCTATGCCGGCGGGCTGCCCTTCCTCGCGGGGGCATCGTGCCACATGACCGGCTATGGCGATGTCAACGCGGCCAACCTGACCTGCTATTGGGCGTTCACAATCCTGATGTTCATGGCGGGAACCTTGTGGGGTATCCAGGTGGTCGCCCCGCAGAAGGTCGCGCCCAATCTGCTGATCGCCAGCAATGTCGTGGTGCTCGCGACCTGCGCCGCCTTGTGGTTCGTGCCATTCAACGAGGCGGCGCTGCTGTTCGCGATCGGTTTCGGCGTGCTGTACTGGCTCGACCGCCGCGCGACGGAGGCGGGCGCGACAGATGTTGCCTATGGCACGATGCGGGCGCGGGTCACCGCCATCGTGATGGCGTGCCTGATCCTGGTTGCGGTCGTGCCGATGGGGGCGATTGGCTGACAGGGCGGCGCTTGACGTCCCTCGACTTCGCTCGGGAACTCGGGACCCTTGCAAGGCCGAGTCACACCCAACGCGTTTGTCCCGAGCGAAATCGAGGGACGTTGTACGCGATTCGCAGAACCAGGCGCGCCGTCCGAAACGCGATTGTTACACCGCGATGAAACAATCCGTCCGGGGCACCTTAATCCATTGCTATCCACCGTTTTATCCACAGCGAACCCGCGTCATCTGTGGATAACTCGCGCAAATCTGCTGGCCGCGACTCGGGTCTCGTGAGACCTTGAACAGGTCGGAAGGACAGACGAAAAGCGGTCAGAAAGTCGGAAAAACCGAAGCTTTACAGTGATGTAAGGCCAAGGTCGGAAGGCTGGAGTGATCGCCCGGAGCCGGGACTGGCAACAGTTGCGGCAACGGATGAAGGCCAGTGTTATGCACAGGCCGGAACGGATGGCCCAGCCGCTCGGAAGCAGCGATGCGGATGCGCGGGGACGGTGATCTGAAAGGTTCGGATGGACGGATGATGATCGGCAGGCAGGCAAGATGCGGGTGGCAACACCCGGGTGGAGCAGCCAGCCGGTGCGATGCCCTCGCCGAAGTGCGATGCGGGTCAGGACAGGCGGTTAACGCGCACGATCCTCGCGGGTGGTGCTGCCGGGCCGGATGATCTGAACCGGGTGCATGAAAAGGGGGTGTCAGGCAGAGCGCGGACCCGGGTCCACCGGTCTTCGGACCAAAGGAACCGGGCCTCGCGCGAAGCCGGACGCCTGAAAAGGTTTGTCGATGGCTGATGCGACAGGCGCAGACATGCAACTGCCGCGACCGAAAGCCCGATCCGGATACGTCCGCTCCACCGCTCGCGGCGCAGCAGACGGACCACACAGAGGCGGGACACCGCCTTCAGGGCTACGGAAAACGCCGCAACGATCCCGACAGGCGCAGTGGGGGCCGACAGCAATGTCGGCCCCCGTTTTGCGTGTGAGCCTCTGGCAATCCCGTCATGGCCTATGCAGCGTTTCAGGTCTGGGTTATCCAGCATCGCAGCGCCTTGCAGACGGTGGCCGAGGGATCGACCAAAGCATCTTTCGCCTGCTTGTTTGCCCGGCCAAACTCGACAACGGGGAATAGCATGAATCACCTGATTGCCCGGACGAGCGCCCTTGTCCTGGTTGCCGCGATATCGGCTGCCGGGCCCGCCATTGCGGCCAGGCCTGCACTGTCCGCCGATCTTTCTGCGGCCAAGGCCTATGTCGAAGGCATCTACGCCAAGCTTCCGGGTGACTTCGACTATCGCACCGTCCGCTATGCTCCTGCGCTGAAGGCCCTGATTGCCAGGGACGATGCCTGCGCCGAAGCAGGCGGCGGAATCTGTGTGATCGACGCCGTACCCTTTTGCGACTGTCAGGACACCGGCACCGACTACAAGCTCGTCAGCAGCACTGTGGTCGCCGCCGGCACATCCGGCGCGCGCGTGACCGTGCAGATGCGCAACTTCGGCCCGGTCCGCTATTCGGTTGACCTGGTACAGGCCAAGGGCACTTGGTATGTTGCGGATATCACGACACCGACGACCAAGAGCTTCGTGGCGAAGCTGCGGGCGGGTCTGCGGTAGCTTTTGCCATCGCTGAGGACGGGGTGCTGATGCTTCAGCGGCCTGCTGCCGGTGCCCATGCGCCGGATGGTCCATCGGTCTGCCGTTCGGCGATTTTCAATCGCACCCCGACCATTTTCCAAATTGCCGTGGTAGCGATGATCGAGAAATAGCCGTCCATCGCGTAATGCCAGCCCAGATGCACCGACCCCAGCATGGTCATGACCAGATATCCCAGCATCACCCAGCCGAGCACGCGGTTGAACCGATGGGCGGCGAGGAAGAACAGCGTCGACATCGCCAGGTGCAGGCTGGGAAAAGCCGAGATGCCGGTGCCAAGGCCTGTGGTCTTCGTCACATAGGCTGTCCACAGCAATTCGGGATAATTCAAGGAAACGCCCTTTTCCGCCATCGTTGATGTCAGATGCGCAGTCAGTCCCACGAACCGGTCTTCGCCCAGCAACCGGTCATAGAACACAGGGCCAGCGGACATGAGGCACCCGGCGATGACGATCCCGAGCACGGTCCAGCATAACAGGAACGTCCAGATATACTGGCTGCGCAGCCGGCTGGGATTGGCAACGCACATGGCAAAGGTGACATCGCTCACCAGCATGAACCAGATTGTGCCATAGAGGAACTGGATCACCCCGGTGAGGCTGTCCAGAAAGCGCACGTGCATCCAGGCCGGTCCGGCGTGCAACAGTTCATCCAGATCGGCAATCGCCGGGTCGAATGCGAAGGGATGGAGTTCTGGCAGCATCGATTTCAGCGACGTGAACGTCCCATGGAAAATAGCGATGCACGAAAACAGCACCAGCCCCGCTGCACGATCGCGAAAGAACGACTTCAACCTACCGAGCAAATGCTCGATGGGTGTTGGCGATGCGAGGGACCGTATCGCAAAATAGATCAGGATCACCGATAGAACCACGGGCATGACCCGCATCCATCGGACGAAATATACGCCGGGGATGAACCATTTGAGGTCGCCCAACGCCAAAGCCGCCAGGAATGTTATCAGCATGAAGCCGCTGATCAGAAAGTAGAACGACCTATCTTTCGATACATTCTTCAAAATATCGCCCACGCCAACCTCGATATGAATAACTTGCTCCAGTCTCCCGACAAAGAAGCAAGAATGGGGGTAAATTCACATGCGTTTGTTGGTGAGTTAACTGATGTAAAATATTCAACGAAATACTAATAGTAAAATACTGTTGCGGCAAGATGAGTTCATATTGAAGTGATTGTTGCAAATAAAAAGGGCTAGCCGCTCGACGCGGCCAGCCCTTATTCAAACTCAGCCCTCTCGGGAAAGATCAGTCGATCGTCACCGTCACCGCGCGACGGTTCTGCGCCCAGGAGGCATCGTCCGATCCCATCGCGGCGGGGCGTTCCTTGCCGTAGCTGACGACGCGCAGGCGGGATTCGCTCACGCCGAGCGAGACCAGATAGTTCTTCGCGGCATTGGCGCGGCGTTCGCCCAGCGCCAGGTTGTAATCGCGGGTGCCACGTTCGTCGGCATGGCCTTCGATGATCGCCTGCTTGTTGGGATACTGGCCCAGCCATTGTGCCTGGCTCTGCAGCGTGACCTGGTCATCGGTGTCGACATTGTAGCGATCAAGGTCGAACAGGATACGGTCGGAGCGGACCTTGGCGAGGAAATCGCGCTGGCTGCCGGGGACGATGGCATTGCCGACGTTCGAATTGTCCTGTCCCATCGAATTGTCGACCGCCGGGCCGGGCGCGGGGGGCAGCTCGGGCGGGGCCTTCTTGGCGCAGGCACCCAGGGCGATGACGGCAGTGGCCATGATCAGCGTGTTGCGGACAGTTTTCATCGAGCGTCTCCTTCTTTCAAGGGGAGGAACAGCGTTGCCGGGGTCTGCCCGTTGCAGCGCGGATTCCATGGGGGAATGGATATGCTGGACCGGCGCGAACCGGCACGTGACGACACTACAACCCGTAACTGCAACGAAGCGTGACTCGCTTTGCCGCCAAGGTAAACCCCCCGGCCGCAAAATCTGTCGTGCAGCGCAGGATTTGCACGGATCATGGCAGGATCGGCCCCCAGGACGGGTCGGATCCATCGACCGGCGTCGGCAGGCGCCTCTCGTTGGTGCCGGTGAGATCGACCTGCCACACGGTCGAGCTGACAGCGCCTCGCCCGGTGCGGAAGAACTGGATGACGCGGCCGTTGGGGGCCCATGTCGGGGCCTCGTCCTGCCAGCTGTTGGTCAGCAGCCGCTCGCCGCCGCCCGAGGGGCTCATCACCCCGATGCGGAAATTGCCCTGCATCTTGGTAAAGGCAATGAGGTCGCCACGCGGGCTCCATTCGGGCGTGGCATAGCGGCCGCCGCCAAAGCTGACCCGCCGCTGGTTGGAGCCGTCGGCGTTCATCACGTACAGCTGCTGGCCGCCGCCGCGATCGCTTTCAAAGACAATCTGGTTGCCATCGGGCGAGAAGCTGCCGCCGACATCGATGCCGGGCCCGTCGGTCAGGCGCACCGGCGTGCCGCCCTCGACCGGGATCTTGTAGATGTCGGTATTGCCGCCGATCGCCATCGAATACAGTAGATAGCGGCCATCGGGCGACCAGCGCGGGGCGAAGGTCGGGTTGCGGCTCTGCGTCACCAGCCGCTGTCGCCCGCTGCCGACATCATAGACATAGATGCGCGGGTTGCCGTCGAGATAGCTCAGATATGCGATCTGCTTGTAATCGGGCGAGAAGCGCGGAGTCAGTGCGGTCGACTGCCCATTGGTGATGAACCGGTGGTTGGCGCCATCCGAGTCCATGATGGCGAGGCGCTTGGTGCGGTTCCCCTTCGGCCCGGTCTCGGCGATATAGGCGATACGGCTGTCGAAGAACGGGCTTTCGCCCGACAGCCGCGAATAGATGGTGTCCGCGCATTTGTGTGCGGCGCGGCGCCAATCCGCCGGTTCGACGACAAAGCCCTGGCGCGTCAGCTCGCTGCCCAGGGCGACGTCGTAGAGATAGCAGCCCACGGTGATCTTGCCGTCGCCGTTCGAGCGAACGAAGCCCTGGATCAGCGCGGCGGCGCTGCGCCCCTGCCAGTAGGGAAAGGTCGGCGCGGTGACTTCGTCGACCGTGATGCGCTTCACTGCGTTGCGGCCGATCGGCTTGAACAGGCCCGAGCGATCGAGGTCGGAGGCGATCACATCGCTGATGCGGTTGCCGAGGTCCTCGGTGGTGCCCGCCAGCGTGCTTTCGCTCTGCGGCGTCGGCAGGGCGGGGACAGCGATGACCAAGTCAGCGCTGCCGGCATTGTCGACATCCACCGCCAGCTGTGCGTGGGCGGGGCTGGTCATGAACGCAACGACAGCCAAGGAAAGTCCTGCCACCCACCTCCGTTTGTCCCGAGCGGGTCGAGGGACGAATGCGCTACCGTTCCGATTGCGTCCCTCGACTTCGCTCGGGACAAACGGGGGAGGGGTGCGGGAGGGGGTAGGAATTCGCATGTTTTACAATCCCAGATAGAAAGTTGGTTCGATGGTCTGCCATTCCGAATAATATTGCGCGGGGAACTTGAACGGTGCGGCGCGGCGGACGGCGGCGATGGCGCGTTCCTTGTGCAGCGACTCCTGTGCGCGGTTGCTGGCGTTGACCCCGCTGGTGGACGCGCTGGGCGTGCCGACGATATTACCCTGCTCATCCAGACGGACGACGACCCTGGTGCGCAAAAGTTCCGCGTCCGCGCCAGTCGGCGGCACCCAGTGCGGCTTGACCTGGCGCAGCAGCTCGCGCTGCAGCGAGGCGACGACGGCGGGCCCTGCAGCCGCAGCGGGCGGGGTCTGCGATCGGCTGGTCGAGGCCTTGTCGGTCACGCCTTCCAGAAAATCCTTGCCGATCCGCGGCGCACGCGGCGCCTGGGCCGCAGGCTTGGCGGCAGGTCGGTCGGGGCGGCGGCGTTCGGACGTATCCTTGGGAGCGGCAGGCTTGGGCTTTTCTGCCGCTTTGGGCTGAGGCTTGGCAGGCGGCGGCGGGGTGCTGCGCGCAGGCTTGGGCACCGGTGCCGGACGAGGCTTTTCCGCCGCCTTGGGCTTGGGCGGGGAAGGCCGCTCGATCGCCTTGGGTGCGGGCGGTTCGGGCCGCTTGACCGGCGGCGTCGGAGCAGGCTCGGGCTCCTGGACAGGCGCGGCCTTCTCGATCTCGGGCGCGATTTCCGGCGCGGTCGCAGTCGCGGCCTCGGTATTGGGCGAGGGCGATTGCGATACCAGTCCGACCTCGTCGGTCAGCGTCACCGTGAGCGGATCGGTCGGCATCTTCAGCTCGCTGCGGCTGGCGATGCCCAGCGACAGCGCGGCAAACAGCGCGACATGGCCGACAACCGCCACCGACAGCCCAAGACGCTCGCTTCTTTCCATCCCGTGTGCCTGAACCTTTTCTCGTACAAACCGCCTATTCGCGGTCGGATGAACCCGTCGTGACCAGCGATACGCGGTTGAGGCGCGCGCGGTTCAACTCGCCCATCACCAGCATCACCTTGCCGTAATCGAGCGTGCGGTCGGCGCGCAGCATCACCTGCGGCGCATCGCCATTGTCCTCGCCGCGTTCGCTGCGGATCGCCTCCAGCGCGGCGGGCAGCTCTTCCTGCGATACCGGCGTGTCATCGATGAACGGCTGGCCTTCGGCATCGAGCGAGATCTGGATCGGCTCCTTTTCCTGCTCCAGCGCGTTGGCGCGGCTGTCGGGCAGGTCGATCGGCACGCCTGCGACCAGCAACGGCGCGGTGACCATGAAGATGATCAGCAGCACCAGCATCACGTCGACAAAGGGCGTAACGTTGATCTCTGCAATCGGCGCGCGCGATCGGCCCCGCCGTCCGCCGCCGCCCGATGGACCCACCGACATGCCCATCAGAAGATTTCCTTTTCCAGCTCGCGGCTGAGCTCGCCATGGAAGGCGTCGGAGAAGCGGAAGAGCTTGCCTTCCAGCTTGTTCAGCCGGTGCGAGAAGCGGTTATAGGCGATGACCGCCGGAATGGCGGCAAACAGGCCGATCGCGGTGGCGAACAGCGCCTCGGCGATGCCGGGGGCGACGACCGCTAGCGAGCTGTTCTGCTCGGCGGCAATCGCGGTAAAGCTGCGCATGATGCCCCAGACGGTGCCGAACAGCCCGACGAACGGCGCGACCGACCCGACGGTGGCGAGGAAGTTCAGCCGGTCGGACAGCGTATCGATCTCGTGCCCGACGCTCGATTGCATCGCGGTGGCGAGCCGCTGGCGTGCGCCGTCACGGTCGGTCACCTTGCCCTTGGTGGTGCGCCGCCATTCGCCGACGCCGGCTGCCAGCACCCGCGCGCTGGGCAGCGTTTCGTGGCCGCGCGCCTTGTAGAAAGCATCGATATCGCCCGCCTTCCAGAAATCCTGCTCGAACGCGGCATTGTCGCGCCCGATCTTGCCGATCTTCAGGCCAAAGCTGATGATGATGGTCCAGGTCCAGATGCTGGCCAGTGCCAGCCCGATCATTACCGCCTTGACGACGAGATCGGCCTCCATGAACAGCTTGAGCGGCGACAGGGTGACGGCATCCGGGGTAATGCCCATGGTATCGATCATAGCGGGGATCAGTCTTTCTGGTCGGATTCGAGAATGGCGTTGAAAGCGTCCACCCACGCGCGCGGCTGGCGAATGGGGCGTCCGTCGGGATTGATGAATGCTGCGGTAACGTCTGCCTCCAGCAGTGTCTCGAAGGAATCGGTGACAGATTGGCCGCGTCGGATGACTCGTTGATGAATGATGCAGGCTGCGGCGCGCAAACGTGTGATCTGGCTCATCACCACCAGATCGTCGTCCATTTTTGCCGGACGCACGAAGCGAAGCGCCATGTCTGCAACGGCATAGACGCCTTCGCCCGCTGCATAGGTACCGCGCTGATCGATGCCGAGGCAGCTCAGCATGTCGGATCGGGCGCGTTCCATATAACGCAGATAGTTGGCGTGGTAGACGATGCCCGAAAAATCGGTGTCCTCGAAATAGACCCGGCAGGCGAAATAGTGCGTCCTGCCTTCAAACCGGCCACGGAAGGGAATGATGTCGGACGGGATCATGACCATGCCCATCGCTTAGAGTCTTTGCGACATCAAAGGCAAGGCTTGCGCCACCGTTGCGAACATTAATGCCATTTGCCTGCTGCTTTTCACGGCCGACATTGCTATGGGGCGCGGCCCGGCCTAAATTGATGGGCTGGTCTTGTTGGACGTGCTGGAGTGAATGACGTGGCAGTGAAGTGGACACCTGATAGCTGGCGGACCCAAGAGGCGCGGCATATTCCGGAGTATCGCGACGCCGCCGCGCTCGCCGAGGCAGAGGCCACATTGCGCCATTATCCGCCTCTGGTGTTTGCCGGCGAAGCGCGCAGTCTGGAAAAGGAACTGGCGCGCGTCGCGGCTGGCGAAGCGTTCCTGCTGCAGGGCGGCGATTGCGCCGAGAGCTTTGCCGAGTTCCACCCCAACAACATCCGCGACACCTTCCGCGTGCTGCTGCAGATGGCGGTGGTGCTGACCTTCGCCTCGAAGCGTCCGGTGGTGAAGCTGGGCCGCATGGCGGGCCAGTTCGCCAAGCCGCGCTCGGCGCCGACCGAGCGGCAGGGCGATATCGAGATGCCGAGCTATTTCGGTGACAATATCAACGGCATCGAATTCGACGCTGCGGTGCGCGAGCCCGATCCGGCGCGGATGGTGCGCGCCTATTCGCAGAGCGCTGCGACGCTGAACCTGCTGCGCGCCTTTGCCAGCGGCGGCTATGCCAGCCTGCAGCAGGTGCAGGGCTGGATGCACGATTTCATGGGCCGCAGCCCTTGGGCGGAGCGTTACGCGGAGACCGCCGACCGGATCAGCGAGGCGCTCGACTTCATGCGCGCCTGCGGGATCAGCCCGGACACCGTGCCGCAGTTGCAGGGCACCAGCTTCTACACCAGCCACGAGGCCCTGCTGCTGCCGTTCGAGGAAGCGATGACGCGGCGCGATTCGCTCACCGGCGACTGGTATGACACCTCGGCGCACTTCCTGTGGATCGGCGATCGCACCCGCTTCGAGGGATCGGCGCATGTCGAGTTCCTGCGCGGCATCGGCAACCCGATCGGCATCAAGTGCGGCCCCAGCCTGAGCATCGATGCCTTGCTGTCGATGCTCGACACGCTCAATCCTGCGCGCGTTCCTGGTCGGATGACGCTGATCAGCCGCTTCGGACACGACAAGGTCGAGGCAGGCCTCGCGCCGCTGGTGCGCGCGGTGAAGCAGGAAGGCCATCCGGTGATCTGGTCGTGCGACCCGATGCACGGCAATGTCGTCAAGTCCGACAGCGGCTTCAAGACACGCCCGTTCGAACGGATCATGACCGAATTGCGCGGATTCTTTGCGGTCCACCGCGCCGAGGGCACGCATGCTGGCGGCATCCATATCGAGATGACCGGCCAGAACGTCACCGAGTGCACCGGCGGCGCGATCGCGATCACCGATGAGGCACTGGGCGACCGCTATCACACCCATTGCGACCCGCGCCTCAACGCGGCGCAGTCGCTCGAGGTCGCGTTCGAGGTCGCTGAAATGCTGAACGCCGAGGCGGTTGCGACAGCGCGGCAAGCAGCATGAGCGAGCGGCGGATCATCGTTCAGAAAGAGGTCGTCCGCAACGGCGTCGGCTTCGGCAGCGCGCTCGCGATCGCGATCAGCTATACCGCGCACAAATCGGTTCTCTGGGCGATCATCCACGGTTTCTTCTCGTGGTTCTACGTCGTGTATTTCCTGCTGACGCGAGATTGACGAACAACAACACAACAAGGGGATCGCATGGCTTTTCGGACATTCATCGCCGCCCTGGCGCTCAGCGCCAGCTTTGCCGCACCTGCCGTTGCGAAGGATGCGGCGGCCGCCAAGACCGCGCTGGCAGGCGATTACGACCGGATCGTCCAGGAACTGATTACCATCACTGAAATTCCTGCGCCGCCGTTCGGCGAACAGGCGCGCGGTGCGTATTTCGCTCAGCAGTTCAAGGCTTCGGGGCTGACCGAGGTCGCGACCGATGCCGAGGGCAATGTCACCGGGCTGAGGCGCGGCACGGGCGCGGCAGGCGGGCCGCTGGTGGTGATCAGCGCGCATCTCGACACCGTCTTCCCCAAGGGCACCGATGTGAAGGTGCGGCGTGAGGGCAATACGCTCAATGCGCCGGGTGTGGGCGACGATACCGTGGGTCTGGCTGGGCTGCTCGCCTGGGTCCGCGCGCTGAATGCTGCCAAGGTGCCGACCAGGCACGATATCCTGTTCGTCGCCACCGTGGGCGAGGAAGGTCCGGGCGACCTGCGCGGGGTGCGCCATCTGTTCACCAAGAACGCCTACAAGGACCGGATTGCCGCGTTCATTTCGGTCGACGGGTCCGATCCTGCGCGCATCGTCAACCAGGCGGTGGGTTCGAAGCGCTACAACATCGCGTTCACCGGCCCCGGCGGGCACAGCTATGGCGCGTTCGGAATCGTCAACCCGATGGCAGCGATGGCCGATGCGGTAAAGCGGCTCTACGAGACCAATGTGCCTTCCAGCCCGCGCACCAGCTATGCTGCCAGCGTCGTTTCGGGCGGAACCTCGGTCAATTCGATCCCCGACCGCATCGAGCTTCAGGTCGACATGCGCTCGCCCGACCCCAAGGCGCTCGACCGGCTGGAAAAGCGCTTCCTTTCGATCGTCGATGAAGCTGTCGCGGCAGAGAACTTTGCCCGCTCGACCAATCTGGGCGAAATCGGCGCGGAAAAGACCCGTATCGGAGATCGGCCTGCGGGCAGCACAGCCGACACCCATCCGCTGGTCGTCACCAGCCTGAAGGTGCTGGCCGAGCACGGCTATTCGACCCAGTTGCAGGCATCGTCGACCGATTCCAATATCCCGATGAGCCTCAACATCCCCGCGATCACCATCGGCACCGGTGGCGGTGGCGGACGGGCGCATTCGGTCGATGAATATGTGAATGTCGAGCGCAACGCGTTCGTCGGCGGCATGTCTTCGGGTCTGGCCTTGCTGATTGCGGTGGCCGATCTCGATTGGTCGAAAAAATGATCCGCGCGCTGGCGATCTTGGCCACCACCGCGGTGCTGGGCGGGTGCGCATCGCCGGTCGTGACGCGGATCGATGCGGCCACCCCCGTGGCGATCGCCGCGCCCGCCAGTTTCGCGCTGGCTCCCGTGCCCGATGACATCGCACCAGTCCATGCGCAGGCGCGCGACATGGTGGTGGCCGGGCTGCGTCAGCGCGGCTGGCGCGATGTCGAGGCTGCCGACTACCTGCTCGCCGTCACGCTTGCAGATCGTCCCGCCAGCGCGGACCTGCGCGCGGGCGATGATGTGGGACGCGCGGTTGCCGTTCTCGCACCCGCCGCCACGCGCGAAAACAACAAGGGCTGCGCGCAGCGCGATCATCGTCTGGCGATCACCCTGACCGAGCGGACGAGTGGCATCATTGCCTATTCGGGCTCTGCTGCCGAGTTCCATTGCAAGGCCGCGCTGCCCGAAAGCCTGCCGTATCTGGTCACCGCCGCGCTCGACGGCATGGGCCGCCCATCCGGCAGCCGTCAGCAGGAGCGCGACGGGCGCCGTTAGTGTCGTGGCGAAAGCTCAGTCGTCCAGCGGCAGCGCCAGAGTGAATTGAGCGCCGCCATCGGGCGGGTTATGCGCCGCGATCGTGCCCTGATGGCGCGCAGCGACAGCAGCGACATAGTTCAGCCCCAGTCCGACGCCCTTGACCACGGTCCCGGCGCGTTCGCTGGCAAAGCGCTGGAACAGGTGCGGCAGGACGGCAGCATCGATGCCTTTCCCGTGATCGCGCACCACGATTTGCACCAGGGTGCCCAGGACATCGATCTGCACGGTCACCTGGCCCTGGTTGGGGCTGTATTTGACGGCATTGTCGATCAGATTGACGCAGGCTCGGAACAGGCTTTCGCGCTCGGCCGCGACAAAGGCGCAGTCGCTTTCGTCGATCACCACCACCTGCACGCCGCGCTGTTGCGCCACCGGCCAAAGGCTGTCGGCGGCCTCGCTGGCCAGGTCGCTGGCGATCACCGGTTCGGGCTCGAAGGGGCGTTCCTGCATGCGCGCCAGATCGACGAAATTGTCGGCCAGCGTCAGCGTCTGGCGGGCGTGCCGGGCGATGCGGGCGCGGTCGATATCACCACCATGTTGCCCCACCAGCGCCAGGATCGCCGCCTGCGGCGCGCGCATGTCGTGCGAGAGCAGCTGCAGCACCCGCTCGCGTTCGGCGCGCGCTTCGGCGATTTCGGTGATGTCGGTGAGATAGTCGATATGCCCGCGCAGGCTGCCATCGGCGCTGATGATCGCGGCCCGCCGCAAGACAAAGCTGCGCCGGTCGCGCGTTTCGAACTCGATATGGCGGTGCGCCGGACTGCCGAGATAGTCTGCCAGTGCCGTGGTCGCCATGGGCAGGGCAATGCTGGCGAGCAGCGCAGCCGTATCCTGGCCCGCCAGACCGATGCCGAAAGCCGTGTCGGCGGCCGCGTTGGTCAGGACGATCCGGCCTGCCATGTCGCTGACCAGCGCCGGATCGGGCAGCCCGGCCAGCGTATCGCCGACAAAGCGCTTGAGATCGCGCAACTGGTCGATGGCACCTGCCAACTGGCCCGCCTGCCGCGTGACATGATCGGTATCGGCTGGCCCTGCACCACCCAGCGGCAGAGCCTCCTCGCGCTCCAGCGCGGCAAGCTCGCTCGCCATGTAATCGCTCGTCGCCTGCAGCCTGCGCCAGCCCCAGAGCGGATAGACTAGAACCAGCCCCAGCAATGCCGGGCCTGGGGCGATCCACAGGTTGAAGGCGAGGGCGGTGATGCTGACACTCAGGACGACCGCAACAAGCGCCAGGACCAGAAAATTGATGCTGCGCGGCCTGATCCGCCAGAAGGCGATCAGCAGGATCCAGGCAGGGGCGAGCGCGTACAGCAATCGGCCTGCCATCGTCGGTTCGCGGACCCAGGCATTGCGCAACTGCGCGTTGGCGATGTTGGCGTTGATCTCGACGCCGGGCATGTTGCTGCCATCGGACGTGGGCACCGCATAGCGATCGCCCAGCCCTTGCGCGGTCATTCCGATCAGCACCCTGCGACCTTCCAGCAGCGCGCCTGGAACCTCGCCGCGCAGCACGCTGGCATAGGACACGGTGGCAAAACTTTCCGGAGCGGCAAAGCGCAGGCGTAGCGGATCGCGGCATCCGCCGACAAAGCCGGGCAGGTTCTTGAACCACATCATGTGCGGCAAGGTGCGCACATTGCGGGCAGGCGCAAAGCACATCGCCGCAGATCGCACGGTGCCATCGCCGTCGATCAAGGTGTTGGCATGGCGCACCTTTGCAGCTTCCGCCAGCACAGGCGCAGGGTCGAGCCGCTCGTAAGATGTGCCATTGCGGCCCGGGACAAGGAACTGGGCTGGCAGGCGAACGGGCGCAGGCAACAGCTGCATCGCCTCCGCCAGTGCGGCATCGTCGGTGGCGGGCTCGGCCAGCAAGACGTCGAGTGTGACCGCTGCGGGCCGTGCATCGGCCAGCCGCTCGACCAGATTGGCGTGCAGGCTGCGTGGCCAAGGCCAGCGGCCCAGCGCTTCCAGGCTGGGCTCGTCGATGGCAATGATCAATATCTCGGGGTCGGCTTCAGCCGGGGCGATGCGCATCGCGGCATCGTAGAGCAGGTCGTCGGCGGGCCGTGTCCATTGGCCGAGGGCCGCAGCAATCAGGATTGTGGAGGCAAGCGCCGCCACCCAGGCCCATTCGATGCGGAAACGGCGTCGCAGGCCAGCCGCGCCGCTGCGGTCATTCATCGAGGGCAAAGCTCTCGAACTGCGACCATTCGGTGTCGGTTTCCTCGGTGCTATGCGTGGTGGTGCCCACGCGCCACTGGTAACGACCCGGCGGCAGGTCGCTCAGGACGATCGACGATCCGGTGAGGCCTGCTTCGTCGACGATGAACACCGGGTTGTCGGTGCTGCGCAGCTGGAAGCGATAGCGCCGCACGCCTTCGCCGCTGCCGGTCCAGCGGAAGACATAGCCGTCTTCGCCCGCGACCGCGCCCTGGGTAGCCGTGGCCAGCCTGCGCCGGAATGCGACGGTGCCGGGCACGCCCTCCAGCCCGGAGACGGCAATGGCGGTGAACCGGGCGAAATAATTGCCGTTGGGCAGAGCGGCGAGCGTGAAGTCGGGCGCGCTGGCATCGACGTCCTCGACGACATCGACAAAGCCGCTGTCGCGCGCGATCAGCAGCCGATAGCGCGCCGCTCCAGGCACCGCTTGAACCCCGAACGAAAGGGCAGGCGCGCGTTGCACGCCGCTGCCGCTGGTCACCGCAGGCGCGGGCAACAGCGGTTCCACTGCGATGCCGCCCGCCCGGCCGATCACCGCGCCGAATTCGGGCGCCAGCCGCGTTTCCTTCGCGACCTCTCCCGCCAGGATGCCGATGCCGCCCTCGATCAGTTCGGCGCGCGCGGTGGCGGTGGCAGCGTCGTAATGGCTACGGAAATCGGTGCCGCGCACAGCAGAGACCGCAATCGGGTTGCGCAGGCGAAAGCGGTCGTCGCGGTTGCGAAACGGCGTCACCCGGCTGCGCACTGATCCGCTTTCCAGCGCCAGGTCATAATCGATGCTGTCCGTGATCAGCAACTTGCGCAGCCGCGCGATCCTGAGCGCGCTGTTCGAGGGCAGGGTGATCACCGACCCATCGGTCAGTGCCAAAGACAGAGAAGAGGCAGGGCCGGTCGAAACCCGCGCGCCTTCGCCCAGCGCCTGGCCCAGCGTTACCGCGCGCGCGGGCTGGCCCTGCATCACCACCTGTGCCTGGCCACGGAAGGCGGCAACGCTCGCGGTGGCCGGGCGCGATTTGAGCAGGCGGACGGGCAGCATAAGGCGGCTCGCCACCGTCAGGCGGTGCGGATCGGCGACGCGGTTGAACTTTTGAACCTGCTTCCAGTCGGTTTCGCGGACCATATAGGCGCGCGCGAGGGTGATCAGCGTATCCCCCTTGCGTACGGTGTAGCTGATCGCATCATCGCTGGGCGCGGCCTGCGCCAGAACAGGCAGGGGCATCGACAGCAGACCGGCGAACAGCATCGCCAGCAGAAGCTGCGATAGGGTCGGCATGGCACGCAGGGTCATTCGGTGGCAGCTTGGTCCTTGGCGGGATCGATGGTTTCGAGCCTATAGCCATAGCCGAAAACGGTGAAGATACGATAGCCGTTCTCGGGCTTGAGCGACAGCTTCGAGCGTACGCGCGAGATGTGCATGTCGAGCGTGCGGGTGGCGAGGTCGGCGCTCGTCCGCCAGATCGTCTCCATGATATAGGCGCGCGACAGGGTGCGGTCACGGTTGCGGAACAGCAGGTCGGCGAGCTCGAATTCCTTGGCGGTGAGCACGATTTCCTCGCCCTGGTGCCGAATGGTCTGCGCCATGCGGTCGAGCCGATAGCCCCCGTATTCCGCCACTTTTTCAGTGCTCGCCCCGCTGCTGGTCCGCCGCAGCACGGCGGTGATGCGCGCGGCAATGACGCCTTCTTCCTCAGGCTTGCAGATATAGTCGTCCGCCCCGGCGTTCAGCGCATCGGTAACATCGCGCTTGGCGGTGCGCGCGGTGAGCATGATGACAGGCGGTGGCGTGTCGAGCGTGGTCTGCATCCACTGCACCACCTGAAGCCCGGTCTTGCCCGGCATGTTCCAATCGAGCATCACCAGGTCGAACGTGTCACGCAGCAGGGCGGCAGAGAGCCTTTCTCCGTCGTTGAACTTGGCGCAGATATGCCCCATGCCAATGACAACGTTTTCAAGAAAGTTCAGGCTGGTGCTGTCATCATCAGCGATCGCGATGCGCATTAAGTTCCCCCGACTTGCGCCCCGGTTGGCTTTAACTCTTGTTAACCAATCAAATGCCTGTTTCCGCTGTGGTTGGCGAGTCCCCCCACACGTGTTTTTACATTGCTTTACACCAACCGGCGCAATCGGGTCCTCACTGTCCGCCTTGCGGCCATGTAGCACATACCCCATTGCCCAGAATTGAGGACCACATGAACTCCAGCAGCATTCACCTGCAACAGCTTTGCGCATCCCTGGGATTTGCCCTGCCGCAAGGGTTACTCGATGTGGTGAGCCCCGTCGATGGGGAATGGAACGCCGGTTTCGATCCTGCAAGCCCAGAGGCCGTGGAGACGGTGACGCAGCGCGCGGCGCAAGCGTTCTGCCATTGGCGCAATGTGCCAGCCCCGCGCCGGGGCGAACTGGTTCGCCAGCTGCGCGTGGCGCTGCGCGCGCACAAGGCCGATCTGGGCATGCTGGTCACGCTCGATTGCGGCAAGCCCTTGTCCGAAGGGCTGGGCGAGGTGCAGGAAATGATCGACATCTGCGATTTCGCGGTCGGCCTGTCGCGACAGCTGCACGGGCTCACGATTGCCAGCGAGCGCCCCGGCCACCGGATGAGCGAGACCTGGCATCCGCTGGGGCCGGTGGCGATCATCACCGCGTTCAACTTTCCCGTCGCGGTCTGGGCGTGGAATGCCGCGCTCGCCCTGGTCTGCGGCGACAGCGTGGTGTGGAAGCCGTCCGAAAAGACTCCGTTGACCGCGCTGGCAGTGCAGGCGTTGTTCGACCGGGTGGCGGCGGACTTCGGGCCGGATGCGCCCGAAGGCCTGGCGCAGCTTGTGCTGGGCGATGCGGCAACCGGCGCGGCGCTGGTCGACGATCCCGCCATCGCTTTGGTCTCCGCCACCGGCAGCACCGCGATGGGGCGGATTGTCGGACAGGCGGCGGCCAAGCGCTTTGCGCGCAGCCTGCTCGAACTGGGCGGCAACAATGCGACGGTGGTCGCGCCCAGCGCCGACATGGACCTCGCGCTGACCGGCTGCGCCTTCGGTTTCATGGGCACGACCGGGCAGCGCTGCACCTCGCTTCGGCGGCTGTTCGTTGAGCGCGGGACCTATGATGCGTTTGTTCCGCGAATCATTTCGGCAGCGGCGCGGCTTCCGATCGGTGATCCACGCGATCCAGAGAATCTCGCCGGCCCGCTGATCGACGAGGCGTCGTTTGCTGCGATGCAGGCGGCGCTCGCCGATGCCCGCGCGCTCGGCGCGACGGTGCATGGCGGCGAGCGGATCGATGGACCCGGAACTGGCGTGTATGTCCGCCCGGCGGTGGTCGAGATGCCCGCGCAGACGGGGCCGATGCTGCGCGAGACCTTCGCGCCGATCCTCTATTGCCTGCGCTACGACACGCTGGACGAGGCGATTGCGCTGAACAACGCCGCAGCGCAGGGGTTGTCGTCCTCGATCTTCACCAACGACCTGCGCGAGGCCGAAGCGTTCGTCGCCGCATCGGGCAGCGATTGCGGCATCGCCAACGTCAACATCGGCACCTCGGGTGCGGAAATTGGCGGCGCGTTCGGCGGCGAGAAGGAAACCGGCGGCGGCCGCGAGTCCGGATCGGACAGCTGGAAAGCGTACATGCGCCGCCAGACCAGCACGGTGAACTACTCCGCCGCGCTGCCGCTGGCGCAGGGGGTGGTGTTCGAGTTGTGAGAGGAGGGTGCTTGAGCAGACAGCTGCATACCCTCGCGAATCTGGTCCTCTGCGAGGGCAGGGGGCCGTAACCTGGCCGTTGTGTTGAGTCCTAGAACAAGCGATGGACGCCTGCCTTCGCAGGCAGGAGGCAATCCGCGTCTCTACCGCGCCAGTCCTTGCTGAGTCAGCCAGCTTGCAAGAACCGCGAAATACTCTGGTGCTTCGGGGTGGATCTGACCGCCCTTTGATGGGTCGAGCTGCGTTTTGGTGTCCACGTTCAACGCCATGCCGTGGTCAGCGCCTTCAATCACGCGCAGCGTCATGTTCGATCGCAATTTAGGAGCGATGCGTTCGACCGACGTCGCGACTGGCACGACCGGATCGGCAGCACCGTATAGGATGAGCGTTGGCATCTTGACGCGGTCGAGCGTTGGCAGTGGATCGTATTCGATCTCCTTTCGCCAGCCGGACGTTGCGCGGTCTCCAACAGTGTTGCCCATGTAGGTCAGCGGGAACCATGGTCGGTCTTTAACAGCGTCAATCATGCGCTGTGCTGTCGCGCGTTCGCCCGTACCGCGCATGTAGTCGTCGACCGCTGTGCGCGTCTCGCGCATCCGATCAATCTCGGGCTGAGAATAACCAAAAACACGCATCGCGTTGTCGGTCAGGAACATCATCTGCACGTCTGGCGTGACAACCGGCGCTGAGATTGAGACGGCGAAGCAGACCTTGGAATCGCCGGAGGCCGCTAGCAACGAGAGCCAACCGCCTTGACTCAGCCCCCAGATGCCCACGCGCGTCGGATCGATACGCGAATCTGCTCCAAGCATCTTGACTGCCGCAACGGCGTCATCGGCCAGGACTTGGAATCCGCTGGTCTTCTGCGTTCCACCCGACTTGCCATGTCCACGTCTGTCATAGGTGAATACCGCGATACCCATAGCCGGGAGCATCTGCTTGAGGTGGGTGTAGAGTACGGCGTCCTGCAACGGGGATGACGCCGCGTGGGTGACGACCACTGCAGCCAGGGCTTGCCGGCCTTTGGGCAGATAGAGTGTGCCGCTCAAGGTTGCGCCGCCGCTGTCGAAAGTTTTGGTTTCCGAGATCACTATGGTCGTTGCCGACGCACTCCATGGCGCAGAAGGAGCGGTCTGCGCCGACGAGGGGGCCGCAGCGAGCAGCATCGCGAGCGCCGCTAAGATGCAAAGACGTGAATGACCCATCTCGTTTTCGGTACCGAGCGAGGTAAGGCTAAGCAAGCAACATCCTCAATGCGGTGTCACAACCGTACAGGTGTGACAGGGCCGGATCGTCCGCCTTTTGCAGCATGCTGTCGAGAGTGCTCAGTCAGTAACCCGCCCAGTTCCAGTCGTTCGCGCGAGTTTCAGCCTAACCCAAAACCTGCCGCCAGCCTGACCCGAGCTACCCCGCTCCAGCGCGCTCGCCATGGCCCAGCGCGAGATAGCTGTCCGACTGCATTTCCATCAGCCGCGAGATCGTGCGGTCGAATTCGAAACGGCCATCGCCGCTCGAATACAGGTCCATCGGCTCGGCATCGGCAGAGGCGATCAGCTTGACCTTCATTTCGTAGAGCGCATCGATCAGCGTGACGAAACGCGCGGCCTCGTTGCGGTTTTCGGGGCCGAGTTGGGGAATGCCGACGAGGAACACGGTGTGATAGCGCCGGGCGATGGCAAGATAGTCGGGTGCGCCGCGCGCTTCGGTGCACAGTTTCTTGAACGAGAAAACCGCCACGCCCTTCAGCGACTTGGGCGCATGCACGCTGCGCCCGCCGCTGACCGGGACATCGGCCGAAGGTACATGCGCGGCATCGTCGGGCGAATAGTCGGTCATCCGGAAGAACGCCTCGCGCAGCGCAGCAGTGGCAGCCGGGCCGTTCGGCACATGCCAGGTATCGGTGCCCGACAGGCGTTCTAGCCGATAGTCGGTCGGGCCATTGAGCGAGAGCACGTCGAGCCGCTGCTTGATCAGCGCGATGAACGGCAGGAAATGCTCGCGGTTGAGCCCGTCCTTGTAGAGATCGTCGGGCGGGCGGTTGGAGGTGGTGACGATGGTGACACCCGCCTCGATGATCGCGGTGAACAGCCGCGACATGATCATCGCATCGGCGCTGTTGTTGACCACCATCTCGTCGAACGCGATCAGCCGGTAGTTGTCGCTGAACTGCTTGGCTACCGGCGGAATTGGGTCGCCCTGCATCTTGTCGCGCTCGACCCGCAGCCGCGCGTGAATGTCCTGCATGAACTCGTGGAAATGGACGCGGACCTTGCGGTTGATGTCGACCGATTCATAGAACAGGTCCATCAGCATCGATTTGCCGCGCCCGACGCCGCCGAACATGTACAAGCCGCGTACCGGCTGCGGCTGAGGCTGCATCGCCATCAACCGCCACAGCAGCGAGCCGCGCGGCGGAACCGCCTGCAGCGCATCCTGCATCGCCTGGAGCCGAACGGCAGCGGCGCGCTGGTCAGGGTCGGGGCGCAGCTCGCCAGCGCTGACCAGCGCGTCATAACGGGCGAGCGTTCCGGTCATGACGGCAACTCCGACCGCGCGACCATCTTGCGTATGGTGCCCGTAAACGCGCAGATGCTGGTGCCCTGCTGCTTGACAAGACCGCGCAGGAACAAAAGCCGCCCGGTTTCCTTGATGATCTCGACCTCGGCATCCATTGGCAGGCCGACCCGGCCAGCGCCGACGAAATGGGTGTTGAGATCGAGCGTGACGCCGGGGCCCTGGCGCAGCGATCCGTTGAGCCGCGCGCAGACAAACAGCGCGATATCGACCTGGGTCAGGATCGCGCCGCCGTGGACGTTGTTGACAAGATTGCCCTGCAGATGGCCGGGGGTGGTGCGGACGACGACGACGCCGTCGTCGCGCTTCATCACCGCCATCGGCCCCAAAGTGCTGTTGTAGCGATTGTCCTCACGCAAGGCCCAGCGCATCCAGCCCGGGTTGTCCGGGTCTGGTCCGAAGTCGAAATCATCGGGCAATACGGGGGCTTGGGCGTCCACCAGTCAGGATGGCTATCGAACGGGTCTGTTCAGCGTAAGCGCCGATCAGACGTGCCGTTCGACCTCCATCTTCTTGATTTCGGCAATTGCGCGGGCTGGGTTCAGCCCCTTGGGGCAGACATTGGCGCAGTTCATGATCGTGTGGCAGCGATAGAGACGGAAGGGATCTTCCAGCTCGTCGAGACGCTCACCGGTCATCTCGTCGCGGCTGTCGGCCAGCCAGCGATAAGCCTGCAGCAGGATGGCGGGGCCCAGGAACTTGTCCGAGTTCCACCAGTAGCTGGGGCAGCTGGTCG
>CALRRI020000016.1:0-95058 GCA_943370475.1 Hydrogenophaga intermedia
TTCATTCCGTCGTCGATCTGCAGGCCGCCATCAATCGCTTTATCAGCGAACATAATGGCGATCCCAAACCGTTCGTCTGGAAAGCCGATCCTGACGAAATCATCGCCGCTGTCCGTCGCGGGCACCAAACGTTGGAATCAATCCACTAGCAGGGAGGAGATCAAGGTCGACGAGATCCACAACGTCAGCGCATCGCCTGCGTCTCTGTGAGGTCAGCTCAATGCACCCAGGCCAACAGTGCCGCAGCGCCTGCCCCTGCACCGATGATCAACGCCGCCAGATGGCTCCAGAAACCGCCAGCGCCGCCACCGGCCACGCGCACCTTCCTGTCCCAGATCAGCGGGATGTGCTGGATTGGCGGCGGTTCAGGCGCGCCGCCCTTTTTGGGGACCTGCTCTTCCAGACGCCGTACCAGATCGGGCAGGCGCAGCAGCGTCGCGACATCGGTGTTGATCCGGTCGGCGAGCAATGTCTCGGGGCCCAGTTCGCCGCGGATCCAATCGCGCACGTAAGGCGCTGCGACATCCCACATGTTGATATTGGGATCGAGCTGCGTCGCGACGCCTTCGACCATGACCATCGTCTTTTGCAACAGCAGCAGGTGCGGCTGGGTCTTCATGTCGAAATCGCGGGTGATGGCGAACAGCCCGTCTAGCATCTGCCCGACCGAGAGCTCGCTCACCGGCTTGCCGCGCATCGGCTCGCCCACGGCGCGCAGCGCGGTCGCGAACTCGTCGACATTGTGATAGCTCGGAACGTATTGCGCCTCGAAATGGATCTCGGCGACGCGGCGGTAATTGCCCGTGGTCAGCCCGTAGAGGATTTCCGCCAGCCAGAACCGTGCCTGCCGGTCGATCCGCCCCATGATGCCGAAATCGATCGCGACGATGGTGCCGTCGGCCGCCACGAAAAGATTGCCCTGGTGCATGTCGGCATGGAAAAAGCCGCCCGCGATCGCCTGACGCAGGAACGCCAGCACCAGCCGCCGCGCCAGATCGGGCAGATCGTGGCCGGCGGCGATCAGCGCCTCGCGGTTCGAAATCTTGATGCCGTCGATCCATTCGAGCGTCATCACCGTGCCGCAGGTGCGGTCCCAGTCGATCTCGGGGACGCGGTAGCCCGGATGGCCATCCATCGCGCTGGCAAGTTCGGACGCGCTCGCCGCCTCGCGCCGCAAGTCGAGTTCGCGCAGTGTCCAGCGCTTGAAATTGGCGATGGTGAGCTGCGGGCGCAGCCGCGTCGCTTCGCCCCCTAAGGATTCCAGATGCGCGGCGGCCCATTCATAGGTGTCGATATCGCGCGCGAAATTCTTGCGGACGCCGGGGCGCAGCACCTTGATCGCAACGTCGCGCCCCTCGATCGTCCGCCCGCGGTGCACCTGCGCCACCGACGCTGCACCGACCGGCACGGGGTCGACATGCGCGAAGAACTTCTCGAGCGGGCCGCCCAGCCCGTTCTCGATCTCGGCGCGGATGTCTTCGAACGGCACCGGCGGCAGGCTATCCTGCAATTCGAGCAGATTGTTCGCGGCCTCTTCGCCCACCAGATCGGGGCGGGTGGCGAGTGTCTGGCCGAGCTTGATCGCGGCAGGGCCGATCGCGCGGAAGGCGCCGGCGTAATCGGGGGTTGCAGGCACGCTCGCGCCAAAGCGCGCCAGGCGGAACAGGCGGCGGACCTCTGGCGGGGTCTGCGGCGCTGCCTCAAGCCCTTTGAGCGCGCCATGGCGCGCAAGGATGCGACCCCATTTCAGGAGCCGGAAGATATGCGTGCGCGGCCGCGTCATGAACGAATGCCGAACCCCCGGACCCGACGCGTCACGCCTTCCGGCATCACGCCTTCCACCCGCTGTGGATCGCGACCGCGCCGCCGAGGATCAGCTCGACCTTGGTCGCGGTAAACCCGGCGTCCTTGATCATCTGTTCGAATACGGGCGGCTTCGGGAAGCGGCGAATCGATTCGGCGAGATACCGATAGCTGTCGGCATCGCCTGCGATCATCTGGCCCAGACGCGGCATCAGATGGTGCGAATAGGCATCATACACTTCGCCGAAAACCGGCCATTCGGTCGACGAGAATTCGAGGCAATAGAAACGGCCACCATAGCGCAGCACGCGGTGCGCCTCGGCCAGGGCCTTGTCGATATGGGTGACGTTGCGGATGCCGAAGGCAATCGTATAGGCATTGAAGCTGCGATCGGGGAATTTGAGCGCCTCTGCATCCTGGCACGACCAGACCAGCCGATCCTCGCCGCGCTCGACCGCGCGATCGATGCCGACATCGAGCATGTCCTGGTTGATGTCCGCGACGGTGACGTTCGCGCCCGATTTGACCATGCGGAAGGCGATGTCGCCGGTGCCGCCCGCCATGTCTAGAATGTCCTCTCCTGCACGCGGCTTGACCCGGCGCACGAAGCGGTCCTTCCACAACCGATGCATGCCGCCCGACATCGCATCGTTCATGATGTCATATTTGGCAGCGACACTCGAAAAGATGCCGCCAACCCGGCCCTGCTTCTCCGCAGGGTCGATATCCTGATAGCCAAAGGGCACTGTCTCGCTCATGGATGCGCATGTAAGCATCTTTGTGCGACACGCAAAGCCTGATAGCAGCCCTTTTTATGCCAGAGCTTCCCGAAGTCGAAACCACCGTGCGCGGGCTTGCCGCAGTGCTGCAGGACGTGCGCCTGACCAGCGTCATCATGCGCCGCGCGGACCTGCGCCGCGCCTTTCCGGTAGACCTGGGCCAGCGGATGACCGGCGCACGCATCATCTCGCTTGGCCGCCGCGCCAAATATGGCCTGCTCGGCACCGATCGGGGCGATTCGATGGTGTTTCACCTGGGCATGTCGGGGCGCTGGCGAATCGATCCCGAAGACATCGGCACGCATGATCACCTCATAATGGAAACCGAATCGGGTCATGTGCTCTCGCTGTTCGATCCGCGCCGCTTCGGCTCGGTCGATCTGGTCGAGACCGCGCAGATCGCAGGCTTCGCAAGCTTTGCCGCGATGGGGCCCGAGCCGCTGGGCGATGATTTCACCCCCGCCTATCTGCGCCAGCGGCTGGCGAGCCGCGCCTCGCCCATAAAAGCCATGTTGCTCGACCAGCGAATCGTCGCCGGGCTGGGCAACATCTACGTCTGCGAGGCACTCAACATGGCGCGCATCTCTCCCCTGCGCGCCGCCGGCCAGATCGGTCCTGCAAAGCTCAAGCCACTCGTAGCGGCAATCAAGGCGGTACTGATCGATGCCATTGCGGCGGGCGGATCGACCCTGCGCGATTATGCTCGGCCCGATGGCCAATTGGGCTATTTCGCCAAGCAATGGCGGGTTTACGGGCGCGAAGGCGAGGCCTGCCCGTGCGGCGGCACCGTCGAGCGGACCGTGCAGTCGGGCAGGTCCAGCTTCTGGTGCCGACGCTGCCAGAAATGACTCGCCCGGCCAGCGTCTTGTGCCATTGAGGCGTTGACGCGACTGCCGATAATCGCTAACGGCAGCGGCTTCAAAGCGCGGGCACCGCCTTATTGCCGCCCGATGCTGTTGCCCGAAATCTGCCGATCATGCCGTGATCGCCTATTGAAAGACGTGTGAGAAACTATGGCCAATACGCCGCAAGCCAAGAAGCGCATCCGCCGGAACGAACGTCGTGCGGTCGTCAACGGAAACCGCATCGGACGCATCCGTACCTTCGTCAAGAAGGTCGAATCGGCTCTGGAAGCCGGCGACAAGGAAGCAGCCGCTGCTGCCCTCGCCAGCGCTCAGCCGGAAATGGCACGCGGCGTCGCCAAGGGCGTTCTCCACAAGAACACCGCTTCGCGCAAGTTCTCGCGCCTGACCAAGCGTCTCGCCGCACTGGGCTGACGCTGATTCGGGTGGTGGGCGCTCTGCCTGCACCTCAGTCATGCCAGACAAAACGATGATCCGCCGCCCCGCCTACGGTTCGGCGGATTTTTCGTGCGCGCCGTTCGTGTGGCGGCTTTGTAACATCGGGCAAAGCGTGTGACATTACCGTAATAAAAGCGTCACGCGGCTTTGGCGCAAAGCCTAGCAATTTCCGCGATTCGCGAACCGGAGCGTTACACCCATTTAACTAAGTTACTGAAATACTTAGTCAAACATGGTGAATCGAGCAATATCCTAGCCTTAGCTGAGTCAAGCGCCATTATTTCATTTTTTTTACCCGGCGGGCCTTGCTCGACTCACTGGCTGACCGCTACATCATGATCCGAGGGCGGGCTGACATGCCTCGTCCTCCACTGCACAAACTGCAAGAAACACCGCCTGGAAAGACCCGTGTTTTTCCGAGTGGGCAGCTTGTGCCCCGTCTTAACGACGGGTTCCTGCGCTGACCAAGGGGTTGGGCAGCGCGACTGGGACGGTTATCGCGATGGGGATTGGCCCCTTCGCGACGCGAGAATGGGGGAGGTAGCACGTTTTGCGTATCTGGGTCGGATTGCCACATCACCTGACAGGCCGGGATGTTCCCGGCAACGCGAACGCCTGCCTGCAGGGCCATGCTCTGGCGTATCTGGGGGGATGTGGTTCGCGATGGCCCGATCCGGGCCGAGGGAGCCTCTTCCAGCACTAAACTTGCGGTCGGAGTGCAACCGAAGTGAAGGGTTGCCCGCCGCAGTTCCACCCCATCCCGGCAGATCGACCATCGATCCGCCGGACCCATTGTCAGCGATGACCAAGATACAAGAAGTGGCAGTAACAGGCATGATCGAACTCAATGATTCGAGCGGCGCAGCAGATTGGGCAGCCGACTGGAACGAGATCAGCGAAGGTCTGCGCAAGGATCTGGGCGCGCAGATCCACACCCAGTGGATCCGTCCGATCCGCCCCGGCAGCTTCGAGCCCGCATCGGGCGCGCTCAACCTGCACCTGCCGTCCGAATTCTCCGCCAACTGGGTCCGCGAACGCTTTGCCGACCGGCTGGCGCTGGCGTGGAAGATCGTCCGCCCCGAAGTGCGCAGCGTGACCATCGCCGCTGCTCCGCGCGAGACCGACGCTGCGCGTCCGCGCGCCGTCTCGCCCGCCGCGCAGATTGCCCCGGCGCCGCGCGCGCCGCTGGCCGATAGCGGCAACCGTATCTCGCTTGATCCCTCGCAGATTTTCACGGGCTTCATCACCGGCCAGTCGAACGTGCTCGCGTTCAATGCCGCGCAGCGGATGGCTGCGCTGGAAAAGCCGCTGTTCAGCCCGCTCTATCTCAAGGCCGCCACCGGCCAGGGCAAGACGCATCTGCTGCACGCGATCGGCAATGCCTTTGCCGAGGTCAATCCGGGTGCGCGCATCTGCTACTGCCCGGCCGAAAAGTTCATGAACGATTTTGTCAGCGCCATCCAGCGCGGCGATTCGATGGCGTTCAAGGCGCGGCTGCGCGGCTTCGACATGCTGCTGGTCGACGACATCCAGTTCATCATCGGCAAGAATTCGACACAGGAAGAGTTCCTGCACACCATCGATGCGATCCTGGGTTCGGGCAAGCGTCTGGTGGTCACGTCGGATCGCGCGCCGCAGGCGCTCGACGGCGTCGATCAGCGGCTGCTTTCGCGCCTGGCCATGGGCCTGGTCGCCGATATCCAGCCTGCCGATATCGAACTGCGCCGTGCGATCCTCACCGCCCGTATCGAGACGATGCGGATGGGCGATGTGCCCGAAGAGGTGATCGAGTTCCTGGCGCGCACCATCAGCCGCAATGTCCGCGAGCTGGTCGGCGGCCTCAACAAGCTGATGGCCTATGCGCAGATCACCGGCCAGAAGGTGACGCTGCCCCTCGCCGAAGAGCAGCTCTCCGACCTTTTGAGCGCCAACCGGCGGCGCATCACGATCGACGAGATCCAGCGCGCGGTCTGCCAGTTCTACAAGGTGGATCGCTCGGAAATGTCCTCCAAGCGCCGCGCGCGCGCCGTGGTGCGCCCGCGTCAGGTGGCGATGTACCTCGCCAAGGTGCTGACCCCGCGTTCCTATCCCGAGATCGGCCGCAAGTTCGGTGGCCGCGACCATTCGACCGTGATCCATGCGGTCCGCCTGATCGAGGACCTGCGCACCCGCGATGCCGACATGGACGGCGACGTCCGCGCACTGCTGCAGCAGCTGGAAAGCTGAGCGCGGCGCGCTATCTAGGGGAGCATCATGCCCCTGTCCCCCACCCAGCTTGAGCGCCACGCGCGGCATATCGTGTTGCCCGAAATCGGAGGCGCAGGCGTCGCGCAGCTGTCGGCGGCGCATGTCGTGCTGGTCGGAATGGGCGGGATCGGCTGCCCCGCGCTGCAGTATCTCGCAGGTGCAGGCATAGGACGATTGACGCTGATCGACGATGACACGGTCGACCTGTCCAATCTCCAGCGCCAGACGCTGTTCACGCCTGCCGATGTCGGCCAGTCCAAGGCCGAAGTCGCAGCACAATGGGTCCGGACGTTCGACCCGGAATCGACCGTGAGGGCCATTGCCGAGCGGATCACTTCGGCCAACGCTGTGGACCTGCTCGCCGGAGCCGATGTCATCCTCGATGGCACCGACAATTTCGCCACCCGGCTGCTGGTATCCGACACCGCCACGGCGTTGCGGATCCCGCTGGTCAGCGCGGCGATCGGGCGGTTCCAGGGGCAGATCGGCACCTTCCGCGGCTGGCTGCCCGATGCGCCCTGCTATCGCTGCTTTGTCGGTGATGCATTCGATGCGGAGGACTGCGACACCTGCGCCGAACAGGGCGTGCTGGGCGCGATGGTCGGGCTGATCGGCAGTTTTGCCGCGATGGAGGTGGTGCGCGCGATCACCGGCTTTGGCGAGGATACGCGCGGCAAGCTCCACCTGTTCGATGGCTTGAAGCCGTTGTGGCGCACGCTCAAGATCGCCAAGGACCCCGAGTGCGGGGCTTGCGGCGGCAGCGCCTCGGCTGCATAGTCACCCCGACACCGGGGGGTTTACCATGACATTGCCGATCACCGCTCTGACCGCCGCGATCTGCGCGATCATGCTGCTGGCGACCGCCATCGCCACCGTGCGGGCGCGCTTCCGCACCCAGACCTCGTTCGGCGATGCGGGCGACCAGGGGCTGATCAGCTCCAGCCGCGCGCATGGCAACCTCGCCGAGCACGCGCCGCTGTTCGTGATCCTGATCGGGCTGATGGAAATGTCGGCCGCCAGCCACTGGCCGCTGACCGCGCTCGCCGTCCTGTTCCTCGCCGCCCGCGCCGCGCATATCGTCGGCCTCCACCAGGCCCATGCCCCTGGCAAGCCGCCGCAGCTGCGCGCTCTCGGCGTTGTCGGCACCTGGATCGCTTATGCGATCGCGATTGGCTGGACGCTGTTTCTGGTGGTGACGGTCAACGGTTGAAAAGCCCTTTCCCCTCCCTTCAGGGAGGGGCAGGTTCAGCTTGCTGAACCGGGGTGGGATGGGAGCACGATGGGTGGTCAGCCCCACCCCGGCCTTCGGCCCCCCTCCCGCTTGCGGGAGGGGAAACAGTCAACTCAAAACCTCATCCACCCATTGCGGCACCAGTAGCGACGCCGGGCCATGGCGCGATTCGTGGAAGAAGTGGCTGCCCTGGCTGGGCTCCAGGTTGAGTTCGAGCGTCTTGGCGCCGCGCGCCCGCGCCTCGCGGACCAGCCCGGCGGCGGGATAGACCGCGCCCGAGGTGCCGATCGAGACGAACAGGTCGCAGCCGCCCACCGCCTCGTAGATTCGCTCCATCTCGTAGGGCATCTCGCCGAACCACACGATATCGGGGCGCAGCTGGCCCGGGGTGCCGCATTGGGGGCAGGCGGGCCGGTGGATCAGCGGATCGCGCCACTCGGGCCGCGCGTCGCAGGCGAGGCACCAGGCGGTCAGATGCGTGCCGTGCATGTGCAGCAGCCGGGTGGCTCCGGCGCGCTCGTGCAGGTCATCGACATTCTGCGTGACGATCAGCAGCTCGCCCGGCCATTGCGCGTCGAGCCGCGCCAGCGCGTCGTGCGCGGGATTGGGCTGCTTGGTCTGGATCGCCTCACGCCGCATGTCGTAGAATCGCAGCACCAGATCGGGGTCACGCGCGAACGCTTCCGGGGTCGCGACATCCTCCACCCGGTGCTGTTCCCACAGGCCTCCTTCAGCGCGAAAGGTGTCGATGCCGCTTTCGGCGCTGACGCCGGCGCCGGTGAGGATGACGATGCTGGGAATCTTTGCCATAGCTGTTGCATTAAGGCATGGACCGGCCCGGTTACAAGCAAGAGCAGGACTGCGATGACGCGCATCGGGATTATCGGGAACGCAGGCCGCATGGGCCGGGCGCTGGAAACGGCGATCGCAGAATCGGGCGCCAGCGTCTCGGGCGGCGTCGACCAGGGTGGTGATCCGATGGCGCTCGCCAAAGACAGCGACATTCTGGTCGATTTTTCCTCGCCGCATGCGCTCGAAGCCAATCTTGACGCGGCGATCGTGGCGAACATCCCGATCGTCATCGGCACCACGGGGCTTGAAGAGCGCCATCACTGGCTGATCGACACCGCCGCCGACCAGATCGCCGTGCTGCAGACCGGCAACACCTCGCTGGGCGTCACCCTGCTCGCGCATCTGGTGCACGAGGCGGCGCTCCGGCTGGGCGAGGATTGGGACATCGAGATTGCCGAGATGCATCACCGCCACAAGGTCGATGCCCCCTCGGGCACCGCCCTGCTGCTGGGCGAGGCGGCCGCCAAGGCGCGCGGGCTGGACCTGGCCCGCGACAGCGAACGCGGGCGCAATGGCGTCACCGGCGCACGCGCACGCGGCGCGATCGGCTTTGCATCCTTGCGCGGCGGATCGGTGGCGGGCGACCACACGGTGTTCCTGGCGGGCGATGACGAGCGCATCGAACTGACCCACCGCGCCGAGAGCCGGATGGTGTTCGCACGCGGCGCGGTAAAGGCCTGCCTGTGGCTGCACGACAAGCCTGCCGGCCGCTACACCATGCCGCAGGTGCTGGGGCTGGCCTGAGGGTTCTGGCCTGAGGAGCTTGGCCTGAGGACCCTGGCTTGACGGCCCCGGCATGCCGCCCTAAGCCTGTATTATAAACACAATACAGCGGGGCACAGCATGGCATTCAATCCGGAAGCGGCGACAAGGGCCTATATCGATGGCCTGGGCGCAGATGCGCTCGCCAAGTCCGCCGCCTACACGATCGACGGCCATTGGATGATCCTGTGGGGCCTGCTGGTCTCGGCGCTGGCGACCTTCCTGATCGTGCGGTTCAAGGTCACCGACCGCATCTGGGCTGCGCTCGAAAAGCGCGGCTGGGGCCTGCGCACCTTTCTCACCGGCGCAGGTTTCTTCCTCGTCTCGGCGATCATCACCCTGCCCTGGAGCATCTGGGAGGAATGGGGCCACGAACGCGCCTATGACCGCACCCAGCAGCCGCTCGCCGATTTCCTGATGCAGGATGCGATCGGCATCACCATCGGCATCATCGGCGGCGGGCTGTTCTTCCTCGGGATCTACGCGCTGATCCGCCGCACCGGCCCTCGCTGGTGGCTGTGGTCGGGGGGATTTTCCGCAGTCGTGGTATCGATCATGCTGCTGCTCTCGCCGACACTGATCGAACCGCTGTTCAACGACTACAAGCCCATCCCCGAGGGCCCGGTGCGCGAGGCTGTGCTGGACATGGCCCGCGAAGTCGACATCCCTGAAGATCGCATCTTCATCTATGATGGGTCGCGCCAGTCGAACAACTTCACCGCCAATGTCTCAGGCATCGGCAGCGCGGCGCGGATCGCGATTTCGGACGTGGCGCTCAAACAGGCCTCATTGGACGAGGTGCGCGCAGTGACCGGGCATGAAATCGGTCATTATGTGCTGGGCCATGTCTGGCGATCGGTGCTGGTGCTGAGCGTGCTGGCGATGGCGTTCTTCTTCCTCGCCGACCGCCTCTATCCCCGCTTTGCCCGTATGTTCGGCAGCCAGGCCAGCGCCATCGGCGATCCGCGCGGGCTGCCGGTCTTGATCTTCGTGCTGTCGTTCCTGGGCACGCTGGCGGTGCCGGTGACCAATTCGCTGACCCGGATCGGCGAGAGCGAGGCCGACGCCTATTCGCTCAAGATGGTCAACCTGCCCGATGCCCTGGCGGGCGCATTGGTGAAGACCGCCGAATACCGCTATCCTCGCCCGGCCCCATGGCAGGAGATGCTGTTCTACACTCACCCCTCGGTCGAGCGCCGCGTGGCCCGTGCGATGGAGTGGAAGGCCACGCATCCGCCGGCGCCCGCGACTGCGCCTGCGCCTGCGACGGCCCCTGCCGCCAATCCGTGATGCGCACCATCGGCCTGCTGGGCGGGATGAGCTGGGAAAGCTCCGTCCATTACTACCGCCTGATCAACGAAGAGACGCGGCGACGCCTGGGCGGCACCCGCAGCGCAGCCAGCGTGATGGTATCGGTCGACTTCGCCGAGATCGAAGCGCTGCAGCACGACGGCGACTGGGACGCGCTCACCGGGCGGATGGTCGCTGCAGCGCGGCAGGTCGAAAACGGCGGGGCGCAGCTGCTGGTGATCTGCACCAACACCATGCACCTGATGGCTGATGCGGTGCAGGCCGCCATCACTATTCCGCTGCTGCACATCGCCGATCCGGTCGGTCAGGCGATCACCGATCAAGGATGCAAAAAGGTCGGATTGCTGGGCACGGCCTTCACCATGGAACAGCCGTTTCTGCGCGAGCGGCTACACAATCGTCTCGGTCTCGACGTGATCACGCCGGAGGCAGAGGACCGGCGCGAGGTCCACCGCATCATCTATGACGAGCTGGTGCGCGGCATCACCACTGAACCCTCGCGCGCCACCTACCGCGCCATCATGGATCGGCTGGCAGACCGGGGAGCCGAGGCGATCATCCTGGGCTGCACCGAAATCATGCTGCTGGTCGATCAGGCGGACAGCGCGGTGCCTTTGTTCGACACCACCACGCTGCATGCTCTTGCCGCAGTCGATGCTGCTCTGGCAGAAGGCGGCGCATGAACAAGGCCGACACTTTCGAATTCTACCGCCGCCTCGCCGAGACCAATCCTGCGCCGGTGACCGAGCTGGAATACGGCAACCATTTCCAGCTGCTGGTCGCGGTGGTTCTGTCCGCGCAGGCGACCGACATCGGCGTCAACAAGGCGACGCGGGCGCTGTTCGAGGCCGTGAAGACGCCGCAGCAGATGGTCGAGCTGGGCGAGGACGGGCTGAAACAGTATATCCGCACCATCGGCCTGTTCAACAGCAAGGCCAAGAACGTCATCGCGCTGTCGCAGGCGCTGATCGACCACCATGATGGCGAGGTTCCCGATGATCGCGATGCGCTGACCGCGCTGCCCGGCGTCGGGCGCAAGACCGCGAACGTCGTGCTCAATGCCGCCTTCGGTGCAGAGACCTTTGCGGTCGATACGCACATCTTCCGCGTCGGCAACCGCACCGGGCTCGCACCGGGACGCACCGTGATCGATGTCGAGCGCGCGCTCGACAAGGGCACGCCGGGGCCTTTCCGCGTCCATGGCCATCACTGGCTGATCCTGCACGGCCGTTATATCTGCAAGGCACGCTGCCCCGAATGCTGGCACTGCCCGGTCGCGGACCTGTGCCGGTTCAAGCCCAAGCCCGAGGGGCCCGATGCCCCCGTGCCCAAGGCCGCGAAAAAGCACCGCGCCAACAAGCCCGCGCCTGCGCGCAAGAAGCGGGTGAAGGTGGCGAAGCTGGTTGGGGTGGAGTTACCGAAAACCTGACCCACTCGGTCCCCTGCGCAGGCAGGGGTCCATCTCTTGCAGTCGCGTCCGATGCAGCGGTTGCATTGTGAAGGAACCTCCGGAAGATGGGCCCCTGCCTGCGCAGGGGACCAAATGAGACCGTAAGCCAGCCCTGATTCCCGCCTACTTCCCTTTGCTTGCCTCGATCTCGGCGAGCATCGGGGTCAGGATACTGCTGTCGATCTGCTTGCAGCTGGCATCGAGCGTCGCGAAATCGGCATCGATCTCGGCCTTCTTGCTCTTGTCCATCTGCCGGATGATCATCGCGCCGACTGCACCGGACACCGCCGAATCGACATTCTCGGCGCTTTGCTGCGGTTCCATGATGATGCTGGCCTGGGTGAAGCGTGCGCTCAAATCGCGATTGGGGCCGGTGGCCTCTTCGCCCGCCATCTGCGCAGCCAGCGTCGAATAAGCGGCGCAGGCGATCATGATCTGATAGATTTCCTCGGCGCTCATCTGGCCCTCGGCAGCCTTGTCCTGCGCCTGCGCCGGGGCGAGGATCAGGGCGGCAGGGACGATGCTGGCGGCGAGCCGCGCGGCAAAAGTGCGGACCATGTCTGGCAATTCCTTCTCGAACTGTCCGGGAAAAGCGCCGTGTGCCGCCGATGCCGGGGATGTTTGCGACCCCATTTGCAGTGATATCGCCCAACGACCAGCCCGCAACGATTATTTTCGCGCAAGCCGCGGCTGGCGCGCTGATGCTCGACAGGCCAATGGCTTTGCGCCACGCTGGACCGATGACCAACGCCGTTCGATACGCCATCGCCCTCGCCCTGCCCTTCCTGCTCACCGCCTGCGCCGTGCCCGCGCCTGCCGACCCGCAGAGCGCCTTTCTCGCCAACCTCAGGCAGCATTGCGGCAAGGCCTATGCCGGGCGGCTGGTCAGCAGCGATGCCGCCGATGCCGATCTGGCGGGCAAGCCGATGATCGTGCATTTCCGCTCGTGCAGCGCCGACCGCCTGGAGATTCCCTTCCACGTCGGCACCGCCGATGGCGGCTGGGACCGGTCACGCACCTGGGTGATCACACGCACCGGCACCGGCCTCAGGCTCAAGCACGATCACCGCCACGCCGATGGCAGCATCGACAAGGTCACCCAATATGGCGGCGATACCGCGACCAGCGGCAGCGCGCGCGAGCAGGAGTTTCCGGTTGATGCAGACAGCATCGCCATGTTCCGCGCTGCAGGCCTTGGCAAGTCGGTGACCAATCGCTGGGCGGTGGAGATCAACGATAGCACCTATGCCTATGCGCTGCGCCGACCAGATGGGCCCGATGCACGCAACTTCCGCGTCGAATTCGATCTGACTCAACCTGTGGCCGCGCCGCCGGCACCCTGGGGCTGGTGACCAGAACCGAATTGAGGCGCATTCCTGGCCCGATGCGCCTATAGCTGCGTCCCGGGCACTGCGCCTGGACAAGGAACAGACCATGGCAAAAGGCCAGAAGAAATCGAACCGCGAAACCCGCAAGCCCAAGGCGGAAAAGCCCAAGCCGCAGAATGCCTCCAACCCGACGACCAAACCCGGCGGACTCTCCATCGTCACGCTGAAGAGCTGAGACCTGCTGCATGCAATCTGGCAACAGCGACGACTATGTCTATGACGAGGCCAGCGGCGAATGGGTGGCTCCCGGCGATGTCACCGCATCCTCGTCCGACGAGGCCATTGAGGTGCGCGATTCGGTGGGCAATCTGCTCGCCGATGGCGACCAGGTGACCTTGATCAAGGATCTGAAGGTCAAGGGTGCGGGCCAAACATTGAAGCGTGGCACGCTGATCAAGTCGATCCGGCTCACCGGCGACGCGCAAGAGATCGATTGCCGGTTCGACGGCATCAAGGGTCTGGTGCTGCGCGCCGAGTTCGTCCGCAAGCGCTAGCAGATCGGGCATGCGGCAATCGGCAACACGCACGGGTTTTCGCTGGCTGCTGGCGCTGATCTATTTCGCTGCCGGGGTCATCCACATCCGCTCGCCGGGCGGGTTCCTCGCGATCACGCCTGCCTGGGTCCCTTTCCCCGACGAAGTAGTCTTCCTGACGGGCGTTGCAGAGATTGCAGGCGCGATCGGGCTGATGGTACCGCGCCTGCGTTATGCGGCAGGCATCGGTCTGGCGCTCTACGCCCTGTGCGTCTGGCCGGCCAATATCAACCACGCGGTCAACGACATCGCGGTAGGCGGGCGAACGCTGCCGTGGAGCTATCATGGCCCGCGCCTGCTGCTGCAGCCCGTGATCATCTGGTGGGCGCTGTGGGTGGGCGGCGTGACCGACTGGCCCTTCCGGCGCAGCCGGTCCGGCGAAACGCCCACGCCATAAAGGCGCTCAGCTTGGCCGATCCTGCTCGGCAAGCATCGCGACCAGCGCCCGCACGCCTTCGCGCAGGTCATCGAGCGCCTGCGGCGAGCGACCCTGCGCGATCGTGCCCGGGACATGCGCGGCATCCTTCCGCAAGGCTCTGCCCTTGGGCGTCAGCCTGATCACGACGCGGCGTTCGTCCGCCGGATCGCGGGCCCGGGTGATATGCCCTGCGGCCTCCATCCGCTTGAGCAACGGCGTCAGCGTGCCGCTGTCGAGATACAGCCGCGCGCCCAGCGCCCCGACCGTCTGCGGCTCACTCTCCCACAACACCAGCATGACCAGATATTGCGGGTAGGTGAGCCCCAGCGGCCGCAGGATCGGACCGTACAGCCGACCCAGCAGGTTGGTGGCAGCGTACAGCGGGAAGCAGACCTGCCGATCGAGCAGCAATGGATCGTCGCTGGACGCTGCCACGGTCCCGCTCATTGGGCAAAGACGCTGATCTTGACGTCGACATTGCCGCGAATGGCGTTCGAATAAGGGCACACCGCGTGCGCCGCCTGAACGATCTCTTCGGCCTTGGCCTGATCGACGCCAGCGATTTCCACATCCAGCGCTACCGCGAGCTGGAAGCCGCCCTGCTCGGTCGGCAGCAGGCTGACTTCGCAACCCACTTCGATGTCGCTGTCCTTCACCTTGTCGGCCATGTTGCGGCTGACATGGATGACCGCGTTCTCGAAACACGCGGCATAGCCCGCTGCGAACAGCTGCTCGGGGTTGGTCGCGCCGCCCTTGCCGCCGAGTTCCTTGGGCATCGCGAGCGCCAGGTCGAGAATGCCGTCTTCGCTTTTTATCGTGCCGCTGCGACCGCCATAAGCGTTCACGCGGGTGGTGTAGAGAGTGCTCATCGTCAATTCCTCTGTGTTTCGGTATGCACTTTATATGGGGTGCAATTATATTGTGTACAATAGGTTATATGCCGGCGCTTTGTGTTTTTCTGCGCGCGCGTTGATCCCACCCCAATGGGCGGATCACCAAAGGGTTCCAAGCCAGGGGTTGCGCGCCCGGGCCGCTACGGTTTTTGCAAATCCACCCGTTGATCTCTCGCGTTTATTGCGTCACTAGGCGGCTCGCAGACAGCGCTCCCGGCCATCATGCCGTAACGAAAGCCGCTGTGCCGGGGGACGGATGATGAACGCAGGCAATCCAGCACCACGCCTGTCGCGCGAGCCATCCACCGCGCATCTCGGCTGGGCCGCGCGCGCGCTCTACGCGCTGATGATGTTCATCTACCGCCGCCACCGCTTCACGGGCGTCGGCACGCCACCGCCCGAGCGTCGCTACATCATCATTGCGGTGCCACACACCAGCAACTGGGATTTCCCCAATTACATGGGCGTCACCCGCGAGCTGGGTCTAGAGACGCACTTCATGGCCAAGACCTCGCTGTTCCGCTGGCCGTTCGGCACGTTCATGCGGCAGATGGGCGGCGTGCCTGTCGATCGCAGCGCGGCGGGCGACATGGTGCAGCAGATGATCGCAGAATTCGGCGCGCGCGAGGACTTCATCCTCACCATCGCGCCCGAAGGCACCCGCAAGGCCGTCACCGCCTGGCGCACCGGCTTTTACCGCATCGCGCATGGCGCGGGCGTGCCGATCGTCTGCGGATTCATGGATTATGGCAACCGGCGTGCAGGCCTGGGGCCCGTCATCTACCCGACCGGCGATTACGAAGCCGATATGGCCCCCGCCTTTGCCTTTTACGCCGAGATGGCGGGGCGAAACGCCGTGCATTCCGCCCCGAAGCGCTGATCACTCAATCCTGATGGGCAAGATCGGGGCGGCCAAGGTCGCCCTGTCCCACCGTGCTGCTCGCCATTTCGAGCATCCGGTCGAGGGACTTCTTGGCATTGAGCCGCAGTTCCTCGTCCATCTCGATCCGCGGCGTCAGATCGCGCAGCGCCACGTAGAGCTTTTCCATCGTGTTGAGCGCCATGTACGGGCAGATGTTGCAGTTGCAGTTGCCGTCCGCACCCGGCGCGCCGATAAAGGTCTTTTCCGGAACCGCCTTTTCCATCTGGTGGATGATATGCGGTTCGGTGGCGACGATCACGGTCTGGCTGGTCGTTTCCTTGGCGAACTTCAGGATCGCGCTGGTCGATCCCACCATATCGGCATGGTCGAGGATATGCGCCGGGCATTCCGGGTGCGCAGCCACCGGCGCATCGGGGTGCAGCGCCTTGAGCTTCAGCAGCTCGGTCTCGCTGAACGCCTCGTGGACGATGCACACCCCCGGCCACAGCAGCATGTCGCGGCCCAGCTTGCGCTTGAGATAGCCGCCCAGATGCTTGTCGGGGCCGAAGATGATCTTCTGATCGAGCGGAATCTGCGACAGGATCTTTTCGGCTGACGACGACGTGACGATGATGTCGGACAGCGCCTTCACCTCGGTCGAGCAGTTGATATAGGTCAGCGCGATATGGTCGGGATGCTCGGCGCGGAAGGCGGCGAACTGGTCCGGCGGGCAGCTGTCCTCGAGCGAGCAGCCGGCGTCCATGTCCGGCAGCACCACGATCTTGTCGGGGCTGAGGATCTTGGCGGTCTCTGCCATGAACTTGACGCCGCAAAAGGCGATGACATCCGCGTCGGTCTCTGCCGCGATGCGCGACAGCTCGAGCGAATCGCCGACAAAATCGGCAATGTCCTGGATTTCGGGCTTCTGGTAATAATGCGCCAGGATCACCGCGTTCCGCTCCTTGCGCAGCCGGTCGATCTCGGCGCGCAGGTCCAGGCCGGACAGGTTCTCACGGGGTTGGGCAGTCATTGCAGATTCGCTCCCTGATTGGCAATTCGCACGGTCACTACAGCATCTTGCATCCCTGCGCCGCTCAAATACGCACGCGCATTGCGCGCGATCGCGTCGCGCGCGCTGGCCCGCGCGATCGCGACCAAAGACTCATTGCGCGCCAGCGCCTTCGCCTGGCTCAATGCACTGGCCGAGTTCGCCTTGAACAGCCGCTCGACGCTCGACCCGGTCACCCACAGCCCGTCGCGATAATAGCGCGCCTGCTGCTCCTGCAGATTGGGCTGCTGGATCATCACCGGCGGCGCGGTGATCGTCATCCGCCGCTCGGTCTCGTTCCAGACGATCGCATCGGCACCCAGCTGCGCCATGTTGACCGAATAGCTGACCGTCGCCGGGATGATCGCGGTCTGCTCGCTGTCGAACATGCCGATGAAGCCGGGGTCCTTGTTGGTGACGACGGGCACGACCTGCGCCACCAGCACGACCAGCTTGTTCTGCCGCTCGAACCCGGCGAGCATCGCCTCGGCCGAGACCTCGCTGTCATCCGCGATCAGGCCCGATGCCAGCCAGGTACCGCCCGCTCCCAGAGCCAGTGCGCCTGCCACCATCAACCCGGCGGTCGATCCCCTAAGCGGCATCGGCCAGCTTCCAGTGGTCGCCATCGCGGATCACCGCTCCACGGTTCTCAAGGTCGATCAGATGCGCCAGCACCGATCGGCCTGCCGCGCCGTAAAGCCTCGAATCGATGCCCTTGTACATGTCCGGCACCATCGCGGGGATCGTCTGCGGGCCGGCTTCCAGATGGCGCAGCACCTGGCGCTCGCGCTGCTTGCGGTGCCCCATCATGCCGCGCACCAGCTGCGCCGGGTTCTCGACCGCAGGGCCATGCGCGGGGTAATAGATCCGGTCGGCGCGGTCCTGCAACTTGGCCAGGCTCGCCATATAGGCGGCCATGTCGCCATCGGGCGGCGAAATGACGCTGGTCGACCAGCCCATCACATGATCGCCGGTAAACAATGCGGCGCTCTCCACCAGCGCCAGGCACAGATGGTTGCTGGTGTGCCCGGGGGTCGCGACGGCCTGCAAGGTCCAGCCATCGCCGGCAACGCTTTCGCCATCGGCCAGCACCCGGTCGGGGGCATAGGTGGTGTCGAATGCTTCGTCCGAACGCGGGCCATCATCGGACAGCATCAGCGGCGCACAGCCGATGATCGGCGCGCCCGTCCGCGCCTTCAAGGGGGCGGCGGCAGGGCTGTGATCGCGGTGCGTATGCGTGCACATGATCGCGGCGATGCGCGCCTCGCCGACGGTCGCCAGGATCGCTTCGATATGGTCGGGCTCTGCCGGGCCCGGATCGATCACCGCGACATCGGCGCCCTGGCCCACGACATAGGTCTGGGTGCCGGTATACGTGAAGGCGGACGGATTGCCCGCGAGCACGCGGCGCACCAGGGGTTCGATGGTTTCGGCAAGGCCGGTCGGAAGATCAGCAGGCAGTTCCATCGCGCCTAAGTGGCATTGATCGATGCAAAGCGAAAGGGGCGAGCGCTAATTTGCGTAGGCTCACGCGCTAGGATCACCAGCGACGAGCTGACGGTTCGGCAGGCGGCGCGGCCGGTGCAGGCGGAGCGGGGATGGCGCGCATCTCGCGGCGGGCCTCTTCCATGTCCCTGCGCAGATCGCGCTTGGCCTCAGCCAGATCGGCGCGCAGTTCACGCATGCCCTCGTCCAGACCGCGCAAGGCCTCGGCACGGTCCTCGTCGCTCAACCATTTGTTGCTGCGGATTTCGGCGCGCGCGGTTTCCATGCTGCGGCGCGCCTCGGCCATGCCCTTTTCGATATTGGCCGCGATTTCCGCTTCATCGGGCATCACCTGACCGCAGGTGACAACCTTGGTGCGCGTGACATTGCCGTTCTTGGTTTCGGTGTGGGTCATGAACGCCGCAGTCTTGGGCTTGCCGTTGCAATCGCTGGTCCGGACACGCAGCTTGTGGCCCTTGCCCATCTCGATGACATAATTGTCGGGCGAGCCGGTGCGGACGACCACACGATGGGCACGGTCACTGGCCGAAGCGCGGGCGCGGGCTGCCCGGTCCATAGCCTCTGCGCGATTACGGGAAGCCCTGTCCATCGCAGAGGCCCTCGCTTCCGTTGCAGCGGACATGGCGTCAGCCACAGCAACAGCTCGGTCGCTTTCGGCCACCGCGAGGGTGCTTTCGGCCAGCGCACGAGACGCTTCGGCTTCTGTAACCTGGCGCTCGATCTCCGCCCGATCAGTCGGGCCATCCAGCCGCAGCGTGATGTTGTTGTCACCGCGCCTCACGGTGTAGATGTACACGCCGTCCTTGATCACCGGCGTGAGCGGAGCGCCGGGAGCCTCTGGCGCCACCACCGCCTCTGACGCCTCCCAGGCGTCGCCAGCAGCAGGCGCCTGCGGGGCATCAGGTGCGGTGGGGAGGCTTGGCAGGCCAACCGGCTGCACCGCATAGCTGACCGTAGCGGTCATCGCCATCGCGGTGACGAGCCCGGTGCCGATCAGGCCGCCGCCGAGCCATTTGCGCATCCGTGAGGTTTCGCTCTGCTTCATGATCTTCAGTCGCTCGACGATCTTTTCCTTGGGGTTCAAGGGGCTGGCGAAGGCGAGCGTGTGACCGGTCGCCGCCTTGGCGATGGCGCGGGCATAAGCGACGCGCTCTGCGGCACTGCGGCGGTGCAGCACCCGCGCATCGCATGCGGCTTCCTGATCGAAGCGGAACGCGCGCCACGCCATCCAGGCGATGGGGTTGAACCAATGCAGCGACAGCATCGCCAGCGCCGCGAAATTGGCCCACAGGTCACCGGCGCGGTGGTGCGAGCGTTCGTGCGCCAGCGCCAGTTCGCGCTCCATCGGGTTGTAGGCGCGGGTAAAACCGATCGGCAGCGCGATGTACCGCCGCCACAGCCCGAAGGCGAACGGCCCTGCGATCCCGGCAATCTCGATCACGCGGATGCCGTCGATCCGCGAAACTTCGACCGCATCGTCCAGCAGTTCACGCCGGTTCTGCAGATAGGTGGAAAGCTGCGCGATCAGGAAGATCGCAGCCCCGCACAGCCAGACCGTGACGCCGATCGCGAACCAGTCCGCATCCGCCAGCAGGCCGTGCACCAGCCCGGCATCGGGCATCGCATCGGCCGGAACCGCAGCGTCTGCCATCGGGCTCATCGCGCTGTCGGCGGCGAAACTTTCAGGAGCAGCAGGCTCGCTCACCGGAATCTCGATCGTGCGGGTGAGCGGCGGCATGAACAGCCGCGCGAGCGGGATTGCCCACAGCGCATACGCCATCTGCGCCCCGAAATGCCGCGCCACCGGGCGGCGCAGCACCAGCACCAGCGCCATCAGCGCGGCGGTCACCACCAGGGTATCGACCAGCCACTGCCCGCCGCTGCCGTGCGCCAGATCCGCCATCGCATCAAAGCTCAGCCATTGCCCGATCATGACTTCAACTCCCCGATCAGCCGTTCGATCTCGGCCAGATCCTCCGCCGTAAACTTCTGCTGTTCCGCCAGATGCGCGATAAGCGGCGCGGCGCGGCCGCCAAACAGCCGGTCGACCAATCGACGCGATTCATCGCCGACATAATCCTCGCGCGCCAATATGGGGCTGTAGAGATAGCGACGGCCGTCCTGATCGTACGACACCGCGCCCTTGTTGGTCAGCCGCGACAGCAATGTCTTGACCGTCTGCAGCGACCAGTCGCGCGCATCGGCGAGCGCATCGGCGACGTCCGCCGCAGTGAGCGGCGAGCGCTGCCACAGCACCTCCATCACCGCATGTTCTGCATCGCTGATACGTTCGGGAGCCATCGAGTCGCCTTGCCTTGAAAGAGGTTGCGACCACGGATGTAATCGAAACGACTACGGTTGTAAACGGGGAATGCGCACAGGCCAGCCAGACCGCCGGCCTGCGCCCTTACAGCCCGATTTTGCCCAGCGCCCGATCCAGATCCTCGATCACGTCGTCGACATCCTCAAGCCCCACGTTCAGCCGCAGCATGTCTTCGGTGATGCCAACCGCCAGCCGCGCCTCTTCGCCCAGGCCGTGGTGGGTGGTCGAGCTGGGGTGAGTCATCAGCGAGCGCGAATCGCCGATGTTGTTCGAGATATCGACCAGCTCGAGGCCGTTGAGCAGGCCGTGCGCGCGCTCGCGGCCGCCGCCGACATAGACCGAGAAGATCGGCCCTGCGGCTTCCATCTGCGCCATGGCAAGGTTGTGCTGCGGGTGGCTGGGCAGGCCGGGATAGTTGACCCGCTCCACCCGGCTTTCCAGAAACGCTGCGACCTTGAGCGCGTTTTCGCTCTGGCGGCGGATGCGCAGGTCGAGCGTTTCGAGCCCCTTGAGCACCACCCAGGCGTTGAACGCGCTGAGCGTCGGCCCGGTGTTGCGGGTGAACGGCAGCAGCGTGTTGGTAATGAAATCGTCGGTTCCGCATACCGCACCTGCAAGCACGCGGCCCTGGCCGTCCATCATCTTGGTGGCGCTATAGGCGACGACATCCGCGCCGAAATCCATCGGCCGCTGCAGCACGTTGGTGGCGAAGGCATTGTCGACGACGCTGGTGATGCCGCGCGCGCGCGCAATGTCGCACACCGCCTTCATGTCGATGATGTCCATCGTGGGATTGGCGGGCGTTTCGAAGAAGAACACCTTGGTGTTGGGGCGGATCGCAGCCTCCCACTGGTCGAGTTCGCGCCCGTCGATGATCGTGGTCTCGATACCGAACTTGGGCAGCAGCGTATCGGTCAGCCAGCGGCACGATCCGAACAGCGCGCGGCTGGCCACGACATGATCGCCCATCTGCAGCTGGCACAGCAGGGCCGCGGTCATCGCCGCCATGCCGCTCGCCATGCAACGCGTTGCCTCTGCGCCTTCCATCAGCGCGATGCGCTTTTCCAGCATCTCCACGGTCGGGTTCTGCAGGCGGCTGTAGGTCATGCCCGCCTGCTCGCCGTTGAAGCGCGCAGCGGCATCCTCGGCGCAGTCATAGGCATAGCCCGAAGTCAGGAACAAGGCCTCGGACGTCTCGCCAAACTCGCTGCGCGCGGTGCCGCCCCGGATGGCGAGCGTGGCAGGGCGCCAGCGGCTGGTGATGGCGGGGTCTTGTCCGGCGTTACGCTTCATCTTGGGCTGTCCTGAAATTGAATGCAAAAGCGCGCGCTATATGCGCCGCCGGTGCGTCAGGGGAAAGCCGAAAAAAGCGATTGTCACCGCGTCGAATTGCGTCCGCGCTCGGGCGTTTCTTCCGATGCGATCGCCTGCGGGCTGATCGACACGCCATGCAGCCGCCAGCGGCCCTCCACCCACTGGAAGAAGAAGTCGAAAAAGATCGCGGTGGGCCTCAGCCCGAAATAACCGCGCACGCGGATCACGCCGGGCTCCATTACCGAGGGCGGCTCGGTATAGGTCGGCGCGAGCAGGAGCGCGTTGGACAGGTCCACCCGGCTTTCGCGAATGCTGGCGAAAATCTCGCCCAGCCGCGCGGCGTTGTTCATCACCTGGAAGCCGGGCGAGGAAATGTCGCGCAAGACCGAATAATTGCCCGACAGATTGGCGTGGTGCACGGCGGTCATGGTCGACCAGAGCAGCTTGGCCAGTTCCAGTTCGTTGGGGACAGGCTCGACCGAAATCGGCGGCTGGGCAGCCTGCGGGGCGGCCTGGGCCAGCGCGGCGCCAGGAAGCGCCAAGGCCAGCGCGGCAAGCAAAAAGGCCGGGACAAAATGCCCCGGCCGAGTGTTCAGAAATCTCATAACATTCCTTAGCAAGGATCTGGCTTGCCCCGGTGCTCCGGGTGTTACCAGGCGATCTGGAAGCCGCCGCGCGCGCCCACCGAACCGCTGTTGAAGCCGACGCCGACGCCTGCCGAAACCGTCGCGTTTTCGGAAACGCGTGCGGTGATGGCCGTAGTCAGCGATGCCTGATCCTCATAGTAACCGACGCCGCCCGACAGTGCAAAGGTGGTGCCTGCCGGAAGCGAGGGCGATTCCATCGCCAGCGCCATCGCCACGCCTTCGTTCGCCCGGTTGATCGCGCGCCGGTTGATCTCGGTGAGGTCGAACAGCGTGTTGACCTGTCCGGTTAGCGCATTGACCTGGCCGTTGGTGGCGAAGGTATTGACCGCAGGGCCTGCGCCCAGAGTGCCGCTGGCATCGGTCGTGACAATCGAGGTGGCGCCGCTTTGCGCCGCCGTGCTCGCCGCCAGATCACCGATGGTGACCGAGCTTCCGGTGCCGCCCAGCTTGATCTGGTTGGCGCGGTTGGCGACCGCGCCGTTGCCCAGCGCCACCGAATTGGTGAACGCGGCAGAAGTCTGGTTGCCGATGGCAATTGCGCCTGCACCCGAGGCGACGGCCGCCTCACCCACCGATACCGAACGCACGCCTGATGCCACCGCAAGGTGGCCGAGCGCCGTTGCCCGTTCGGCGGTCGCCTCGGCGCGCCAGCCATAAGCGGTGGCGGCAGTTCCAGTGGCGAGCGCCTGACCGCCAACAGCGGTGGTCGAAGCGCCGGTGGCCTGGGTGGCGCGACCCGCCGTACCGTCGCGGTTGCCGCCAATGGCAATAGCATCGCCGCCACTGGCGACGGCTGTGTTGCCGATGGCAATCGCGTTTGTGCCGCTCGCGACCGAGAGATTGCCGACGGCGACGCTTACTTCACCCGAAGACGATGCCGACGAGCCGACTGCGGTCGAACGGACACCGCTGGCATTGGCGAGATGGCCCAGACCGGTTGCCCGTTCCGCAACTGCCTGCGACTGCCAGCCAAAGGCCGTTGCTCCCGTAGCCGTGGCCGATGCCCTGGTGCCGATCGCGGTTGCATTTGCCGCTGTTGCCGAGGCGGTGAGGCCCAGGGCAATCGCTTCCATCCCGGTCGAACGCGCATCGTTGCCGATAGCGATCGAACCGACGCCCGACGCCACGGCACCCAGCGCATCGGCATCGCCGCCGTCCTCGCCAATGGCAATCGACTGGACACCCGTTGCACGGGCGTTGGAGCCATAAGCCGCCGAGCCTACGCCGCTCGCCTGTGCGCCTGCGCCGACGGCAGTCGACCCCGAAGCAATAGCGCCTGCGCCAATCGCGGTTGCACCGGCGCTCAGTGCCTGTGCCCCTTCACCCACGGCGGTGGCATCATTGGCACTTGCGACCGCGCCATTGCCGACTGCGGTGCTATCCTGCGCCGATGCAGATGCGCCGGTTCCGACCTGGGTGCTGCTGGTACCTGTGCCTGCAAAAGCCGTCGCTGGAGCTACCGCCACCGCAGTGATGTTGCCAGCCGAATCGACCGTCAGGAAAAATTGCGCGCCTGCCGGAACATTGCCGCCCAAGCCCGCGAAGCGATAGCTGTGGTTAGCAGTGCCCAGCACGATCTGGTTGGCCGCAGTGGTCGAGGCAGCGTTGCCGATGGCGATCGAGTTCATGAACCCAGCTGAAGCAATGTTACCGATGGCGATTCCGAAATCGCCGCTGGCACTTGCGCTCTTGCCCAGCGCCAGCGAGCGGACCCCGCCTGCAACCGCCTGATGGCCGACCGCGAGCGAAAGCTCGCCGGTTGCCCGCGCCTGCCAACCGAAGGTCTGCGATCCCCGGCCCGATGCCACCGATTCCCCGCCGACCGCTGTTGCGTGGAAGCCCGACGCCAACGCCTGATCGCCGATTGCTACCGCGTCTTCGTCCGACGCCACGGCAAGATTGCCGACCGCAACAGACGTGCCCAGCGACGCAGAGTTGGCGCTGTTGGTCGAGGCCTGGTTGCCGATAGCAACCGAGTTGATTGCCGAAGCGACTGCGCTCTTGCCCACAGCGGTCGAACGTACCCCGGTGGCCTGTGCCTGATGACCCGCCGCCAGCGACAACTCGCCAGAGGCGACGGCCTGCCAGCCGAAGCTTTGTGCGCCGCGACCCGATGCAACCGATTCGCCGCCCACAGCCGTGGCGTGGAAGCCCGAGGCATTGGCGAGATCGCCGACCGCGACGGCATCCTCATCCGTCGCACTAGCCTGGTTGCCCACCGCAACGGTGGTCAATGCGGTCGCATTGGCGGCCTCACCTACCGCCAGCGACCTGACGCCGGTTGCATTGGCAAGGTGGCCCAGCGCATGGGCGCGTTCGGCACTGGCGTTGGAACGCCAGCCAAAGGCGGTTGCTGCTAGCCCGATCGCATCGGCCTCGCCGCCGATGGCAACGGTCGAATTGCCTATAGCTCGGGCACCCGTCCCAGCATCGTCGCCGCCGATTGCCAGCGCGTCGACGCCTTCTGCCGTAGCATTGTCACCCAGTGCAATCGCAGATGCGCCCGTGGCCGTCGCACCTGCCTGGGTGCTGCTGACCGCCAAGTAATTGAGCCGCGTGGCATTAGCGATGGTGGTGACCGAGACAGCATTGAGCTGCGCCAAATTGACCGCATCGGTCAGCGCCGTGCCTGCGGCGACATTGGTGATCTGCCGCTCTGCTCCCGCAGCGCCCACCGAGACGGTGTTGGCGCGATCCGCCACCGATCCTGAACCCAGCGCGACCGAATTGGCCGCAGTGGCGCTGGCAGCATTGCCCAGCGCGGTACTGGTATCGGCCGCGGCATTGGCGCGGCTGCCCAGCGAGGTGGAGTTGGCTCCGCCAGCCTGCGCACTCTTGCCGACCGAGGTCGCCTCCAGCCCTGCAGCATTAGCCTGATGGCCGACCGCCACAGCAGTTCGGCCCGAGGCATTGGCCTGCCAACCAAAAGCCTGGCTGCCGACACCCGAGGCCACCGATTCACCGCCGATCGCAGTCGCATGGAAGCCGCTCGCATTGGCAAGGTCACCTAGCGCCACTGCATCTTCTGCCATAGCGCGCGCGCCGTTGCCGACAGCGACCGCCGTGCCGGTCGAGGCCGCGCCCGAAGGCGTCGTGCCGTCTGCAGTCACCGCATTGTTGCCGATGGCGACCGAATTGATCCCCGCGGCGTTGGCGCGACTACCAACAGCGGTCGCATTCGCGCCGCCTGCCTGCGTGCTTTTGCCGACCGAAGTTGCCTCGAAACCGGCGGCATTGGCCTGATGCCCTGCTGCCAGAGCGGTGCGGCCAGAAGCATTCGCCTGCCAGCCAAAGGCCTGGCTGCCGACGCCCGAGGCAACCGATTCGCCGCCGATCGCCGTTGCGTGGAAGCCCGAAGCGTTGGCCAGATCGCCCAGCGCCACGGCATCTTCATTGGTCGCCTGCGCGCCATTGCCAACCGCGACTGCCGTTCCGGTCGAGGCCGCGCCCGACGGAGTGGTGCCGTCTGCTGTCACCGCATTGTTGCCGATCGCAACCGAGTTGATGCCTGCCGCATTGGCGCGGCTGCCGACAGCGGTCGCATTTGTGCCGCCTGCCTGCGTGCTCTTGCCGACCGAGGTTGCCTCGAAGCCGGCAGCGTTTGCCTGATGCCCCGCCGCCAGCGCGGTGCGTCCCGAAGCATTGGCCTGCCAGCCGAAGGCCTGGCTGCCGACACCCGAGGCGACCGACTCGCCGCCGATCGCGGTTGCGTGGAAGCCCGACGCGTTGGCAAGATCGCCCAGCGCCACGGCATCTTCGTTGGTTGCGCGTGCGGCATTGCCGATCGCGACCGCCGTACCGGTGGAGGCCGCACCCGAGGGCGTGGTACCGTCTGCCGTCACCGCGCCGTTACCGATCGCAACCGAGCTGATCCCGGCGGCGGCAGCGGCGTTGCCCGCTGCGAGCGAGTTGACACCCGAGGCGTTGGCACGGCTGCCCAGCGAAGCGGCATTCGCGCCGCCCGCCTGCGCGCTCTTGCCGACCGAGGTCGCTTCAATCCCGGCGGCATTGGCCTGGTGGCCGACAGCCACCGCCGTGCGGCCAGAAGCATTGGCCTGCCAGCCGAAGGCCTGGCTGCCGACGCCTGAGGCAATCGATTCGCCGCCAATGGAAGTAGCATGGAAACCCGACGCATTGGCAAGATCGCCCAGCGCCACCGCATCTTCATTGGTCGCCTGCGCGCCATTACCGATAGCGACAGCGGTTCCGGTCGAGGCTGCGCCCGAAGGCGTGGTGCCGTCTGCGGTCACCGCATTGTTGCCGATCGCGACCGAGCTGATGCCGGCGGCGTTGGCGCGGCTGCCGACAGCGGTCGAGTTCGCACCACCTGCATTGGTGCTTTTGCCGACCGAGGTGGCTTCGAAGCCTGCTGCCGTTACCTGATGGCCGACAGCGAGCGCCGTGCGACCCGATGCATTGGCCTGCCAGCCAAAAGCTTGGCTACCGACGCCAGACGCAACCGATTCGCCGCCAATCGCGGTGGCGTGAAATCCCGACGCGATGGCAAGATCGCCAATCGCCACAGCGTCTTCCTGCGTCGCCCTAGCGGCATTACCGATGGCGACCGCCGTACCAAGCGAAGGTATCCCAGAGGGGGTTGCACCTACCGTCGCGGTGCTTGAATTGATCCCGATGGCTACCGACCCGGTGGTCGCGGAGTCGGCCGAACGCCCTATCGCAATCGCACCAGGTCCACTTGCGTTAGCTAGAAATCCAAAGGCAGAAGCGTCTAGGCCACTGGCAATGGCAGCAGTTCCGATCGCAGTCGATTGGGGAGCGCTTGAAGTTGAGCCGACGCCGACAGCGGTAGAGCCGGGACCGGAGGCTCTTGAACCGACACCGCATTCAGTAGTGCCACCTATATCATCAGGTGTGCCCGGAATATTGTCAGGCCCAGCATTTGTGTTGCAAGGTGCCGTCCCATCCGCATAAGCCGGGCTTGATATTACGATGGCTGCGGCGCTGGACGCCAAAAAAAGCGTGGCACGCAACGCCTTAGCGTTGTTGGGAAAAGTTTTCATTGGGACTGCTCCTTGCTCACTGACAAGGCGGGTGTAGCCCCCCGGCTATAATTCTACTCATGCGACCCTGCTCGCCGAGTGGTTGTTAACCAGCCGAGGCGCAAACTAGCAGAGGAAACCCGATGCGCAACCCCCAGATATCGGGGAAAAATTGTCACACCATGGTTCAATAGTTTTCGCGTTCGGCTTTCCTTGCTATCGCTCGCGCCTATGGGCATATCGGGCCCAGACCGGCCGATCAGAAAAGCGTGTCGCCAGAAAGCGTGTTAATTGCCTGAGCTAGTTTCCTTTGAACCTGCCACCGGAGCCCGTCTGTGGTCCGGCGAGCATGGCGATGTCGATGCAGAGGTCGCTCGCGCCCGCGCGGCATTTCCGGAATGGGTCGCCATGGCGGTCACCAAGCGGATCGAACTGTGCCGCCGCTTTGCCAACCAGGTCCGCGCCCGGTCCGAAGATTTTGCAGCGCTCATCGCGCGCGAAACCGGCAAGCCGATGTGGGAGGCGCGCACAGAGGTCGAATCGGTCGTCGCCAAGGTCGATATTTCGGTCGCCGCCTATGCCGAGCGCACCTCGCAGCGCAAACTGGACAGTGCCCTGGGCGGCACGATGGCGCTGCGCCACAAGCCGCACGGCGTGATGGCGGTGTTGGGGCCATATAACTTCCCGGCACACCTGCCCAACGGCCATATCATCCCGGCGCTGATCGCGGGCAACACCGTGGTGTTCAAGCCATCGGAAAAGACGCCCGCTGTGGGCGCCATGCTGGTCGAATGCATGCACCAGGCGGGCATTCCCGAAGGCGCGGTGCGGCTGCTGATCGGCGCGGCGGACGAAGGCAAGGCGCTGGTCGTCCATGACGATATCGATGGCGTGCTGTTCACCGGATCTGCCACCACCGGCATCGCGATCAACCGCACTTTGGCCAGCCGGCCGGACAAGATCGTGGCGCTGGAAATGGGCGGCAACAACCCGATGGTGATCTGGGACACGCCGTGCATTGCCGATGCCGCGACGCTGATCATCCAGTCCGCCTTCACGTCTGCCGGGCAACGCTGTTCGGCGGCCAGCCGCCTGATCGTGCGCGACACCATCTATGACGCGATCATGGCCGAGACCAAGAAGCTCGCCGACCGGCTGATCGTCGGCAAGCCGTTCGACGATCCGCAGCCCTTCATGGGGCCGGTGATCGACAATCAGGCGGGCGACGGTCTGACGGAAAGCTTTCTCTATTATCTCAGCAACGGCGGGCGCGCGATCAAGCATCTGGTGCGGCTGGATGACAACCTGCCATTCCTGTCGCCTGCGATCATCGACGTCACCAACGTCAAGGAGCGGCCCGATGTCGAGCTGTTCGGTCCGTTGCTGCAGGTGGTGAAGGTCAGTTCGTTCGAGGAAGCGGTGAACGAGGCGAACAACACCCGCTTCGGCCTGTCCGCAGCTTTGGTCGGCGGCAGCCCGCAGCATTACAAGCAGTTCTGGGCGAACATCAAGGCGGGCATCGTCAACTGGAACCGGCCGACCAATGGCGCCTCGTCCAAGGCCCCGTTCGGCGGTGTCGGCCTGTCGGGCAACCACCGCGCCAGCGCTTATTATGCGGCCGATTATTGCGCCTATCCGGTCGTCTCGAACGAGATGGAGCAGCCCCGCGCCACCATCGGCATCGGCCTGCGATCGGACTGAAGGTCCGCCGGGCCACCCGCCCCAAAAAGCAAAACTAACCCCCTGCCAAGCGGTTCTGCTTTGCATGTCAGGGGTGCACCGACCAGATGCACCGTTGGAAAGGACCAACGGCATGACGCATCTGCACCCATCTCGCGACGTATCGCTCGGCACCGTTTGGCTGGTGGGCGCAGGCCCCGGCGACCCCGACCTGCTGACCGTCAAGGCGGCGCGGATCATCGCGCGCGCGGCGCTGATCGTGCATGACGGGCTGGTCGATGACGCCATACTGGCGCTGGCCCGCCCCGATGCCCGGCTGATTTCGGTCGCCAAGCAGCGCGCCCGCCACACCTTGCCGCAGGACGATATCAACGCGCTGCTGATCGCAGAGGCGCGCGCGGGTCATGATGTCGTGCGGCTGAAGGGCGGCGATCCGTTCATCTTCGGACGCGGCGGCGAAGAGGTCGACGATTGCCGCGCCGCCGGTGTCCCCGTCGAAGTCATCCCCGGAATCAGCGCCGCCAACGGCAGCGCCGCCGCCGCGCAGCTTCCTCTCACCCACCGCGATCTGTCGAGCGCGGTCACCTTTGTCGCTGGCCAGTGCAAGGGCCTGACCGAGCAGGACTGGTCCGGCCTTGCCGGCAAGGGCCGCACGCTCGTCATCTACATGGGCGTCGCCACCGGCGATGCGATCGCCGAAAAGCTGATCGCCGATGGTCTGTCGCCCGATACGCCGGTGGCGGTGCTCGAAAAGGGCACCCGCGCCGACATGCGCACGTTGCGCACGCTGCTCACCGATCTGGGGCCGATGATCGCCCGCGAATCCGTGATCAGCCCGGCGTTGATCGTGATCGGCGATGTGGTGACCCGTGCGCGTGCCACCGATTGCCTGCCCACTCTCTTTGCCCAGCATCTGGAGCCAGCACCTTTTACGGAGTCTTTGGCATGAAAATTCTCACTGGCAACGACCTGAAGACCGGCGACGTCATCTGGTGGGCGGGCGATACCCGCTGGTCGCGCCATCTGGCCGATAGCGTGGATGCCGGAGCCGAAGCAGATGCCATCCTCAAGCGCGAGGAGGCCGCGTTGCGCGTCAACGTGCCCTATGCCGTCGATGGCAAGCACACCGATCAGGGCCCGATGCCGCTGCACATCAAGGAGCGCGTCCGCGCCTTCGGCCCGACCGTGCGCCCGGACCTTGCCATCAACACCAGCATCCCGATCCTGAAAGTTTGAGCCGTCATGCCGTCGCGCCGTGATACCTTGTCTGCCGGGCTTGCCAGTCTTGCGATACTGGGCAGCGGTTTTGCGACCCAGGCGTCTGCGGCAGCACCCACTGCCCGCGCCACGGTGGTGGTCGAGCAGACGCTGATCAAGGCCTTGCCGGGCAAGGCCGACGCGCTGGGCCAATTCCTTGCTGCCAACTGGCTGGTCATGGACCAGAAGGCTCTCGACCAAGGGCTGTTCACCGGCTTCTGGCTTGCACGCTCCGCTACCGGGTTCGCCGATTGGGATTATGCCATGTCGGTCGGCTATCCGACGGCGCTCGGCTTTGAAGACGCTGCAACCTCCGCCGGTTTCAACGCCATTCGCGCGGCGCATGTTCCGGTGCTGATCGATGGCGAGGGGCTCGCCAGCCTCGGCCGCATCATTTCTACCCAACGGCTGGATGTCGTCGCCATCCGCGGCTTTGCCGCCGCAGTCTGAAGCTTATTGAGGATACGCCATGTACCAGTACGATACCTATGATCAGGCGATGGTCGATGCCCGCGTCGCGGAGTTTCGCGATCAGGTGCGCCGCCGTCTCGATGGCAGCCTGCCCGAGGAGGAGTTCCGCCATCTTCGCCTGAAGAACGGTCTCTACCTGCAGCTGCACGCCTATATGCTGCGTGTCGCGATCCCCTATGGCACGCTGTCGGGCAAGCAGATGCACATGCTGGCGCACATCGCGCGCAAGTATGACAAGGGCTATGGCCATTTCACCACCCGCCAGAACATCCAGTACAACTGGATCAACTTGGAGCAGACGCCCGACATCCTCGCCGATCTTGCGACGGTCGAGATGCATGCGATCCAGACCAGCGGCAACTGCATCCGCAACATCAGTTCCGACCAGTTCGCAGGCGCTGCCGCCGACGAGATCGCCGATCCGCGCCCCTGGGCCGAACTTCTGCGCCAGTGGTCGACCTTCCACCCCGAATTCCAGCTGCTACCACGCAAGTTCAAGATCGCGGTGATCGCCTCGTCCAGCGACCGTGCGGCGATGCGGCTGCACGACATCGGCATCGAGCTGGTGAAGAATGCGCAAGGCGTGCTGGGCGCGAAGTTCTTTGTCGGTGGCGGCATGGGCCGTACCCCGATGATTGCGCCGTGCATCCGCGAGTTCGTGCCCGCCGAAGAGCTGATCAGCTATGCCGAGGCCTGCCTGCGCGTCTACAATCGCTACGGCCGCCGCGACAACAAGTACAAGGCGCGCATCAAGATCCTGATCCACGAGCTGGGCGCGGACGAATACCGCGCCCAAGTCGAGGAAGAGTTTGCGCACATGAAGACGCTGGGGCTCAATCCCCCGGTGGCCGAGCTCGAGCGGATCAGCGCCTATTTCACCGACCCCGCCTTCGAGCAGGGCCTGAGCGATGATATCGACAGGGCAGATCCCGATTTTGCCGTCTGGGTCGATCAGAACACCCATCCGCACAAGACGCCGGGCTATGTCTCGCTCACCATCAGCCTGAAGCCCACTGGCGGGATCCCCGGTGATGCCACCGCCGACCAGATCGACCTGATGGCAGACCTCGCCAGCGAGTACGCCTTTGACGAACTGCGCGTTACGCACGCGCAGAACATCGTGCTGGCGCATGTCCGCAAGGCCGATCTGTACGCCATCTGGCAGAAGCTCGATGCCGCAGGCCTGGCCAGCGCCAATCTCGACCTGATCGGTGACATGATCGCCTGCCCCGGGCTCGACTATTGCAGCCTCGCCAACGCCCGCTCGATCCCGGTGGCGCAGAAGATCTCGCAGCGGTTTGCCGACATCGGACGCCAGCGCGATCTGGGCGAACTGAAGCTCAAGATCTCGGGCTGCATCAACGCCTGCGGCCACCACCATGCCGGGCACATCGGCATTTTGGGCGTCGACAAGAAGGGCGTGGAGAACTTCCAGCTGCTGCTGGGCGGGTCGGCGGCGGAAGACGTCTCGATCGCCAAGATCGTCGGTCCCGGCTTTGACGAAGACGGCATCGTCAATGCGGTCGAGACCGTGACCAACGTGTACCTCGGCGCGCGCGAAGACGGCGAACGCTTCGTCGATACCTATCGCCGCATCGGCATGGAACCGTTCAAGGAGGCGCTTTATGGCTGACCTTTCTCCCCCTCCGTTTGTCCCGAGCGAAGTCGAGGGACGTGGCAATACCGGTGGCGCATACGTCCCTCGACACGCTCGGGACAAACGGAATGCTGTGCCGCTTCAGGAGACCGTCGCATGACATCGCCCCAGATCATCTACCGCGACGAGCCTGCCGTTGCCGACGCTGCCGTGACGTTCACCGAATTCACCGCTGGCACCAACGCCGCCGCAGTGCGCATCGAGCCGGGCGAGGATGTGCGCGCGCTGCTGCCGCATCTCGATCAGCTGCGGCTGGTCGAGGTGAACTTTCCCGCATTCGGCGATGGCCGCGGCTTCTCGTCCGCGCAGATCCTGCGCGAGGCGGGCTATGCCGGTGAACTGCGTGCGACGGGCGACGTGCTGGTCGACCAGTTCGTCTTTCTGCGGCGCTGCGGCTTTGACAGCTTCGCGCCGAAAAAGCCGCTGAACCTCGACGATGTGAAGGCGGCAGAAGGCTTCTTCCCCGACTTCTACCAGAAGACCAGCGACGGCGTCGCCGCAATCTGGGCCAAGCGTCATCCGGTGGCATCATGAAGCAGATCGAAACCCGCCCGGCGGAGGGTCAGCGCGTGCGCGACCGGATCGACCTGAAGCCGCGCTTTGATGAAGCCGATGCCATCCGGCTGAACAACATGTTCCGTGGCACCGATACGGCAGACATGATGCGCATCGTGATCCGCGACGGGCTGGTCGGCGATCTCGCCGTGGTCTCGTCATTCGGGGCCGAAAGCGCCGTGCTACTGCACATGGTGGCCAGCATCGACCCCTCGCTGCCGGTGCTGTTCCTCGACACGCAAAAGCATTTTCCCGAAACTCTGGCCTATCGCGACACATTGGTCGAGCGGCTGGGCCTGACCAACCTGATCCTGCTGACGCCCGAGGCCGATGAGGTCGCAGGCCAGGATGCCAACGGGCTGCGCTGGTCGTACGATCCCGATGGCTGCTGCGAAATCCGCAAGGTGCGCCCGCTCGCCAAGACCCTGCTGGGCTATGACGGCTCGATCACCGGACGCAAGGGCTTCCAGTCCGCCACCCGGCAAGGGCTGCCCCGGTTCGAGATCGACACCAGCGACGCGCAGGGCCGGTTCAAGCTGAACCCGCTGGCCAGCTGGACGAAGGAGATGCTCGATGCGTATTTCGCCGAGCACGACCTGCCGCGCCATCCGCTCGAATCACAGGGCTATCCCTCGATCGGCTGTGCACCCTGCACCAGCAAGGTCGCTCCTGGAGAAGACTCGCGTTCGGGTCGGTGGAAGGGCTGGGACAAAACCGAGTGCGGCATTCACAGCGATGTCACGCCACTTCCTGGAAGCGAAGATGACAATGGCGCGAACGACCCTGTATTCTGAAGATTTGTAACAGCTTGTTTCCCAGTGTAACTAAAAGTCGTTTTTACTTGGCATTAACTCAATTTTTTGTACGGACAAATCATGTCTGACGAAACCTCGCTTGAGCAGCTTTTGTATATCAGCACGATTGCCCACGCCGGGACCGCGGCTCTGTCATCGATCCTGGCGTCGGCGCGGCGGAACAATCAGGCGAACGACATCACCGGTTTGCTGATGTTCAACGGCAAGCGGTTTCTGCAGGTCATCGAAGGTCCCGCAGACGCCGTCGAGGCGACCTATGCCCGCATCAACTGCGACCCCCGCCACCGTGCACAGGTCGTGCTCGCGCGCAGAACAGTGGATCAGCGCGAATTCGGCGACTGGTCGATGGCGTACCGCAATGGCAGCGGACCATCGGACAATGCGTTGTACGAAACCATCTGCGCCAAGGTCGCTGATGCTCATCCCAATCTGCGCGCCGAATTGATGGCCTTCGCCAAGAACATCTGAGCGCAACCGTTCGGGTCTTGAACCCAAAAAATGCTGCGCAACATTTCAGGATGCCGCATCCGATGGTTGACACAGCCGACACTGATGCTCATGGTGTTTCCAGCGGGCCGGGCCCCTCTGACTCAGCATTGTCCAATGCTGCGTGATGTCGGACCGCTACGGGATGCGTACCATCCCGGGCTATCGGCCCGGTCTTCAGATCAAGAAAACCCGCGCATCCCGACCAATGCAAACATCCATTGGAAAGGACACACAATGAAAATCATAAAAGCCGCAACCATCGCGGCATTGTCAGTTGCAGGAATCAGCTTCCCCGCAGTCGCGTCCGAATTTCAGGACATCCGCCATCAGGTCGAAGTGCCGCATGGCGAGCGCCAGGTGACCGCGGTCTACCAGCCCAAGACGTTCGTCAGCTATCGCCAGATCGGCAACATGCCCCCCAACCGGCCCAGCACCGCGCGGTGCCTGTGGAAGGCCGAAATCGCGGTGGAACGTCGTCTCCAGGCTCCGGCGGGCGAAGGCAGCCATGTGGTGCGCACGCTTGTGCCCACCAAGATGATCGAGGGATCGACCAACGGACGCTGCGCGCAGGGCAAGGACCAGGCCAACAAGGCCATTGCCCGACGCGCAGATGAGGTGCGCGAGCACGTGCTCGCCGTCGCCGCAGAAGATCGCACCGCGCTGATGGCAGAACTCAGCATCGCCCAGGGCAATCCGGCGGGCTGACGCAATTTTCTCATCCTCCCCGGGCTGCGCTCGGGGAGGATTTTGCCTGCGCGCCCCGCTTGCCATGGCACGCCTGCTAGCCCATTGTCCGCGCAGATAAAAATCTTCGCAGGGAAGGACTGGCCATGGCCGCTCGCAGTTTGAAATTCGGTTCCATCGCGCTTGCCCTCGCAATTGCCCCGCTATGCACGCCAGCACTGGCGCAGGACGGCGCCGAAAACTTCACCGTCATCATCGGCGGCACCCGTGTCGGCCATCTCGATGTCGTGCGCAGCGGCGACACGGTGAAAATCGACTACGATTACAAGAACAACGGCCGCGGCCCGACGATGAAGGAAGAGCTGAAGCTGGATGCCAAGGGCATGCCGGTCGCCTGGAAGATCACCGGCAACTCCACCTTCGGCAATGCGATCAGCGAGAGCTTTTCCATGCAGCGCGGCACCGCGCGCTGGACCGACTCGACCGGCTCAGGTACCGCCAAACCCAAGGGCGCTGCGATCTATGTCGCACAGGAAGGCAGCCCCTGGGCCGCAGGGCTTTATGCCCGCGCCCTGCTCGCCGATGATGACCGCTCGATCCCCGCGCTGCCTGGCGGCGCACTGAGCCTGGCCGAGCTGGAAAAGGTGCAGGTCAGCAGCACCACCGGCGCGATGACCGTCACCGCCTATGCGCTGTCGGGCAACGACCTCGATCCCGGCTATTTCCTGCTCGACGACAAGGGCGCGCTGTTTGCCGCGATTTCGCCGCGTGCCGTGTTCGTGCGCAAGGGCTTCGAGGGCGAAGACATCAAGCTGCGCGATCTGGCGGTCAAATATTCGACCGAGCGTTTCGTGAAGATGCAGGCCAAGGCGGCCAACAGCTACAAGGCGCCGGTACGGATCACCAATGTACGGTTGTTCGATCCGGTATCGATGGCGCTGACCGAACCCAGGAGCGTCGTCGTGCGCGGCCGCCGCATCGCTGCGGTGCTGCCCGTGAACAGCCCTGCGACCGAGGGCGAGATCACCATTGATGGCGATGGCGGAACCCTGGTCCCCGGCCTGTACGAAATGCATGGGCATATCGGCCAGGAAGACGCGATGCTCAACATCCTGGCGGGCATCACTTCGGTGCGCGACATGGGCAACGAGATCGACGTGCTCGACGGATTGGTCGATCGGATCGAGAGTGGCGTGCTGGCAGGGCCGCGCATCACCAAATCGGGCTTTATCGAAGGCAAGAGCCCGTTCAGTTCGAACAACGGCAAGCTGGTGAGCAGCCAGCAGGAGGCACTGGATGCGGCGCGCTTCTATGCCGCGCGCGATTTCCAGGCGATCAAGATCTACAACAGCATGAACCCCGAGTGGATCCCCGCCCTGGTCAAGGAAGCCAAGGCGCTGGGGCTGCACGTGATGGGCCATGTGCCTGCCTTCACCAACGCCGATGCCATGATCGCCGCGGGCTATGACGAGATGACGCACATCAACCAGGTGATGCTGGGCTGGGTGCTCGAGCCGGGCGAGGACACGCGCACATTGCTGCGCCTCACCGCGCTCAAGCGCCTGCCGGGTCTGGACCTGAACAGCGGGCGGGTGAACACGACGATCCGCGCGATGGTCGACAACAAGGTGACCATCGACCCGACGTTCGCGATCCATGAATCGCTGCTGCTGTCGCGCAACGGCAAGATCAACCCGGGCATGACCGACTATGTCGACCATATGCCTGTGGGCGTCCAGCGCAGCGCCAAGCAGGCCTGGGCCAACATCGCCAATGCGGCAGACGACACCGCCTATCGCGGGGCGTTCGATCAGGTCGCAGCGACCATCAAGAAGATGCACGAGGCTGGCATCTTCCTGATCCCAGGCACCGACATGGGCGGCAGCTTCACCTATCATCGCGAGCTGGAACTCTATCAGAAGGCTGGCATGACCCCGGCGCAGATCCTGCGCCGCGCGACCTATGACATGGCGCAGTATCTCAAGCAGGATCAATCGCTGGGCAGCATCGAAAAGGGCAAATATGCCGATTTCTTCCTGATCCAGGGGGACCCGACCAAGGACCTCAAGGCGATCAAGGCGATCCGCATGGTCGCCAAGGATGGCGTGTTCTATTACCCCAGCGAGGTCTATCCCGAATTCGGCATCAAGCCGTTCGCGACCAAGCCGAAGGTGAAGATGCCCAAGGAGGGCTGAGCCCTCTGGCCTTCACGCGTCTTTCAGATTTGCCGCGCCCAGAACTGCATAGGGTGCGGCGTCTCTTGCGCGTCGCCGATGTCGAGCCAGTCGAAGTTGGTGGTCAGCCCCGCGACCTTGGCATAGCCACGCTTGGCCCAGAAGGCATCGAGCGGGCGGTAGTCCGCTGGACGCAATGGATGATCGGCGGGGCGCTGCACCGCGCAGAAGGTGGCGATGCCCGCGCCAGCCGCCCTGGCGCCCGCCTCGCGGTGATCGAAAAAGGCATGACCGATGCCCTGCCCGCGATAGCCAGGCAGCAGCACCGACTCCCCGAAATAGAAGGTGCGGCCCACATCCCATCCCTGCGTCATGAAAGAAGACAGGAACTCAGCCTTTTGCGCCTTGAGCGGCGATGCGGTGGCTGCGCCAACGATCGCATCGCCATCGCGCGCGATGACCAGCACCGCATCGGCTGCAGCCGCGAACTCCGCAAGATAGTCGCGCTCGTAATCGAGATTCCCGTCATAGAGATACGGCCATTCGCGAAACACCGCGATGCGCAGCGCCGCGAGCGCATCAAGCGCTGCTTCGATCCGGGCGGCGGGCAGCGTCTCGACCGTCACCGCCATCGCATCAGGCCGCCTTGCGGATCACCACCGAGCCTGCCGAATAGCCTGCGCCGAACGAGCAGATCAGCCCGGTGTCACCAGGCTTCAGGTCTTCGTGATTCATGTGGAAGGCGATGATCGATCCGGCCGAAGAGGTGTTGGCATAGGTATCGAGCACCGTCGGGCTCTCGTCCTCGCTCGCCTCATGTCCCAGCACCCGCTGCGCGATCAGGCGGTTCATGCCGGCATTGGCCTGGTGCAGCCACAGCCGGCGCAGTTGCTCGGGCGCGATCCCCAGCCGGGCGATGTGATCGGTGATCAGATCACCCACCATCGGCACCACTTCCTTGAACACCTTGCGGCCTTCCTGGACGAACAGCTTGTCGGCATCGTCGCGGCTTTCGGGCGCGGTGCGGTTGAGGAAACCGAAATTGTTGCGGATGTTGTTCGAAAAGCGAGTCTTGAGCTGGGTGCCCAGGATGTCCCAATGGCTTGCGGGCGCGAAGTCCGCGTCCTCGACGAGCACGGCGGTCGCGACATCGCCGAAGATGAAGTGGCTGTCACGGTCGCGCCAGTTGAGATGCCCCGAACAGATTTCCGGGCTGACCACCAGCACCGAGCGCGCATTGCCTGCGCGGATGAAATCGGCAGCGGTCTGGATACCGAAGGTCGCAGAGGAACAGGCGACATTCATGTCGAAGCCGAAGCCCTCGATGCCGAGCGCATCCTGCACCTCGATGGCGATCGCGGGATAGGCACGCTGGAGGTTCGAGCACGCAACCAGCACCGCATCGACGTCCTTCGCATCGCGCCCAGCACGCGCCAGCGCATCGCGCGCCGCGGCTACGCCGATTTCGGCCAGCACCGAGATCTGATCATCGGGGCGCTCGTCGAAGCGCGGGCACATCACGTCGGTATCGAGGATCGAGGCCTTGGAGAGCACCTTGCGCTCCCTGATACCGCTCGCCTTCTCGATGAATTCGACCGACGAAGGCTGCAGCGCGGTCATCTCGCCCGCCTCGATCGCGGCCGCATGCTGCGCATTATGCTGCGCAACATAGGCGTTGAAACTGGCGACCAGTTCATCGTTGCTGATGCTGTCGGCGGGGGTGAAAAGGCCGGTCGAAGAGATGACCGGGTGGGCATTGGTATAAGCGGAAGTCATGAAACCGTAGGGTCCTGCACTATAGCTCGAGCGGGTCGGCGTCTTACTGCGGCAATACGCCAATGGCAAGAGGCGTCCACAGACCCGCCTTTTTGCTTGCCGTCCCGGCGTCTGCGCTCTTTGATGCGCGCCAAGCCGAACAGGAGCAGGATCGATATGGAATACGCAGGCAAGGTCATCTGGATCACCGGAGCGTCATCGGGAATTGGCGAGGCGCTGGCCGAGGCCTTTGCCGCGCGCGGCGCGCAGATCATCCTTTCAGGCCGCCGCACCGATGCGTTACAGGCGGTTGCCGACCGGCTGCCGACACCGAGCATGGTCCTGCCGTTCGAGACCACTGACAAGGAGGCATTGCCCGCGATCGTCGCGCAGGCAATCGGCTGGCAGGGCCAGGTCGACGGGCTGATCAACAATGCCGGGATCAGCCAGCGTGCGCTGGCGATCGATAGCGCGCTCGACGTCTATGACCGGATCATTGCGGTCGATCTGCTCGCCCCGATCTGGCTGACCCAGCTGCTGCTGCCGCACATGACGGCGCGCAAGTCCGGGCTGATCGTCGGCATATCCTCGGTCGCAGGGCGCGCCGGCGTGCCGCTGCGCACCGCCTATTGCGCCGCCAAGCATGGGCTGATCGGCTATCTCGACGCGCTGCGATCCGAAACCGAGGTGCATTACGGGCTGAAGGTGCACACGGTGCTGCCAGGCTCGATCCGCACCGAAGTTTCCGCCAACGCTTTGTCCGGCGATGGCAGCGCGCACGGCCAGACCGACAGCGCCATCGCCAATGGCATGAACCCGGCCGAATGCGCCGCGCGCATCCTGCAAGGCATTGATGCAGGCGATGCCGAAATTCTGGTGGCAGAAGGGATCGAGGACATGATCGCCAAGCTGCGGATGAGCGATCCGGTCAAGCTGTTCGAGCTGGTGGGCGCGATGGGCGGACAGATGGCGGCCAAGCGCGACGAGGCGCACGGCGGATGATCGCGGACGCACGCACCCTGATCGACAGCCTGGATCTTGCACCGCACCCCGAGGGTGGCTGGTATCGCGAAACCTGGCGCGGGCCTGCCGGCGCCGATGGCCGGGCGAGCGAGACGCTGATCTACTTCCTGCTGGAGGCCGGCCAGCAATCGCATTGGCACACGGTGGATGCGACCGAAATCTGGTGCTGGCATGCGGGCCATGCCATCGATCTGGGGACGGCGCCGGGCGATGCCGGGCCGGTCGAATGGCACCTGCTGGGCGTGGATTTCGCCGCAGGGGAAGCGCCGCAGTACGTCATCCCGCCGCGCCACTGGCAGGCCGCGCGCGCGACGCGAGGCTGGGCGCTGGTCAGCTGCATGGTTTCGCCTGGGTTCGAGTTCAGCGGCTTCGTGCTGGCAGAACCGGGCTGGGAGCCGGGTTGAACGCTTGCCTCTCCCCTCCCTTCAGGGAGGGGCACGTCCGGCTTGCCGGACTGGGGTGGGCTGGAAGCACAACCGGTTTCGGCCCCACCCCGGCCTTCGGCCACCCCTCCCGCTAGCGGGAGGGGAGAAGACCTCATCCCGGCGTCTTGTCGAACTTTACCGCATCATCGGCAAAGCTCACCCACGGCTGGGCGCTGGCGGTCCAGAAATGCATCTTCGGGTCCAGCGCGCTAACATCATCCAGCGTGCCCGCCTTGATGAAATGCAGCCCCTGCTGGCTGGGCAGATCGGACAGGATCGGCGAACCGCACGTGCCGCAGAAGCGGCGGTAGACGGGATCACCGCTTTCGCCGGTGTCCTGATACGTGGTCAGGTCGCCGGTGATCGCGATCTGCGCGTCGCGAACGCCGATCAGCACCGACATCGCGCTGCCCGCCTGCTTCTGGCAGTTGCGGCAATGGCACACCGCGGTCAGCAGTGGATCACCCTCGATTTCATAGCGCACCGCCCCGCAAAGGCACCCCCCGGTCGTCGTCATCTTTCGCTCTCCCCTCTTGCTGGTCTGTTATGCGTTGGCCGATGCAGCGATGGCCTCGAATTCCTGTTTCAACATCCGCGTGCTGTCCTCCAGCATCAGCGCCTCGACCATCGCGGCCACCATCGGTGCGCGCGATTGCACGCTGACCACGGCCTCGCACTGTGTACCGCCGCCTTCGTTCGGCGTCAGCACCAGCTGGGCCTGGCCCTCGGCGGACAAGCCCTTGGGCTTGGCGTCGCGCGTGGCGGTCCAGCTGCCGCCTGCCTGCTGCTGCCAGACATCGCGCTGGGTGAGGCTGAGCCACGATCCGATCACCGACCGGATCATCATCGGCGCATCGACCGGTACCTGGCGTGTGATCGAGATGTGGATCAGGCCCGGCTCGGGCCGTTCGACCGCGACCACGACGTCGCGCGAACCTTGGTCCTGCATCATCGTGGTCAGAAAGGTCTCGTCGGTCCAGCAGGCCACGACATGCTCGACCGGCAAGGCAAAGACATGGGACTCTTCGCGTTTCAACATCCCGGCGGCTCTCCTGGCAGCAGTCATTGCGCTAATTTTTCAGCAGACTAGGCTGTTGGCCGATGTTGACAAGCTATCTTGCCACGGTGCTGCTGATCGAACTGACGCCGGGGCCGAACATGGCCTATCTCGCAGCGCTGACGCTGGGAAGCGGCAGGCGCGCCGGGCTGGCGGCGGTCGCGGGCGTAGCGCTCGGACTGACGCTGATCGGCCTGGCGGCGGCGCTGGGCCTTGCCGCGCTTGTCGCCACGGATCCGGTCATCTGGAACACCCTGCGCTGGGCCGGCACCGCCTATCTGTTCTACCTCGCCTGGGAGACCTGGCGCGGAGGGGCCGAAGCCTTGCCCGCCGGAGCACCCATGCCCGACGAATCCAGGGTCCGGCATTTCCGGCGCGGACTGATCACCAATATCCTCAACCCGAAGGCAGCGCTTTTCTATGTAGCCATAGTGCCGCGTTTCGTGCCGGAAACGGGCGAACATCTGGTTTACGGACTCGCATTGACGGCCATCAGCGTGGCCGTCGCGACGGCGGTTCATCTCGCCATCGTGCTGCTGGCGGCGCATCTTCATCCGCTTCTGAAGCAGCCGGGACGCATGGCGCACACGCGGCATTTTCTGGCGATCGGGCTGGGCATCATCGCCATCTGGTTCCTGTTCAGCGCAGCCGTGCCGGATGGTTAGCGACGGAACGTTTCGCCCGTGATCCCGTAGCCATGGTCTACACCCAAAGGAGGTCGGCCATGATCAGACACGGCGAAGAAGTTGAGATGAGCGGCGAAGAGGCCAGCGGCGGCCAGAAGCGCGGGATCGTTCGCTATGTCCTGCTGATCTCGATGGGGCTGGCGATCCTGGCGCTCAGCATCATCTGGATCACCGGTGCGGCGACGGGCCCTGAAAATGCCCCGCCGAACCCAGCCGAAGCGACATCCAATCCGGCAGCTGAACCCGAAGGCGATTGAATCGGATTCGCAGCGCTGACACCCGCCTGTGAACGGTGTCAGCGCGCCAGCGCCGTCTCGGTCTCGTCCATCAGGGTGGCGATGATCTCGGCGGCGCTTTCCTCGCGCGTGACCATGCCCACCGACTGACCTGCCATCACCGATCCGTTCTCGACATCGCCATCGATGACCGCACGGCGCAACGCGCCCGCCCAGAAATGCTCGATCTGCAGCTGCGCCTCGGCCATGTCGATGCCGCCAGCATCGAGCAGGGCGGCGACTTCACGCTGCTTGGCCGTGAATTCCTCGGTGCCCTTGTTCTTGAGCGCGCGCACAGGGATCACCGGCAGGCGTGGATCGACCTGAACGCTGGCGATGGCATCGCGGGCATTGCCACGCAGGAACGCCTTCTTGAACGCTGGATGTGCGATCGATTCATGCGCACAGACAAAGCGCGTTCCAAGCTGCACGCCCGAAGCGCCCATTTCCAGATAGGCGGCAATCGCACTGCCGCGGCCGATGCCGCCAGCGACGAATACCGGCACTTCATGCGCGACTTCGGGTAGGATCTCCTGTGCCAGCACGCTGGTCGATACCGGCCCGATATGGCCGCCGGCCTCCATGCCCTCGATCACCAGCGCATCGACGCCAGAGCGAATGAACTTCTTGGCCAATGCCAGAGCCGGCGCGAAACAGACGACCTTCGCGCCTGCTGCCTTGATCGCCTCGATGCTGCCCTTGGGCGGCAGACCGCCCGCCAGCACGACATGGCTGACCTGGTGCGAGGCGCACACCGCGATCAGCTCCATCAGCTGCGGATGCATGGTGATCAGGTTGACGCCAAACGGCTTGGTGGCCATTGCCTTTGTCGCCGCGATTTCCGCATCGAGCAGGGCGGGCGTCATCGCTCCGCACGCAATCACGCCGAAGCCGCCCGCATTCGAAATGGCAGAGACGAGATTGCGTTCAGAAACCCAGCTCATCGCCCCGCACAGGATCGCGGTTTCGCTGCCCAGAAAGGCGGTGCCGCGCGCCATGGCGGTGGAGGTGAGCGGGTGGTTCATGCTCACGCCTCGACCGCGTCCAGCCCATAGGCGGTGTGCAGCACGCGCACGGCCAGCTCGGTATAATCCTCTTCGATCAGCACGCTGACCTTGATCTCGCTGGTCGAGATCGCCTGGATGTTAACGCCGCGATCGGCGAGCGAACGGAACATGGTGGCAGCGACACCGGCATGGCTCTTCATGCCGACGCCGACCACCGAGATCTTGGCGACGTTGGTATCGGGGATGATCCGGTTGAAGCCGATCTGCTCCTTGGCCGCTTCCAGCAGATCCATCGATCGCGCGAGGTCGGCCGCAGGCACGGTGAAGGTCACATCGGTCTCGCCCTTGTCTCGGCCGACATTCTGGATGATCATGTCGACGTTGATCGCGGCTTCCGCCAGCGGGCCGAAGATGTTGGCGACCGCGCCCGGCTTGTCGGGCACGCGGGTCAGCGTGATCTTGGCTTCGTTCTTGTCGTGCGCAATGCCGGTGATCAGCTGGCGTTCCATGTCCATTCCTTCCAGTTCTTCATCGCCGACGATCATCGTTCCGGGGATCGTGTCCGCTGCGGGCGCATCATCGTCGATGAACGAGGACAGCACCTGAACGCGCACGCCCTCCTTCATCGCAAGCCCCACCGAACGCGTCTGCAGCACCTTCGCACCGACGCTGGCGAGCTCCAGCATTTCCTCATAGGTCACATGGCGCAGCTTGCGCGCCTTGGCGACGATGCGCGGGTCGGTGGTATAGACGCCGTCGACATCGGTATAGATGTCGCAACGATCGGCCTTGACCGCCGCCGCCACCGCGACCGCCGACGTGTCCGATCCACCGCGTCCCAGCGTGGTGATCCGGCCCTCGTCGCTGACACCCTGGAATCCGGGGATGACGGCGATGACGCCCTTCTGCATTTCGGCGATCAGCGCGTCGGCATCGATGCTGTCGACGCGGGCCTTGGCATGCGCTTCGACCGTCTTGATCGGCAGCTGCCAGCCCAGCCAGCTGCGCGCCTGCGCACCCAGCGCCTGCAGCGCGATCGCCAGCAGCCCGCTGGTCACCTGCTCGCCGCTGGCGACGACGACGTCATATTCCGCCGGATCATAGAGCGGGTTGGCCTCGCGGCAGAAATTGACCAGCCGGTCCGTCTCGCCCGCCATCGCGGAGACGACCACGGCCACCTCGTGTCCTGCGTCCTGCTGGCGCTTGACGATGCGCGCGACCCTGCGGATGCGCTCTGTCCCGGCCATCGATGTGCCGCCGAATTTCATGACGATCCGTGCCATTGCCCGTTCGTACTTTCCCTTATGCGAAGTTCGCCCCTATAGTCGGGCGCTGCCATAGAGAGGCCCCATGATGAACGCAAGCACCGGAACCGTTGAAACACGTAGCGGCACAATAGACCCCAAAGAGGCGGCGCATTTTGGTCGGCTGGCAGCGGAATGGTGGGACCCGAGGGGCGAATCGGCGATGCTGCACAAGCTGAACCCGGTGCGGCTGGCCTATATCCGCGGTGCAATCGACCATCATTGGCCGGATGCCGGTTCGGCACGCAAGCCGCTGGCGGGCCGAAGCGCGATCGATGTCGGCTGCGGCGCAGGATTGCTGACCGAACCGCTCGCCCGGCTGGGCGCCAGGGTCACCGGGCTGGATGCGGCGGCAGAGAATGTCGCGGCTGCCAGCGCTCATGCCCAAGCGGTGGGGCTGACAATCGATTACCGCAACGCCGATATCGAAACGCTGCAGGGCGAGACCTTCGACCTTGTCACCTCGATGGAGGTGATCGAGCACGTCACCGATCCCGCAGCGTTCGTTGCTGCGCTCGAGCGTGCGCTTGCGCCGGGCGGGCTGATGCTGCTCTCCACCCCCAACCGCACCGCGATGGCGCGGATCATGCTGGTCGAGGCGGCCGAGCGATTAGGCCAGGTGCCGCGCGGCACGCACGACTGGAACAAGTTTCTGACGCCCGAGGAATTGACCGAACACTTGCACGCGGCGGGGCTGACCGTGCTCGACACGCGCGGCATTGCCTGGGACCCGCTTAAGGGCCTGCACCTCAGCGACAATCTGGCGCTGAACTATCTGATGACGGTGGTGCGGGCATGATTCAAAGCTGGTTTCCCGCGTTCATTCGTTGATGCAGGATGCGAACGATAGAGATGTCTGTCGCAGTCACGCGAAAGTAGATCACGTGGCGTCCCACACTCCGGCGGCGGTAACCCTTTCGGATCGCGTCGCAAGCTGGCGCTCGGAGTGGTGCACGGGCTAAGGCGGCGCAGGCCTGCTCGATCAGGTCGGAATAGTCGGCCGCCTGTGCCAAGCCCCAGGTGGCCACCGTATAGTCGAAGATGCTGTCGAGGTCGCGCTGGGCCGCTGGGCTCAGCCGATATTCAGCCATGCTGCTTCAATTTGCGCTGCTTGAATGCGGCAAAGTCGAATGGCTCAGGTTCGCCGCTTTCCTCTCCTTCGATCAGCGCGGCCTGGATAGCCTCGATTTCGAGGTGCCGGGCTTGCGCCTGTCGAATGAGATCGCGGATCGCCTCGCTATCGTTGGTGTAGCTTCCAGCGGCGACCTGGTCGGCGATCCAGGCGTCTTGCTGAGTGGTCAAAGTTATCGTTTTGCGGACCGTGGCCATCTGCTCAATCCCACTGACAATTCGTCATACTATTGGTGCAATATGGCGAACCCGGTCCTATTCGTCAAACCCGCCCGGCAGATAGTCTTCGCGCGCCAGATCGCTGAACTTGGTGATCTCGCTCTCGAAGCGCAGCTGGACGTTGCCGGTGGAGCCGTGGCGCTGCTTGGCGACGATCACGGTCGCCTTGTTGGCGGTGGGGCTGAACTTGTCTTCCCACTCCTGGTATTTCTGGTTGATTTCTTCGTCCGCCGCGGTCTTGGGGTCCATGATCGGGCCGTCGGGTTTGACCATCAGGCGGTAATATTCCTCGCGATAGATGAACAGCACGATATCGGCGTCCTGCTCGATCGAGCCGGACTCGCGAAGGTCGGACAGCTGCGGGCGCTTGTCCTCGCGGCTTTCGACCGCACGGCTGAGCTGCGACAGCGCCATCACCGGCACCTGCAGTTCCTTGGCCAGCGTCTTCAGGCCGCGGCTGATCTCCGAAATCTCGTTGACGCGGCCCTCGTTGCGGCCCGTGCCCTGCAGCAGCTGGAGATAGTCGACCACGATGAAACCGATGTCGTGCTTGCGCTTGAGGCGGCGCGCACGAGCGCGCAGCGCGGCGATGGTCAGGCCCGGCGTATCGTCGATAAACAGCGGCAGGTCTTCGAGCTCCTGCGAGGCGGTGACCAACCGCTGGAACTCGTTGCGCGCGATCTGTCCCATGCGCAGCTTTTCCGAGCTGATCCGCGATTGTTCCGCCAGAATACGCGTGGCCAGCTGATCGGACGACATTTCCAGGCTGAAGAACGCGGTCTTCGCGCCGACATTCTTGTCGTCGGCAATCCCCGCCGCCTTGTCGAGCCGCCAGCGCGAGGCCGCGTTGAACGCGATATTGGTGGCGAGCGAGGTCTTGCCCATGCCGGGGCGAGCTGCGAGGATCAGCAGGTCCGACGGGTGCAAACCGCCGATCTTGGCGTTGAGATCGGTCAGGCCCGTGGTCACCCCCGATACATGCCCGCCGCTGTTGAGCGCCTTTTCCACCATGCCGAGCGCCGCGCCGACGGCGACGTTGAAATGCACCGCGCCGCTGGTATCGCCCTCACCCTGCGCGACATTGTACAATGCAGCTTCCGCCTGCTCGATCTGGCTGAGCGGATCGACCTCTTCGCTGGTGTCCATCGCCTTGTCGACCAGGGTCCGCCCAACCTGAACCAGCTCGCGCAGCAGCGCGAGGTTGTAGATCTGTTCGGCAAAATCGCGCGCGCCGATCAGGCCGCCGGCATCGCCGGTCAGCCGCGCCAGATATCGCATTCCGCCCAGCTCGGCGAGCCCGGCGTCGTTTTCGAAGAATGGCTTCAATGTCACCGGGGTGACGGTCACGTTCTTGTCGATCAGCCGCATGATCTGCGCGTAAAGTCGCTGGTGAACGCTTTCGAAGAAATGCTCGGCCTTGAGCCGCGCACCCACCTCTTCGGCGATGCGGTTGTCGATCAGCAGCGCGCCCAGAAACGCTGCCTCTGCCTCGATATTGCGCGGCAGCTTGGCCTCTGGCGTGTCACGCGCCAAGGGGGCTGCGATCTGCGGGGGAAGCGCGGGCGGGGGAGCGGACTGGAGCAGAGTGTCTTGGGCCATCCGACCATATTCGCCGCTGACGCTGTGGCGCGCAAGGCACGGGTGCCAATAATCGTGTGGACAAGGCCGGGGACATCGGACCGCCCGGGTTTTTCCGCTTGCCCCGTGGCAAAGCATGGGTGAAAGACTTCGGCTTATGTCCGATCCGCGCATCATCCATGTCGAGCTCGACGAGCAGACCATCCTGTGGCGCAATGCGGATATCGAGCAGGAACGGCGCATCGCCATTTTCGACCTGATCGAGGACAATTTCTTCAAGCCGCTGAAGGACTATCCCGATGGCTATGCCGGCCCCTTCCGGCTGAGCCTGGCGGTATTCGAGGGCCGGCTGGCGATCACCATCGCGCGCGAGGATGAGACCCATTTGGAAACTCTGGTGCTGGCGCTCGGCCGTTTCCGCCGGCCGATCCGCGAGTATTTCGCGATCTGCGACAGCTATTACCAGGCCATCCGCAAGGCGACCGCGCAGGAGATCGAGACCATCGACATGGCGCGGCGCGGCGTCCACAACGAGGCGGCGGAACTGCTGGTCGAACGGCTGCAGGACAAGATCGAGATCGATTTCCCCACCGCACGGCGGCTGTTCACGCTGATCTGCGTGCTGCACATCAAGGGCTGACCAGAGCAAAGATGCGCACATCCACTCTGAAACGCTGGACCATCGGCCTTGGGCTGCTGGCGCTGCTGATGGCGGTGCTGGGCGGGCTGATCTGGGGCGGAATCACCGGCTGGGCTCCTTCGCGCAAGGACTATCCGGTACAGGGCCTGTACGTCAGCGCCGCCGATGGCGATCTGGCGTGGCCGACGCTGGCGACTATGGACGCGGACTTTGCCTATGTCCGCGCCAGCGCGGGCGGGCGCTTGCGCGATCCCCGTTTTGCCGCAAACATCCGCGGCGCCCGAACCTCTGGCATGCGCGCCGGTGCGGTCCACGAGTTCAGCCTGTGTGCCGGCGAGGCCGCGCAAGCCGAGCTGTTCATCACCACCGTCCCGCGCGATCCCGACATGCTGCCGCCGGTGGTCAGCCTGGAGCTCGACGAGGCGTGCAAGACCCGGCCCGACCGCGCGATGCTGCTGGGCGAGCTCAACACCTTCCTCAACCAGATCGAGAACCATGCCGGCAAGCCCGCCTTGCTGCGCATCAGCAGCGAGTTCGAGGATGCCTATCAGATCAGCGAGGGGCTGGCGCGGACGGTGTGGCTGATCGGCGACTTCGTGCCGCCCGATTATGCCGCCAAGCGCTGGGTGATGTGGCAATCGAGCAGCTTCTACCGGATTAACGGCGCGCCCGAGGGCGTGCGCTGGAATGTGGTGCGACCATGAGTGATGAAACCGCCAAAACCGAATTGCTGGACGCGGCGCGCAAGGCAGCGCTGACCGCTTATGCCCCCTATTCGGGCTTCCATGTCGGCGCGGCATTCCGCTTTGACGATGGCACCATCGTCACCGGCAGCAATTTCGAGAATGCAAGCTATGGTCTTGCGATCTGCGCGGAGACCTCGGCTGCCATTGTCGCCAATCTGGAGGGCCGTCGCACCGGTCTGGTCGAAGTTGCGATCATGGGCGGGCCGCTCGATGCCGACGGTCAGCTCGCACCCACCGCTGCCCCCGTCACCCCATGCGGCCGCTGCCGCCAGGTAATGAACGAGCTGGCGCAGCTGGGGGGCACCGACCCGATCATCTATTCGGGCCATGCCGGCGGCTATATCGAACACCGGCTTTCGGTGCTCTTGCCGGCCGCCTTCGGCCCGGCCAACCTCAGCTGATTTGACGCCCACGGGAATAGGAGAAGAGCCACAATGTCCATCCTGTCCGACAAATGGATTCGCACCCAGGCGCAGGAAAACGGCATGATCGAGCCGTTCGTCGAAGCGCAGCGCCGCGATGGCTGCATATCCTATGGCCTGTCGTCTTATGGCTATGACGCCAGGGTGGCGGACGAGTTCAAGATCTTCACCAACGTCAATTCATCGGTGGTCGATCCCAAGCAGTTCGATCCCAACAGCTTTGTCGATCGCAAGACCGATGTCTGCATCATCCCGCCCAACTCGTTTGCCCTCGCCCGCACGGTCGAATATTTTCGCGTGCCGCGCGACGTGCTGGTCATCTGCCTGGGCAAGTCGACCTATGCGCGCTGCGGCATCATCGTCAACGTGACGCCGCTCGAACCCGGCTGGGAGGGGCATGTGACGCTGGAGTTCAGCAACACGACGCCGCTGCCGGCCAAGATCTATGCCAATGAAGGCGCGTGCCAGTTCCTGTTCCTGCAGGGCAACGAACCTTGCGAGACCAGCTATGCCGACCGCGCGGGCAAATATATGGGACAGCGCGGGGTGACGCTCCCCAAGCTGTAGTGGGCCAACTTGTGATTGCCGACGCTTTGACGCACACTGACCGATAACAACCAATAATCAGGAGAGAGCCGATGTCCGCCAGAGAGAACCGCGAATTCGATGTGATCGTCTATGGGGCCAGCGGCTTTACCGGGCGGCTGGTCGCCGAATATCTTCAGAACACCTATGGCCAGGGTGGCGATGCCCCCAAATGGGCGGTGGCTGCGCGCTCGGCCGACAAGATGGCAGCGGTGCTTGCCGAAATGGGCCTGCCCGCCGATACGCCTGTCGTGGTCGCCAATGCCGACGATACCGCCAGCATCGAGGCGATGGCCAAGCGCACCAAGGTGGTGCTGACTACGGTCGGGCCGTACCAGCTGTATGGCGAACCGCTGGTGGCCGCCTGTGCCGCCACTGGCACCGATTATGTGGACCTGTGCGGCGAGCCCGCGTGGATGCGGCAGATGATCGACAAGTACGACGCCGCCGCCAAGGACAGCGGCGCGCGCATCGTGTTTTCGACCGGGTTCGATTCGATCCCGTTCGATCTGGGCGTGCTGATGCTGCAGAAGGAATGCGTCAGCCGCTTCGGCAAGCCCGCGCCGCGCGTCAAGGGCCGCGTGCGGGCCATGCAGGGCACCTTCTCGGGCGGAACCGCCGCCTCGCTCAAGGCGACGATGGCCTCGGTTGCGCGCGATCCGGCGCTGCTCGGCTATCTCACCAATCCGTTCAGCCTCGCAGGCGGTTTCGAAGGCCCCGCCCAGCCCAAGGGCAACAAGCCCGAGCATGACGAGGCGCTGGGCAGCTGGGCGGCACCGTTCATCATGGCGCCGATCAACACCAAGAACGTCCACCGCACCAACGCGCTGCTGGGTCACCCTTATGGCCAGGATTTCGTCTATGACGAGATGATGCTGACCGGCCCGGGTGACAAGGGCGAGGCGATTGCCAAGCACCTTGCCACCACCGACATGATGGGCGGCGACGATGGCCCGAAGCCCGGCGAAGGCCCGAGCAAGGATGAGCGCGAGAACGGCTTCTACGATGTGCTGTTCGTTGCCGAGATGCCCGATGGCACCGTGCAGAAATACGGCGTCAAGGGTGACAAGGACCCGGGCTATGGCTCGACATCGAAGATGATCGCGGAAAGCGCGCTGGGTCTGGTGCAGGACGCGCCCGAAGGTCCAGGCGGCATCACCACTCCCGGCGCGGTGCTGGGCGAGCATCTGGTCAAGCGGCTGGTGGCGAAGGCGGGCCTCAGTTTCGCGGCTGAATGATGGGTTTTCGACACCCCCCGATGTCCGCCGACAAGGCGGCTTCGGGGGTGACTGCAGACGGCTCTGCGACAGCATGCTGCACGTGCGAACAACTGACGGTTGAACTTTTCTCCAGATGGCGCATATAGCGGCTCCGGGGCGACGCACGACACAGTCAACTGAAGAATCGAAAGCAAAATGCTCAAGGCCTTGCTGCGCAGAAAGCCGAAACCTGCCGCTCCCATCGACACCGCAACGCTGCCCGACGGCATGCGCGTTTATGCGATCGGTGATGTGCATGGACGGCGCGACCTGCTCGATGTGCTGCTCGACCGGATTTTTGCAGATGATCGCGCGCGCGGTCCGGCTGACACGCATATCGTGTTTCTGGGCGACCTGATGGATCGCGGACCCGACAGTGCCGGCGTGATCGACCGGGCCATCGAATTGACGCAGACCATGGGCGGCAACGTTCATTTCCTGATGGGCAATCACGAGGAAGTGTATCTAGCGGCCGCCACCGGCGATGAAAAGCTGGTGCGCTTCTTCTGCAAGATCGGCGGGCGCGAGACCATCCTCAGCTATGATATCTCGGCTGCCGAATACAATGCGCTGACGATGAGCGAGCTCGCCGCGCGGTTGCCAGCGTTGCTGCCGCAGGCGCATGTCGATTTCGTCGGCCGCTTCGAGGACCGCATCGTGATGGGCGATTACGCCTTCGTGCACGCAGGCGTCCGTCCCGGTGTCGGCATCGAGAAGCAGCGAGCCAAGGATCTGCGTTGGATCCGCGAGGAATTCCTGATCGACGAGACGCCGCACGACAAGCTGATCGTGCACGGCCACACCATCACCGACGATGTCGAGGAATGCTCGAACCGGATCGGTATCGATACCGGCGCCTATATGAGCGGCATGCTCACTGCGCTCGCGCTGGAAGGCCGCAGCCGCTGGTATCTCAAGACCGGGCAATAGCATCGCGCACAAGGCCTTGCACCAGCTGGAAAATTGAGCCAGCTTGAGGCCCATGCACAAAATCGCCACGCTGGTCGCCGCCCTGTCCCTGACCGTCTCGCCTGCCTTTGCGCAGGCAGAGGCAGACCCTGCCCGTCTGCGCGCCGATGTCGAGAAGCTGGTCAGCTTCGGCACGCGGCATACGCTGTCGTCGCCCGATCATCCCACGCGCGGAATCGGCGCGGCACGGCGCTGGGCGGCGGCGGAATTCGCCAGGATCGCCAAGGCCTGCGGCGGCTGCATCCGCGTCGAGCAGATCGACCGGCGGTTCACCGGCCCGCGCGCTCCCAACGGAGTCAATGTCGTCAATGTGCTGGGCGTCCAGCCGGGCACCGGCAACCCTGACGACATCATCATCATCTCCGCCCATATCGACAGCCGGGTATCGGACGTCGCCGATTTCACCAGCGATGCGCCAGGCGCGAACGATGACGGATCAGGAAGCGCCCTGGTGCTCGAAGCCGCGCGCATCCTCAGCAAGGAAAAATTCGCGCCGACGATCATCTATGCACTGCTGTCCGGCGAGGAACAGGGCCTGTGGGGTGGACGGCTGATCGCCGAGACCGCGCGGGCGCGCGGTTGGCAGGTGCGCGCATTGCTCAACAACGACATCGTCGGCAATACCGAAGGCCAGGATGGCCGGCGGGTAGCGGACCGGGTGCGCGTATTCTCCGAAGGCATCCGCGCGTCCGAAACGCAGACCGAGGCAATGGCGCGGCGCGGCAGCGGCGGCGAGGATGACGGCCCCTCGCGTTCGCTGATGCGCGCCGCACAACGCGTCGGCAAGGCGCGCAGCGACCTGGGCCTCGAAGTATTCGGCGTGCGCAGGCCCGATCGCTTTTCGCGAGGCGGCGACCATCTGCCCGCGCTGGAGCTGGGCTATCCGGCAATCCGCTTCACCGTGGGCGTGGAGAATTACGACCACCAGCACCAGGACATCCGCGAGGACAACGGGCGCAAGTTCGGCGACACCATCGACGAGATGGACTTTCCCTATCTTGCCCGTGTCACCGCGCTCAACATCGCCGTGATCCGCGAGCTGGCCAGCGCGCCTGCTGCCCCTGCCAGCGCGGTGCTGGGTGGCGCGCTGACCAGCGATACCGTGGTCAGCTGGCCTGAGGTGCCGGGGGCTGCGCGCTACAAGGTCTATTGGCGCAGGGCCGATGCGCGCGACTGGGAACAGTCGCAGGAGACCACCGCCACCAAGCTGACGCTGCCCGGGATCATCGTCGACGATCACTTTGCGGGCGTCGCCGCGATTGCCGAGAATGGGGCCGAAAGCGCGATCACCTTTGCGGGACTGCCGCCGCGGTGACTTCGCCTGAGCGCACCACGCTGTTCATGGAGCATTCCAGGCTGTAAGGGGGCCGTATGAACGATTGCTCTTCCTGCATTGTCCGCAACCGCGCGATCTGCGCCAGCCTGACGCCCGACGAGCTGCTGCTGCTGGGCAGGATGGGAAGGCGGCAGAAGGTCAAGGCGGGCCACACCCTGCTATGGGAGGGCGATGACGCCCCGGTGGTCGCCAATGTGCTGGAAGGCGTGCTCAAGCTGGTCGTCGCCGCATCGGAAGGGCGCGAACAGATTGTCGGCGTGGTGTTCGCGTCCGATTTCATCGGTCGCCCGTTCGGCAAGGAAAGCCCGTACAGCGTCACCGCCATGACCGATGCCGAGGTCTGCATCTTCAACCGCAACGCCTTTGACGACTTTGCCAGCGAGCACCCGGACCTGCAGCAGAAGCTGCTGCGCCGCACGCTCGACGAGCTCGACCGGGCGCGGCACTGGATGATGCTGCTGGGCCGCAAGTCGGCAACGGAGAAGGTCGCCTCGTTCCTGCTCGAAATGTCCGACCGGCTGTCGGGCCAGGGCTGCAATGCCGATGGCTCGCTCGACGGCTTCGAACTGCCTTTCGGGCGTCAGCAGATTGCCGACATCCTGGGGCTGACGATCGAGACGACCAGCCGTCAGCTGACCCGGCTGAAAAGCGACGGCCTGCTTTCCCTGCCATCACGGCGCGAAATCGTGATCCGCAATCGCGCCGCGATGGAAGAGATGGCCGGCTGAACGCCTCTTGATCAGAAGCGGAAGCCGACACCTGCGCTGATCACCCAGGGATCGAGTTCGTGCCTGGTGCGCAGCACCTCGACGCCATTGGCGCGCCAGCTGGCGAGCGGCCGCATAATATAGCGCTTGGCATCGAACGAGACGAACAGCCCCTTGTCGTTGACCGGGATATCGACCCCCGCCTGCACCGCAGCGCCCAGGGTATCGTTGATCTTCTGTGAGGTCGCACCCAGCGTGCGCGTCGTCGCGCCGGGCTTTTCGTTGATGAAGATGAAATAGCTGGGGCCCGCGCCGATATAGGGGCGGATGCCGCCGGCCTTGCCGAAATGGTATTTCAGCGTCACCGTGGCGGGCACGATTTTGGCGTTGGACACCAGGCCCGCGCCTGCCAGCGCGCCACGTCCATCGACGTCATGCTCGGTCACCCCGGCGATGGTTTCGACCGACAACGAATCGCTGACAAAATACTCGATCGCGACTGTGGGGATGAAATTGTCATTGGCCTTGGTCTGCGTGCCTGCAGGCAGGCCGATGCGATCGACCTTCACATCCTTGATCTTGCCATCGGGCGCGACCAGCGTGCCCAGCACCTTGAAATGTACCTCGCCCGCCTGCGCCATGGCCTGGCCGGGCATGGCAAGCGCAACAACCATGGCTGCGAGCGGGATCATCTTGGTCTTCATGGGTTCACTCCTCCTTGAGTGCTGGCACCCCTGCCGCAGGACCCCGGCGCGCGCATTGACCGGGCGCAAATCCTAACTTGATCAGGATCAATGTTTTGTCGGCTCAGGCAGTGCATCACTGGCGCCAAGGAAGCGCAGATCCTGATGAGTCTGCGTGCACGGGGACACACGCATATGGATGGTTTGGTTTTAAGGGCCGGTGGCTGGCTGGGGCTGGCATTGCTGGCGCTGGCGATGGCAATTCTGGCGGTCGATTGGCCGTTTGCAGTGCACATGACGATCGTGATGATCGCGTGCCTGCTGGCCTTGTGGTTCACCATGTCCAAGGCCGATTACGCAGGGTTTGCCCGCGGCATTTTGAAAGCGCCTGCGGACATGGGCGCCTATGACGACGATCCGGTTCGCTGGGGCGTCATCGCCACCTTGTTCTGGGGCGCCGCCGGCATGGCTGCAGGGCTCTATATCGCGCTGCAGCTCGCCTTTCCGGTGCTGAACCTCAATCTCGAATACACCACCTTCGGGCGCCTGCGGCCGCTGCACACCTCGGCGGTGATCTTTGCGTTCGGCGGCAATGCGCTGATCGCGACCAGCTTCTATGTGGTGCAGCGTACCTGCCGCGCGCGCCTCGCCTTCCCCTCGATGGCCCGCTTCGTGTTCTGGGGCTACCAGCTGTTCATCGTGCTGGCCGCCACCGGCTATCTGATGGGCGTTACCGAAGCGAAGGAGTATGCAGAGCCCGAATGGTATGTCGATCTGTGGCTGACCATCGTCTGGCTGTGCTATCTCGCGGTGTTCCTGGGCACCATCGTGCGCCGCCGCGAACCGCACATCTATGTCGCCAACTGGTTCTATCTCGCCTTCATCATCACCGTGGCGATGCTGCACGTGGTCAACAACCTGTCGCTGCCCGCCAGCCTCTTCGGATCGAAGAGCTACTCGGCCTTTGCAGGCGTGCAGGATGCGCTGACGCAATGGTGGTACGGCCATAACGCGGTCGGCTTCTTCCTGACCGCAGGCTTCCTGGCGATGATGTATTACTTCGTGCCCAAGCAGGCCGAGCGCCCGGTCTACAGCTATCGGCTGTCGATCATCCACTTCTGGTCGCTGATCTTCCTGTATATCTGGGCAGGCCCGCATCACCTGCATTACACCGCGCTGCCCGACTGGGCGCAGACGCTGGGCATGGTCTTCTCGATCATGCTGTGGATGCCCAGCTGGGGCGGCATGATCAACGGCCTGATGACGCTCAACGGCGCCTGGGACAAGATCCGCACCGACCCGATCATCCGCATGATGGTGATGGCGCTCGCCTTCTACGGCATGAGCACCTTCGAAGGCCCGATGATGTCGATCAAATGGGTCAACTCGATGTCGCACTATACCGACTGGACCATCGGCCATGTCCATTCCGGCGCTTTGGGCTGGAACGGCATGATCACCTTCGCCTGCGTCTATTATCTGGTGCCGCGCCTGTGGAACCGTCCGCGCCTGTACAGCCTGCGCATGGTCAACTGGCACTTCTGGCTCTCGACCGTGGGCATCGTGTTCTACGCCGCCTCGATGTGGGTCGCAGGCATGATGCAGGGCCTGATGTGGCGCGAATATGGAGCCGACGGATACCTCGTCTACAGCTTCGTCGAGAGCGTCGCGGCGATGCACCCGATGTATCTGATCCGCGCCACGGGCGGCCTGCTCTACCTCACCGGCTTCATCGTGATGATCGTCAACGTGTGGGCGACGATCGCCGGCAAGGTCCGCGATGAAAAGCCGATGACCGAAACGCCCTACAACGCCGCCGCCGACCATCCGCTGGTCGCCGCCCCCACCGCAGCACAGGGAGCCTGAACATGGCTGATACCAAAGCCGAACCGCGCTTCAGCCACAAGACGCTTGAACGCAACGTCACCCTGCTGGGGCTGGGTGCGCTGGTCGCGGTCGCCATCGGCGGCATCGTCGAGATCGCGCCGCTGTTCTGGATCGACAACACCATCGAGAAGGTGGACGGCATGCGTCCGTACACCCCGCTGGAGCTGTCGGGCCGCAACATCTACATGCGCGAGGGCTGCTACACCTGCCACAGCCAGATGATCCGTCCGTTCCGCGACGAAGTGGAACGCTATGGCCATTACAGCCTGGCAGCCGAGAGCATGTACGACCATCCGTTCCAATGGGGGTCCAAGCGCACCGGGCCTGACCTTGCGCGCGTCGGCAACCGCTATTCGGACGAATGGCACCGCGCCCACCTCGCCGATCCCCGCAGCGTGGTGGGGGAATCGATCATGCCGCCCTACGCCTTCCTCGCCGAGCGCGAGCTGGCCGTCGGCGACATGAGCGACGATCTGACGGCGCTCTCGCGGGTTGGTGTGCCCTACAGCAAGGCCGCGATCGCTGCCGCCAATGCCGATCTCAGAGCGCAGGCCGATCCCAATGCAGAAGGCGCAGACGATCTGCAGTCGCGCTACCCCAAGGCGCAGGTCCGCGACTTTGATGGCGATCCTGCGCGGATCACCGAGATGGATGCGCTGATCGCCTATCTGCAGATGCTGGGCACCCTGGTCGATGTCGAAAAGGCAGCCCCGCAGGATCAGGGCGATGCCCCCGGGCCGGCAAAAGGTGCCGCTGCCGCAGCCAGGGGAGCCAACCCATGAGCTACGACGACCTGCGTCACTTCGCCGACAGCTGGGGCCTGCTGGGCATGACCATATTGTTCATCGGCCTCATCGCCTGGCCCTTCCGCAAGGGCGCGCGTCAGCACAACCATGACGCTGCCAACATGATCTTCAGGGAAGACGACAATGTCTGACAAAAGCCGCATCGACGCGCCCACCGGCACCTCCACCGTCGGCCATGAATGGGACGGGATCGAGGAACTGAACACCCCGCTGCCGCGCTGGTGGCTGTGGACCTTCTACGCCTGTATCGCCTGGGCGGCGGTTTATGTCGTGCTCTACCCGGCCTGGCCGATGGTCAACAGTGCCACGCGCGGCGTGCTCGACTGGTCGAGCCGGGGCGATCTCGAGCGCGAGATGGCAAGCCAGGGCGCCAGGCGCGCGCCGATCACCAACGCCATAGCCGCGCTGCCGATCGCGGCGCTGCCCGGCAAGCACGAGTTGATGGAAGCCGCGATCCAGGGCGGCGGCGCTGCCTTCAAGGTGCATTGCGTGCAGTGCCATGGCGCGGGCGGTGCCGGCGTCGTCGGCCTCTACCCCAGCCTGACCGATGACGACTGGCTGTGGGGCGGCGATCTGGCCGCCATCGAGACCACGCTGACGCACGGCATCCGCAACCCCGATCATGATGCCACGCGGATGAACATGATGCCCGCCTTCGGCCGCGACGGCATTCTGGACAGCGCCGCGATCAACGATCTGGTTGCCCATGTCCGCGTCATCAGCCGCCAGGAAAAGCCCAGCGCATCGTCTGCGCGCGGTGCGACGCTGTTCGAGGCAAACTGCGTGGCCTGCCATGGCACTGGCGGCGAGGGCATCCGCGAACTGGGCGGCCCCAGGCTGACCGATGCCATCTGGCTCTACGGCGGCAGCCGCGAGGCGATCGCCAAGACCATCTACGCCCCCCGCAACGGCGTGATGCCGCGGTGGAACGACAAGCTGGATGGCGTCACCATCAAGATGCTGAGTGCTTACGTCCATTCTCTGGGCGGCGGCGAGGACGAACCCGCACCTGTCCGCGCCGCTGCACCCGAGGGGGAAGCCGACAATGGCTAACCCCGACGCCCTTGCTGGCACGGAAGGCCCGCTCTACGCGCCACGCAAGGGCGTCTACCCCAAAAAGGTAGACGGCAATTTCCGCCGCCTGAAATGGATCATCATGGGGATCACCCTGGCGATCTATTACGGCACGCCATGGATCCGCTGGGACCGCGGGCCCTATGCGCCCGATCAGGCGGTGCTGATCGATCTGGCCAATCGCCGCTTCTACATGTTCCAGATCGAAATCTGGCCGCATGAATTCTATTATGTCGCAGGCCTGCTGATCATGGCGGGCATTGGCCTGTTCCTGGTGACCAGTGCCGTGGGCCGGGCGTGGTGCGGCTATGCCTGCCCGCAGACAGTGTGGACCGACCTGTTCCAGCATGTCGACCGGCTGATCGACGGCGACCGCAACGCCCAGATCCGGCTCGCAGACGGCCCGTGGACCTCAGAAAAGATCGCCCGGCGCGCGCTCAAATACACCATCTACCTCGCCATCGCCTTCTGGACCGGCGGCGCGTGGATCATGTATTTTGCCGATGCGCCCACGTTGACCCGCGAGTTCTGGACCGGCGACGCCGCGTTCGTGGCCTATGGCACGGTCGGCGTGCTGACCGCGACCACCTTTGTCCTCGGCGGTTTCATGCGCGAGCAGGTGTGCATCTATATGTGCCCGTGGCCGCGCATCCAGACCGCGATGATGGACGAGAAATCCTTGCTGGTGACCTACAAGGACTGGCGCGGCGAACCGCGTGGCAGCCTGAAGAAGGCGCTAGCCCATCCCGGATCGCTCGGTGATTGCGTCGATTGCAACCAGTGCGTCGCTGTCTGCCCCACCGGCATCGACATCCGCGAAGGGCCGCAGATCGGCTGCATCACCTGTGCCCTGTGCATCGATGCGTGCGACGGCGTGATGGCGCAGGTCGGCCGCCCGCGCGGGTTGATCGATTATTGCGCGCTCGATGATGTCGCCGTCGAGAAGGCCGGCGGCACCGCACCGCCGATCCTCAAGACGCTGCTGCGCCCGCGGCTGATGATCTATCTTGCCATCTGGAGCGCGATCGGTGCCGCGATGCTGTTCTCGCTCGGCGAACGGACCCGGCTCGACCTGGCCGTCCAGCACGAGCGCAGCCCGCTCTATGTCCAGCTGTCCGACGGCATGATCCGCAACAATTACACGCTCAAGCTGCGCAACATGGAAGCCCGCCCGCGCAAGGTGGCGATCACCGTCAGCGGCCTGACCGGCGCGCAACTGTGGACCGAAAACGGATCACGCGCCGCTGCCAGCCAACGGGTCGAGATGACCATCTCGCCCGACAGTGTCACCCGCGTCCGCCTGTTCGTCGCCGCGCCCGCGCAGGGCCCCGTGCGGCAGGACTTCACCATCGCCACCATCGGCCGTGACGGCGACCCGCGCGGTGACGACGACACCATCCAGTTCGACCGCCCGGAGGCCCCATGATGAGCACGCCTGCAGCACAGCCCAAGCCGTTCACGGGCAGGCACATGGCCGCGATCCTGATCGGCTTCTTCGCCATCGTCATGTCGGTCAACTTCACCATGGCGCGGCTGGCCTTCTCAACCTTCGGCGGCAAGGTGGTGGAAAACAGCTATGTTGCGAGCCAGCAGTTCAACGACCAGCTGGCCCGTGCCGAGGCGCAGGACCGGCTGGGCTGGGAGCAATCCGTATGGCTCGACCGCAACCGCCACGTGCGGGTGACGCTGACGCATCGGGGTCAGCGGCTTTGGATCGCCAGCGCCAGCGCAACGATCCACCACCCCCTTGGCCGCCTGCCCTCGCATGGCCTGGCCATGGTGGCCGATGGCCAGGGCGGCATGATCTCCACCCGTGCGCTGCCGCAAGGCCGCTGGCGGATCGACCTCACCCTCCGCCACGCAGGCGATCAGGCCCATTACCGGAGCGACCTGAAATGACCGTGATGACCCGCATTGCGCCCGAGACTGCGCTCATCGAGCGCGACTTTGCGGTGCCCGACATCCGCTGCGCCGGCTGCATCTCCAAGCTGGAACAGGGGCTGGTGCGCGACACCCGCATCAGAGCCGCACGCGTCAACTTCACCGAGAAGCGCGTGCACCTGGCGTGCACCGCCGATGCTCAGATGCCTGATCTGCTGGGCGCATTCACGTCACTGGGCTTCGAAGCGCATCCCATCGGCGAAGGCCCACTCGAGGTCGATGGAGATGCCGCAAACAGCCGCGAGCTGCTGCGCGCGGTTGCGGTGTCCGGCTTTGCGATGATGAACATCATGCTGCTGTCGGTTTCGGTCTGGTCCGGCGCGACCGGCGTCACCCGCGACCTGTTCCACTGGCTGTCGGCGATGATCGCGCTACCGACCATCGCTTATGCCGGGCGGCCGTTCTTCCGGTCCGCCTGGCGCGCCGTCCGCCATGGCCACACCAACATGGACGTGCCGATCAGCATCGGCGTATCGCTCGCCACTGCGCTGAGCCTCTACGAGACCGCGACGCACGGAGCGCATGCCTATTTCGACAGCGCCGTCATGCTGCTGTTCTTCCTGCTGTGCGGCCGCTGGCTCGACAGCGTGATGCGCGACCGGGCGCGCGGCGGCGTCACCGCACTGCTGCGCAACATGGGAACCGGCGCGATGGTCCTGCAGGGCGATGGCAACACCCGCTGGGTCGATGCGACGGCGTTGCAGCCCGGCATGGTGATGCTGGTCGCCGCGGGCGAAAGGCTCGCTGCCGATGGCGTGATTGTCATGGGTGCCACCCGCATCGACCTGTCGCTGCTCACGGGCGAGAGCGCCGCCCAGCAGGCGAGCATCGACGATCTCGTCCATGCCGGCACGCTCAATATCGAAGCGCCGGTGCGCGTGCGCGTGACCGCGGCGGGCACGGACACCGCGATTGCCGATATTGCCCGGTTGATGGGTGAGGCCTCGCAGGGCAAGTCGCGCTATGTCCGCATCGCAGACCGCGCCGCACGGCTCTATGCGCCTGCGGTCCATGGCCTGGCGCTCGCGGCGTTTGCCGGATGGATGTTTGCGGGTGCTGGCTGGCATGAAGCGCTGCTGATTGCGGTGGCGGTGCTGATCATCACCTGCCCCTGCGCGCTGGGTCTTGCCGTCCCGGCGGCACAGATCGTCGCGGCGGGCGCATTGATGAAGCGCGGCGTGCTGATCAAGGACGGCTCCGCGCTCGAGCGCATGGCCGAAGTCGATCGCGCGCTGATCGACAAGACCGGTACATTGACCCTGGGTCGCCCGGTCGCCAGCAACCTCCCCGAGATCGCACCTGACCACCAGGCGCTGCTGCTGGCGCTCGCGCAGGTCAGCCGCCATCCGCTGAGCACCGCGCTCACCCGCGATCTGGGTGCAGCCGGGGTCAGCGCGGCGGTGATCGACGCGGCGCAGGAAACCCCGGGCTTTGGCATGGCGGCCATGTGGCATGGCCTTGCGGTCACGCTGGGTCGGCCGCAGGCCCCTGATGCCGGGAGCGAACTGGCGAGTGAACTCGCGATCGATGGACAACACGTTGCCACCGTGCGCTTTGCCGATGCTCTCCGCCCCGACGCGTTGCAGGCGATTGCGGCGCTGGCTGCGCTGGGCGTCGATGCGATGATCCTCTCGGGCGACCGCACTGCTGCGGTGGCACCGGTGGCGCGGACATTGGGGCTCACCGCGCTGACAGGGCTGAGCCCGCAGGACAAGCTCGCCGCGATCGGTCGCCAGGCCGCATCGGGCCACAAGGTGCTGATGATCGGCGATGGCCTCAACGATGGCCCTGCGCTGGCTGCCGGCTATGCCTCGATGGCTCCGGGCAGCGCCAGCGATGTCGGCAAGAACGCATCGGACTGCATCTTCCTAGGCGACCGATTGATGCCCGTCGCCGACACGATCCGGATGGCGCGGCAGACGCAGACGGTGGTCCGCCAGAATTTCATGCTCGCCATCGGCTATAACGTCATCGCGGTTCCGCTCGCCTTTGCAGGGATCGTCACGCCGCTGATCGCCGCCATTGCCATGTCGGGCTCATCACTGATCGTGGTCGGCAACGCCCTGCGGCTCAAGAGGACACTGACATGAACGGCCTGCTGGTGCTGATCCCCATCGCCCTCTTTCTTGGCCTGCTGGGGCTGGGGGCTTTTTTCTGGTCGCTGGGCCGCGGCCAGTTCGATGATCTGGATGGCGCGGCGCTGAGGATCCTGGTCGAGGACGAGGCTGATCCGGCCGAGGTATTGCCATGACCCTGTCCCACCTCGGCGCGCTGGCTGTCATCGCCGCGCTTGCCATCGCCCCACTAGCGCGCGCCGACGCCCGCATGATCGAGGTGAGCATCTGCAATGGCGGGACCAGCCTGCTGGTCATTCCCGGCGACGATGACATGCCGGGCAACTCGGGCAGTGATTGCGCAAAGGCGTGCCATGCCATGAACGACCGGCGCGGCAAGGGATTGGGCAAGAACCCCCGCCCGCATTGCTAGACCTCGTTAGGTGTCCCCATCCGGCGTCAGCAGTTCCGTGGCGTGGCTGATGATCGGTCAGCACGCCATGTAACCGGCGGCATGACTATCGCTTTACGCACCGGTGATTCGCCTGAAATTCGTCATTTAACGGTAACAAAACCCTTCGGAGCCTCTGTGAGTGTAATTTTCTCGGGCCGCCGAAAACTTTTTACACGCCGTCTGACATAAGGTCGAAAAGCGCCGCCTCGGCGAAAACATGACTTTGTTAACCATTGTCGTAAACCAGATGACGCATCAGTTGACGCCAATCAGGGCCATCCCGGCCGCCCAGTGACATGATCACATCTTATTGAAAAATAGGAATTATGTTACTTTGGCCGGCGCCTTATTGTGCTCTTTACAATCGTTCGCAAAACGATTGTGGTTACCGCGTCCCCTCGCGCCACACCATGACCACCCCCCCCTGTTTTGGGGGAAATTGCCCCTATCGTGAACCGAGCGGGCTGTGGACATTAACCTTTGTTTCAATGTGCCCGGAATAGGAAGCGGCACCCCCAAAATGGGGACAAACGCCGGGCACTCGTTCCTGGGGTGCAATCGATTGTGAATGCGTTCGTGATCGATCAGGGCAAGAGGGTACGGAAATGGACTTGAGAAAGGCAACGCTGGTCGGCTCGGCTGCGATTTTCGGCACAGTCGCCGCAGCAGCATTGTATGTCGGCAGCACCATCAGCACCATCAGCGTCGGTGGCCCCATTGCTGACAGCAATCAGCAGGCGTCCGATCTGGTCGCCGACATCCTGCCGCCGCCAGTCTATATCCTGGAATCCTATCTCGAAGCGCAGCTGGCAATCGCCGAACCGCGCGAGGCGACCCGCCGCGCCGAGCGCATCGCCACATTGAAATCCGAATACGAAACCCGGCAGAAGCATTGGGCTGGCTCGTCGCTCCCCGAGGAGATGAAGGCGCAGTTGCTCAGGGTCGATGCGCCTGCGCGCGTATTTTTCGGCGAAGTTGAAAACCGGCTCGTGCCCAGCCTGAAGCAAGGTGACCAGGCCGCTGTCGCTGCCAGCGGCGAGCGCCTTGCCAAGGCCTATGCCGATCATCGCCGCGAGATCGACACGCTGGTCGCACAGACCGCCACCTACCAGGCTGAAACCAAGCAGGCCGGCACCAGTCATGTCACCTTCGCCTTCTGGACAATGGCCCTTGCCGGTCTGGTGCTGGCGCTGGTGATCGCAGGCGCGAACCGACTGCTCAGCCGCCACGCGATCACCCCGCTGAAGTCGGTCGCAGATGCGATGCGCCGCATGGCCGGGGGCGATCTCGAAGCCAGGGCCGATGTCGCCAAGCCGCTCGATGAAATCGGCGACATGATGTCGGCGATCGAGGTGTTCCGCACATCATCAAAGGCACGACTGGCGGCCGAAGAAAAGCAGGCGCTCATCGTCCGCGAGCTCACCACCGGACTCGATGCGCTGGCGGCCAAGAACCTGGCGTATCGCATCGATACCAGCTTCCCTGCGGAATATGAAACGCTGCGGCTCAGCTTCAACAAGACCACGGCGGAATTGTGCGACGTGCTGACGCGCACGGCCTCGTCCACCAACAACGTGCTGACCGGCGCAGGCGAGATCCGGTCAGCCTCGAACGATCTGGCGCAGCGCACCGAACAGCAGGCCGCCAATCTGGAAGAAAGCGCTGCTGCGATGCGCGAAGTCACCGAAATGGTGCACCAGACCGCCCAGAACGCGGCCGAGGTGGGCAAGCAGGTGTCCGAGGCCCATAGCAGCGCCAGCGATGGCGGAGCCGTGGTCCACCGCGCCGTGGATGCCATGGGCAACATCCAGAAGTCGGCCAGCCAGATCACCAGCATCATCAACGTCATTGATGGCATCGCCTTCCAGACCAATCTGCTGGCGCTGAACGCCGGGGTCGAGGCTGCACGGGCGGGAGAAGCCGGCAAGGGCTTTGCCGTCGTCGCCAACGAGGTCCGGGCGCTGGCGCAGCGTTCTGCCAATGCCGCCCATGACATCAAGGCCCTGATCACCGCATCGAACGACTCTGTCGCAGAAGGCGTGGCCCTGGTCGATCAGACCGGATCGGTGCTGCTGACAATCGGCGAGCGGGTTGCTGCGATCAACACGCAGATTACCGATATCGCGCAGTCCGCGCACAACCAGGCGCTTCGTTTGCGGCAGGTCAATCTGGCCGTGGGCGAGATGGACAAGATGACCCAGCAGAACGCCGCGATGGTCGAGGAATCGAACGCCGCCGCGCGCAGTCTGGCCGAAGAAGCGAACGACCTTGCCGGGCTGGTTCAGGCGTTTGATACCGGTGGCCGCACGACAGATTTCACGCGGATGCAGCCTGCGCAGTCAAGGCTGCGTACGGCGGGCCGCGCGCGCATGGTATCGGGGAATCTGGCGCTCAAGCCAGAGACAGAAGACGACGACTGGTCGAACTTCTGACCGAGACACCCGGGGCTGTGTCCCCGGCCCCGGGTGTTCTTGCTCATTCCATTCCACAATCCGTCCCGTCAAGAAGGTTCCAGAGAGAGTTCAGACAGTCCAGAAACAGTATACAGTTGCCAATTCAAGTCCCCGAATTGGCAGAAATCTCCCGTATTCTAACAGTAATCCTGTATTAACCACTATTTCACTGCTCAGTCAGTAAAGTAGGCGATGTTGTGCACCTTTGAGGATCGCAAACAGGGATACGAGATGAATTCATTGCGCTGCGAAAAGGGATGATCGCAGCCGGGCGCTGAGGGGGACGAAGCACCATGAATATCGGCAAGGCAATACTGTCGGGATCGGCGATCATATTCGCAGCCGTTACCGCGGCGGCTATCTATGCGGGCGTCACCATCAGCACGATCAGCGTGGGTGGCCCGATTTCGGAAGTGAACCAGCAATCCTCCGATCTGATTGCCGATATCCTGCCGCCGCCGGTCTATCTGATCGAAGCCTATCTGGAAGCGCGGCTCGCCGTGGAAGAGCCCGGCTCCAGGCCGCGGCATATCGCCAAGCTCGACAGCCTGCAGAAGGATTATCACACGCGGCAGGCCTATTGGGCACAATCGACCTTGCCCGATGAACTCAAGGCCCAGTTGAAGCGGGTGGACGCCCCTGCGAGCCGGTTCTTCGCGGAAGTCGAGCAAACGCTCATCCCCAGCCTGAAGCGCGGCGATGACGTGGCCGCGACCGCGAGCATCGACCGGCTGGCAAGAATCTATGCAGACCACCGCAGTCAGATCGATACGCTGGTTGCACAGAGCGGCGAGTTCCAGCAGGCGATGCGCGCCGCCGGCGCAGAGCACGTCTCCTTCGCTGTCTGGACGATGGTCGCGGCCGCCCTCGTTCTGGCGCTGGTTCTGGGCGGCGCGAACATGTTGCTCGGGCGCCATATCACCCGCCCGCTCAAATCGGTGGCCGATGTGATGCGCGGCATGGCGGAAGGCAATCTGGCGATCAAGGCGAACATCGACCGGCCGATGGACGAGATTGGCGAAATGATCGCCGCGATCGAGGTCTTTCGCGCATCGTCGCTCGCCTGTGTGGCCGCCGAGCAGCAGGCCTTTATCGTCCGAGAGCTGACCGCAGGGCTCGAGGCGCTGGCGAACAAGAAGCTCGCCTATCGCATCGAAGCGCCCTTCCCGGCCGAATTCGAAGCGCTGCGCATCAGCTTCAACACCGCCACCATCGAATTGTGCGGCGTGCTGAGCCATACCGCTTCTGCCACCAGCAACGTGCTGACCGGAGCGGCCGAGATCCGCTCTGCGTCGGGTGATCTTGCGCAGCGCACCGAGCAGCAGGCGGCCAATCTGGAACAGAGCGCGGCAGCGATGCACGAGGTGACCGCGCTGGTCCAGAACACCGCGCGCAATGCGCTGGATGTCGGGCGTCAGGTTTCCGAGGCGCATGTCAGCACGACCGAAGGGGCCGCAGTGGTCCACCGCGCTGTCGATGCGATGGGTAACATCCAGAAATCGGCCAGCCAGATCAACAGCATCATCGACGTCATCGACGGAATCGCCTTCCAGACCAACCTGCTGGCCCTGAACGCCGGGGTCGAGGCTGCGCGCGCAGGTGATGCCGGCAAGGGCTTTGCAGTCGTCGCCAACGAGGTCCGGGCGCTGGCACAGCGCTCGGCGGACGCTGCCAACGATATCAAGGCGTTGATCACCGCCTCGAACGATTCGGTCACCGAGGGTGTGTCGATGGTCGATGCCACCGGATCGGTGCTGCTGCAGATCGGCGAACGGGTCGCGGCGATCAATACGCGGATCACCGACATCGCCGATTCCGCCCAGAACCAGGCGGATCGGCTGCAACAGGTCAACCTGTCGGTCGGCGAGATGGACAAGATGACCCAGCAGAATGCTGCCATGGTCGAACAGTCGAACGCCGCCGCGCGCAGCCTGGCCGAGGAGGCAACCGAACTGGCAAGGCTGGTCGAAGCGTTTGAAACCGGTGGCCGCAAGGATGGCCTCACGCGGATCGCTGGGACGCAGAAAAAGCGGCCAGCCATGCGACCCATTCCCCAGATATCGGGCAATCTGGCCCTCAAGCCGGATGCAGCGGAAGACAACTGGTCGAGCTTCTGACCGCTCTTTGCGCCATATCCAGCACGTTTTCCGAGGCTTTGCGAAACAATCGTGCGCTTCTTCCGCAAATTTGACCCGCATCAAAGACGCTTCCGCCCCGATCGCGCATCATGCGGGCATGTGGACATATCACCCTGATCTGCTCAGCCGGCCGGTGCCGCGTTATACGAGCTACCCCACCGCCGCCGATTTCGGCGAGGATGTGGGGGTCGCCGATTACCTGCGCGCGCTGGACAGCGTGGAATCAGCGACGCCCTTGTCGCTCTATGTCCACATTCCCTATTGCGATCAGATCTGCTGGTATTGCGGCTGCAACACCGGTGCTGCCACCCGCAGGCATCGGCTGACCGATTATCTGACCGCGCTGCGCGCCGAGATCGCACTGGTCGCGCGGCGGCTGGGTGGGCGCGGGCGCGTGCAGCATATCGCTTTTGGCGGGGGAAGCCCCAATGCCATCGCGCCGGTCGAGTTCGTCCGCCTGCTCGACCGGATCATGACGGTGTTCGATTGTTCGCGGCCCGAAATCTCGATCGAGATCGACCCGCGCAACTTCACCTCCGAATGGGCGCTGGTGCTCGCATCCTCGCGCGTCACCCGCGTCAGCATGGGCGTGCAGACCTTCGCACCCCATATCCAGGCCGCCATCGGCCGGATCCAGCCTCTCGACCAGATCGAGACCGCGATGATGTCGTTGCGGATGCGCGGCATCGATGCGATCAATTTCGATCTGATGTACGGCCTGCCCGGCCAGCATCTCGATGATCTGGATGCGACGCTGCAGCAGACCATCCGCCTCGCCCCCAGCCGCATCGCGCTGTTCGGCTATGCGCACCTGCCCGACATGATTCCCCGGCAGAAGCGGATCGATGCCAGCGACCTGCCGGACGACCGCGAACGCTTCGAGCAGGCGGCTTATGGCTATCTCACGCTGACCGGGGCCGGCTATGTGCCCGTGGGCTTCGATCACTTCGCGCTTCCCGGTGACCCGCTGGCTCTGGCCGCGCGCGAGAACCGCGTGAACCGCAATTTCCAGGGCTTCACGCACGATGGCGCAACAGCGCTGCTCGGTTTTGGTGCGAGCGCGATCAGCATTCTGCCCGGCCTGATCGTGCAGAACGAGAAGAATGCCGGCCCCTATCGCAAGCTGATCGGCGAGGGGCGGCTGACCGCGACGCGCGGGGTCGCACCAAATGCCGACGATGCCAGGCGCGGCGCGATCATCAACGCGCTGCTGTGCCGGGCCAGAGCCACTGTGCCGCAAGAGTTCCTCCCTACTGCCCGCGCCGCTCTGGCCGAGTTCGAGCGGCGCGGGCTGCTTTTTTGGGAGAACAGCGACCTGGTGCTGGCGCGTGGGTCGGAGCCCTATGCGCGGGTGATCGCAGCGCAATTCGATGGATTTCGCGGCCCCATTCATCCGCATAGCGGAGCCAGCCGCTTGCATTCCGCCGCCCCAGCCTGTTGAGCTTATCGCTTGAGGATCGCGGGCGCGAATCAGCGCGCGCGGACCTACTCGATGGGGGGAACATCAGGTCCATGACGGCTTCAGACGCGCAATCGAACTATGCCGGGGTATTCGGCAACCGCATCGGCTTCGGCCAGCGCCCGGCGTTGCTGCTGATCGATTTCGTCCAGGCCTATTTCGACCCGGATTGCGTGCTGTTTGCAGGCGTCGAGGATGCGCTGGCCAGCGCCATCCGCGTGCGCGATGCGGCGCGTGACGCGGGCATCCCCATCATCTACACCAATGTCGTTTATCACCCCAGCCTGATCGATGGCGGACGCTTCATGCAGAAGACGCCGCTGCTTGAGGTGTTCGTCGCCGGATCACCGATGGGCGCGTGGCCCGAAGGGCTGGAACCGAACAGGGACGAGCTGGTGCTTTCCAAGCAGTATCCCAGCGCCTTCTTCGGCACCTCGCTGGCCGCCACGCTGACCGCGATGGGCGTGGACAGCGTGATCCTGACCGGGCTTTCGACCAGCGGCTGCGTGCGCGCGACCTGTGTCGACACATCGAGCCACGGCTTTATCCCGATCGTCGTCGCCGATGCATGCGGCGACCGTCACCAGGCCCCGCACGAGGCGAACCTGTTCGACATGAACGCAAAATACGCCGATGTGGTCAGCGAGGCCGAAGTGATCGCGCATCTGGCAGGGTTGGGCGTCTGATCCCACCCGTTCCCCGGCACGGTCCTAGATCGCGCCCGCCGCCTTCAGATTCTCGATCGTCTGCGCATCCATCCCCAGCAATTTGCCATAAATCTCGGCATTGTGCTCGCCGATGCTTTGCGGCGCGAGCGAACGAATGCCGCTGGGCGTGTCGGAGAGCTTGGGGAAGCTGTTCTGCATCGCAAACTTGCCCCAGCGCGGGCTGTCCACCTCGACGAGCGCATCACGCGCCTTGAAATGCTCGTCCTGCAGCATGTCCGCAGCGCCATAGATCTTGCCGGCAGGCACGCTGTACTCGATCATCAGCGCCTCGACCTCGGCCACGGTCAGGGTCCTGGTCCAGGCCTCGATCAGGTCATCGAGCTCCTTCTGCCGCTCGCCGCGCGCCAGATGCGTCGCATAGCGCGGATCGCTCGCGAGCTCGGGCCGCCCCATCGCCGCGCACAGCCGCGCGAACACCGCATCCTGGTTCGCGCCAATGAGATATTCGCCATCGCTGCACTGATAGACATTGCTGGGCGCGACGCCTTCTAGGATCGATCCGGTGCGCTGGCGGACATGGCCACCCACCATATATTCGGGCACCAGGCTTTCCATAACCTGCAGCACCGCCTCATAGAGCGCGCTGTCAACGACCTGGCCCTTGCCGGTGCGTTCCCTGGCATGCAGCGCGGCAAGCGCGCCCATGCAGCCATAGGTCGCCGCCAGCGAATCGCCGATCGACACGCCCATCCGGCTGGGCGGGCGGTCGGCATCGCCAACGATGGCGCGCCAGCCGCCCATCGCCTCGCCGATCCCGCCAAAGCCCGCGCGCGACGAATAGGGGCCGGTCTGCCCATAGCCCGACACGCGCACGATGATCAGCCGCGGGTTGATGGCATGCAGTGCATCGGGGCCGAGGCCCCATTTCTCGATCGTTCCCGGCTTGAAGTTCTCGATCAGGATGTCGGCCTGCGCGATCAGCTTGCGCACGATCTCCTGGCCTTCGACTATGCGCAGATTGGCGCTGACCGACTTCTTGTTGCGGGCCACGACCTCCCACCACAATTTGTGCTCGCCATGTCCCCAGGCGCGCATGGGATCGCCGCCACCCTTGCCATCCACGGCAGGGGGCTCGACCTTGATCACTTCTGCGCCCATGTCGCCGAGCAGCTGGCCGCAGAACGGGCCTGCGATCAACTGTCCCAGCTCGACGACACGGATGCCGGCCAACGCCCCCCGGTTTTCCTGGCTCATCTGTCGCTTTCCTTATTCTGCGGCAACGGCGTAATTGGCCCAGCGTGGCTGGATCGGCGCGGGCAGCCCGGTTTCCGCGAGGCAATTGGCGCGCAGTTCCTCGATGCTGGGGCCGTAATCGAACAGCGGAAGATCGCCGCGTGCTCCCCGCATTTCGGCGCGCAGGGCTTCGGTCGCGGCCGCATCGACCACGCCAGCGCCATCGGCTACCACGCCATAGGCCTTGGCCCCTTCGGACGTCACCAGCCCCTGGCGGATTTCCCTGCCCACCAGCTCGGGTGCGCGCTCCAGCGGGTCACCCCAGCCGCCACCGCCCCAGGTGATGAAGTGGAGGACGTCGCCTGCCTCGACATGGACGTCCTCCACCTTGTTGCCCACGATGGTTTGCGACCCGTCGGGCTTTTCCAGAATCTTGCGCGCGCGGGCGCCAGGCTTGCCGCCGTTGACGCCCCAGGGCGGCACGAACCATCGATCGTCATGAATGGCGATGACGCCCGGCTCGAGGAACCGGTAGGTCATGATGATGCCGTTGCCACCGCGATGCAGCCCCGCGCCGCCGCTGTCGGGCACGGTCTCGTAGCGTTCGATGACCAGCGGGAAATAGCGTTCGAGGAACTCGTTGGGCACGTTGGTGAAGCCCGGCCACAGCGAATGGCCATCGGGCCCGTCGCCCATCGGCCGTCCCGGAATGCCGCCAAAGCCGATCTGGAACAGCTGGAACCACTCGCCCTTCTTGTCGGTGCCCGCATAGAACAGGTGCGGCGACGACGAGAAGCCTGCGGCGTTGAGGAACTCGGGCGTCTTCTGGCCGAGCAGACCGCCCAGGATGTCGAAGATGCGGCCCAGCGCGTGGGTGCGGCCCGACAGCGCGGCGGGATAGCGTGGCTTCAGCAGCGAACCATCGGGAATACGCACTTCGATCAGGTCGTAGAAGCCGTCGTTGAACAGGATCTGCGGGTCGAAGACCATGATCATGTAGATGCCGAAGAACATCTTGAACATGTTCTCGTTGAGCAGGAAGTTGATCGAGGCCTGGCTCTGTGGATCGGTGCCGTCGAAATCCAGGATCACCTTGTCGCCATCGCGCCACATCGTGCACTTCAGCTTGTACGGGCCATAGCCCATGCCGTCGTCGCAGATATAATCCTCGAAGCTCACCGGCTCCTCGCTAATCGCCTGGGCAAGCAGCGTCTTCATCGCACGGTGGTTGCGCGCCAGCAGTTCCTGCGTCGCCGAGACATAGGTATCGACGCCAAAACGCTCGCTCATCTCGATGACGCGCCGTGCGGCGACGCGGCACGAGGCGATCAGCGCGTTCAAATCCGCAGCGCACCAGGCAGGCGTGCGGCTCTGGTGCAGCACCAGCTTGACCAGATCCTCGTTGTAGACGCCCTGCTTGTAGATCTTCACCGGCGGAATGCGCACGCCCTCCTGGAAGATGTTGGTCGCATCGATCGGCATCGATCCGGGCACCTTGCCGCCGATGTCGCTCTGGTGGCCGAACATCGCGGTATAGGCGAGCAGGCGGCCGTCCTTGAACACTGGCAGCAGCACCAGCCAGTCGTTGCAATGGCTGATCGCGCCGCCAACCGAATAGGGATCGGACAGGAAGATCATGTCGCCATCCTCGAGCGTGCCGTCATAGCCTTCGAGGAAGCCGCCGATGAAGCTGCCGAACTGGCCGACGATCATCCGGCCGAGATGGTCGGCGATCAGTGGAAAGGCATCGCCCTGTTCGCGGATGCCGGGCGACATCGCGGTGCGCACCAGGGTCGCGTCCATTTCGATGCGGGCATTGCGCAGTGCGTTTTCGATGATGTCGAGGCTAACCGGATCGATGGTCTGCTTCTCGAACGGGGTGGTGTTGGTCTGGATGATGGTGGCGGGCATAAGTTCAATTCCCCGTCTTGAGCGTGATCAGGATGTTGCCGACGGCATCGACAGTGCCGGTGCAATCCGCTTCGATCAGCGTGGTGGAATCCATTTCGATGACGATGGCAGGGCCAGGGATGACGTCACCGGCGAGCAGCTTGGAGCGGTCATAGATGACCGCGGGCATCATCGCCCCGTCCATCCACAGCTCATGATCGCGCAGCTTCGCCGCCGACGGATCGCCATTGCCCTGCGGCAGCGTGGCGGCGGGCAGATCGAGCGCCTGTCCCATCGCGACGGCGCGCAGGTTCACGATCTCGTGCTCGCTATCCATGTTGAAGGTGAACAGCCGGTGATGCTCCTCGTCGAAGCGTCCGGTCAGCCATTCGATGCCATGGCTGTGCAGATCATCGCGGGTGACCGCCATCGGCACTTCGAACGCCTGGCCTGCATAGCGGACATCGACCTCGAAGGTGATCGTGACATCCTCTGGGGCCACGCCTTCGGACACCAGTTCGTCGCCGATCTGGGTCGCCATTTCGTCGAGAATGCCGCCCAGTTCCTCGAGCGTCGTCGCGCTGGCGAGCCGCGAGAAGCTGCGCGCGGTTTCGGTGCGCATCCGCGTCGTCGCATCGCCCAAAGCGCATAGCACGCCGGGCGACACCGGCGAGACTGCGGGCCAGCTGCCCATCAGCCGGGCGACCGCATTGACATGCAGCGGTCCTGCACCGCCAAAGCCCATCAGTGCAAAGTCGCGCGGATCATAGCCCTGCTGCACCGAGATCATCCGTAGCGCACCGAACATGTTCTCGTTGACGATATCGATGATACCGCGCGCGGCGGCGTACAGATCGATCTTGAGCGCATCGGCGATGGTCTGCACCGCCTTCTTTGCGCCTTCACGGTCGAGCTTGAAGGTCCCGCCCAGCAGCGCCTCGGGAAGGTATCCCAGCACGACATTGGCGTCGGTGACGGTCGGCAGTTCGCCGCCCTTGCCATAGGCCACAGGCCCGGGCACCGCACCCGCCGATTGCGGACCGACGCGCAGTGCTCCCGTCAACTCGGGCACATAGGCGATCGAACCGCCGCCCGCGCCCACGGTCTTCACATCGAGCGCCGAGGCACGGACCGACAGATGCCCGACCTCGGTGGTACGTACGCGGCGCGCTTCCAGATTCTCGATCAGCGCAACGTCGGTCGAGGTACCGCCGACGTCGAGCGTCAGGATGTTCCTGATCCCGGCGTTCTTGCCGACCCAGATCGCGCCGGTGACGCCGCCTGCCGGGCCCGACATCAGCAGCGAGACGGGGTGCTCTTCCGACTTTTCCGACGACATGAGGCCGCCGTCCGACCGAAGCAGCGCCAGCTTGCCTGCCATCCCGGCATCGCGCAGGCGGCTGCGCAGGTTGCGGACATAGCGGCCTACGACGGGGCGCACCGCGGCATTGGCGACGGTGGTCAGCGTGCGTTCGTATTCCTGCATCTCGGGCAGCACGATATGGCTCAGCGAGATCGGCACATCGGGCATGATCTCGGCGGCGAGTTCGGCGACGCGCTTTTCATGCGCACCGTTGAGATAGGCGTTCATCAGGCTGACAGTGAGCGCCTCGACGCCCTGCGCCTTCAGCGTCTCGAGCGCGGCGCGGATGTCGGCATCATCGGTGCCGTGCATTTCCAGCCCTTGCGCCGACATGCGGCCCTTGACCTCGACGGTGTCTTCCAGCGCGGCGAGCGGGGTCGGCTTGGGCCAGACGATCCATCCGGCAAGCCCGCCGGGAACGAAGCTGCGCGCGATCTGCATCACCTGGCGATAGCCTTCGGTGACGATCAGGCCGACCCGCGCGCCCTTGCCTTCGAGCACGGCGTTGGTGGCGACGGTGGTGCCGTGGAGGAAAATCTCGACATCGGCAGGAGTGATCCCGGCGCTGCCGCAGATCACCTGCACGCCTGCCAGAATGCCTTCCGAGCTGTCATGCGGCGTCGAAGGGGTCTTGTGCCGCCAGAAGGCACCCGATTGTTCGTCGAACAGCAGCAGATCGGTAAATGTGCCGCCCACATCGACACCCAGCCTGTAACTCATTCCTTCACCCCTTGGCTTGCCGACGCGTTGGCCGACACGATTGACTTGGATCCGCCCCTATGCCGCAGCGCGCGCGACGAGGGACGGCAGTTCGCGGCCGAGAATTCCGGCCATCCAGCGATTGGCCGCAATGACGGCGTCAAGGTCCATGCCGTGATCGATCCCTGACCGCTGTGCGAGATAGATCAGCTCTTCGGTCGCGATGTTGCCGGTGGCCTTGGGCGCGAAGGGGCATCCGCCCAGGCCGCCGAGGCTGGCATCGAGCACGCTGACCCCCGCCTGGATCGCCGCCCAGGCATTGGCGATGCCGGTGCCGCGCGTGTTGTGGAAATGCGCGCGCATCGGCACGTCAGCAGGAATGAACTCGGCGAGGCGACCGTAAAGATCGGTGACCTGTGCGGGCACGCCGACGCCGATGGTATCGGCGAGCGCAACCTCCGCAGGCCCCGCCTCGATCACCGCCCTGGCGATGTCGACGATCCGCTGCGGCGGCACGTCGCCCTCGAATGGACAACCGAAGGCCGCCGAGATGGTCACCTGCGCAATCAGCCCTTCGGCCTTGGCAAAACGGATCATCTCGCTCGCCTCAGCAATGCCTTCGGCCACCGTCTGGCCCTGGTTCTTCTGGCCGAAGGTGTCACTGGCGACGATGACGCAGCCGATTTCGTCGACGCCGCGCCTGCCACCCTCGCGCGTGGCCAGCGCGCGCAGCACGCCGCGCTTGTTCAGCGTCAGGCCGATGTACGAGACATCGGCGCGGTCGGGCAGCCCTGCGATCACGGCTTCGGCATCCGCCATCTGCGGCACGCGCTGCGGATGGACGAAGCTTGCGACCTCGAGCCGACGGGCGCCTGCATCGATCATGCGACCGATCATCGCCAGCTTGTCGGCGGTGGACACGATGTCGGGTTCGTTCTGCAACCCGTCGCGCGGGCCGACTTCGACGATCTGGATGCTGCTCATGCCAAGGTTTGTATACATTTCATTTCTGCTCGTCCAGACCTGCGGGAAATTGCATCAATCATTGGCCTGAAGCTGGTCGGTGCGCCGCTTGGCGGTACTGCTGAACACATGAAAGGCGCGGCGGATGTGGCTGGTCATCACCGCGCGCGCCCAATGCGAATCGCGCGCGGCAAAGGCACTGATCAGCTCGCGATGCTCGCGCGCCGACTGCACAAGCTCATCGGTCCGGTACTGGGCAGCCGTGCGGCGGACGACTGGCTGCTCGACCAGCATGGGCAACATCGCGCTCAATCGCGGCGACCTGGCTGCATCGAGGACGATATCGTGAAAGCGACGGTTTTGTGCCAGGAATTCCGTCACATCGGGGGTATTGGCGTGGACCGCCGCATCCAGGCAATCCGAAACCTGACCGAGCTCCTCAAGCTGCCGACTGGTGATGTTCCGCGCTGCCCGGCTGGCCGCGTGCCCTTCCAGCATGCCGCGCAGCACGAACATCTCATCGATATCGCCCGCCGACCAGTCCGCGACGAACAGCCGCTTGGAATCGCTGCGCACGATCAGCAACTCGTTCTCGAGCCGCCGCACCGCCTCGCGCACCGGCGTGCGAGAAACGCCCGAGATCCGCGCCAGCTGCTCTTCGGTCAGCTGCTCGCCCGGCTCTGCCCTTCCAGACAGCACGAACTGGCGGATCTTGTCGTAAGCAATGTCCGATGCGCGTGGCGATGCGGCTTTTTCCATTGTTTTCAATCCCATCCCAAAGCCCCGCCGCCTGTGGCGTCCCTTGCCCGGCAGGTCATCAATCCGGTTGATCGCGTCCCAACCAAATTTCGCTATTGACGATAGACATTTGTATACAATACCGTCAACCCATGGATCGACCACAGGAACGATCCGGGTTGGGGGTTCGCATGACAGATGATCGCCGCATCAAGGTTATAGTCCCCATCCCCATGGACGAAGCCGGCGTCGCCGCCCGCGCTGCCCAGCTGCCGGCAGACTTCGTTCGCCCCGGTTTCACGCCCGAGTTCGTCGCCGTGCCCTGGGGCGCGGCGCTGGGGGACAGCTATCACGACATGCTGCTGATGGACTGGACCGTGTTCCAGTCGGGCGTGACGGCCGAAGACGAGGGCTATTCCGGCGTCCTGATCGACACCGTCAGCGATTCGGGGCTGCGCGCGTTGCGCTCGCGGCTCACTATCCCCGTCATCGGTCCGGGTGAGGCCGCCTTTGCCGCCGCGATGATGCTGGGCAAGAAGTTCACCGTGCTCACGATGTGGCCCGAATGGTTCCCGCTCTACCAGAAGACGCTGACCGAATATGGCTTCTGGGACCGGGTCGCCTCGCTTCGGTCGATCAACACCCGGCCCGATGTCACCGAACTGCTCGCGGGCAAGGAAGAGGTGATCTTCGACAAGCTCAAGGCCGAAGCGACCCGCGCGATGGAAGAGGATGGCGCGGATGTGATCGTGCTGGGGTCGACCACGATGCACCAGTCGGCGGCCTTCCTCGCGGCGAACCTGCCGATCCCGGTGATCAACCCGGGCCAGATCGCCTGGAAATTCCTCGAGGGCCTGATCGAATGCGGGCTGACGCACAGCAAAAAGGCGTTTCCGATGCCGGAAGTGCCCAAAGATGCAGACATAAGAAAGGGTTGGTTCTGATGACAGACTGGTCACCGGGCGGCACGGGTCAGACGCCTTTGCCCTATCCGTTCTACATCGACATCGTCACCAAGCGCTATTTCGACGGCGTCGACAACAAGAATATGGATCAGGTGCTGAACTGCTTTGCACCCGATGCGACGCTGACCGAGGTGACGTCGAACACCGTGCACCAGGGCCGCGAAGCGATCCGTGCGATGTTCGTCAAGCTGTTCGCCGATTTCGAGCAGATCTGGCACGGCAATTTCGTCCATGTCGCAGATCCCGCCTCGAACGCCGTCTGCTCGCAGTTCACCGTGCTGATCACGCCCAATGGCGGTGAGCAGTTGCGCTATGAAAACTGCAACCGCTTCTACCTCGAGGACCGGCTGTTCAAGGACGTGTATGTCTACATGAGCGGCGACAATCTGCTGAAAGAAGGGGACGCCTGATGCAATATGCACCCACGCTCAGCCGCGATGCGCTGATCACCTTCGCCACGCAGACCTATTTTGCCAGCGTGGACCGCAAGGACATGGCGGCTACCCTCGCCTGCTTCCATGACGAAGCGCTGTTCACGGTCCAGACCAGCTTCACCACCCATTCCGGCAAGGCCGAGATCGAACGGATGTTTGCCGATTTCTTCGGCGCTTACGAAACCATCGTCCACCGCGATTTCACCTGCACCGTCGATGAGACCAATGGGCGGATAGCCGCCAGCTTCATCGCCGATCTGACTGCCGCCGATGGCAGCGTGACGAGCCTCACCAACACCAATTTCTGGCGCTTGCGCGATGGCAAGTTCCAGGAAGTCCATGTCTACATGAGCGGAGCCAACGTGCTGGTCTGACGTCCGGCATCAGAACAACCGCCAAAAAACCAAAAACGGTTCGGGGGAACCGACGTATTTCAGGGAGTTCATACCATGCGCCTACCCAGTTTGTTTGCCGCAGCATCGGCCACCGTTGTTGCCACCATGATCTCTGGCGCGCTGGCAACGCCCGCTTTTGCCCAGCAGGCCGAGCAAGCCGAGGCCGGCGATGATGTCATCATCGTCACCGCCCGCCGCCAGAACGAGGCACTGGCCGATGTTCCGGCATCGATCACCGTGTTCACCGCCGATTCGATCCAGAAGACCGGCGTCGAGACCGCCGACCAGTTTGTTCAGCTGACCCCCGGCGTAACCATCGTCACCGGCACGGCGGAAGCGGGCGACACGCAGATCAACATCCGCGGCATCAACGGCGCGCGCGACGCGGAAAGCTCGGTCGCATTGGTGGTCGACGGCATTCTCAAGACCAACACCGCGCAGCTCAACCAGAACCAGGGCACGCTGCGCCAGATCGAGATCCTCAAAGGTCCGCAGGGCGCGCTCTATGGCCGCAATGCCGCCGCCGGCGCGATTGTAATCCAGACATTGAAGCCCGGCGACACGCTGGAAGCCGGCATCGAACTGAGCGCCGCCGAGCAGCAGACTTATCGCGGCAATGCCTTCATCTCGGTGCCTTTGGGCGAGAACGCCGGGTTCGTGCTGTCGGGCAGCTATCTCACGACCGACGGCTTCTACCGCAACCGCTTCCTCAACAACTCCAAGACCATCGATGACCAGGAGGTCTGGTCGGTCGACGGACGTTTCGTCGCGCAACTGGGCGAACGCACGGAGATCGATGCCAAGGCCCGCTATTCGGACCTGTCCGGCGCATCGATCAACTTCAACGCCGCCTTCCACCTGCCCAATTTCGCAGGTGCCAACCCGGCCTTCTTCGAGGACGTGAACCGGCATCCGTTCAACTTCTACAACAACATCCGCCCGACCAACGACCAGACGACGCTCGATGCCTCGATCAAGCTTGAGCACGAGTTCGACTTTGCCAAGCTGACCCTGTGGGGCCTGTACAGCGATGTCGACCAGTCGCTGACCGCCGATGGCACCTCGGCCGATTTTGCCCGCTTCACCTTCCCCGGCGCGACCGCAGCATCGCGCGCAGCCTCGAATGCCTGCTTTGCCAGCACAGCAGCGCTCAGGGGCTTCCCGGTCAACCAGCCCGGCTTCATCGGCGCGACCCCGGTCCCCTTCATCTTCGCGCCGACCACCGGATCGACCTTCGGTCCGTACAGCCCGACCACCTGCGACGGCACGCAATACCAAATCCGCGAGCAGGAAGACTTCAGCGGCGAACTGCGCCTGTCGTCGACCGGCGATGGTCCGTTCAACTGGCAGCTGGGCGCCTATTATCTGAACATCACCCGCGATGTCGGCGTCAGCCTGGGCGCGGATCTGGGCCAAGGCATCATCCGGTCGCTGTACAACGCGCCGAACACCAGCAACCCGACCACGCAGCTCTATTTCGACCGGTTCAGCACCGACGTGTACGCTGCCTTCGGCTCGGCCGATTACAACTGGAACGATGTGATCAACATCGGCCTGGCGCTGCGCTATGACATCGAGGACCGCAGCGTTTCGAACCGCGTGCCTTTGGTCACCGATCCGTTCACCGGCGGGCCGATCAACCCTGGTCAGGCGCGCGGCGCGATTGCCGACAAGTCGGAAAGCTACAAGCAGATCCAGCCCAAGCTGACCTTCCGCTGGGCACTCTCGGACGCGATCAATTTCTACGCCAACTGGGGCATCGGCTTCAAGGCGGGCGGCTTCAACAACTCGGGCTCGGCCGCGGTCATCGACCAGAATTTCAACCAGTTCATCGGTTCGAACGTCCGCATCAACGACAACTACCGCAAGGAAACGTCGAGCGCGTTCGAAGGCGGCATCAAGGGTTCGATCCTCGACGGCAAGGTCACCTTCGACCTCGCGGGCTATTACACCGATGTCGATGACATGCAGTTCTTCGAATTCTTCGTCGGCGGCTTCGGTCTGCTGCGCGTCGTTTCGAACATCGACGAGGTGCAGCTCTACGGCGCGGAACTCAACCTCAACGCCGAAGTGACCCCCGGCTGGACGATCTTCGGTGCGTTCAACGTCACCGAAAGCGAGATCAAGGCCAACGCGTCGCGTCCGCAGACGGTGGGCAACAAGTCACCCTCGACCGCGGACTACACCATCAACCTGGGCACCCAGATCGTCGCTCCCATCGCCAAGAGCTTCGACCTGGTGGCGCGCGCCGATTACCGCATCACCGGCCCGACCTGGTTCCACACGCTGCAGAACAACTCCGTGCCGACCATCTTCAGTGGTCTTCTGCCCGGATCGGCGCTGGCGCTGCCCGCATTCGTCGGCAATGCCGATTACAGCGTGACGCGGCGCGACGCCTTTGGCGTGCTCGATGTCCGCGCTGGCCTGGAAGGCGAAAAGTGGCGGATGACGGTGTTTGCCGAGAACGTCCTCAACCGGCGGTATCTCAACGAGGTCATCACCGCGGCAGAATTCGGCGGATCGTTTATCTCGCCGGGCGGTCTGCGCCGCATCGGTGTCGAGGTCGGCTACAAGTTCTGACGAACACTCCTGGCCACCGTTATCCGGGCTTCGCACCGGGTGACGGTGGCCTCCCCTGTCAGGCCTTGGCGTAGATCCACGCGGCCCACAGCCATCCGCCGATCAGCAGCGTGCCGCCGATCGGCGTCACTGCACCCAGCCAGCGCGGCGCGCCCAGCGCCATGGCATAGAGTGTCACCGCGAAGATCGCAGAGCCCGCCAGCAGCAACAACGCCGGCCCGCGCGCGACACCCATGATCGCCAGCGCGGCAACTGCATGGACCAACTGATACAGCCCGCCGGTGCGAAGCCATTCAGCCTGCTGCTCGCCTGCCGCAGCATGCGCGCCGAATGCGCCTGCCGCCACCGCCAGCGCGGCCGAGACGGCCGCCAGGATCCCGATCATCATCGCGCGCTTCCCTTGTGGTTGTGCAGGCTGTCTGGCCCGAGCAGTTCGCCGATCCGTGCGGCTTCAGGCTGCCAGTCGAGCCCGCTGCCATCGAGCCATGCGTCGTCATAATAGGTCGTGCCGTAGCGATCACCGCCATCGCACAGCAAGGTGACGATGCTGCCGCTGGCCCCGGCTGCTGCCATCTCCTCGATCAGCGCGGCGCAGGCGATAAGGTTGGTGCCGGTCGATCCGCCGACGCGCCGCCCCAACCGGTCCGACAGCGCGCGCATCGCACCGATGCTGCCTGCATCCTCCACCGCGATCATCCGATCGATGACGCCGGGGATGAAGCTGGGCTCGACGCGCGGGCGGCCGATGCCCTCGATCTTGCTGGCGCAGCCTTCGGGCAGCACCGTTGCCGACCGATCCTGATAATGCCGGTGGAACACCGAATGCACCGGGTCCGCGACGCACAGCCGGGTGGCATAGCGCTGATAGCGCAGATAGCGGCCGATGGTGGCAGACGTGCCGCCGGTGCCCGCTCCGCAGACGATCCAGTCGGGCACGGGATGCTCTTCCTCGGCCATCTGGGCGAAGATGCTTTCGGCGATGTTGTTGTTGCCGCGCCAGTCGGTTGCGCGCTCGGCAAAGGTGAACTGGTCGAGATAATGCCCGCCGGTTTCCGCGGCGAGCCGGTGCGCGACATCGTAGACGGTGCGCGGGTCATCGACCATGTGGATCTCGCCGCCCTGGAAGCGGATCGCGTCGAGCTTGGGCACGGCCGTGGTCGCAGGCACCACCGCGATGAAGCGCAGGCCCAGCATCCGAGCGAAATAGGCTTCGCTGACGGCGGTCGATCCCGAGGATGCCTCGATCACGCAGCTGTCAGGCCCGATCCATTCGTTGCACAGGGCATAGAGGAACAGCGAGCGCGCCAGCCGGTGCTTCAGGCTGCCGGTGGGGTGCGAGCTTTCATCCTTCAGATACAGCGTGATCCCGGGATAGCGTGGCAGGTCGAGCCGGATCAGATGCGTGTCGGCCGAGCGATTGTAATCCGCCTCGATCCTCCGCACCGCATCATTGAGCCAGCCGCGCGGGCACAGATCGCTCATGCAGTTGCATCCTGCAGCCCGTGGCGGACCAGCATCGCCTGAGGGTCGGGATCACGCCCGCGAAACGCGCGGAAGCTTTCCGCCGCAGGCCGGGTCGCGCCGCGCGCCAGCACTTCGGCACGGAAACGGTCGCCGGTCGCGCGGTCGAGCAGCCCGGCTTCGGCGAACGCCATGAAGCCGTCGGCTGCGAGCAGTTCCGCCCAAAGATAGCTGTAATAGCCCGACGCATAGCCGCCGGCAAAGATATGGCTGAAGGCGTGCGGGAAGCGATGCCATTCGGGCGGGCGGATTACCGCCACCTCGTCGCGCACCGCCTCGATCACCTCGATCGGATCGCTGCCCATCGTGCCGAGGTGCAGCAGCATGTCGAACAGGGCAAATTCGATCTGGCGGATCAGGAACAGCCCCGCCTGGAAGTGCCGCGCCTTGACCAGCCGGTCGAACAGGTCTTCAGGCAAAGGCTCGCCGGTGCGGTAATGGCCAGACATCGCGGTGAGAACCTGCCGGTCCCAAGCGAAATCCTCCATCAGCTGGCTGGGCAGCTCGACCGCATCCCATTCGAACCCGCTGACCCCGGCGATGCTGGGGCGGTTCACCTCGGTGAGCAGCAGGTGCAGGCAATGGCCGGTCTCGTGGAGCAAGGTGCCGACGTCGTTGTGGCTCAGCAGCGACGGCGTCTCGGCTCCGGCGGGCGAGAAATTGCACACCATATAGGCGACCGGAAGCTGCACCTGATCGCCATCGTTGCGGCGCGGGCGCGCCTCGCCCATCCAGGCACCACCACGCTTGCCGGGGCGGGCGAACAGATCGAGATACAGCCCGGCAATGGCCTGGCCTGTCTCGTCGACGACATCGTAGAAGCGCGCATCGGCATGATAGAGCGAAGCATCAGCGCGTTGCACCAGCCGGATGCCGAACAACCGCTCGAGCAGCATCTGCCAGCCCTGCATCACCTTGTCGGCCGGGAAATAGCCGCGCACCTCGGCCTCATCGACGGCATAGAGCGCCTGGCGCAACCGGTTGGAGGCAAAGCCGACATCCCAGGGCTGGAGGTCATCGATGCCCAGCTGCTTGGCGGCAAAGGCGCGCAATTCGTCCAGATCGCGCTGCGCGGCGGGACGCGCCCGGCCGGCCAGATCGCGCAGGAAGCTCAGCACCGCGCCGCCATCCGACGCCATCTTGGTGGCGAGCGACCATGCGACCGGATCGGCAAAGCCGAGCAGCTGTGCCGCCTCGCGCCGCAGCTCCAAAAGGCGGGCAATGCGAGCAGAATTGTCGAACGCGCCGGCATTGGGCCCCTGATCGGAGGCGCGGGTGCCGAACGCGCGGTAGACCCGCGCGCGCAGATCGCGGTTTTCGGCAAAGGTCAGGATCGCATTGACGCTGGGCTGCTGCAGCGTCACCCGCCAGCCGGTCAGATCCTTGGCGGCGGCTGCGGCGGCAAACATCGCCTTGTCGGTATCAGAGACACCCGCCAGGTCCGCCTCATCGGTGACCAGCTCGTCCCAGGCGTCGGTCGCGTCGAGCACCGCGCTGCCGAATTCGTTCGAAAGCGAAGCCATCTCGACCGATACGGCCTTGAACCGGTCGCGCGCGGCTTGCTCCAGCGCGACGCCCGACAGGCGGAAATCGCGCAGCGCATGTTCCACCGCGACCCGGTCGGCCTGCGGCAGCGCGGCGAACTCAGCGGTTTTCGACAGCGCCTCGAACAGGTCGAACAGGTCGCGGTTCTGCGCGACCATGATGCTGTTGGTCACCAGCCGCTCCTCGCCCTGCTGGTACGCCGTCCGCAATTCTGGCGAATCGGCGACCGCGTGCAGGTGCGATACGGCCGCCCAGATCGCGCCCAGTTTGGCCTCCGCGCGCTCGAACGGCAGCCAGGCCTCGGCAAAGCTCGCAGGCTTGTCGCGCACCAGCGCCTCGACGGTCGCGGCATGGCGCGCTAGCGCCACGTCGAGCGCAGGCGCGACATGCGCGGCGGTGATTTCGGCAAAACGCGGCAGCGCGCGCGTATCGGACAAGGGATTGGGTGTATCGGTCATCCCTGCCCTTTAGCCCAAAATGGCGCAGGGTCAGGCAAAAAACTGCATTGCCGCTCAGCTGCGGCCCTGCAGTTCGCGCAACATCGCGGCAGCCTGGGCCCGCTCTGGGAACGGCCCCAGCGACAGCGATGCCCGCAGAGCCCCCATGGCGCGTGATGTCTTGCCCGCCTCCGCATAGGCCTGCGCCAGATGATAGCGCAGCCAGGGATTGCGCGGCTGCAGCGCCTGCGCCTTTTCCAGCATTTCCACCGCCAGCATCGGCGTATCGGATTGCGCGGTCAGCGCCATGCCGCGGACGTGGCTGGCGAGCGGGCTGGCCGGCTGGACGCGATAAGCCAGGCGCGAATCATGGACCGCCGTGCCGATATCCCCGACGCGCAGTCGCGCCAGTGCCAGATCGGTCAGCAGCGCCGGCTGATTGCTGCCCAGTTGCGCGTGAAGCGCGGTCAGCGCAGCAACCGCGCCGGGCCAGTTGCCCCGGTCGATATGCGCGTTGGCCAGCAGCCTCAGCCCACCGGTATGCGCGGGGCTGAAATCGACAAAGCTCTGCAGCAGCGCCTGGGCCTGATCGGCGCGCCCGGTTTCATTGAGCACCAGTGCAAGGCGGCGCACCACGGGTTCTGCCAGGCGGATGCGCGCCGCGCGTTCGTACAGCGGCAGCGCGCCTGCGGCATTGCCCGACGCGAAATAGACATCGCCCAGCAGCATCTGCGCATCGGGCACGCCGGGATTGGCATCCGCCAGCGGCTTGGCGAACTGGGCAGCCAGTGCGAAATCGCCGCGCGCCACCAGCATGCGGACATAGGGGATCACTGCGCGGGCATCGCGCGGTGCCGCGCGCGCGGCATCGGCAAGCAACCAGGGCTCATCGACCTCGTCCAGCCGCTGCAGCGGCGCGGTATCGGGAACGGCCGCGCGCGCGAGATATTCGAGCGCGGCATTGCCATCCCCCATCGCCTCGAGCGAACGCGCGACCAAGGTCAGGATATAGGCGCTTGCCCCCGCGCGGTTGGCGACAGGGCGGAAGCGATCGAGCAAAGCCGCATGCTCGCCCTCGGCATAGAGCGCGCGCGCCAGCAGTTCGGCGGCGCGGCGGTTGTGCGGCTGGGCATCGGCGAGCCGCTCGAACCGGTCGATTGCCTGGCGATAATTGCCAAGCTGGAACTCGACCACGCCTTCGACCTGCATCGCGGCCGGCACCCGTTCGAGCGCGCCTCCGGTCTTCTGGATCAGGGTCCGCGCCAGATTGTACTGCCCGGCGCGCGCCGCCAGCACTGCCTGGAGGAAATAGCCGCGCGGATTGTCTGGCTGCAGCGCGACGATCTGGCGGGCGGCGGCGAGCATCGCGCGCATCCTGCCCATATCACCCAGGGTCGCGGCATATTCGCCCAGCACGCTGACGTCATTGGGGTCGATGGCGAGAGCGCGCTCGAACCACGGCAGGGCAGCGGCAAGCCCGGTCTGGCTGCGGGTCAGCTCGCCGCGCAGTTGCAGCGCGCGGACATTCGAAGCGTCCAGCTCCACGGCATGGTCAGCGGCCTCGATACCGCCCGCCTGGTCACCAGATGTGATGCGGAAGCGCGCGATATCGGTCCAGAGCAGACTGTCATCGGGCGTGAATTGCAGCGCGCGGTCAAAGGCGGTGCGCGCCGCGTCCATCGCACCGAGCGCCAGCTGCGCGCGGCCCAGCGTCCGCGCGGCATAGCCGGCATCGCCTCTGGGTACCGTTCCCTCGCCCAGCCAGGTCAGCGCGGCATCAGCCTTGCCCTGCAGCAGCAGAGCCTCGGCCATCGGTGCTCGTACCAGCGTCCGGTCCGCGCCCAGTTCCAGCGCGCGGCTCAGTTCAGCCTCTGCACCTGCCGCATCGAACAGCGACAGGAACACCCGCGCCTGCGCAATGCGCGCGGCAGGCAGGCCGGGCGCAGCCTTGATCGCGTTCATCAGCTCGATCCGTGCCGCCCGGTTGTCGCCGCGGGCGCGATGATCCTCGGCGCGGGCCATCGCCGCGCGTGCCGCACCGGTATCTTCTGCGTGCAAACGGCTCGCCGGGCCCGCCAGCAGCAAGGCTCCGGCGACCAGCGCCAGCATCAGCCGCAGGGCGAGCCCCGGATTATGATCGTCAGCTCTGGATGTCATATTGCCGGAGCAGATCGTACAGCGTCGGGCGGCTGATGCCCAGCAGCTTGGCCGCGCCCGAGATATTGCCCTCGGTCCGCGCCAGCGCGTGGCGGATCGCCTTGCGATCGGCGAGCTCGCGCACCGCCTTCAGGTTGAGGAATTCCGGGGTTTCGGGCTCTGCGCGTTCGAGGTCGAGGTCCTCGGCCCGCACCAGCCGGCTTTCCGACATGATGACCGCCCGCTTCACCCGGTTTTCCAGCTCGCGCACATTGCCCGGCCAATGCCATGCATCGAGCATCTTGAGCGCGTCGGGGGCGAAGCCCTTGACCACCGGGTTCATTTCGGCGGCGTGGCGGGCAAGGAAATGCTTGGCCAGCAGCACCGCATCGCCCGGCCGTTCGGCGAGCGAGGGAATGGTGACGACGATCTCTGCCAGCCGGTAGAACAGATCCTCGCGGAAGCGCTCTTCGGCGATCATCTTTTCGAGATTCTGGTGGGTGGCGCACACCACCCGCGTGTCGACCGCGATCGGGTTGCGACCGCCCACCCGCTCGATCACGCGTTCCTGCAGAAAGCGCAGCAGCTTGACCTGCAGCGGCAGCGGGATATCGCCCACCTCGTCAAGAAACAACGTCCCGCCCTCGGCCTGTTCGATCTTGCCGATGGTGGTCTTGATCGCGCCGGTGAACGCGCCCTTCTCGTGCCCGAACAGCTCGGATTCGAGCAGGTTTTCCGGGATCGCCGCGCAGTTGATCGCGACGAACGCGCCGCTGCGGCGGTTGCTCTTTTCGTGCAGCCCGCGCGCGAACAGCTCCTTGCCGGTGCCGCTGGCGCCCAGCAGCATCACCGAGACATTGGTGTTGGCCACCCGCTCGATCATCCGCGCGGCCTTCACCATCTGCGCATCGGCGGTGATCATGCCGCCCAGCACGGTGTGATCCTCGCCAGATTTCTGGCAGAGCCGTGCATTCTCGCGCTCGATCTGCTGCACGTTGAGCGCGCGGCGGACGATCAGCGCCAGGTCATCGATCTCGACCGGCTTGCGATAGAAATCATAGGCCCCCAGCGCGATGGCATCGCGCGCGCTCTGCCGCTCGCCGTGGCCCGAGGCGATGATGACCTTGGTATCGGGCTTCAGCCGCAGGATTTCCGCCAGGGTGGCAAAGCCTTCGCTCACCCCGTCAGGATCGGGCGGAAGCCCCAGATCCAGCGTGACGACATCGGGTTCCTCATACCGCAACAGGTCGATTGCGCTGGCGCGGTCCCCGGCGCATAGCACCTCGAAATCGTCGAACGCCCATTTCAGCTGGCGCTGCAGGCCGGCATCGTCCTCCACCACCAGCAGCCGGGGCAGTCTGGACGGACCCTTGCCGCTGCCGTTCAGCGCGGGATGCGGGGTGAGGTCATTCATCGGTCAGGATACCTTTGCGGCCAGTTGCAGCGATGGCGTGCCCGGTTCGTCGGCGTCGATCCGGGTGGCGAGCGGGAGATGGATGGTAAAGCGGCTGCCTTCGCCTTCGCGGCTTTCGACCTCGATGCGGCCTTGCATCGCATCGACCAGCAGCCGCGCCTCATAGGCACCGATGCCAAAGCCGTCGGCCTTGCTCGATATGAAGGGCTTGAACAATTTGGCACGGACGAACTCCGCCGACATGCCCGAACCATGGTCGACGATCTCGATCACACCGTTGAGGCCATCGCGCGCCAGGCTGACATAGACCGGAGTATCGGGTGCGCTGGCATCGATCGCGTTCTGGATCAGATGGCCCAGCACCTGCTCGAGCTGCATGGGATCGGCCATCAGCATCAGCCTTTGGGTGGAGCTGGCGATGACCGGGTGGCGCCGGGCCTTGTCGGTGACGACGCTGCGCACCACGCGCTCGGCATCGGTGGCGCGCACGCCTTCGCCGGTTGCCCGCGCATAGCCGGTCAAACGGCGGATCAGCGTGTTCATCTTGCCCACCGAATTCTGCAGCGTCGCGATCATGTCGGCGCGGAATTCGGGATTGTCGGCATGCCGCTCGGCATTGCGCGCGACCAGGCTGAGCTGGCTGACGAGATTCTTGATGTCGTGCATGACGAAGGCCATGCGGCGATTGAACTCGTCGAACTGGTCCGCCTCGCGCAGTGCCTCCTGGCTGCGTGCCTCGGCCAGATAGCTCGCCAGCTGCCGCCCGACGAGGCGCAGAAGGTCCAGATCTTCCCAGTCGAGCCGGTGCTCGACCAGGGGCCGCGAGAGCACGACAAGCCCTGCGAGCCGGTCGAAATGGACCAGCGGGACGATAGCCCAGGCGTTGCTTTCCGCCAGCACCCAAGCGGGGATGGCGCGAGCGTCGGTCAGCTTGTCGTGGCCCGAGCGCAGCGCATCAAGCTCGACGATGCGCCCCGTCGCCTGGAAATAGCCGATCGTGCCGGCCGTACAGGCCTGCGCGGGCACATCGGCGGTGGGCCAGTTGAACCGCGCCTGCAGCTGCAGCCGTCCGTTGTCACCAGGGGCCAGCAGCAGCCCGGCGGGGCTGTCGCTGATATCCGCCGCCGCCTTGATCACGCGTTCGTGAAATGGCGCGGTGCCATCGCCGGGGCGACCGATCGTTTCGGTAAAGCGGATCCATTCGGCACGATAATCATAGCGATGCTGGAAGAAATGCTTGGTCGCCTTGACCTTGAACCACGCGCGGAAACGGTCCGACGGCAGCAGGATCAGCGCGGCCAGCGACATGCCGAGCACCAGCAGCACCTGTGCACCCGATGCGACCGTCCCGCCGACCGCGCGCAGCAGCTGCGCCACCGCGATCATCGTCACCAGATAGCCCAGGATCGCAAACAGCGAGAGCGAGCGATAGGCGATCTTGCGCGACAGGGTCAGCTTCCACCCGCCGGGCCGGTTCGCCGCGAGCGCGAAGAATGGCACGGCAAAGATCATCAGCACGCCGCGCAGCGCCAGCATGTCGCTGCTCAGGCTGCCATTGAGATAGCCGGTGGCATACAGATTGAGATCATAGAGCCACATCGCGGCCAGCGCGGTCAGCGGCACGCGCAGGCTGGCACGGGTCTCGGCATCGGCCACGCTGTAGAGGTTGTTCGCCAGCACCAGCGCGCCGACCACGAAGATCATCCGCAACAGCATCGCGGTATCGAACGCCATGGCAGCCAGGTTTGGCGGCAGCGAAATGCCGGCCAGCCAGTTTTCGACCACCGGCTGCCCCGCCAGAACCAGCATCAGCGCCAGGTAGACCGCAGTCACGGCACGCGGCTGGGCCCGGGCGGAGCGGACCATCTGGAACAGGAACGCCAGCCACGCGAGGTTGCGCAAGGATTCGCCCAGCCCGGCAATCGGATGCGATGGCCCCATGCTGGCGGCAGCAAAGGCCCACAGGCTGGTCGCCAGCAGCGCCAGCAGCAGCGCTGCATCGCCCAGCGAGGGGCGCGTGCCGCGCAGACTTGCCCAGCGGCGAACCAGCCAGGCGGCCACCAGCAAAGTGAGCGCTGCCGCGCCGGAATGTGCCCAGAGGCTTATATCGGCCCAGTTGGCCATTGCGTCACCGGGCACCATCCGGCCACAGCACGACACGCAGCGTCTGCAGGATGATCAGCAGGTCGAGAAACGGCGTATAATTCTTGGCGTAATACAGGTCGTATTCCAGCTTGTGCCGCGAATCCTCGACCGATGCGCCATAGGGATAGTTGATCTGCGCCCAGCCGGTGATGCCCGGCTTCACCATGTGCCGCTCGTTGTAATAGCGCATCTTGGTTTCCAGGTCGGCGACGAACTCGGGCCGTTCGGGGCGTGGGCCGACGAAGCTCATGTCCCCCTTGAGCACGCTCCAGGCCTGGGGCAGCTCGTCGATGCGGACCTTGCGGATGAAGCGGCCGAGCCGGGTAACACGCGGATCGTCCTTTTGCGCCCATTGCGCGCCATCGACCTCTGCATCGGTGCGCATCGAGCGCAGCTTCACGATCTCGAACGGCTGGCCGTAGAGCCCCACCCGTTCCTGCTTGAAGAAGGCAGGGCCCCGGCTGTCGAGCTTCACCAGCAGTGCGAACAGCGCGATGATCGGCGCGGTCAGTGCGAGCAGGATCGAGCTGACAACCAGGTCGAACACCCGCTTGGCGATCGTCGAAATGCGCCGACCTGCGGAAAATCCGTCGGAAAAGATCAGCCAGCTGGGATTGACCGAATCCAGGTCGACCCGGCCCGTCTCGCGCTCGAGAAAGGTCGACAGGTCGTTGACATGAACCCCGGTGGTCTTGATCCTGAGCAGGTCGTTGACCGGCAGCGCGTTGCGCCGTTCTTCGAGCGCCAGCACGACCTCGGTCACGTTGAGATTCTCGACATGCTTGGCGAGGTTCTTGATCGCGTCGCGGTTGATGGCCTCTTCCACGACCAGCGGACCATCGTTCATCGCGACAAAGCCGACCAGCACGAAGCCCGCGTCAGACCGTTCGGACAGCGCCAGCACCCGTTGCGCGCGCTTTCCCGCCCCCAGCACCATCAGCCGGCGCTTGAACGCGGTGGTGCCCAGCAGCCCACCCAGCAGGATGCGGTTGCTGATCAGGAAGACGATCGACAGACCCATCGCGTACAGGCTGTTCGATCGCCACAAGGTGGTGCCGGGCAGGATGAAATAGGTAACCGACAGCAGGATCACGCCCAGCGAAATCGCGACCAGCAACCGGGCGGCGGCAAAGCGCAGCGACTGCAGCGAATCGGGGCCGTAAACCCCCACCGCGATCATCGCCATATGGACCAGTATCGCAAAGGTGATGATCGGCAGCGGCCGCTGGCTGAGCGGATCGATCTCCATTCCGATCTCGTGCGCGCGCCAGACCCAGCCGATCTCGGCCGCAAGCCCCAGCAGCGCCAGGTCGAAGAAACCGAGCAGCAGTACCGCGTGCGGCACATAATGTTTGAACAGCCTGAACATGGGCACGGCTATAGCCCAGCAAACGTCAAGTGTCGGTTAATTTTACAGCGCTGACCCCGCGAGGGTCCGGATTTTCCCGCGAAGTGTCAAAGGTCTTTACGCTTGCGGCGCACCGGGTGGCGGATCAGTCGGTGACGAAATCGAACGGCGTGACGCCGCGCTCGCGGTCATCGAACTTCAGGCGGATGCCGATCGGCGGCTTGGATCGCTGCGGGCATTCACCGCGCTTGCACATCGTGCAACCAGGGCCGATCCGTGTCGCTCCTGCTGCGCTCAGATCCCTGCCGCGCGCATAGCAGAGCGTTGCGGCCTGATCGAACGAGACACCCAGGCCGATCGCGAATTCCGCTGTCGTCCCGCCCGCGCCATAGCCTGCGCCCTGCACGCTGCGCGCCAGCGTCAGCCAGCGGCTGCCATCCTCCAACTCGACCAGTTGCACTTGAACCTGGCTGGGGCGCGAGAACGCCTGATGCAGGTGCCACAGCGGGCACGTGACCTCGGTGTCGGCCAGTGGCGCGCGATTCGCCCCGCCAAAGCGCTTCGACACCTGCCCTGCCCGGTCGACGCGGATCATGAAGAAACCGAGCCCGCGCTGGCCGACCCGCTGCAGCGTCGTCAGCCGGTGCGCGACATGTTCGAACCCTGCGCCAAAGCGCCGCTGCAGCAGCAGCATGTCGTAGCCCGATTGCTCGCAGGCGCGCAAAAAACGGCCATAAGGCATCATCACCGCGGCGGCGAAATAGCTGAAGATATGCCGCTGGTAGAGCCGCTCGGCGGTGCGATCACCAAATTGCGCCCCGGCGACCAGAGCGTTGATATCCGCCCGGAACTCGAGTTGCCCCAGCAGATAGGCGGCCTGAAAGGTCCGCGAGGCCATGTCGAGCATTTCGGACAACTGCAACTGGCGGGCGTGCAGGTCCAGCCGGCGCAGTCGCCCTGGCATCACGTTTTCGGGCAGGATGCGGATCGAGAGCTGGTGCTTGGTGCGCAACCGTTCGGAAATGGCGGAATACAGATCTCCGCTCTGCAACCGCAGCGCATCCGCCAGCGCTTCAGCGGCATGGTCCAGATCGGCAAAATGGTTGCGCCAGCGTTCGATCTCGCCGCGTACCCTGGCTACCGGATCATCGACCATGCCGGGTTGCGTCGCCGCGCCCGCGCTGCCTTGCACCCGGTCATAGAGCCGGGCAAAGGCCGCTGCGGTCCCAGGCGATGACACGAGCCAGTCCTCGATCTCGCCGGGCTCTATCCCCAGATCGGCAAAGACAGGATCGCTCATCCGCCGCCGCATCGGCCCCAGGCCACCGCCCGGCTCATCTCCGGTCAGGTCGCGCGGATCGACATCGAACCGTTCGGCGAGGGTGAGCATCAGCCGCGCGCTCACGGGGCGCAGATTGCGCTCGAGCAGGTTGAGATAGCTGGGCGAGATATCCAGCCGCTCGGCCATCGCCGCCTGGGTGAGGCCCGCATTGCGGCGCAGGCGGCGAAGCGCAGGACCCGCGTGGAGAGAAGGTTCGACCATGGCCTGTTTTGTAATAATCATGACAAACTGACAAGGAAAATGGCTGGGCAAGTCGTGATATTCGCGATTTTCTTGTCAATTTGTGCTGCGGTCCCGGCCTGGCCCGGCTAGGCATCGGCCAACAGACGCCAGACCGAGCTAGCAGGAGAGGATGGGGTGAGCGGGAAAATCCCGCCACCCTGCCTTACCGGGCTCCCGATCGCTGGCATCACCCAATTTGCACGAGCTTTCCTGGGGAGGAAAGACATGCCGCCGGGAGCCCCTCGCTTCCGGCGGCATTTTGCTGCCCAGGCGACGCCAGCCATGCTGTCGCCCAACATTCTGTTAACCAGGGCCTGCTAGAAATCTGCCCAGATAACCGCAAAATGAGGAACTTGGACGGGGTTATGCTGAAACAGGTTATGTGGGGAGCGGGCGGCATTCTGCTCGCTGCCGCAATCTTTGCGTCATCGGTGACGCCCAGCACAGTGCCGGGCGCCCCGTCGAACGCGCCTGTCGTGCCCCCCAGCCCCGGCGCGGCGCCGACGGTCCAGCAGCCGCCATCGGCTCCCTCGCAGCCCACTGCCGTCTTTGCAGAAGAGAGCGGAGATACCGTTTTCGGCGCGCCGATGGTTTCGACCGCTCCGATGGCAACGTCCAGCACCGAAGCTCCGCCGGTCGTGTCCGATCCCGACAGTGCCATCGGCAATGGTGGACGCCAGTTCAATGCCAGGCCCGGCAGGCCCTACCCGATCCCGGAATAGGATTTTACAGGCAGCTGCGCGTCAGATAATTGCGCGTTTCCGCACCGATCAACGCGGCATGGCCATAAGCGGGATGGGTAATCTGCACCATCGCGACATTGCCCGCGTCGTGCCACGCAGCCAAGGCGGCGCCATCCATCGGGAAATGGAGGAAATGCACCGCGCTGGCCTTGCCCGCGGCGCTGGTCCGCTCGACGTCCTGCTCGGGCGCGGCTGCCACACGCACATTGCCGATGGTCAGGAAGATGTGATCCTCGACCCCGCCGATGGTCCGCAAAAAGGCATCGCGGCGCTCGGGATTCTCGATCTCGAACATCAAGGTTGCCGTGAGCTCATGGCCATTGGGCACCATCGGGTTGTACGCCGCCAGCTCGTCGGTCAGCTGCTCGTCGCCGCCTTTTTCGATGCGCAGCATTTCCTGGATCTGCAGCCACATGCTGTCCCAGCTTTCGAAGGTGATCATGGCATGCGGGCCGATGGCCAGGCGCGAGTATTTCTTGGCAAGAATGCTCTCCTGCCTCTTGTCCTTCCGGATCAGCTCGTAATCGGCAAGGCTCATGATGTCGTCGCGGGTGATCGAGCGGCGGTCCTTGGGCATGATGGTTTCCATATGTGTTAAAGTCCGTAGGCCTTGGCCATCAGTTCGATGGGGTGGCCGATGCGCTCGGGCACCTTGTCCGCGCCGCCCAGCTCCATCGTCTGCTTGAGATGCGATCCGGCAAGCGGGCATTCGCTGACCATGAAATCGGGCGCGGTCTTCTGCAGCGCCCGCACC
>CALRRI020000017.1:0-90413 GCA_943370475.1 Hydrogenophaga intermedia
CCGCCGATGACGACGGTGCGCTGGCCGATCCAGGCGATGGCCAAGGCCGCCGCGATCAAGCTGATCGATCCCGCCGAAGCGCGTGGCCAGCCGTCGCACTTCCTGTCCGATCTCATCGAGCGGGCGTCGGTTGCGTCGGCCTGACCCGATGACCGCCCCGGCAAATGGGGCTTGCATGCTTTTATGACACCGGTTACCAAGCAGGCCAATCGTTCACCAGAGACAATCCGGGGCGACATTGCCCGGACAGGAGAGACCCCATGAAGATCGCGCTGATCACCGAAAACAGCCAGGCTGCCAAGAACGCCATCATCCACGAAGCCCTGACCACCGTTGCCGAACCGCTGGGTCATGAGGTGTTCAACTATGGCATGTACACCGCCGAGGATTCGGCATCGCTGACCTATGTGATGAACGGCCTGCTCAGCGGCATCCTGCTCAATTCGGGCGCGGCGGACTTTGTTGTCACCGGTTGCGGTACCGGCATGGGATCGATGCTGGCCTGCAACGCCATGCCCGGCGTGTTCTGCGGCCTGGTCATCGACCCGACCGACGCCTTCCTGTTCGGCCAGATCAATGACGGCAACGCCATTTCGATGCCTTATGCCAAGGGCTTTGGCTGGGCAGCCGAGCTCAACCTGCAGGATGTCTACAAGAAACTGTTCGATGGCGAGCGGGGCCTGGGCTATCCCAAGGAGCGCGCCGCGATCATGGCCAAGAACCGCGGCATCCTGAAGGACCTCAAGGCTGCAAGCTGCCATGACATGCTGACGGTGCTGAAGACCGTCGACCAGGACCTGCTCCAGGCTGCGGTTGCAGGCGAGCGCTTTGCCGAATATTTCTACCCCAATTGCCAGGACGAGGCGATCGCTGCCTATCTGCGCGAACTGACTGCCTGAACCGCACAGCCCCGCGACCGGGGAAAGGGACCGACATGACGAACAGCTTATTCGACCTTTCGGGCCGGGTCGCGGTGGTGACCGGCGCGAATACCGGCATCGGCCAGGGTATCGCGCTGGCACTCGCGCAGGCCGGCGCAGACATCGCCGCCGTTGGCCGGACGCCGGCCCATGATACAGCCGCCAAGGTGCTCGCCCTGGGCCGCCGCTGCGAGCTGGTCTCGGCCGATCTCGGCACGATTGCCCCGGTTGCCGATGTCATCGCGCAGGTGCTGGAAGGCCTTGGTGGGCTGGATATCCTGGTCAACAATGCCGGCATCATCCGCCGCGCCGATGCGGTCGACTTTACCGAGGAAGACTGGGACGCGGTGATGGATACCAACCTCAAGTCGGTGTTCTTCCTGAGCCAGGCCGCAGGGCGTCACATGATCGCGCAGCGGGAAGCCACGGGTCGTCGCGGCAAAATCATCAACATCGCCTCGATGCTGAGCTTCCAGGGCGGCATCCGCGTGCCCAGCTACACCGCCAGCAAGAGCGGGGTTGCAGGTCTCACCAAGCTGCTCGCGTGCGAATGGGCGGCCAAGGGCGTCAACGTCAACGCGATCGCGCCAGGCTATATCGCCACCAACAACACCGCGCAGCTGCAGGCGGACGAGACCCGCAACCGCCAGATCATGGAGCGCATCCCCGAAGGCCGCTGGGGCGACCCTGCCGATATCGGCGGCGCTGCCGTGTTCCTGGCGAGCAACGCTGCCGATTACGTTCAGGGCCATGTTCTTGCGGTCGATGGCGGATGGCTCGCCCGGTGACGACTCCCGTGACCGCCGGTGCCGTTGTCTGCTTCGGCGAGATGCTGCTGCGCCTCGCCCCGCCGGGCGCACGCATGATGGTGCAGGCGCAAAGCCTCGACATGGTGGTGGGCGGAGCCGAGGCCAATGTCGCCGCCGCTTTGGCCTCGCTGGGCCATGATGCGCGCATGGTAACGCTGCTGCCGCAATCGCCGCTGGGCGACAAGGCGCGGGCCGACCTGGGCGCTGCCGGTGTCGACACCCGCTTCATCGCGCGCGCACCAGGGCGCATGGGGCTGTATTTCATGGAAGCCGGTGCAGGGCTGCGCCCTTCATCGATCACCTACGACCGTGCAGGCTCTGCCTTTGCGCACTGTGAACCCGACGCGCTGGACTTGGCAGGCGCACTGGAAGGCGCGGCCTTGCTGCACATGTCGGGCATCACCCCTGCCCTGGGCCCCAAGGGCGTGGCGCTGGCCGAAGCTGCTATCGCCGCGGCGCAGGCGGCAGGCGTTCCGATCTGCCTCGACGGCAATTACCGGGCGCAGCTGTGGGAAAGCTGGGACAGCGATCCGCGCAGCATCCTCACCCGGCTGGTGGGCGCTGCGACGGTGCTGATCGGCAACCATCGCGATATCTCGCTGCTGCTGGGCAAGACCTTTTCCGGCGACGGCGCAGAGCGCAGGCGCGAAGCGGTCGACGCCGCGTTCGAGGCCTTTCCCAATCTCCAGCTTGTCGCTTCCACCGCGCGCCATATCGTCAGCAGCGATCATCACCGGATCGCGGCACGGGTGGATACCCGCCAGGGCAAGTACCAGGCCGCCGAGATCGATGTCACCGGCATTGTCGACCGCATCGGCACCGGCGATGCTTTTGCTGCAGGCGTGCTGCACCAGTATCTGCAAGGGGCGGGCGAACAGGCGATGGCCGAATGCGGGCTGTCGCTGGCGGCGCTCAAGCATTCGCTGCCGGGCGACTTCTGCCTGATCCGGCCTGACGAACTGGCCGGCTTCTCGGCCGCCGGCGGCGATGTCCGCCGTTGACCTGACCCGCCGGGGTCTGCTGGGCGCGGGTGCAGCGCTGATCGCCAGCCCGGCGCTGGCCAAGGCGCACGACCCCAAGGTAGGCCGCTTTACCGGGCTTCGCGAGCAGGGCGTCAGCGCCTTCAAGGGTATCCGTTATGGTCGTGCGGCGCGCTTCGAACGCGCGCTGGCCGAACCATGGCAGGGCCCACTGCTGACCGCGCAGAGCTTCGCGCCGGTGGCGCCGCAACGTGGCAGCCAGGACTATGCCCAGTCCGAAGACTGCCTGTTCCTCAACGTGTGGACGCCCGAAGCGAACCCCAAGGCGGGCCGTGCGGTGATGGTCTATTTTCACGGCGGGGCCTATGCCAACGGCACGGTCACCGATCCGCTGACGCATGGTGGCACGCTGGCTGCAGCGGGCGATGTCGTGGTCTTCACGGTCAACCACCGGCTCAACGCGTTCGGCTATGCGTGGCTCAAGCCGTTTGGCCCGCGCTTTGCCGATAGCGGCAATCTGGGCCAGCTCGACCTGATCCTCGCGCTGCAATGGGTGCGCGACCATATCCGCGATTTCGGCGGCGATCCGGGCCGGGTGATGGTGTTCGGCCAGTCGGGCGGCGGCGCAAAGATCGCCACGCTGATGGCCATGCCCGAAGCCAAGGGGCTGTTCCACAGCGCGGCGACGATGAGCGGCCAGCAGGTGACCGCGAGCGGCCCGATCAACGCCCGCGCCCGCACGCGCGCGCTGATGGCGGCGATGGGGCTGGCACCAGACGATGTCGAAGGTCTGCGCACCGCCCCAACCGAGCGCGTCGTCGAGGCGCTGACCGCGACAGATCCGGTGATCGGCGGGTCGCTGTATTTCGGGCCGGTGCTCGACATGACCAACCTGCCGCGCCACCCCTTCTGGCCCGATGCCGCGCCGCAATCGCTGTCGATCCCGATGATCCTGGGCAACACCCGCGACGAAACCCGCGCCTTCATCGATCCACGCGGGGCGAAGCTGCAGGGGCTGAGCTGGGACAATCTGGCGGCGCGGATCACGCCCGAGGTGAAGATTGATCTCGATATCGACTGGGTCGTCGCGCAATATCGCGCGCAGAATCCCGGCTGGACCGCGCAGCAGATCTTCTATGCCGCGACCACCGCGGGCCGGTCATGGCCGGGACAAGTGATCGAGGCCGATGCCCGCGCGCGCGCCGGAGCCCGCGACACCTGGGTGTACCAGCTCGACCGTCCCTCACCGCTCGATCCATTGCGCGGCGCAGCGCATACCGACGATATCCCTTATGTCTTCGGAACGCTGGATGCGCCCGGCAGCATGAGCGGTGTGGATGAAGGCGCACGGCGAACGCGCAACCTGATGATGCAGGCCTTCACCGGCCTCGCCAAGACCGGCGCACCGGGCCTGACCGACTGGGAGCGCTATGCCATGCCTGATCGCGCCACGCTGGTGGTCGGCGATGGCCGCGCGGATTGCGTCGATGACCCGCGCCGTTTCGAGCGCGAACTCTGGGCTACGGCGCCTTACATTCAGCCGGGCAGCTGACCGGTTCCTTGACCGGATAGGCGATGATCAGCGCCAGCGGCTTGTCGCCTTTCTGCCAGATGCCCACCACCGCGCCGTCATAGAGATACGCGGTCATTCCGGGCTTCAGCGTCGCTCGCTGGCCATCGGAGACGACCTCGCCCTCGCCGTCAAGCACGTAATAGACCTCGTCATGCGCGATCGGGTGCTCGCCGATGGCCGCACCGATATCGAGCGTGCGGCGGCGAAATTCCATGCGGCGCGGCTGCGGCACGTGATCGCTGATCCGCCACACGCTGCTCATGCCGATGGCGCCGTGCGGCGGCGGTTCGCGGCGCAGTGTATCCGCCTCGTCGATCACCGCCATCGGCGGCGCGGCCGCCAGCAGGAGAGCGGCCAGCACGCTCACTTGCGGTCCTGCCGCATCTGCCGGTCGCGGGTGGACAGCGATTCCTGCGCCCCGCCCTTCTGCCCTGGATAGCGCCCCGATTTCGGCGTCATCGTCTCGAGGTTCCATTCGGCCTCGACAAAGCGGGCGGTGGTCGGTGCAACCTTGGGATAGCCGCCAACTTCGCTTTCGTCGTCGATGATGTCGCCGCGGCCTTCCGCCACGAAGAACAGCACGCGGATATCATCGGGGGCGCGGTCCCATGGACGCGCGCCTGCGGTCTGCAGCAAGGATGTCTCGACCTCGCCCGAAGGCAGGACCCGATAGCGCGAGACATCCGCCAGCGGAGCGTCGGCGGTGATCAACTTCGCCTGAGTCTCGCCGTAGCGGCCGAACTGGGGCAGCGGATTGCCGTGCCGGTCGACCGCGCGGTTGTCCTTGCCGAAATAGGCCAGGTCACCATCGCCGCCCAGCATCAGGAACGGCAGGCCCTCGTTGGTGTCGTTGCCGCCGCGCATGACATTGCCGATCGCGGTGATCTCGCCGGTGACATAATCCTGCCCCAGCCATTCGAGATTCATCAGGTTGTAGTGCACCGCGCGGTGGCCGGGATTGTAGATCAGGTTGTTGATCATGCTGACCTGCGCCCCGCCCTTGACCAGCGGCGAGCGCTCGACATTGTGCGCCCAGACATTGCGGTAGAACGTGATGTTGGTCGCATTGTCGTGGATCAGTGAGCCCTTGCTATGCTCGCCCTTGGGGTGGCTCGAAACGGCGAGGCCCTCGGCCGCCAGATTGTCGCGGAACACGATGTTGTGGGTGGTCCCGGCGCGCCATTCGGCGACGGTCTTGCCGGTGAACCGCGGGCCGGATGCGGACATGTTCTCGTCAATGCCCCACAGGAAGCTGCAATGTTCGACGACGATATTGCGCGCTGCAACGGTGGAAAACGAATCCGCTTCCCAGCCCGACATGCGGGCCTGGCCATCGGCGCCGGTCATGACGCGAATGTGCGAAACGACGACATCATGCGTGCGCAGATCGATGCCGCCCTTGATGATGGTGATGCCGGGCGAAGGCGCGGTCTGGCCTGCAATTGTCAGGAACGGTTCCTTGATCTCCAGCGTGCTGCGGCCCAGATCGATGACACCGCCGACCTCGAATACGATGGTGCGCTTACCCTTGGCGGCAAGCGCCTCGGCGAGCGATCCGGGTCCGTCCTTGGCCAGGGTGGTCACACGGATGATTCGCCCGCCTGCTCCGCCTTTGGTCGGGTCCGCCGCGTGCGGCTCTGCCCAGGCCGGAGCAAGGCTGGTCATGACAAACGCGCCGATAATCACGGCTTTCTGCAGTGTCTTGTGCATCGTCTCTCTCCCGTTGCCATGGTTATTGACAGAGCCGTCGCTTGAGGGCAATACATAATGACACCGGTTACCATGGGTAGCCAGCAAACAACGCTGGCAGATTCGGGAAAACGGAAAGAACGGCGGTGCCTGGCTTCGGCAAGGCACACGCGGTCGGGAGTTAGGGTGTCGAAGAGCGCGGGATGCAAAAGGCATCTTCCCCTTTGACACCGGTAGCAATTGCCTTGAAAAAGGCGATCAGGAGGGGATTTATCATGCGCAGTCAGCATTCGCAGCGTTTTTCGGGCATTTCGATTTTCAAGGCAGCATTGCTGACCGGATGTGCGCTGGGCGCCGCCGGGACAGCTCAGGCGCAGGTCGCCGAGACGGAGCAGCCGACCACTGTCGATGACGAAGTCGCCGCAGACGAGATCGTCGTTACCGGCTTTCGCCAGTCACTCGAAGCCGCGATCAACCTGAAGCGCACCTCGGTCGGCGCGATCGATGCGATTGTCGCCGAGGACATCGCCAAGTTCCCCGACCAGAACCTTGCTGAATCGCTGCAGCGCATTCCCGGCATCTCGATCACCCGCGACGCCGGTGAAGGCCGCGCGATTACCGTGCGTGGTCTGTCGAGCCAGTTCACCCGCGTTCGCGTAAACGGCCTTGAAACCGTTGCCACCTCGACCGACGGCGCTTCGGCCAACCGCGACCGCGCCTTCGATTTCAACGTGTTCGCCTCCGAACTGTTCAGCTCGATCGTCGTCCACAAGACCGCAGAGGCCAGCCTGGACGAAGGTTCGCTGGGCGCCGTGGTCGATCTGAACACCGGCAATCCGCTGGCGGGCAAGGCAGGCTTCACGGCGGTCGGATCTGCCGTCGCGAGCTATAACGACCTGTCCGAATATGTCGGCCCGCGCCTTGCCGGACTGCTGAGCTGGCGCAACGATTCGGGCACTTTCGGCGTGTCGCTCTCTGCCGCCTATCAGAAGACGCAGGTGCTCGAGCTCGGCAACAACACGGTTCGCTGGGCCCAGGCGCGGTTTGACTCGGTCAACGGAACTCCCTGCTTCCAGCAGAGCGCCACCAATACAACCGCTGTCCGCAATTCCGGTGGCGTCTATGTGAACGGCCGCAACGCGGTTTGCGATCAGGCCGCACTGTCGTTCCACCCCCGCATTCCGCGCTACGGCGAGGTGAAGCACGACCGCGAGCGCCTGGGCATCACCGGGTCGATCCAGTTCGCCCCGACCGACATGACCAAGTTCTCGATCGACGGTCTGTTCTCGCGCTTCAACAGCGACCGGCGCGAGCGCTGGGGCGAAGTGCTGTTCCGTTCGAACGAGCGCTCAATCGACGTCGTCAATCCGGTCTACGACGCCAACAACAACATGATCAGCGGCACGTTCAATGATGCCTGGGTGCGCACCGAGCATTACCTGCGCGAAAGCACCACCGAATTCTATCAGATCGGCGGCAGCTGGGATCAGGACCTGTCGGACAGCTTCCGCTTCACCCTGCTGGGCGGCATCTCGAAATCGACCGCCGACATCCCTGTCGAAACCACCATCGTGTTCGATGACCGCGACGCGCAGGGCTATAGCTACGACTATACCGACATGAAGCGTCCGAAGCTGACCTTCGGCACCAGCGTCACCGATCCGGCCGTGTTCCAGCTCGCCGAAATCCGTGATCGCCCGTCGGAAATCGTCAACCAGTTCAAGACGGCGCAGCTGCGTACCGAATGGGACGTGACCGAGGACTTCACGATCAAGGCCGGCGCGATGTGGCGCCGGTTCGACTTCGATACCATTGCCTTCACGCGCGACACCGCGATCTGCGGCAATGGCGGCGTCGATCGCGTGCTCGGCACACTGGCCTGTTCGCCCGCCAGCCTGTTCGGCCCGACCGCCATCTACGGCTTCCAGGCGACCCCTGCGCTGTCCGAATTGTTCCAGATGGGCCGAGCTGGCCAGCCTGCGGGCAATACCAACGCCTGGCTGGTGCCCAATCTTCCCGCAGCGGCTGAATTCACCCGGCTCTACAGTCGTCCGCTGGCGCTGGATGCGGGCAACAATCGCGGCGTGCAGGAAACCACCAAGGGCGGCTATGTCCAGTTCGACGCCAAGGGCGAACTGCTGGGGATGGAATATGCGCTGAACGCCGGCATCCGCTATGTGAAGACCGAACAGTCATCCTACGGGCTGGTTGGTGCGGTCGAAGCGACCATCGAGCGCAGCTATGACGATTGGCTGCCGTCGGTCAACATCGCCCTCTTCCCGACACAGAACCTGATCGTGCGCGCAGCAGCGGCGGAGGTCATCACCCGCCCGACTCTTGGATCGCTGACCCCAGGGGGCAACGCAGACGGCTTCAACTTCCGCGTCAACAGCGGTAATCCGTTCCTCGAGCCGTTCCGCGCCACCAATTATGACCTCGCGATCGAATGGTATTTCGCACCGCAGGCGCTGTTCTCTGTGGCTGGCTTCATCAAGAACGTCGACAGCTTCACTCAGACGGCGGCGATTACCGAGGCAACCTTCGCGCAAACCGGACTGCCGGTTTCGGTGCTCAACCCGTCCTCCCCTGCTGCGCTCAACCCCGCGCTGCTGACCCAGCCGATCTGGACACTGACCACGCCGGTCAATGGCACCGGCGCCAAGCTGAAGGGCGTGGAAGTCGCCCTGCAGCTGCCGTTCAGCGTGTTCGCCGACGGTTTCATCAGCAACTTCGGTATTCTCGCCAACGCGACCTATATCGACAGCAGTGCCGATTTCATCGTCCAGGGTCCGGCGACGGTACCCGGCGGCGCGCTGGTCAACACGACCCGCAGCGCGGCGCTGGCCAACGTGTCACGCTATTCCTACAACGGCACCTTCTATTATGATGATGGCAAGTTCTCGGCCCGCATCATGGGAACGTACCGTAGCCGCTGGCATGAAGGCGCAAGCGGCACCGGCAACATTCTCGAAGGCTTTGGCAGCCAGTTCAACCTCGACGCATCGATCCGCTACAAGCTGACCGAATGGGTCGAAGTCTCGCTGGAAGGCAACAACCTGACCGACACCTATCGCTATCGCTTCACCGATTTCGATGCGGACCGGAACTACGAGAACAACCATTTCGGCCGCACCTTCTTCCTGGGTGCCCGCTTCAAATATTGATCAGCCCGGCTGCTGCGGCGGCTGGATCAACCCGACTGACAAGAGGAGCCGCCATGACGATCGACCGCCGATCCTTCATGGCGGCTCCTCTCGCTTTGGGGCTGGCGCACTCCGCCATGGCCCAGACGGCCGTTCCGCAAGTGGCTGGCGGCGCACTGCCGCCCGGGCTGCCGCAGCCGGCCGAGACCATCGACCTGTGGCCCAAGGGCGCGCCGGGGATCCCTGCCCGACCGCTCACCGAGACGGTGCAGGAGCGCTCGACCGACCGGCTGGTCACCGACCGCGCGGTCTACGGCATCAGCAAACCCCGCATGGCTGTCTTTCGGCCTGACCGGCCCAATGGCGCTGCCGTGCTGATCACGCCCGGCGGCGGCTATCGCTGGGTCGTGGTCGACAAGGAAGGCTATGAAATGGGCCGCTGGCTGGCGGCACGCGGCTTCACTGCCTTTGTTTTGTTCTACCGCCTGCCAGGCGAAGGCTGGGCAGCGGGGCCGAATGTGGCACTGGCCGATGCGCAGCGCGCCATGCGGCTGATCCGCGCGCGCGCAAGCGAATTCGCCATCGATCCCGAGCGGGTTTCCGCCATGGGCTTTTCCGCAGGCGGTCATCTGTGCGCCGATCTTGCGACGCGCTTCAATGCAGAGGTCTATGCGCCGGTCGACGACGCAGACCGGCTCTCGGCCAGGCCGCACAGCGCAGCGCCCATCTATCCCGTCATCTCGATGACCGCCCCTGACGCGCACCCAGGATCGCGCGAGCTGCTGATCGGCAAAGCTGCATCCCCAGCGCTGGAGGCCGCGCATTCGCCGCACCGCAATGTTCCCGCCAACGCGCCGCCGTTCTTCGTGTTGCATGCCGAGGATGACGACGCGGTCCCGGTGAACAATGCCTTGCTGCTGCGCGCCGCGCTCAAGGTCAGGGGCATTCGCGTGGAAACGCACCTGTTCGAACATGGCGGTCACGGCTTTGGCCTGCGCAAGGCGATCGGCAAGCCGGTCGAGGCCTGGCCCGAATTGTGGCGCGCCTGGGCCCGCACCACGGGGCTGGCGCTGTGATGCGCCGCCCACCGCTCTTGACCCGGCGCTCGGCGATGGCCTCGGCCTCGCTCGCGACCCTGGGGCTGACCTCACCGGGGCTTGCAACATCTCTGCCCGCAAGCTCCTCCCCGGCGCCGATACCCTCCCCAGGCTGGCGCCGGGGTTTCGACAGCCAGCGCATCGCCGATCTGGGCGACGGCACGTTCCTCAACCCCGTGCTGTCGGGCGACCGGCCTGATCCTGCGATCCTCAAGGACGGCGAGGACTATTACCTCACCTTCTCGAGCTTCGAATCCTATCCCGGCCTGCTGATCTGGCATTCGCGCGATCTGGTGAACTGGCAGCCCCGCAAGCCTGCGCTGACCCGCAACATCGGCTCGGTCTGGGCGGTCAGCCTGGAGAAGCATCAAGGCCGCTATTTCATCTACATTCCGGTCAAGGCCAGCCCGCAGAACGATACCTTTGTCATCTGGGCGGACCATATCGACGGGCCGTGGAGCGATCCCGTCCCGCTGGGCCTACACAAGCACATCGACCCGTGCCACGCCGTGGGCGAGGATGGGTCGCGCTGGCTGTTCCTCTCGGGCGGGGACCGGGTGCGGCTGTCCGATGATGGCATGCGCGTCACCGGCGAGGTCGAGCATGTCTACGATCCGTGGCGTTATCCCGAAGAGTGGGATGTCGAGGGCTTTGCGCCCGAAGGGCCCAAGATCCACCGCATCGGCGGATATTTCTACATGCTCACCGCCGTGGGGGGCACGGCGGGGCCTCCCACGGGCCATATGGTCATCGCTGCTCGCTCGCGATCGATCCATGGCCCGTGGGAGCAGCATCCCGGCAACCCCCTGGTGCGCACCACCGACATCCGCGAAGGCTGGTGGTCGCGTGGCCACGCAAGCCTGGTCGAGGCCCCCGACCGGAGCTGGTGGAGCCTCTATCACGGGTTCGAAAACGGTTTCTGGACATTGGGGCGCCAGTGCCTGCTCGATCCTGTCGAATTCACCGATGACGGCTGGTTCAGGATGACCGGCGGCGATCTGTCGCAGCCCCTGCCCAAGCCCAAGGGCGGCACGATCGTGCCGCACGGCATGGCGCTATCGGATGATTTTGCCAGCCTCCAACTCGGCACCAAATGGTCGTTCTTCCGCCCCGATGCGGACGAAGCCGCGCGTGCACGAGTGTCCGGCAACACGCTGTTTCTCAAGGGCAAGGGTCTTGCCCCCTCGACCGGATCGCCGCTGCTGGTGACGGCGGGCGACACCTCGTACCGCTTCGAATGCGACATCGAACTGGCGCCCGGCGGCACCGCAGGGCTGGTGCTGTTCTACGACGACAAGCTCTATGCAGGCCTCGGCTTCGATGCCGAACGTTTCGTCACCCACCAATATGGCATCGAACGCGCGCGGCCCGTCAATCCGCATGGCAGCCGGATGCGCATGCGCGTGACCAACCGCCAGCACATCATCAGCTTCCACACATCGGGCGATGGCGGCAAGACCTGGGTCAAGTTCGACCGCGGCATGGAGGTCTCGGGCTATCACCACAATGTGCGCGGTGGCTTCCTGATGCTGCGCCCCGGGCTCTATGCCGCCGGGCCGGGCGAAGCGAAATTCCGCGACTTCCGCTTTACCGCGCTGGAGGACTAGCCGCCATCAGGGCAGCGCGACGATCTTCACCTCGTCGCCCGAAAAGCGCAGCGTCTGCACATACGTGCCGCGCTTCACCGCCACCTGGTTGACCTGGCGCGGGTAGATATCGCGCAAGATGGTCGATTGAACCGCGACCGCTTTGGGCCTGCCCGTGACGGTGCCCGCATAGTCCACCCGAACATCGCGCACGCCGACCTCGACCGAAGCGACCGTCAGCGGCACATCATTGCCATCGGCGCGCAGCTTGAAATGCGCGAGCAGATAGGTTTTCAGTTCGGCAATCGCATCGGGATCATCGAGGCTGGTCTGCGCATTCGGCGCGATTTCCGCCAGCGCAGGCTCCAGATCGTGCGCCTCGAACCGGTGCGAGACGGTCACCTTGCCATCGGGCAGCAGGGTGACAACGCTCATCGCATCATGCCCGCGATGCGCCGCGGCCTGCGGGGCCAGCGACACCATCGCCAGCGCCCCGCAGATCACCATGAACGGCCTCATTTCGGCGCGTCGATGGTGCGCAGGGAATCCGGCAGCACCTTCATGTCGGAATCCTTCATCCGGTTCTTGCCCTCTTCCGGCGTGTCGATCTTGAGCGTCTTGGGATCGATCTGGCCGGTATAGACATTGTTCGAGCGGTCCGCATCGGCGGTTTCCCAAAGCGGATCGACCTCGGCGCGCGTCAGCGTCTTGGATGTCACGAACTGCCAGGTCACAGTCTTGGGATTATGGCGCCAGATCTCCGCCGGAATACGCGCAGTCTCGCTCGATCCATCGGTGAAGTCCATTTTCACGATGACCGGCATCACCAACCCGCCGCGATTGGCGAAGTTGAAGCGATAGAAATTGTCAGTCACCTGCCGCGCGGCCTTTTCCTCGGCGGTCAGGTCGGCAAAGGCTTCCGCCGCCTTGCGCTTGTCGGCGGCGGTGGCATCAAGCGGATCGATGCTGTCATAGAAATCGCGCGTCGCAGGATCGCGCTCGACCACGGTCTGCTGGCCGGCATTGCGCGTCGCGGTAAGCGAGGCGGGCTCGCCATCGCGCTCCTTCTTGCGCGCGGCTGCCGCAGCGGTCGCATCGGCAGGCTCCAGCGTCGCGCGGACCACCTTGTCGAGCGAAATGTCGACATGGTCGGTCGAATAGAACCAGCCGCGCCAGAACCAGTCGAGATCGACGCCCGAGCTTTCCTCCATCGTGCGGAAGAAGTCATAAGGCGTCGGGTGCTTGAAGCGCCAGCGTTCGGCATATTCGCGGAACGCCCGGTCGAACAGCTCGCGGCCCAGAACGGTCTCGCGCAGGATGGTGAGCGCGGTGGCGGGCTTGCCATAGCCGTTGGCGCCGAACTGCAGCACCGAATCCGATTGCGTCATCAGCGGCATCTGGTTGGTCGACAGCATGTATTCGGCGATATCCTTGGGCTCCCCGCGCCGCGCTGGGTAATCCTTGTCCCACAGCCGTTCGGCCTGGAACTGCAGGAAGGTGTTCAGCCCCTCGTCCATCCAGGTCCACTGGCGCTCGTCCGAATTGACGATCATCGGGAACCAGTTGTGGCCGATCTCGTGGATCACCACGCCGATCAGGCCGTATTTGGCGCGCTCGGTATAGGTGAGATTCCCGGTCTTCTTGTCCTTCACCGGGCGCGGGCCGTTGAAGGTGATCATCGGATATTCCATGCCGCCCACCGGCCCGTTAACCGACTGAGCGACGGGATAGGGATAGGGGAAGGCGAACTTGCCATAGACGTCGATGGTGTGCGCGATCGACTTGGTCGAATAGGCATCCCACAGCGGCCGCGCTTCCTTGGGGAAGAAGCTCATCGCCATCACCAGCGGCTGATCGGCAAAGTCCTGTTTCACGCCTAGCGCATCCCAGGCGAACTTGCGCGACGAGGCCCAGCCGAAGTCGCGGACGTTTTCCGCTGCAAACACCCAGGTCTTCTCACCCGGCGCCTTGCCGCGCTCTGCGGCAACGGCTTCCTGCGGGGTCACGACATAGACCGGGCTGGTCGCAGTCTTGGCCTGCTCCAGCCGCTGGCGCTGTGCCGCAGTGAGCGCCTGGTCGGGGTTCTGCAGCACGCCGGTTGCGGCGACGACATGGTCGGCGGGCACCGTAAGCGCAACGCGATAATCGCCGAATTCCAGCGTGAACTCGCCCGAGCCCAGGAACGCCTTGTTGTGCCAGCCCTCATAGTCCGAATAGACCGCGAGCCGCGGGAACCACTGCGCGCCTTCGAAGATGCAGTTGCCGTCCTCGCCCGGCTGGGTGAAGCACTCATAGCCCGATCGGCCGCCGATGACCTTGTTCTCGACCATCGGGAACGACCATTCGATCGCAAAGCTGGTCTCGCCGCCATTGCCTGCAACCGCCTGGCCCAGATCGATACGCAACAGGCTGTCGACCACGGTGAACGGCAGCGCCTTGCCGCTGGCGTCGCGCACGGCGGAGATGGTGAACCCGCCTTCCCATTCCTGCATCCGCTTGACGCGGCGGACCTCAGCAAGGCTGATCTTGTCGCCCGAGACGGTCTCGGTCATCGCCGCAATCGAGTCGCGCTTGTAATCGTTCTGGTCGAGCAACAGCCACAGATAGGGCAAGGCATCGGGCGAATTGTTCTGATAGCGCACCGTCTGCGTGCCGCTCACCGAACGCTTGGCCTCGTCGAGCCGAGCCTGCACGTCGTAATCGACCTTCTGCTGCCAATAGCGATAGCCCGGCGCGCCCGAAGCATTGCGGTAATCGGTGGGTGTCGGCCATTCCTCGCCTTCAAGCTGGCGGAACTTGTCTTCGTAATTGCCCTTGGTCTGCTCGACCGGATTGGCGAGCACGGGCGTGGCGACAGCGGCGATGGCGAGCGCCAGAAGAGATGCGGAAACTCCGGAAAAACGACGCAAGGCGACCCCCTTTTCGGGGCATTGTTGCCCCTGAAAAATAACAGACCGCTTGCATGTGATACTATCGCATGGCCGTCAATGGGCGAACATGACCAAAGCGCTCAATCCGTCGTGCTTCAGCTGAGCGCCAGCACGCTGGTCATGACGATGCGGACCAGCTCGGCATGGCCGCTGGCCCCTGTCTTGGCGTAAATCTTCTTCGAATAGTTGCGCGCGGTCTCCACCGTGATGCCGAGGGTCGCAGCCGCGTCCGAGATGCTGGTCGCCTGCGCCAGCAGCCAGGCCAGCCGCGCCTCGCTGGGCAACAGCCCAAACAGATCGACCAATTGTTCGCATCGATCGGCCTGCGACCGGCGATCACCGCTGACATAGACGATCACCGTGGCCGAGCGGTGGCCCGAGATTGTCTCGCCCTGTAGCGGCGCGACCAGCATGTCCAGCCACGGGTCCTGGCTGAGGTGGATTGCCAGCGGCCGCATCGCCTTGCCCGCCGCGACCTGCTTGAGATAGCCGGTCAGCTGCCGGTCGATGGCAGGCGATGCCGGCTGCAGCCGGTCGTAGCGCCCGCGCCGCAGCAGCGTACCCCATTGGAACATCTGCTCCATGTTTTCGGTCGATTCGACGATCTTGCCCTGCGCATCAAGCGTCATCCAGGCGATCTTGAGCCGGTTGACCGCCTCTCCGGTCACCGAAGAGCGGAACCGTTCGCGCTCCAGCGCTGCAAAATTGCGCAGCGCAATGCGGAGGTGCGGCGCGAGCCCCAAAACCAGGGCTCCGGCGGCAGAACCCAACGAGCGTCCCCCAGCGCAGACCAGCCAGCCGTCCACTCCGCTGGGTTCGGTGACGCGGACGATCCGCAGCGCCGTGACCCGCGCCGATTGGAGCGCATCGCGCAACCGGTCGCGCTCGCGCGGATCGACCAGATCGAACAGCTCCTCCAGCGCATAGCAGCGCCCTTCGCGCAGCACAGCGCTCGCCAGCAGGTCGTGGATTACCGCCACCGGCCCCTCGCCCGCAGACAGCACGGAAAGCTCGGCCTGGCCTTTGGGGCGGATGGCGAACATGACAAAACCGGCCCCGGATACCGCGCGCAGTCGGCTGAGAAACCCGTCCCACAGGGGCGTATCGAAGACCCCTTCGTGCAGGGACTGGACCAGACCATCATCAAATCGCATCTCGTCGTTATATCCTCCCAAATGGTAGGTTCAACAGAATCATCGCTGTGCCATTGCGCGCTGATCACATCTGGAGCCTGACGCGATGACCCGCAGCCTTACCCATCTGGAGCGACTGGAAGCAGAAGCGATCCACATCATGCGCGAAGTCGTGGCGCAGGCGGAAAAGCCGGTGATGCTCTATTCGGTGGGCAAGGACAGCGCGGTGATGCTGCACCTTGCGCGCAAGGCGTTCTACCCCTCCCCGCCGCCCTTCCCGCTGCTGCATGTCGACACGACCTGGAAGTTCAAGGACATGTATCGCTTACGCGACCAAATGGCGCGCGACAGCGGCATGGAGCTGCTGGTCTACCAGAACCCCGAGGCGGCCGAACGCGGGATCAACCCGTTCGATCACGGCCCGCTGCACACCGACATGTGGAAGACCGAGGGGCTGAAACAGGCGCTCGACCTGCACGGCTTCGACGCGGCCTTTGGCGGCGCACGCCGCGACGAGGAGAAGAGCCGCGCCAAGGAGCGCATCTTCTCGTTCCGCACAGCTTCGCACGGCTGGGACCCCAAGAACCAGCGGCCCGAGCTCTGGAACCTCTACAACGCGCGCAAGAACAAGGGCGAGAGCATCCGCGTCTTCCCGATCAGCAACTGGACCGAGCTCGACATCTGGCAGTATATCCAGCTCAACGATGTGCCGATCGTGCCGCTGTATTTCGCCGCGGTCCGCCCGACTTTCGAGTGGGAGGGCCAGCTGTTCATGGCCGATGACATCGACCGGCTCACCCGCGTACTGGGCAAGACGCCCGAGATCACCGAACGCTCGATCCGCTTTCGCACCCTGGGATGCTTTCCGCTCACCGGCGCGGTCGAAAGCACCGCGAGCACGTTGAGCGAGGTGATCCAGGAGACCCTGCTCACCACCACATCCGAACGCCAGGGCCGCGTGATCGACAAGGATGCCGGCGGCGCTGGCATGGAGAAGAAGAAGCAGGAGGGCTATTTCTGATGGACGCCGTGTACCAGACCGAAGCCCTGATTGCCGAGGATATCGACGCCTATCTCGATGTCCACCAGCACAAGACGATGCTGCGCTTCATCACCTGCGGGTCGGTGGACGATGGCAAGTCGACGCTGATCGGGCGGCTGCTCTACGACAGCAAGATGATCTTCGAGGATCAGCTCGCCGCGCTCGAAAACGACAGCAAGAAGGTCGGTACGCAAGGCCAGGAAATCGATTTCGCATTGCTGGTCGATGGCCTCGCCGCCGAGCGCGAGCAGGGCATCACCATCGATGTCGCCTATCGCTTCTTCAACACCGAAAAGCGCAAGTTCATCGTCGCCGACTGCCCGGGGCACGAGCAGTATACCCGCAACATGATCACCGGCGCATCGACCGCCGATCTCGCCGTCATCCTGATCGACGCGCGCAAGGGCGTGCTCGTCCAGACGCGACGGCATTCGTATCTTTGCCAGCTGATCGGTATCCGCAACATCGTGCTGGCGGTGAACAAGATGGACCTGGTCGATTATGACCAGACCCGGTTCGACGAGATCGTGGCGGAATATCGCGAGTTTGCCACGAGCATCGGCATCGAGAGCTTCACCGCGATGCCGATCAGCGGCTTCAAGGGCGACAACATCACGACGCGGTCCGCCAACACGCCGTGGTATTCCGGGCCGACGCTGATCGAGCATCTCGAGACGGTCGAAGTGCTGTCCTCGCTCGATGCCGACAAGCCCTTCCGGCTGCCCGTGCAATGGGTCAACCGGCCCAATCTTGATTTTCGCGGCTTTTCCGGGCTGATCGCCACCGGCTCGGTCAAGCCGGGCGACCCGGTGCGCGTGCTGCCTTCGGGCAAGACCAGCACCGTCAGCCGCATCGTGACGCTGGACGGTGATCTGGACGAAGCGGTGGCGGGCCAATCGGTCACGCTGACGCTGGCGGACGAGATCGACTGTTCGCGCGGTGACGTCATCGCGACAGCCGACAATCCTCCGCAGGCCGCCGACCAGTTCGAGGCGACCATCGTCTGGATGGACGATGAGGCGATGCTGGTGGGCCGCTCCTATTGGCTGAAGTTGGGTACGCAGACCGTGTCGGTGACGGTGCAGCAGCCCAAATACACGGTCAACGTCAACGATCCTGCTGGTCTTGGCTCGCAGCTCGCGTGCAAGACGCTCGAGCTCAACGCGATTGGTGTCGCGGAGATTGCCACCGACAAGCCTCTGGTGTTCGAAGCCTATGCGCAGAACCGCGCATTGGGCGGTTTCATCCTGATCGACAAGCTGACCAACCGCACTGTTGGCGCGGGCATGCTGCACTTCTCGCTGCGCCGCGCGCAGAACGTGCACTGGCAGGCGACCGACATCACCCGCGAGGTGCACGCCAGCCTCAAGAACCAGAAGGCCAAGGTCTTGTGGTTCACCGGACTTTCGGGATCGGGCAAGTCGACCATCGCCAACGAGGTCGAAAAGCGGCTCAACCTGATGAACCGCCACACCTTCCTGCTTGATGGCGACAATGTCCGCCACGGCCTTAACCGCGATCTGGGCTTTACCGAAGCTGACCGGATCGAGAACATCCGCCGAGTCGGAGAGGTCGCCAAGCTGATGGCCGATGCGGGGCTGATCGTGCTGACCGCGTTCATCAGTCCGTTCCGCGCCGAACGCGACATGGTGCGGCAGATGCTTCCGCAAGGCGAGTTCGTCGAGATTTTCGTCGACACCCCGCTTGAGGTGGCCGAGGCGCGCGACGTGAAGGGGCTGTACAAAAAGGCCCGGTCGGGCGCGCTCAAGAATTTCACCGGGATCGACAGCCCCTATGAGCCGCCCGAAGACCCCGACATCCGCGTCAACACCGTCGAAATGACCCCGGAAGAGGCCGCCGAACACATCATCCGCCAGCTGATGCCGCTCAAATGAGCCTGAGCGACGCAGAGCTTGCCGCACAGCTGGCGGCCGCCGCCGGACGCATCCTGTTGCAGGTGCGCGATTGCGGTCTGGTGACAGGCCAGGCCCTCGGCAAGGCGGGGGACCAGACCGCCAACCAGTTCCTGTGCCATGCCCTGCGCGCCCAACGGCCAGAGGATGGCCTGCTGTCCGAGGAGGAAAAGGACAGCTCTGAGCGCCTCTCGCACAGCCGGGTGTGGATCATCGATCCGGTCGACGGCACCCGCGAATATGGCGAGGCGCGGGCCGATTGGGCGGTGCATGTCGGGCTCGCAATCGATGGTGTCGCCACGCTCGGCGCGGTCGCATTGCCCGGGCTCGATGTCGTTCTTAGAAGCGACCAGCCTCAGCCCCTGCCCCCCGGCGCGCCGATCCCGCGGATGCTGGTGAGCCGCAGCCGCCCTGCGAAAGAGGCACTGGCCGTGGCCGAACTGCTGAGTGCAGAGTTGCTGCCGATGGGGAGCGCCGGCGCGAAAGCGATGGCCGTGGTGCGCGGCGATGCGGAAATCTACCTTCACACTGGCGGGCAATATGAATGGGACAGCTGTGCCCCCGTGGCCGTAGCAGCGGCGCACGGCCTGCACGTCAGTCGCGCCGACGGGTCGCCGCTCGTCTACAACCGGCAAAACACCTATATGCCCGACCTGCTGATCTGCCGCCCCGAATGGGCCGAACGGGTGCTGGCCGCGATGCGGTCGCTTTAACCCTGATCGTCAGGCGGGCTGGGCCTTGCCGAGCAGATCGTAGGGATCAATGCCGCGTGCCCGCAGTCGGTCATGCGCCAGCCCATAGTAATGCGGATTGGCGATGTTGAGCCGCTGGCGCGCGGCGGCGAGCGGTTCTGCGAGCAACGATGCGATCGACTGTTCGGCGATCCGCGGGCAGCCCTTGCCCAGTTGCTTCGCTTCCCCCACCGCCTTGAACACCGGCGCATCGCTGCGGATCGTTCGCGTGATGTTGAGCGCGGCCATATAGGCGATGAAGATATTCCCCGGCGCCGGGTTCTGGCCATAGGTAAACGCCAGCACGCAGGCCTCGCCCAGCGAATCGCGGCCATAGCCGGTCAGCACATGCAGCAGATCGTGCGTATCGCGCAGTCGATTGACATAGAATTCGATCATGTCGCCATAGCGGCGGCCGCCCTGGAAGCGGTCATATTCAGACACCAATCCGGCGGCCGAAAGTCCCTCGCGCTCCATGAAATCGACATAGGCATGCGCGACACTGCCCGCAGGCATCGCGCGCAACCGATCGTGGTCGTCGAGCAGATCGGGCAGATAAGGCTCGCTGGCGCGCAGTTGCTGGCCGAAGTCGCCGTACACGAAGGATCGGATTTCATCGACCAGCCCCATGCGCGGCAGCGACTGGAAAATGTGGAAGACCTGCTCGGTGTCTTCCTTGTCTGCGATCAGCTTGCGGAAATGGTGCATCGCCTTGAACGGACGGAACTTTGGCACGGGCCGATCGGGGTGACGGAAGACGGGCTCGGACATCGATTCACCTCATGGAGCGGCAGGGCACTGACAGTCGTGTCAATAACACACGGGCCGCCATCTGCAAAGTCGTGTCAGACTATCTGCCAGAACCTTAAAAATCTATCGCGATGCCCTTCAATTCCCAGTCGCCAAACCGCGTTGGGCCGCGCGCGGCCTCTTCCGCCTGCTCGTCGATGATCGGCTGCGGGGTCGGCACGGGGTCCGATTTGCCCCAGTGCGCGGGAGGCTTGACGTGATCGGGTCGGCGCGTCGCGCGGGGCGTGTCGGTCATCGGGCTTCCCTTGGCTGGCGCAGGTCCGGTCGATTGAAACGGACCTGCGTGATCCTACATAACTGAAGGGCATATGGGGCTGGCACGCCGCGATGTGAAGCGGTGCGCCAGCAACGCTTTTGAAGGATCTGGACCCACATGAACGGAATGAAGACCACCATGCTGCTGGCAGCGCTGACCGCGCTGTTCATGGCACTGGGCTTTACGCTGGGCGGGCCGCGCGGCGCCGTCATCGCACTGCTGTTTGCGGGCGGAATGAACCTGTTCACCTTCTGGAATGCCGACAAGATCGTGCTGAAGATGCACAACGCGGTCGAGGTCAATGCCCAGAGCCACCCGGATTTCTACACTCTGGTCGCACGGCTGGCACAGCGCGGCGGGCTGCCGATGCCGCGCGTCTATGTCATCGACCAGGCCGCACCGAACGCATTCGCCACGGGGCGGAACCCTGAAAATGCCGCCGTTGCCGCCACCACTGGCCTGCTCAACATGCTCAGCCGTAACGAGATCGAGGGCGTGATGGCGCACGAACTGGCGCATGTGAAGAACCGCGACACGTTGATCATGACCATGGTTGCGACGATCGCCGGGGCCATCTCGATGCTCGCCAATTTCGGGCTGTTCTTCCGCGATGACAACCGCAACCCCTGGGCGTCGATCCTTGCCGTGATCGTCGCGCCGTTTGCGGCGATGATCGTGCAGATGGCGATCAGCCGCACCCGCGAGTTCGGCGCCGACCGCGGCGGCGCGGAGATCAGCGGCAAGCCGCTCGCGCTCGCATCGGCACTGGCGCGGATTTCGGGCCACGCGCAGGCGATCCGCAACCCGGTGGTGGAACGCAATCCTGCGGCCGCGCAGCTCTATATCGTGCCCTCGGGCGTGCGCGCGCTGTTCTCCACCCACCCCGACACCGGCGATCGCATCGCTGCGCTGGAGGCAATCGCCCGCGAACAGGGTGCAACGCCCCCGCCGCGCCGCAAGACCAGCGCACTCGATCCGCTGGGGCGCGGGTGATGCGAAACTCTCCCCTCCCGCAAGCGGGAGGGGCAGGTCCGGCTGGCCGGACCGGGGTGGGCTGGGGGCACGATTGGCTGATCAGGCCCACCCCGTCTTCGCCTTCGGCTCATCCATCCCTGCCGCTAACGGGAGGGGAGAGGCTTGCCTGGGATCTGGGAGAATTTGATTTGTTGCCCGACCCCGCCTAACGCGCACGCATGAACAATCGCACGTCTGCACCCGACCCGACCCCCGGCCTTCCCGCTCGCCAGGCTGCGCTGCGCATGCTCGACGCGGTGATGCGGCGCGGAGAATCGCTCGATGTCGCCCAGCACGCCGCCTGCCAGGGCATCGACGACCGATCCGACCGCGCCTTGGCGATGGCGATTGCCGGTGAGGTGCTGCGGCATCTGCCCGGGCTCGACCTGATGATCGACAGCATGACCCGGCTACCGCTGGCCGAGGACGCCAAGGCGCGGATGGTGCTGCGCATCATGCTGGCGCAGACGCTGGCGCTCGAAACGCCGCCGCATGCGACGATCGCCACCGCGCTTCCGTTGCTGCAGGGCGGGCCACGCAAGCTGGCGCATGGCGTGTTCGGCAGCCTGATGCGCGCCGGGGCCAGCCTGCCCGCGCCCGAACTTCCGCCCGCCACCGCCAACCGCTGGACGGCGTTGTGGGGCGAAGCGATGGTCGAAGCCGCCGGCGTTGCTCTGGGCACGCCGCCGCCGCTCGACCTGTGTCTTGCAGACCCCGACACCACAGACGCAGCAGCCGAACAATTAGGCGGCACCAGCCTGATCCCCGGCCATGTCCGTCTGCCGCGCGCCGGCGCGATCGAGCAGATCGCGGGCTTTGAAGAGGGCGACTGGTGGGTGCAGGATCTCGCCGCCAGCCTGCCCGCACGTCTGTTGCGCCGGGGCCAGGGCCGCCTGGTACTCGATCTGTGCGCCGCGCCCGGCGGCAAGACGATGCAGCTCGCCGCAGCCGGATGGCATGTGATAGCGCTGGACAATTCGGAAAAGCGGTTGAAGCGGCTGCGCCAGAATCTCAAGCGCACCGGGCAGGATGCGATCACGATCACCGCCAATCTGCTCGAATGGCGGCCCGATGAAGAGGCTGACGCGGTTCTGCTGGATGCGCCGTGCAGCGCCACGGGAATCTTTCGCCGCCATCCCGATGTGCTTTATCGGATCGCGCCGCGGCATATCGAGGAGCGCGCCGAGCAACAGGCGGTGCTGCTGGAACGCGCTTCCAACTGGGTCAAGCCCGGCGGCGTGCTGGTCTATGCCGTCTGTTCGCTCGAACGCCAAGAGGGGGAGGATGTCGTCGCGCGTTTTCTGGCCAATGACAGCCGCTTCACGCTCGATCCGGTGCGTTCCGACGAGCTTCCCGAAGGCATCGAGCCCGATGCGCTCGGCCAGGTTCGCACCCTGCCCGGCATGCTGTCGGATGCAGGCGGACTCGACGGATTTTTCATGGCGAGGCTGCGCCACCGCGCCTGATGTCGCGATATCGGCAAATCATGTGGAAAAGCATCGAGATGCCTTGCTCCACAAGATGTTGAGGGTTAAGCGACAAAGCCTATGCCGCAGCCACCATTGATAGCCCCGTCGATCCTGTCCGCCGATTTCGCGCGGTTGGGCGAAGAGGTGCGCGCCATCGACGCCGCTGGTGCTGACTGGATCCATATCGATGTGATGGACGGACATTTCGTCCCCAACATCACCATCGGCCCTGCGGTGGTAAAGGCCCTGCGGCCGCACACGACCAAGCCGTTCGACGTGCACCTGATGATTTCGCCGGTGGACCAGTACGTTCAGGCCTTTGCCGATGCCGGGGCCGACATCATCACCGTGCACCCCGAGGCCGGACCGCATGTCCACCGCACCGTCCAGCTGATCAAGTCGCTGGGCAAGAAGGCGGGCGTGGTGCTCAACCCCGCGACCCCGGCCAAGATGCTCGATTATCTGATCGACGATGTCGATCTGGTGCTGGTGATGAGCGTAAACCCCGGTTTTGGCGGGCAAAGTTTCATTTCCAGCCAGCTGCGCAAGATCGAGGCGATTGCCAAGATGATCCAGAAATCAGGCCGCGCGATCGATCTGGAGGTCGATGGCGGCATCGATACTGTTACCGCACCTCAGGCTGTCAATGCTGGCGCAAATGTGCTGGTGGCGGGCACCGCGTCGTTCAAGGGCGGCCCCGACCAATATGCTGTCAACATCCGGGAGCTGAAAGGCCAATGAGCGATGTCCTGTCCGAGAGCCGCCGGACAGGCGCCCTTGCTGCCCGGTCGAGCGAATCCGAACGGCGTCTGCCATTGATCGGCTCGCAAGTGACTGAATCCCGCCCGGATCTGATCGAAACCGAAGCATCGGACGCCCAGCGCGGCCGCAAGCAGCTGGTACGGGTCGAAAACGACCGGGGCCTTTCGCTGACCGAGAGCCTCGTGCATTATTTTTACCGCCTGACCTGGCGCACCCCGCTGCACAAGCTGCGCCTCAAGGGACGCTCGCCGCTGCGCCTGCTGGCTGCACCAGACGATCCGTTCACCGGAGATGCCCGCCGCGGCAAGGCCATCCGCGCAGGATTCTTCCAGATCGCGGGCACGAAAATCGAGATCACCAAGCTCAATTTCGCAAATCTGCAAGCCTCCCCCGAGGCGCTGGATTATATCCACAGTTTTGCATGGCTGCGCGATCTGGCAGCCGCAGCGCCGCGCGGAACCTGCGTTCCGATTGCCGAGCGTCTGGTCGATCAATGGCTCGATGCACATCTCGAAACCGTGTCGGATCCGGCCTGGCGGGCCGATCTGGCGGCGCGGCGCATCCTCAATTGCGCTGCGCACGCGCCGTTGATCCTCTCGAGCAGCAATCTCGTCTATCGATCGCGCGTGCTTCGCAACTTTGCAAGCACGGCGCGTCATCTGGATCATGTCGCCGACAAGGCCCCTGAGGGACTGGCGCGATTGACTGCCTGGACGGGTGTCGTGGCGGCTTCGCTGCTATTGCCCGATGGCGAGCCGCGCCGCATCTTTGGCGAGGCGGGTCTCAAGCGCGCGATCGAGGGCTTTCTGGGTGAAGATGGCGGCGCGCTGTCGCGCTGCCCGCTTGCGCAGATCGAGGCCATTCGGGCGCTATCGATGCTGCGGTCGGTTTATGCTGCGCGCGGCGAGTTGCTCTCGCCGATCATCGAGCTGGCTCTAGCGCGCGCGGTTCCTGCGCTGCAGGGGCTGACACATCATGACGGCAGCCTGGGCAGCTGGCAGGGCGCCCCGGGCATTTCTGCCGACACCATGGCGACGCTGGTCCGTGCCAGCGGCATCCGTTCGCGCCCGCTCCGCGAGGCCCGGCATTGGGGGTATCAGCGGATTCCCGCCGGTCGCACCGTGGTTCTGGTCGATGCGGGCACTCCGGCAATGGCGCGGCACGCAGTGATGGGCTGCGCCTCGACGCTGGCATTCGAGATGAGCCACGGTCCGCACCGGCTGATCGTCAATTGCGGCGGCGCGAGCGCGATCGCGCCTGATATGCCGCCCTCGCTCGCCAAGGGCCTGCGTGCCACGGCAGCCCATTCGACCCTGTGCCTTGACGACACCAATAGCACGGCCGTGCTGCCCAAAGGACAGCTGGGCAAGGGCGTGGGCCTTGTCGAACTCGACCGGCGCGACAGCGACGATGCCGTCCGGCTCGACATGACCCATGACGGCTATGCCAAGCGCTATGGGATGGTCCATCGGCGTTTGCTGGTGTTGCGCTCGGACGGGCGCGAGTTGCGCGGCGAAGATGTGCTGCTGCCGGTGGCCAAGCGCGGATTTGGCCGCAGCAAGCCATCCGAGGTTCCGTTCTCCATCCGCTTCCATCTGGGCGTGGATGTCGAGGCGCATCTGGCGACCGATGGCTGGGGCGTCTTCCTGCGCGTGGCCGATGGATCGCTCTGGCAATTCCGCTCCGCCGCCAGCAAGGTGACGATCGAAGAAAGCCTGTGGGTGGATGAACACGGGAATATCAGACCCAGCCAGCAGATTGTCATGTCCGGCACCGCATCGGGTGGCGGCGGCAATTATGGCTGGCTTATCAAGAACATGGGATAAGACAATTGACCGACATTGCGATCAAGCGCGCGCTGCTTTCCGTCTCTGACAAAAGCGGTCTGGCCGAACTCGGGGCAACCCTGGCAGCGCATGGGGTGGAACTGATCTCCACCGGCGGCACCGCCAAGGCGCTGCGCGACGCAGGCCTGGCCGTGCGCGACATCTCCGAAATCACCGACTTTCCCGAGATGATGGACGGCCGCGTCAAGACGCTGCACCCGATGGTGCATGGCGGACTGCTCGCCGTGCGCGACAATGCCGATCATGTCGCCGCGATGGAAGCACATGGCATCGGCGCGATCGATCTGGTGGTGGTCAATCTCTATCCGTTCGCCGCAACGGTGGCCAAGGGCGCCGAGCGCGACGAGATCATCGAGAATATCGACATCGGCGGCCCTTCGATGGTCCGCTCGGCGGCCAAGAACCACGCCTTTGTCGCGATCGTCACCGATCCTGCCGACTATGCAACGCTGACCGAAGAGATGAACGCCTCGGGCGGTGCCACCACCCTCGCCTTCCGCCGCAAGCTTGCCGCCAAGGCCTATGCCGCGACCGCAGAATATGATGCAATGATCGCCAGCTGGTTTGCCTTTGCCGACCAGGGCGAAATGTATCCCGAACGGCTCTCGGTGCCGTTCCGCAAGGGCCAGGCGCTGCGTTATGGCGAGAATCCGCACCAGAGCGCCGCCTTGTATCTGCCCGCTTTCGCCCCCGGCGGTTCGCTTGCCGACCACCGTCAGGTGCAGGGCAAGGAACTGAGCTACAACAACCTGAACGATGCCGACGCCGCTCTGGAGCTGGTTTCCGAGTTCCGCGATGGCCCGCCCACCGTGGTCATCGTCAAGCATGCCAACCCCTGCGGCGTGGCGAGCGGCGATGATCTGGTCAGCGCCTACAAGGCGGCCTTGCAGTGCGACAGCGTGTCGGCATTCGGCGGCATCATCGCGGTCAACCGCCCGCTCGATGGGCCCACCGCCGAAGCGATCAGCGACATCTTCACCGAAGTCGTCTGCGCGCCCGATGCGGATGACGCAGCCAAGGCGGTGTTTGCCAAGAAGAAGAACCTGCGCCTGATCCTCACCGGCGACCTGCCCGATCCCGCGCGCGGCGGCATTGCGCTGCGCACGATTGCCGGCGGCGCGCTGCTGCAGTCGCGCGACAATGGCCGCATCACGCGCGACGATCTCAAGGTCGTGACCAAGCGTGCGCCGACCGAACAGGAGCTGACCGACTGCCTGTTCGCCTGGACCGTGGGCAAGCACGTCAAGTCGAACGCCATTGTCTATGCCAAGGATGGCGCCACCGCGGGGATCGGCGCAGGGCAGATGAACCGCCGCGATTCCGCGCGGATCGCCGCCGCCAAGGCGCGCGAGGCAGCGGAAACTTATGGTTGGGCCGAACCGCGCACCGTTGGCTCGTCGGTTGCCTCCGACGCTTTCTTCCCCTTCGCCGATGGTCTGCTGGCGGCTGTGGAAGCAGGCGCGACGGCGGTCATCCAGCCTGGCGGATCGATGCGCGATGACGAGGTGATTGCCGCCGCTGACGAAGCGGGCCTGGCGATGGTGTTTACCGGAATGCGCCATTTCCGGCACTGATGCTGGCAGCCCCGGCAGGCTCTGAGCGTTTTCACCTTGTGTGGAAACGCTCTGTACCGTTGTGGTCGCATTTTCCGAGCCGTTGACCGTACCCGGTCATCTTGAAAATGCTCAGTCCTGCCGGGCGAGCACCTCATAGGCCATGACAGCAGCGGCCACGGCGGCGTTCAGGCTGTCGGCCTTGCCGAGCATCGGGATCTTTACGAGCAGATCGCACGCCGCCTCATAGTCGGCAGGTAGTCCCTGCGCCTCATTGCCGATCAGCAAAAAGCACGGCGCGGCATAATCGGCACCGCGATAATCGAAGCGGGTGTTGAGGCTGGTCCCGACCAATTGCCCGGGCCCGGTGCGCAACCAGGCGAGAAATTCCTCCCATCCCGCCTGCGCCAACGGAACGGTGAAGATCGCGCCCATGCTGGCCCGCACCGCCTCCACCGAGAACGGATCAACGCACTGGTCGACCAGGATGAGCCCGCCTGCCCCCACAGCATCGCAGGTCCGCAGCATGGTGCCCAGATTGCCCGGATCGCGCATCGATTGCGCCACCAGCCAGATGCCCGAACGGCTGCGGTCGAGCGCGTCCAGCGATGTCGGCAGATCGGCGAACACGCCCAGCACCGTCTGCGGATTGTCCTTGCCCGAAATCTTGGACAGGATGTCGGTGGTCGTCTCGTAGATGGTGCCGCCGGCATCGGTCACCGCGCGTTCCAGCGCATCGATCAAAGGGTGCGGATCCCGCTGCTGGCCCAGCCACAGGGCTTCGGGCACGATGCCCGCCTCGCGTGCCTCGGTCAGCAGCCGCAAGCCTTCGGCAAGGAAGCGTTCCTCGCGCTTGCGATGCTTCTTCTCGCGCAGCGCGCGTGCAGCCTTGACCGCTGGGTTGGAAAAACCTGTGATGAGGAGGCGGTCGATGGTCATGGCACGGCAGGCGGGACAGTCAGTCCTCGCCAAAGCCATCCTTCACCAGGCCGACCAGCTTCATCAGCGCGGCCTCTGCGCCTTCGCCTTCGACACGGATGGTAATGCTGTCGCCGCGTGCTGCGCCCAGCATCATCAACCCCATGATCGAGCTGCCGGTCACGCAATTGTCGTCCTTGCTGACATGCACCAGCACGGTTTCGGGCAGGCGCGAGACGGCGGTGACAAACTTGGCGCTGGCCCGTGCATGCAGGCCGCGCGCATTGGTGATCACAACCGTCTGCTCGGTCATTGCGCGCTTTCCTGCCCCAACAGGTCAGAGGCGACGCTGATGTACTTCTGCCCGGCATCGCGCGCGGCGGCAACGGCTTCGCGCACGTTCATCGATCGGCGCGCGCCTTCCAGCCGGATCAGCATCGGCAGGTTGACGCCTGCGATTACCTCGACCCGTCCCGCCTCGAGCAGCGAGATCGCGAGGTTCGAAGGCGTACCGCCGAACAGGTCGGTCAGCACGATCACGCCCTTGCCGGAATCGACCTTGGCAATCGCCGCAGCAATGTCTGCGCGGCGCTGTTCCATGTCGTCGTTCGGGCCGATCGCGATGGTTTCAATGTTCTGCTGCTTGCCAACCACATGTTCCATCGCGACCAGAAATTCCTGCGCGAGCCGTCCATGTGTGACGAGAATAAGACCGATCATGGGGGGTGCTTGTACCAATTGCTGAATCTTGAACTATGGTTTCAGACGTCCGTTTCAGACCCTTGCGCCGCTTTTCGGAACTCTCTCCCGCCCGGCGGATCGTCGCTAATCGGGCGGCGGCGCGGGGCTTTCCTCTATGGCATCTGTAGGTCTTGACGTCAGATTGCGATGCTGGACAGTGGGACAAAAGCCCGCTGCTTGCAAGCGTTTGGTGATCTCCTGCGCGACGAACACCGACCGGTGTCTCCCCCCGGTACACCCTATCGCAATATGGACATAGGCCTTGGCGGCATCCTGGTAGCGGGGCAGCAGAAAGGTCAGCAGATCGACGATCCGATCGACTGCGCCCTGATATGCGCCGTCTGCCTGGATGAACGCTCCCACCGGGGCATCGAGCCCGGTGAGGTCGCGCAACGACCGGTCCCAATAGGGATTGCGCAGAAAACGCATGTCGAACACCAGATCGGCGCTCGGCGGCATGCCGCGCGCAAAACCGAAGCTGGTGATGATGACGCTGGTCGGTGACTGTTCCAGCGCAAAGCGGCGGCGGATTTCCTGCTGAAGATCGGACACCGGCATGTCGGTGGTATCGATGACGTTTTCCGCCCAGCGGCGCAGCGGCTGCAGCCATTCGCGCTCCTCGGCGATGCCGGCCTCGGCTGACCGGTCCTGCGCCAGCGGATGACGCCGCCGCGTTTCCGCATAACGCCGCTGCAGCTCGCGTCCCGCACAATCGAGGAAGAGCGTACTGATCGCATAATCCGGGCGCTGCTCCAGATCGCGCACCTGACGGACGATCGAGCCGGGATCAAAGCCCCGCGTGCGCGTATCGAAGCCGATGGCGAGCGGGCGCTCCTGCCCTGCCCGGCGCACCGCCTGCGGCGTATCCATCAGCAGCGGCAGCAGCCGGATGGGGAAGTTGTCGATCGCTTCCCAGCCAAGGTCTTCGAGTGTCTTGAGCGCGGTGGTCTTGCCCGCGCCCGAGAGGCCCGTGACCAGCATCACACGATGTCGCTCGGGCAGCTCTGGCCCATCGGGCGTTTCGGGCGCTGAAGGCTGTATGCTGGTTTCGCTCATCTGCCACCCCCGGCACGGCGCGAAGATGCGCGCCTCGCCTCTGCCTCAGCCCTAGCCTTTCACGCCATAGGCTTGCAACGCCATTTCCGCCTTGATCGCCAGCACATGGCTTTCAGGCGCAAGCATGATTTCAGGGACGCCGACGCCCAGAATGACGCGGTGCTGGCTGCGTTCGATCCAGCGTGGTGCGGCGCGATTGAGTTCGATGAGCAGCGCCACCGGGCAATCCGGGCCGGGTTCGATCGGCAGCAACCCCAGGTTGCGGACCTCGAGCAGGCCGCTGATATTCTGCGCCGGCGACGCGATCAGGCGCCCGCCCTCCAGTCGCAATCCGGTGTGGTCGTCGCTGATCAGTCGGGCCCCGCGATCGATCAACGCCAGCGCCAGCTCCGATTTGCCGATGCCGGATTCGCCGCTGATCAGCACTGCTGCACCGCCGATGCTGACACAACTGGCCGGATAGATGCTGTGGTCCCCCTGGGTCATTCTGCCCTCCCCCCCAACGCTTAGTTTTGCAGCGACGATAGCGCCTGATTCAGGCCGGCGAAATGGGGAGCTCCTGATTGTTCATCGCTGGCAGACATATTTCGAACACGGCGCCCGGCGCACCATCGTCGCGATCGGACACGGTGATCGTGCCGTGATGGCCCTCGACGATCGTCCGCGCGATCGCCAGACCCAGGCCGCTGTGCTGGCCGAATGCCTCGCCCTCGGGCCGGGCGCTGTGGAAACGACGGAAAATCTCTTCACGCTCGCTCGGCTGCACGCCTGGTCCCTCGTCTATCACGCGCACCAGCACGCGCCCGCGCATCTGCGTCGCCTCGATACGCACCAGCCCTTCGGGTGGAGAAAAGGATACCGCATTATCGAGCAGGTTCGAAATGACCCGCTCCAGCCGTGTGCCCTCGCCCATCACCACCGCCACCCCGCGCCGGGGCCGGGCAAACGCGGTTTCGCGTCCCTGATTCAATCCGCGCACTTGCCGGACCTCGAGCAGATTCTCGATCATCTCACCCAGATCGATCGGCTCGAAGCGGGTCCGGGTGAGCTGCGCATCGACGCGCGAGGCCTCCGATATGTCGGTGATCAGCCGGTCCAGCCTGCGCACATCGCTGCAAGCGATCTCGAACAATTGCGCGCGCAGCGCTTCGTCCTTGACGCTGCCGAGTCCTTCGAGCGCCGACCGCAACGACGCGAGCGGGTTCTTCAGTTCATGGCTGACATCGGCGGCAAACGCCTCGGTCGCGTCGATCTTCTGACGCAGTGCCATGCTCATGTCGGACAGCGATCGCGCCAGCAGGCCGATTTCGTCGCCGCGCGATGGCAGGCGGGGCACCACCACCTCGCGCGCACGGCCCAGCCGCACACGTACCGCCGCGCTCGCCAGCCGTCGCAGCGGTTTGACGATGGTACGCGCCAGAAACAGCGAAAACAGGATCGATACCAGTGCGGTTGCCAGAACGATCATCGCCAGATTGAAGCGCTCAGCGCGCACGATCCGGGTGATGTCACGCGCATTATAGCTGGTGATCAGCACGTCATCGCCGCGCGGCAGCGCAATCGCGGCGCTGATCATCGGCGTGCGATCGGGCGCGTAGCGCATTCTGGCGTGCACCGATTGCCCTTGCAGCGCGGCGAGCGCCTCTGGCCAGTTCTGCAACCGGTCGGGCCGGCGTTCGACGAACCGGTCCACACGCTGCGCATCGACCAGCCAGTCAAAGCCCTGGTCGAGCAGGCGTGCTGCATGGCGTTGCCACGGCTCCTCATCGGGATTGCGCAAGGCATAGGTCGGCGGCCCCAAGGCAAAGCTGTCCAGCCGCAACCTGCCCGACACATCGTACAATCGGATTCGCGAATCATATTGGTCGCTGACCGCGCGCAGCATCGCGATCCGGCCCGGCTCATCGAGGCGCTCCAACGCATGGCCGAGCAACCAGATACTTTGCTGCTCCTGCTCCAGCCGTTCCTGGATGATCTGTTCGCGATAGCTGTCGAGATACAGCAGACCCCCGCCCAGCATGGCGATGGCGAACACGTTCACCGCCAGGATCCGCCAGGTCAGCGAAACCCGGCGGGTCCAGCGCAACTGCAGCGCCGGGGGATTATTCTCCTGAGAAACGGTATCCGGCGCCATACAGGGTATCGATAGCGGAAAACTCGTCGTCGACCTCGCGGAACTTGCGACGCAGGCGCTTGATATGGCTGTCGATGGTGCGGTCATCGACATAGACATCGTCCTGATAGGCCGCGTCCATCAGCTGGTTGCGGCTCTTGACGACGCCGGGCCGTGCCGCCAGCGCCTCCAGGATGAGGAATTCGGTGACCGTCAGCGTAACCCTCTTGCCATCCCAACTGACCATGTGTCGCGCCGGGTCCATTTCGAGCCGTCCCCTGACGATCGGTTCGGCGACCGGCTCGTCGCTCGGCGCATCGGGCGCGCGCATCAGCTCGGCCCGCCGCAGGATCGCCTTGATCCGCGCGATCAGCAGCCGCTGCGAGAAAGGCTTGGTGATGTAATCGTCCGCGCCCATCGCAAGGCCCAGCGCCTCGTCGAGTTCCTCGTCCTTCGAGGTCAGGAAGATGACCGGCACCGCGCTGGTCTCGCGCACCCGGCGCAGAAGTTCAAGCCCGTCCATCCGCGGCATCTTGATATCGAACAGGCAAAGGTCGGGCGGCGTCTCGGTGATTGCCTTGAGCGCCGCCTCGCCATCCGAATAGAGGCGCGTGACAAAGCCTTCCGCCTGGAGCGCGATCGACACCGAAGTCAGAATGTTGCGGTCATCATCGACCAGCGCAATCACTGCCGCCATGGGTGGCTGTATCCTCCTCGATCACTACCGCCTGCCGGTCGCATATCGCAGCGCCAGCGTAAACAGCTTTGTCGGCCATATTGCAGCGCAGCATTTGGGGGTGGGAACGATATCAATGCACCACCCATGTTATGACACCGGTAGCAGCTATTGACAGACAACCAGCCATTGGTCTTGGGACTAAACATCACGGGGGTTGTGCTGCGTGAGTCGCCGCAAAAAAAGCGGGCTGATCGGTGAGCGCAAGTCAGCCAGAAGCGGCAGCAATTTGGGAGTATTTCAGCAGTGGCTATCAAATCCAAAGTTTCGCTTGCCGATCAAGGCTTTACCGCAACGGAAAACCAGCACTGGAACCTGGGCACCGAAGCCCTGGTCGAAGAGGCCCTGCGCAATGGTGAGGGATCGCTGGCCAAGGGCGGCGCGCTTGTCGTCGCCACCGGCAAGCACACGGGCCGCAGCGCGAGCGACAAGTTCATCGTGCGCGATGCCGAGACCGAAAACACCGTCTGGTGGGGCAAGACCAACGTCTCGATGACGCCGGAAAACTTCGCCACGCTCAAGGCCGATTTCCTCGCGTTCCTGGGCGAAAAGTCCAAGCTGTACGTGCAGGACCTGTTCGGCGGATCGCAGCCCGAATATCGCGTCAACGTCCGCGTGATCAACGAATTCGCCTGGCACAGCCAGTTCATCCGCACCCTGCTGGTCCGCCCCACGGCTGATCAGCTGGCCGATTTTGCGCCCGAATACACGATCATCGATCTGCCCAGCTTCCGCGCCGATCCGGCCAAGCATGGCACGCGCAGCGAAACCGTGGTTGCGGTGAACCTGTCGGAAAAGCTGATCCTCATCGGCGGCACCGCCTATGCGGGCGAGATGAAGAAGTCGGTGTTCGGCATCCTCAACTATCTGCTGCCCGCCCAGGGCGTGATGCCGATGCATTGCTCGGCCAATATCGGCCCCGAAGGCGACACTGCTGTGTTCTTCGGCCTGTCAGGCACCGGCAAGACGACCCTCTCGGCCGATGCCAGCCGCACGCTGATCGGCGATGACGAGCATGGCTGGTCCGACACCGCCGTGTTCAACTTCGAAGGCGGCTGCTATGCCAAGATGATCAACCTCTCGCCCGAGGCGGAGCCCGAAATCTACGCCACCACCCAGCGTTTCGGCACGGTGCTGGAAAACGTCGTGATGGATCCGGAAACCCGCACGCTTGATTTCGCCGACAACACGCTCGCCGAAAACAGCCGCGGATCGTACCCGATCGACTTCATCCCCAACACCTCGGCAGACAATCTCGGGCCGGTGCCGAAGAACATCATCTTTCTCACCGCCGATGCCTATGGCGTGCTGCCTCCGATCGCACGGCTCACCGCCGAACAGGCGATGTACCACTTCCTGTCGGGCTATACCGCACGCGTGGCAGGCACCGAAATCGGCGTGACCGAGCCTTCGGCGACCTTCTCCACCTGCTTCGGTGCGCCGTTCATGCCGCGTCACCCGTCGGTCTACGGCAACCTGCTCAAGGAGCGCATCGCCAAGGGCAATGTCACCTGCTGGCTGGTCAACACCGGCTGGACCGGCGGCAAGTACGGCGTCGGCAGCCGGATGCCGATCAAGGCCACCCGTGCCCTGCTGAACGCCGCGCTCGACGGCAGCCTCAACAACACCCAGTTCGAAACCGATCCCAACTTCGGCTTCGAGGTCCCGGTCAGCGTTCCGGGTGTCGACAGCGCCATCCTCAACCCGCGCGGCACCTGGGCGGACAAGGCGGAATATGACGCCACCGCACAGAAGCTGGTCGGCCAGTTCATCGACAACTTCGCCCAGTTCGAAGACCATGTCGACGAAGCCGTCCGCGCCGCTGCGCCCCAACGTCAGGCGGTTGCCGCCTGATAGTGCCCGGATCAGGTCGGGCGTTCTTGAACGAAGGCCCGATCATGACCGGACATTCCATACGCTATTTTGAATCGTCATCAGCCGTTCGCCTTTTGGGCGAGCGGCTGATCGCATCTTGCCTGCCGCGCGCCGAATGGACCCACGAGGCCCATGTCGCCGCCTGCCTGTGGCTGATCGCCGAACGGCCGGATCTCGATGCGGCGCGCGATTTTCCTGACATCATCCGGCGGCACAATGACAGCGTCGGCACGCCGAACACCGACACCAGCGGGTTCCACGCCACGATCACGTATTGCTATGTCGCGGGCGTCGCAGCGTTTTTCGCGCGTATCGACCCCACCTGGCCCTTGGTGGACAAGGTCAATGCGCTGCTGGATGCGCCCGAAGGGGCACGCGACTGGCCGTTGCGTTTCTATTCGCGCGACCGGCTGTTCTCGGTGGAGGCGCGGCGTGCGATGATTTTACCTGATCTGGCAGCATTGCCAGAGTGAATGTCGTGGCGGGCGCTCTGCCCCCATGTTAACTTGGGGGCTGCACATAGGGAGTTGAACACATGGATTTCCTCAATAACATCGTCGGCCAGCTGGGCGGCGTCGACAAGATCGCGGGCCTCGCCAAGCAGGTGGGCCTCAGCGAAGAGCAGGTGCAGTCTGCCATGGCCGCCCTGGGCAAAGCGGCCCCCCAGCCCGGCGACACCGTCGCCTCGGCGGCTGAGTCCACCGGCCTGCCGATGGACAAGCTCAACGATCTCCTTGCTCAGGTTGGCGGCGAAGATGCCCTGAAAAAGGTCACCGGCTTCCTCGACCGTGACGGCGACGGCAATCCCGTCAACGACATCATGGGCTTCGCGAAGAAGTTCACGGGACAGTAACGGGGTTTCACGCCGACTTCTTGTGGGTTAGCGTCGAGCCTATGTTTTTTGGCAGAATACTGAAAAATCGTATCGCCGAGTTTATGGCGAATGATCCTGTTGGCGGCTACGTTGCCAGGACCGTTCGCTTTTTCGTGCTCGTCGCCTTAGTTCCGATTACCCTAGGCCTTATTGAGGCGTGGAATGCGGGCTTAGGTATTTTTCTTTTCGTTTTTCTCGGCCTTCCAACAGTATTTGGCGTGGTTGCGATTGCTGCATTCAAACTTTGGCAAGGAATTCGCGTTGCCAAATACAGCAAGAATTTCTTGGGGCAGGCTCTCGCGATAGCTTTAGCACCCGTCTTACTCGCGCTTTGGTTATCTGCTGCGTTACCGGCTCTCTGGGCGGGCGGCTTTCTTGGCGATCTATCGAGACTTGCCGTAAATGAAAACCATTACCGAGACATCATCAATATGACCCGCATCTCAAGAAAGGCGGAATGGTACGCCGAGCACAAAGGCGTTACATATTCCGTGGATGTTGGTCCTCCGGTCCGCATAGCCTTCAACCCAGCAGGCCTTCTCGATAACTGGTCAGCAATTGTTTTCGACCCGACCGGGGATGTCATGTTGGCTGATGGCTTTCACCCAAAAACAGGCAGGTTTTACGCACCTAACCGGGTGACGAAGCTGTTCCATGGCGACCTTGTCAAATGCCGTCCACTATGGGGTGACTATTACAGGTGCTCGTTCACCTGATTTGCAGGGCTGGATTCCGCAAACATTCCTTGCAGTAAGCCTATCAAAAATCCTCCCCGAGCTTGTCTCGGGGAGGGGGACCATCCGCAGGATGGTGGAGGGGAAGCGGGATCGAACAAGCGTCGACGGGTAGCATGACTCGGCTGCCCCTCCACCCCCCGCTATGCGGGCGGTCCCCCTCCCCCAGCAAGCTGTGGGAGGATCTCAGGTCACTCCGCCGCGTCCTTCACTTCCTCTCCCGCCTCGATCAATGCAGCGTCGCCATAGCGCGGCAGTGCCTCGATCTCGTCGATCGTTTCCAGCTCGCGCTTGCCCGTCTCGATGTTGAGCGCGGCGAACTTGCGGCCCGTTGACAATACGTTGCGTTCGAAGCTGCCGACGAACTTGTTGTAATGCCCCACCGCGCTCGACAGGCCTGAGCCGACGCGCTTCAAATGCTCGGCGGAGACCGCGAGCCGGTCGTAGAGCTCCTTGCCCAGCTGCCCGATCTGCTTGGCCTCTGCCGCCAGCCCCTCCTGCCGCCAGACGCTGGCCACGGTTCGCGCGATCGCAACGAGATTGGTCGGGGTGGCCAGCAGAACCTTCTTGTCGAAGGCATGGTCCCAGAGCGACGGGTCATGCTCGAGTGCGGCCGATAGGAAATGCTCGCCGGGGACGAACATGATCACGTAATCGGGCGCGTCGGAAAACTGGTCCCAATAGGCCTTGCGCGACAGGCCATCGATATGGGCCTTCATCGAAGCGCAGTGCGCAGCGAGCGCGATCTTGCGCGCACCGTCGTCGTCCGCCCCGAACGCATCCTGATAGGCGTTCAAGGATACCTTGGCATCGATCACCAGCGACCGACCGCCCGGCACCTTGACGACCGCATCGGGGCGAAGCCGGCCATCCTCGGTATCCAGGCTGACTTCCATCGCAAAATCGGTGCGTTCAGCCAGGCCGCAGCTTTCGAGCACGTTGCGGAGCTGCTGCTCGCCCCAGCGCCCGCGCGCCTTGGGAGCGTTGCGCAAGCTGTTGACCAGCCGCGCGGCTTCCGCCTGCACCCGGTCCTGCCCGGCGCGCATCTGCTCGATCAACCCGGTGAGCGTGCCATAAGCCTCGCTGCGCGTCGCCTCGATCTTCTGCACCTGCTCCTCATAGGTCTTGAGCCTCTCGCCCACCGGAGCGAGCAACGTACGGATCTTTTCCTCGTTCTTTTCCTCGGACTGCGCGAACCGCTCGTTGGCGCGGCGCAGAAACGCCTCCTGCGCTTCGCCGAGCAGCTTGTTGCCGACTTCGCCGAACTGCTGCGAAAGCTGCTCGCGCGCCTCGACGAGCATGCGGACCTGCTTCTCGTGATTGGCCGCATCAGCCTTCATCGTCGCCAGTTCGCGTGCGGACGCCGCATGTTCGGCGCGCAGGGTATCGAGCCGGGCAGCGAGATCATCGGCCTGGCGGGCGCGCTCGGCGGCAGCGGCAAGCTGGCCGGACAGTGCGGCATTGTCGGTGCGCACGGCCTCCAGCCGCAGCGAGAGATCATCCGCCAACTTTGCGCGTTCGCTGGTGCCCGCCAGATCGCGGATTGCGGTGTTGAACTGCTCTTGCAGCGTCTTGAGTGCAGCCTGCGCCTCTTCGCGCTCGGCGCGGGCGTCGGCGACGGGCTTGCTGCCCAACCACCAGCCGATGGCGAGCCCGGCAATCAGGGCAACGATGATGAGGACTGCGACCCACAGGTCCATGAAAATTTCCCGCGCAAATTTGGAACGAAAAGCGAACCTAAAGCGCGGGGGGATGGTTGGCAATGGGGCAAAGCCACAGGGTTGGGGACAACGCCCTCCCCCATCGTGCTGTCATGGAGAGCAACGCTCGTCCTTCGCGCGCAGAAACGCGCGCGCCGCTTTTGCTGCAGCAAGGTTGATCAGACGTTCCGCGAATTCAGGCGCTTACGCCGCCTTGCGCATCTTCTCGAGCTTCTTCAGCACCATCTGCCGCTTGAGCCGCGAGAGGTGATCGATGAAGAGGATACCCTCGAGGTGATCCATCTCGTGCTGCAGACAGGTGGCCATCAGGCCGTCCATCGCCTCTTCGTGCACCTTTCCATCCAGATCCTGCCAGCGGGCGCGGATCGAGGACGGGCGCTCGACATCGGCATATTGATCGGGGACCGAAAGGCAGCCTTCGTTGTACAAGGTGTAATCGGCCGAGGGATCGAGGATTTCGGGATTGATGAACACGCGCGGCGCGCGGATGGGCTTGCCTTCCTCGTCTTCTTCGGACTGCAGGTCGATCACCAGAACTCGCAAGGGAACGCCCACCTGGATCGCGGCAAGCCCGATGCCGGGTGCATCGTACATGGTCTCGAACATATCGGCGACCAGAGTGCGCAGATCGTCGTCGAACGTCTCGACAGGGGTGGAGACGGTCTTCAACCGCGGATCGGGCACTTCAAGAATGGGACGGATAGCCATGCCGCCCAGATATGACTGCAAACCGCGATGGTCAAGCCATGCGGGGCAGACGGTCAGTTGCGGCCGAAGGTACGCTGGGCGCCCATCGCCGCACCGGCCATCGGTGGGCGACGTCCGAAAGTCCGGCGCTCGACCAGCGGATTGGCTTCTTTCTCCAGCGCCGCCAGCGACACGCGGAACATTTCGCGCAGACCGACGACGTCCTGCAGCAGTTCGTCGGGGGTTTCGTGGATTTCAACGCAATGCCGCGCGGTCATCTCGATCTTTTCCGACAACAGACCCAGCTGTTCCGCCCCGAACTGAAGTGCTTCGCTCTTCAGCGTATGCGCTGGCAGCACCAGGCCAGCGGCATTGCTGTCGCGGATCGCAGATTCGATTGCATCGACCGACTTGATGCCGTCTTCGCGGAAATAGCCGAGGATGCGCACAAAGTCGCTGCCGAGCGTCGCACGCGACTCGGCATAGGTCGACCAGTTGATGAGCGGCGCCTCTTCATAGGCCATGATGCATTCTCCCGGGGTGCCCCAAAGCACTCAGGCCCGGAAAATACATCAGGATTGGTAAATGAATCCTTGCGATGAAGAAGTAACTGCAGCGGTTAACAGCAAGACCGCAGTCGATCGCCTGGACTCAAAACTATGCCCGATCAATCCTTCGAAAACGGGTTTTTGGGTGCTCGGTAGGTTATCCGAACCGGTACCGCACCAAAGCCCAACTCGCGGCGTAAACCGTTGATCAGATAGCGAGAATAGCTTTCTGGCAGCTCGTCGACACGGGTCCCGAAGATGACGAAGCCCGGCGGGCGGACCTTGGCCTGGGTGATATAGCGCAGCTTGATGCGCTTGCCGCCGGGGGCCGGTGGCGGATTTGTTTCCACCGCCATTTCGAACCATCGGTTGAGCTGACCGGTCGAAACGCGCCGCGACCACGCGGTCCGCGTCTCGAAAGCGACCTTGATCAGCGTATCGATCCCCTTGCCGGTTATGCCAGAGATCGTCAGCACCGGCACGCCGCGCAGCTGCGCCAGACCTTCATCCAGCGCCGCCTTGATGCCGTTGAACAGGCTGGAGGCCTCCTCGGCAACATCCCATTTGTTGATCGCGATGACCAGGGCGCGGCCCTCCTTGATCACATTGTCGGCGATCTTGAGCTCCTGCAGCTCCAGCCCGCGGGTCGCATCCAGCAGCAGCACGACAACCTCGGCATAATCGATCGCCCGGCGCGCATCGGCGACCGAGAGCTTTTCCAGCTTGTCGACCACCTTGGCCTTCTTGCGCATCCCGGCGGTGTCGATCAACCGAACCGGACGCGACGGCGATTCGTCCGCCGGATTCCAGGTCCAGTCGATCGCGATCGAATCGCGCGTGATTCCGGCTTCCGGACCCGTGATCAGCCGATCCTCACCCAGGATCTTGTTGATCAGCGTGGATTTGCCCGCATTGGGACGTCCGACGATCGCAAGCTGCAACGGGGCAGCTTCGACCGCGTTCTCGTCGACGGTTTCGGCATCGACGTTGATCGCAGGCAGCTGCGTGTCATCGTCATCTCCGTCGTCCCAGTCCTCGATCAGCGGACGCAGGGCATCGAACAGTTCGGCAAGGCCGACGCCATGCTCGGCGCTGAACGCGATCGGCTCACCCAGGCCCAGCGAATAGGATTCCATCAGTCCGCCCTCGGCAGCGCGGCCTTCGGCCTTATTGCCCATCAGGATGATCGGAGTCTTGGTGGTCCGCAGCCAGCGGGCGATTTCCTCATCGAGCGGGGTGATCCCGGCGCGGGCATCAAAGACGAACAAAGCCGCGCGCGCAGTGGCCACGGCCTGCTCGGTCTGGCGGCGCATCCGGCCGGGCAGCGTCTCGGGGTCCTCGTCCTCATAGCCTGCGGTATCGACGATCTGGAAATGCAGGCCCAGCAGTTCGGCCTTGCCGAGACGCCGGTCGCGCGTGACGCCGGGCTGGTCATCGACCAGCGCCAGCTTCTTGCCCACCAGCCGGTTGAACAGGGTGGATTTGCCGACATTGGGTCGGCCGATGATGACGATTTCAGGTAACATATTAGGGTCCAAACTCAATCAGGGCGCGGTCGAGGCGTCCAAATGGCAAACAGCTCGGTCGAAGGTGCCCGCCGGGAAGGCTGGTTGCCTTTCCAAGGGCAGCTTTGGCCGAGATGGAAGCCATTTGGCCGTCCCGAAGGGATTTGGCCAAAATGGCCCATTGCAGCGTCAGGAAGTCTTGAAATATCGGCATATTCCGGCGCCTTCCTTCCTCGCACTGGGCCATTTTGCTCCAAACCTCGATCGCGCCCTGATTGAGTTTGGACCCTTACGCCCTTATCGCGGAAGAGAGACTTTGTCTCCCCCCGCAATCAGGTGCCTGTGCTCACGCTGCTCACCGATAAGCGGTGATCGTGCCGCCATCGTCGAGGATATACAGCGTGTTGTCCGCGACGATCGGCGGCAACGAGACCTTTTCCTTCACGTCGAACAGCAAGGTGAAGGTGCCATCTGCCGGGTTGATCGAGCCCACTTCGCCATTGGTGTTGGCGGTGAACAGGCGGCCACCGGCCAGCACGGGGCCGTTCCAGTAGATCTGGCCCTCCTTCTTCTTTTCCTTGCGATAGCGCTGCAGTTGGGTCGACCAGCGCACCTTGCCGGTCGCGCGCGCGATACACAGGATGCGCGCATCGTCGGTCAGCACGAACAGCCATTCGCCCGCAATCACGGGGGTAGAAATGCCCGCGATATTCAGTTCCCAGATGCGCTGGCCGGTGACCAGCTCATAGGCTGCCATGCGGCCGCCCTCGCCCACCGCATAGACGCGGCCACGATCGATGATCGGGTCGGCATCGATATCGGTCAGCGTCGACACCGAGGTGGAGATGCTGGTGCGCGCCAGCGCGTCCGACCACAGGTTGCGGCCGTTTTCATAGCGATAGGCAATCAGTTCGCCGCTGGAAAAACCGGCGACGACGGTCCCCTGGCCCGCTGCAGGGGCTGCCACGCCGAACACGCCGGCCTGGCCAAGCGATCCGCTCTGGTTCCAGGTGGTGGTGCCATCGGCTTGATTGAGCGCGATCAGCTGATTGTCCTGAGTCATAACATAGACCGAGCCAAACGCGAGCGTGGGCGAGCCGCGCAGCGGTCCTGCGGGCTTCACGCGCCAGATCTGCGATCCGTCGGCGGGGTTGAGCGCTGCGACCTCACCGACGCCATTGGTGGCGTAGACGCGTGTCGCATCAACGCTGACACCGCCGCCGAAGACCGATGCGGAGCCATCGTCCGATGCTTCCAGCTTTACCGCCCACACCTGCGATCCGCTGGCGGTATCATAGCAATGGACCATGCCTTCGGTATCGACCGCGTAAAGCCTGCCGCCATAGACAACCGGAGCAGCGGCAAGCCGCACGCGCAGGCTGGAACCTGGGATTTTCGCGCTCCACGCCCGGCTGATCGTCTCGCCGATGGCGAGATGGCCGACAGCCTTTGTCGCGCTGCCGCCCGGCTGGCTCCAGTTGGCATTGGCGGTGGCCGGTGGCAGGATCACCGACACGCCGGCGAGATCCTTGTCGACATCCGCACCGCTTTCGGCACGGGTAAGGATCGAGGTGCGATTACCCACCGTCGGCGTCACCTTGGGCTTGTCGTTGCCACCCAGAACGCCGCATCCTGCCAGCGTTGCCGACAGCGCGAGAATCATCGCCCATTTGGTCTTGTGCATTGCCAGTCAAGCTCCCCGAATCAATAAAAACGCATCATCAACGGTAGCGACCCGCAAACTATATTACTGTGCACCAGCCGGTGCTGCCAGTCCCGGCGCGGCAACAGGTGCGCTGACGCCCTGGGCCTTGCTGGGATCGACCACCGCATCGACGCCCATGACACCAGCCAACTGACGCGCACGTGAACGGATGGTTTCCGGCACCTGCTTGTCTTCGGCCAGCTTCTGGAACAAGGGCCCGGCCAAATCGGGCTTGTTCATCCGCATGTGCGCGATTGCGACCATTTCGCCGGCGCTGCCGAACCAGGGATTGCCCGGAACGGCGAGCGGCTTCAACCGAGCGACCACGTCCGCCGGCTTGAGGCTGTCATATTCTGCCGCGGTCTGCCGGATCAGCGCGAGATCGCGCAGCGGCTGCGGCAGGCTGCCATCGGCGGCGACCTTGGCAAAGGCGGCAGCCGCCGCCTTGGGGTCGTTCTGTTCCTGCTTGATGCCGGCAGCCAGGATCTGCGAAACTGCGCGATAGCCAGGCTGATCAGCGGTTTCCAGCGACTTGAGCGCGTTGGCAGCACCCGGCAGATTGCCGTTGCGGACCGCATCAAGCGCGTTGGTCATCTCTTCGCCGCGTTCGCCTGCCGCTTCGGTCTGCTCGTGCTGGTACCAGAACCAGCCACCCAGACCGAGCAGCAGCACGACGATGCCGATCAGGATGAGCTTGCCGTAATTCTGGACGATACCGGCCATCTGGTCCTGCCGCAGGGCATCATCGACCTCGCGAAGGAACATATTGTCACGCGCGGCATCTGCGTCCTTGTTAGGTGTCAGCGCCAATTGGGACTCCTTGCATAACCAGCACTGCCGAAAAGCTAGCGCTCCGGCTCAAGGTCAGCGTCTTTAACCGTCGCATTCGGCAAAAGCCATGGCAAATTTGCCCGTGACCGTCCCCGTTCAGAACCGCTTTCTGAAACTCAGCGAAACCACGCGGCCCTGCGGGTCGATGAACCCGGCCTGATAGCGCAGCGGAACATCGCCTGCATCGGTGGTCACGCGCTGCTGGGCGTTGAAGATGTTGTCGACGCCCAGACGCAGCCGCGCTCCCTTGAGGAAGGGCACGGCTTCGGTCAGCTTGGGCTTGTTGTCGAAATTGACGAAGGCGCGCATGCCGAAGGTCGCGATATCGTTGAAGCGCAGATCGGTCGCTCCGGGCAGAACCCCGCCATCGACCCGCGATCCGCTCTGGTAATTGCCGGTAAAGCGCAGGCCCACGCCGTTGAGGAACAGGCCGCCCTCCATCTCTATCCCATGGCGCGGAACGCCGCCGCTCGATCCGATCGCCGATCCGTCGAGCAGGTCGAGCTCGGGCAGACCCGAGCGGATGCGGATCGTCTCGGCAAAGCGGATGGTGTGATAGATGGAAACGTTCCAGCGACCGCCACGGCCACCGGCGCCGGGGCCAAAGCCGCCGCTCGGCCCGCGCGGGGGGCCGCCTGCCCCGGGTCCGCGCGGAGGTCCGCCAGCGGCTGCGCGCTCACCCCGCGGCCCCCCGGCGGGAGGAGCGCCTGCCTGGCCCTCACCTCGCGGCGGGCCACCTGCGCCGGGACCACCTGCACCGGGGCCACGTGCGCCGCCGGGACCTGCGCCAGCACCGCCACCACGATCACTGCCACCGATCTGGCGCGAGAAGTTGATGCCATAGCGCAGCCGGTCGCTGGTCACCCGGTCGTAATTGATCGCGCGCTGGTCGATCGCCAGCAGCGAACCGTCAGCATCACGGATGATGCGATCAGGAAACGCCGCCTCGATCTCGGGGGTCAGGATCGGGAAGGACGAGGTGGTGCCATAGCTACGGTTGCGGATGTATTCGGCGAGGAAATCGAGCCCCTCGATGAACGGCGGACGATAGTTGAACGATATCTTGACGTCGCGCCGCTCTTCCGGCGTCAGCAACGGATTGCCGCCCGAGATGATCGTCGCCAGCACGGTTTCATTGCGGGCAAGGTCGAACGTGCTGACATTGGGGGTAACGATCTGCGGGTCGCCCAGCTGGCTGATGCCGGGGGCTGCCTCTTCCGCGATCAGCGATGCCTGGATGGTAACCGTATCGGTCGGCGACCAGTTCAGGCCATAGCCGAAGCTCAGCAACCCGCCAACATCGCTCAACTCACGGTAACCGAGGTTTCCGTTGACCGACAGCTTGCCGAACCACTCGCTCATGTAGCTGTCGACCAGTGGCACATCGATGTTGCCGGAGATATTGGCCTCGCTGCGGGACAGCGAATTGCTGCCCTGCCCCGCCAGACGGCTGTCGGTCGAATCCTGCTGGCGGCGCGCAAAGCCTCCCACCAGCGTCACGTTGACCGGGCCGGCAGGAAGATCGGCCAGCTTGCCATTGGCGGTGAGCTGGCTGTTGAACAGCTGGTTGCGGCTCTGCGCGGAATCGCTGACCAGCGCAGGCAGCAGCGAGCCCAAAGTTCCGGTGAAAGGGTTGATCGCGTTGGTGGCGCGCGAGATCGCGGTTTGCAGCCCGCTCACATCGGCAGGCTGATCGATGATCGTCAGCGTATCGACCTGGGTATAGTCGCCGGTCAGCGCCCATTTCCAGTTGGCGGGCAGCACACCATTGGCGTTGAAGCCCAGCGAATAGGTGTCGGTATCGACCGTGCGGGTGATCGCGCGCGGATCGCCGAACGCGGTCAGCAGGCTGACATTGCGGGTGAAGGGAGAAAACGGGTTTGTCGTCGGGATCGTCAGCGTCGCGGTGTTCAGGCCAAGCAGCGAGGTCGCGAAATTGTTGGTATAGGTCGCATTGACCTGGACATTGGTATCGACGCCCAGCGTGCGGATATAGGTCGCGTTCGCCTGGATCCGATCGGAATTGGGAACAAGCGTGCGGAATTCGCCCAGATCGGTGGTGTTGGCAGCGCCGGTAAAGGCCGACAATGCGGGTGCCCCCGTGATGCCCTGCGGCACGCCTGCCAGCGTCACCGTGCGGCCGGCCAAAGCGCTCAATGCCGGATCGATCGCCGCACCGCTGGCATAAGGCGATGCACCGATGTTCCCACCCAGAGCAAACGGCGCCGTGCTGTCAGGCTGAATAATGCCGCGCTCGCTCTCGCGCAACGCGGTCGCCATTTCGTATTCGACATCGACGATCAGCCGGGTGTTCTTGCCAAGCTTGGTGAAGGTGCCCTCGAACTCGGTGGTGCCATAGCCGCCCTGGGTCGAAAGGCCGTTATCGACCTCTGCAGCCAGGCTTTGATAATTTTCGACGAGAATGAAGTTGATGACACGCTGGTCGGGGCGGAAGCCGTACTTGAGCGCGAGCTCCTCAGGGAACACCTCGACCTTTGCGATAGCTTCGGGCGGGATATCGCGGATCGCGCGGAAGCCCGAGACGCGCTGGCCGTTGAGCAGCACCACCGGGCCCTCGCCGCCGCGTCCGCGCGCGCTGCCGGTCTGCGGCGCGATCTGTTGGAGCAGTTCGGCAAGCGACGACGCGCCATAGCTGGCAACATCCTGCGCGCTCAGCTCTGCTACCGGCGGCACATCGGTCTGGATGGACCCACGCAAGCGCTCGGCCACCACGACGATCGTCTCGCCGTCGGCATCGGGCTCTGTGTCGGCGGGAGGACTGGCCGGGGTCTGCGCCTGTGCGCCATCGGCAGTACCAGCCTTGGCGGTCACCTCTTCTGCATCCAGCGATGCGGCGAGCGCAGCCGGGCTGGCAGCGACCAGCAGCATTGCAGCGACAGGCAACATCGCCAACGGGCGCGGGTTCGCATGGGCCATAAGGCGGGGTCGCAGCGGTGGCATCATGGGGAAAACGTTCTCTTGTTCTGGTTGCCGCGCCGGGGAAAGCGCATGGGGGATTTGTTCTGTTGCAGCGCAATATGATGCGCGGCTGCACCTTAGCCAGTGCTGAATTGTAACAAAATTTGGCATTTGTGCCCGAGTGTTGCCCAAAGGCTGCGGTTGCGCTGACAGCGGGTCAGAACCGCACGGCTGCGGCAAACCCGTGCAAACTCCCGTCTTTTCTTTTGCACGCTTTGTCTGTAAGGCGCGCTGAACTTTGCGCAGGCTTGTGATTTTCACCGGCGCGCATCATGGCGAAGCGAACGGTCGCTGCGTCAACACCAGAACCAAATTGCAGGGGCCGAATGGCAAAAGAAGAACTTCTCGAAATGCGCGGCCAGGTGGTCGAACTGCTGCCCAACGCCATGTTCCGCGTGAAGCTGGAAAACGATCACGAGATCCTTGGCCACACCGCCGGCAAGATGCGCAAGAACCGTATCCGCGTGCTGGTTGGCGATGAAGTTCTGGTGGAACTGACCCCTTATGATCTGACCAAGGGCCGGATTACCTACCGCTTCAAATAATGCCGCAGCTGATCCTTGCATCGGCCAGCCCGCGCCGTCAGCAGCTGCTGGCGCGGATCGGCATCACTGCGGACGCAATCGTTCCCGCTGACATCGATGAAACGCCGCTGAAGGCAGAGCTTCCGCGCGTCTATGCGCAGCGCATGGCGGCGGAAAAGGCTGCAGTCGTCGCCGCTCTGCATCCAGCTAGCGCAGTACTGTCCGGCGATACCGTCGTTGCGGCCGGACGGCGCATCCTGCCCAAGGCGGAAAGCGAGGCCGATGCCCGGCATTGCCTCGACCTACTGTCGGGCCGCCGTCATCAGGTTCTCTCCGCCGTCACGCTGTCGCTGCCCGACGGCCGCTGCCTGCACCGGCTTTCGGAGAGCACTGTCATTTTCAAACGGCTGCACGCCGACGAGATCGAGGCCTATATCGCGGGCGGCGAGTGGCACGGCAAGGCGGGCGGCTATGCCATCCAAGGCAGTGCTGAAGCGCTCATCCGCTCGATCTCCGGCAGCTACAGCGGCATTATGGGCCTGCCCCTGTATGAAACGCGCAGCATGCTGGTCACCGCCGGCTTGGTGAATCCCGCATCATGACCCATTGGCTCTATGAAGACGGCATCGGCGAAGAGCGCGCTGCGCTGATCGAACACGGCCGCATCCTGGAAGCCCGCATCCAGCGCAGCGATCAGCCGCTGCTATGCGGCGCGGTCATCGAAGCACGGCTGCTCGCCAAAAGCGCAGGGGGCCACCGCGCCCGGGTTGCACTGGCGGATGGCAGCGAAGCCATGCTGCAGCCGGTGCCCAAGGACCTGAGCGAGGGCAAGACGCTGCGCGCCGAGGTGCTGCGCGAGCCGCTGCTCGAGGCCGGAACCGCGCGGCACAAGCCGGCCCGGCTGCGCGCGGTCGCGTCCGACACTCCGCTGCAGGCAGGCTCCAGCCTGTTCGACCGCATTACTGCAGAAGGCCATGAGATCGTCCGCGTCTCAGTGCATGGCCCGGACCTGCTCGCCGAATCAGGCTGGCATGAAGTGATGGCCGAAGCCGAGACCGGGCAGATCGGCTTTGCAGGCGGATCGCTGACGCTGTCGCCCACCCCCGCCATGATGGTGATCGACGTCGACGGCGATATTGCTCCGCGCGCACTGGGGCTGGCAGCTGCGACCCACGTTGCGCACGCGATCCGAAGGCACGGCATCGGCGGCGGCGTTGTCGTCGATTTCCCGACGCTCGCTGACAAGGCGGACCGCAATGCCGTCGCCAATTATTTCGATGCGGCGATGACGCTGCCATGCGAGCATACCGCGATCAACGGCTTTGGCCTGATGCAGATCGTGCTCAAGCGCAGCCGCCCCTCGCTGATCGAGCTGTACGCCGCGTCGCCAGCGCGCTGGCGGCTGCTGGCCAGCCTGCGCAGCGCCGAGCGCGAGAGCGGCACCGGCACGTTGACACTGCACCTTGCGGCAGACGAAGCAGCGCTGCTGTCGCGTGAAACCGGCCTGCGCGATTCGCTGCAACGTCGCACCGGTCGCCCGGTTGCGGTCGCGGCGCACCCCGCCTAGATAGCGCCCATGGCCAATCCCCGCCCCTGCCCCCTGTGCCGCAAGCCCGCGCGCGCGGAATTCACGCCATTCTGCAGCAAGGCCTGCAAGGACCGCGACCTGCTGCAATGGCTGGGCGAAGGCTATCGCGTGCCCGGGCCGCCCGCTGACGAGCCCGATGCGGACTATGATTGAGACCGGGATTGAAGCCGGTTGGGGCCTGTGTGATTTTGCTATGGACAAGCCCCGCCAAGCCTGCCTATAGGCGGCGCTCCAAATCGCCGGTCAGGCGATGAACGGACCAACCGCCTGCTCGCAGGTTCGGTAAAGCCCGATGCCCGGGTAGCTCAGTTGGTAGAGCATGCGATTGAAAATCGCAGTGTCGGCGGTTCGACCCCGTCCCCGGGCACCACTTTTCCCCTATCTCCTGTGCCGTCGGTGATCAGAGCTTCGCGCTTGCCTGATCCGGCCGGATTTCCGATAGCTTTGCGCCCAGCCTGTCAGTCGGGGGGTGCCATGGATCAGGTCAGATTCACCAGCCAGGCCGCGCCGCCCGCGCTTGCCCATGCCGTGCTCGAGCTGTGGCACCTGCATGATCCCGGCGCACCGCATTGCGGGTTGCCCAAGCCCTTTGTCGAGATCGTTGTCAGCCTGCGCGGAGTCCACTGGTGGCGGTCGGCGCCCGGGATGCCCGAGCATCGCTATGCCACCAGCTGGGTGACCCCGGTGCAGGATGGACCACGCTTTGCCCGTGCCGAGGGGCAGCGCGAACTGGTGGGCGCGCGGTTGCAGCCCTGGGCCGCCAAGGCCTGGCTGGGCGCTCTGCCCCCCGGCGATGGGACCCCGCCCGCCCGGCTGTCGCAATGGCATGGCCGCGAAGCCGGCATGTTGCGCGATTCGCTCAAGGCCGCACCGAGTATCGATGACATGTTTGCGCGCCTGGCAGACTGGCTTGCGGCGCGGCTGCCCGGACCCGATGCGGTTAGCCCGCCAAGTCTTGCTGGCGACACTGTCCGTGCCAAGGATCTGGCCATAGCCTCCCATGCAACCCCCAGGCATTATCGCAGGGTGTTTTCCGGGGGAACGGGGCTGGCACCGAAGCGCTGGCTGCTGCTCCGCCGGATCGATGCCGTGCTGCGCGATCCCCGGCTCGCCGACCCGCAATTTTCGCTCGCCATCCTGGCCTGCGAGCATGGCTTTGCCGACCAGGCGCATCTGACTCGCGAGATGAAGCGGTTCACCGGAGCCACCCCCGGCAAGTTCCGGCATAGGGCCGCCCATTATCCGCCGCATATGCTGCTGCCGCGATGACCCCTTTGTTCAATCCGGCCGTCAGCCATGCTGCTAGTCCGGGCCGCGGAAGGAGCATGACATGAGCATTGGGCGCAAGTTGACGGGGGTTGTGGCAGGAACCATCTCGGCAGGATTGGTTATAGCAGGGACAGAGGCGCTGGCGCACGGACGCATCACTGGCGACGCGCTGTTCGCCGCCGTTGCAGTCGGATACGCGCTGGGCGCTTTCGGCGGCAGCCTGGTGGCATTCCGGCTAGCGGCCGCGCGGTGGCCAGCGGTGGTGGTGACCGCCGTGCTGGCGCTGCTTGCCATCATCAACCTGTTCGCCCTGCCGCATCCGATATGGTTCGTGCCAGTCGCTGCGGTTGCGCTGGTGGCAGGCCATGCCATCGCCATCACCGTGGCGCGGCGGATTGGCTGACAGGCCTTGCCCTGACCGGACCCAGGCCTATGATCGCATCCAACTCCGGGAGATGACGATGACGCTGAATGACATGCTGGTTCCGACCTATCTCCAGATGCTCAAGGCGCTGTCGGGCTGGCTAGGCAAGGCGTCGGAGCAGCTGACCGACGACAAGGCCGCGTCGATCATGCATGCCCGGCTGGCAGACGACATGTTTCCGCTGTTCACCCAGGTCTGCTTCACCTGCGTCCAGGCCCATGAAGGCATCGCCCGGTTGCGGCAGGACAACCCCGCAGGACCGATGGCGCAGTTGCTGGCAGACGGTCGTGACGCGCTGGCCAGCCCCCGGTCGATCGCCGAAGCGCAGGCGCGGATTGCAGAGACGATCCGCGTCGTCGAAGCCGCGGCGGCTCACCCGGCTGACCTTGCCGATGACACACCGGTTGCGCACAGCCTGCCCAATGGCATGATCTTCGATCTGACTGCCGCGCAATATGTCCGCGACTGGGCCATCCCGCAGCTCTATTTCCATGTCATGGCCGCCTATGCGATCCTGCGCGCGCAGGGCGTCACCCTGGGCAAGGCAGATTATGTCGCGCACATGTTCCCGTTCCTGCGGCCAGGGACGATGCCTTCAGCGCAGTAAAGATTTCCAGAGTTTTTCCCATTGCCGGTCAGAACCTTCTGTTCTTTCTTTGTTCTGATACCTATATCGGGCGCATGAGCGAAAAACCGATTCTGCAAAAGCTGGCTGTCCTCGCCGATGCGGCGAAATATGATGCCTCTTGCGCCTCGTCGGGGACGATCAAGCGCGATTCGACGGGTACGAAGGGCATCGGCTCGACCGGTGGCATGGGCATCTGTCACAGCTATGCGCCCGATGGCCGCTGCATTTCGCTGCTGAAGATCCTGCTGACCAATTTCTGCATCTACGACTGCCGCTTCTGCATCAACCGCGCCTCGAGCAACGTGGCGCGTGCACGCTTCAACCCCGCCGAAGTCGTGCGGCTGACGCTCGACTTCTACAAGCGCAATTACATCGAGGGGCTGTTTCTCTCGTCCGGCATCATCCGGTCCGAAGACTATACGATGGAGCAGCTGGTCGAAGTCGCGCGGCTGCTGCGCGAGGAGCATCGTTTCCAGGGCTATATCCACCTCAAGACCATCGCCGGGGCCTCACCAGAACTGATCGCGCGCGCAGGCCTCTATGCCGACCGGCTGTCCACCAATGTCGAATTGCCGACCGAAGCGGGCCTGAAGAGCTTTGCGCCCGAGAAAACACCGCAGACGATCCGCAAGACCATGGCCAATGTGCGTGTCGGCGTGGACGATGCTGCCGAAGCGCGCAAAGGCCGGTTGCTCCGCAAGGCCAAGACGCCGCGCTTTGCGCCTGCCGGCCAATCGACCCAGATGATCGTCGGGGCCGACAGCGCGCGCGACAGCGACATTCTCACCACGGCGACCAGCCTCTATTCGGGCTACAGCCTGCGCCGTGTCTATTATTCCGCCTACAGCCCGATCCCCGATGCCAGCAGCGACCTGCCCCCGGTGTGTCCGCCGCTGATGCGCGAGCACCGCCTTTACCAGGCCGATTGGTTGCTGCGGTTCTACGGCTTTGCGCGTGACGAGATCATGGCCGGTGCGCAGGATGGCATGCTCGACCTCGCGATCGATCCCAAGCTGGCCTGGGCCCTGCAGCGGCGCGAGGCGTTTCCGGTCGATATCAACCGTGCCCCGCGCGAGATGCTGCTCCGCGTGCCGGGCCTGGGCACCAAGGCGGTCGAGCGCATCATCGCGGCCCGGCGGCTGGGGGCAGTGCGGATCGGCGATCTGCCACGGCTTACGGCATCGGTGAAGAAGGTTCTGCCGTTCATCACCACGCCGGACTGGCGACCCGGCGGGCTGACCGACAGCGAAAACCTGCGCGCGCGTTTTGCTCCGCCGCCCGAGCAGATGAGCTTGGCGTTCTAGCGGCGGCCAGCATGCGCGAAGTCACGCTCCATAATCCCGGCGATTTCACCGAATGGCGCACCGCCGCACGCGCGCTGCTGGCAGCGTCCGTCCCGCCGCACGAGGTGCTGTGGCGGCACGCAGGCGAAAGCGGATCGCTGTTTGCCGATACCGCCGCACTGGAGCCGCAGCGGACGGTGACCCTGCCCCGCGAGCTTGTCGCCATCGCCGACCGGGTGACCTGCCACCGCGATGCCAGCGTCCCCTCCCGGCTCTACCGCATTGTTTGGCGCGCACAGGAGGACCGGCGGCTGCTCGAACGGCGCACCGATCCGGACGTCGACTGGCTGGCGCGAATGGACAAGGCGATCCGCCGCGACCTGCACAAGATGCACGCGTTCGTCCGCTTCCGCCGCCTCGGCGATGGCCAGCAGGACCCGGAGTCCTATGTTGCGTGGTTCGAGCCCGACCACCGCATCCTGCGGCTGGCCGCGCCGTTCTTCCGCAAGCGCTTCTATGGCATGGACTGGGCGATCCTGACCCCCGATGGCCGCGCGATCTGGCACGACGAGGAGCTGACATTCGGCCCCCCCGGTCACCGCAACGAGGTTCCCGACCGCGATGTCGTCGAAGACCAGTGGCGGACCTATTACGGTGCGATCTTCAATCCGGCGCGAGTGAAGATCGCCGCGATGCGCGCGGAAATGCCGAAGAAATACTGGCACAACCTGCCCGAGGCGCAGGACATCGCCCCGCTGCTGGCGGGCGCTGAGGCTCGGGTGGAACGGATGCGGGAGACCGCTGTCTCGCTGGCCAATCCGCGCAGCGACAAGTGGCGAGCACGTCCGGAGCCCGAGCCCGTGGCGCCCGGCGCCGCGATCGGCTCGCTTTCGGATCTGGCGCGATCGCTGAAAGATTGCACCCGCTGCCCGCTGCATTGCCACGCGACCCAGGCCGTTCCCGGCGAAGGGAGCTCCAAGGCGCGGATCATGCTGGTGGGGGAACAGCCGGGTGACCGCGAGGATCTGGAAGGACGCCCGTTCGTTGGGCCAGCGGGACAGCTTCTCGATGAGGCGCTGGCCGAAGCCGGGCTGGATCGGGCGAGCCTGTACGTCACCAATGCGGTCAAGCATTTCAAGTTCGAACCGCGCGGCAAGCGCCGCCTGCACCAGAACCCCAATACCGGCGAAATCGATATCTGCCGCTGGTGGCTCGATCAGGAACGCGCCTTGGTCCAGCCCCAAATTATCGTGTCGCTGGGCGGCAGTGCGCTGCGCGGATTGACCGGCAAGAGCGCAAGCATCGCTTCGATGCGCGGCCAGGTTCATGCGCTTGAGGGCGGCGCGCAGTTGGTCGCCACGGTGCACCCCTCGTTCCTTCTGCGCCTGCCCGACAAGGACAGGGCCGCTACCGAGCGCCGCGCCTTTGTCGCCGAACTGGCCAATGCCAAAGCGCTGGCGGAGGGTTTGTTCCGGGGCTCGCGCAACCCCGATGCCGAACCTGCGTAACCCTGCCATGACATCATCGAGCACGACCGACGACAACCCGCTGGCAAGGCAGTTTCGCGAATTTATCCAGGACCGCAACTTCCCCTGCGTTGGCGCCAAGTCGGCTCTGGCCAAGGGCAACATGCGCATCATCATCGGGCGCGACTTGCGCTCCGCATGGGATGATCTGCGCATTCACCCCGCGCTGCTGGGGATCGCGCGCGACTATGCGCTCGACCCGGTGCCTTTCCAGTCTCTCGCGGTCGTGTTCGAGGAAGACGCGGGGCTCGACGAAAAAGGTTTTGAGCGGCATTTGTGGGAACGGCTGCAGTCGCTGAGCGACAAGGATGACTGGCTGGGCCAGCCGGTCGATCCGCGTGTCAGCACCGATCCCGATGACCCGCATTTTTCGCTCAGCTTCGGCGGTGAGGCATTCTTTGTCGTCGGACTGCACCCGGGCGCGAGCAGGCCTGCGCGCCGCTTCGACCGGCCGGTTATCGTCTTCAACCTGCACGACCAGTTCGAGCAGCTGCGCACTTCGGGTATCTACGAAAAGTTACGGGGCACGATCATCGACCGCGATATCGCGCTGGCGGGTCAGGCCAACCCCATGCTCGCGCTGCACGGCACGATTTCCGAGGCGCGGCAGTACAGCGGCCGCGCGGTCGATGAGCGCTGGCAGTGTCCGCTGCGTCCGAGAAAGAGCCTCGAACATGCCCTGTGAAACCCAAGCCCACGAGATCCCCCCGCGATCCGGCACGGCGTTTCTGCTCGCCAAGGGTCAGACGCTGACGGTCACCGATGTGCAGGGAGAGCAAGTCGCTGATCTGCTCGCCTTCAACCGGCATGACATCGGCGAGGTCATCTCATCGGGGCGCACGCTTGATTATGCGAGCCGCATCTATCTGAGCGTCGGCGACAAGCTCTATTCCAATCGCAGCGAGGTGATGCTCGAAATCACGGCCGACAATGTCGGGCGGCATGATTTTCTGCTGACGCCCTGCTCGAAGGACACCTTCCGCATCATCTACGGTGATACCGATCCGCATCGCGGCTGCTTCGGCAATCTCGCGGCCGCACTTGCGCCTTATGGCGTGACCGAGGACATGATCCCGGTGGCGTTCAACTGCTTCATGAACGTGCCGGTCGACAGCGCCACCGGCGAACTGCGCGTCGATCCGCCGCTCAGCAAGGCAGGCGACAGCATCACCTTCATGGCGCACATGGACCTTGTGATCGGCCTGACCGCGTGCTCCGCGCTGCAATCGAACAACGGTTCGTTCAAACCGATCGGCTATGCGGTCACCGGCTGAACATCACCTTTTCCGGGTGGCCAGATAGAACCAGTCACCCATGCCGATCCTCGGCCCCAGCCATGCCAGCGGCGCGAAGGCGAGCGCATAAGCCAGCCGTTTGGGGCTGCGCTTCAGATCGCTCGGCTTGCCGAAGGTATAATCGAGGTCGATGGCGGTATGTTGCGTGCCTAGACCAGCAAATCCTCCTTTTTCCAGCATCGCGGTCAGCGTCTTCACCGAGAACTGGTAGAGGTGCCATGGCGGCTCGATATGCGGCCAGTGACCCAGCGGCCTTGCCAGTGGCTCGGACGCCTTGGGGTACAATCCGTCGATATTCGGCGTGGAGAGAATGAAAATCCCGCCCGGTTTGAGCAGGCGATGTGCGGCGGCAATGTCACCTGCGGGGTCGCGGACATGCTCGATGACATCGAACATGGTGAGAATGTCATAGCTTTCAGGCGCCGCATTGATCGCGTGAATGTCGCCATCGGTAATGTGCAAGCCAAACTGATCGCGGGCAAATTGCGCCGAAGCAGCCGAAAATTCGACGCCAGAGGCATCGAACCCCGCCTGTTTCGCCTCATGGAGGAACAGCCCTGTCGAACAGCCGACATCGAGAATCTTGCCGTGCGATGCCCAGCGGCGGACGAAGGCCATGTGCCTGCGGGCAATATGCGACATCTTGGCATAATCGCTGCTCGTGGGATCATGCAGTGTGACATGATAATCGTTGCCGGCCTGATACATCGCGGCGAGCTCCGCAGGCGCAGGCGGATCGGCGATAAAGGCCAGGTCGCAGGAGGTGCAGCGAACCAGGGTATAGCCATGCACCGTCGCGACAATCCGTGCGCTGGTTGATCCGCAATGGTTGCACGCAATGTCTGGCCCAGGCTGCGCCATGTCCAAGTTCCTTGAGTTGTGGCAATCTCGTCGAGGTCGCAGCTCGCCGAATAACCGCTAATGCGGTGTCGTGAACATTGGGTAAACCTTTGCACGCCCAGCCGCCAAGTGGTTCAAGCGATCTTAACCGTCAGCCGGTATCCGAGAGATACCCAACCCGTTCTCCCCCCTCCGGATCGCCCGAATGCAGCCTGTCGCCACCGAAATCCGTTTCCTGCTGGGGGACCGCTGTCTTGTGCGCGCGCGGCGCAAGCTGATGCCGCTCGCTTACGGGCTCGATGCGATCCTGGCGAACCGGGTCCTGCCCCCTGCCCCGCTGCCGCCTGGCGCGGATGGTTACCGGCTGCAATCGGCTCCGGCGGATATGCTGGCCAGGCTGTCAGCAGATTATCCCGGCCTGATCAGCTCGCAGCCGCAGGCCTATTCCCGGCACTATATCGACATGCAGCCGGGCCATGACAGCTATATGGCGCAATTCTCTTCCAAGACCCGCGCGACGCTCAAACGCAAGATGCGCAAGCTGGTGGACGCTGGCGGCGGAACGCTGGATATCCGCAGCTACCACCGGCCCGACCAGCTCGAGGCATTTTTCGCCGCAGCGCTGCCGTTATCGGGCCAGACCTATCAGGCCCGGCTGCTCGATGCCGGGCTGCCCGGTGATGGCGCCTTCCGCGAGGAAGCGCATCGGCTGGCATCAGCGGACAACCTGCGCGCGTACATCCTGTTTTTGGGCGGCCGCGCGGTCGCTTATCTCTACCTGCCGGCCGTCGATGATGTGCTGATCTACGCCTATCTCGGCTATGATCAGGCCATCGCGTCGCTGTCGCCCGGGACAGTGCTTCAGATGCGCGCGCTGGAAGAGCTGTTTGCCGAAGAGCGGTTCCGCTATTTCGACTTCACCGAAGGCGATGGTGCGCACAAGGCGCTGTTCGGGACCGACGCGGTCCAGTGCGCCACCGTGTTCCTGCTCAAGCCGACACTGGCCAACCGCGCGTTGCTGGCCGGGCACCAGGCCTTCAATGCTGCGGTCGAAGGTTCGGGCGCGTGGCTTGACCGGATCGGCGTAAAGGCGCGCGTGCGCAAGCTGCTGCGCGGGTAACCGATCCGATCCGTCAGACGGCGACGAGAGATTCGAAGGCCGCCATTTCGTTGAGGAAGAGCGTCGAGGCAATCCCTACTTCGTAACGGATGCGGCTGACCGCCTGCTCGCCATAACGCAGCGCGGTGCGCACCAGATTGGCAGGAACGGCCCTCAGCGATGATTTGCGGCGTGGGCTCAGCGCATGAAAGCCCGTGTCTTCCAGCTTGGCCTGTTCAGCAATGTTGCTGCACATCGCCTCGAAACGCCGGGTCACGATCGGGTTGCAGCGGGTGCGATCGCGGCTGAGCAGTTCGAAGCTGTGGCTGACGATCGTGAAGCACGGCCAGTCGTGCTGCGCCGCGTGGCTCAGGGCATCGCGCATTTCCCAGGCAGAAAGCGCACACAGCTGGGCCGCCCGGATATTGCCGGGACGGTCCTCGATAAAGCTGACAGGAATGATTCCAACCCCGAGATACTCGGCAAAAGGCGGGGTTTCCGGTGGCAGATCTATGGCGCATTCACCGGACAGAAACGCCGGATTGAAGCTGCTGTCATATTGCACGCCCAGTGTGCTGAGCGCGCGCAGCGTGTTGTCGTTCGCACCGAAATTGCCGGCCCGGAATGCCGTGGGTCGCGGCGCACCGGCGATCATCAGCAAGGCGCGCGCCTGGTCGAGCAGGCGAACCTGATCGTCGAGCGAAAAATCGGCGATATTGCGGCCGCGCAAATGGCTCAGTTCATGGTCGCGGGCGAATTCGAGCCATTCGGTATGAATGTGGAGCTGCACCTCGTGCCCACGCTTCAGGATCGGCTCGACGATGCGCGACACGACACCGGGCCCGTAGACCAAAGCCGGCATCGGATCGACGAAGAAGACGCCGGTCAGCCCGAAGGCTTCCAGCCGGTCCATCTGGTAGAAAATGCCGAACTCGCCGTCGCGGCACTTGCCAGCAATCGAGCTGTCGAAATTCTCCTGCGCGCTCGCGCCCTGCTGAAAGAGCTTGAGCGACAACTCCGTATCGACGGTGTATTGAACCTTGGTAGCCATCCAACAAACCTTATGCCCTGGGGGTTAAGACCCGCTTACCAATGTCGCAGAAGAGCGGCGCATATAGGAAACAGTGTTACATGTCCATTCGAGGTTAATCCGGGGGTGTGTCGCTTTGGCGCACTATCAGCCGCTATTCAGAGCCACAGCGAGCCTGGGTTGCGACCGTTTCAAGCCTTATTGCTAACAGTTTTCACTTGCACAAATAATTGGGGCGTGGCGGCTTTTGATGGTTGAAATGCCCGTTCAAGCGGCCTAGGCAGGCCCGCAAGCGCGACGATTCAGACCGGGAAAAGCCGGTGCGCGCCCATTATCAGGTCGTGAAACGGACAAGTATATTGCCGGATTTCTGCTCAGGGAACGCACACGCACCAGGAACACTCCCGCTTTTCCTGACAGGCAGTTTCGGCCGGAACAATTAATTTTCGGAAAGGATTGACCATGGCACGCAAGAAGATCGCGCTGATCGGCGCAGGTAACATCGGCGGCACGCTCGCGCACCTCGCGGCGCTCAAGGAACTGGGCGATGTCGTGCTGTTCGACGTGGTGGAAGGCGTGCCCCAGGGCAAGGCGCTCGACCTCTCGCAGTGCGGCCCGGTCGAAGGCTTTGACGCGAAGATCACCGGCACCAACGATTATGCCGACATTGCAGGCGCCGATGTCATCATCGTCACCGCAGGCGTCGCCCGCAAGCCCGGCATGAGCCGCGATGACCTCATCGGCATCAACCTCAAGGTCATGAAGGCCGTGGGCGAAGGCATCAAGGCCAACGCGCCGAACGCGTTCGTCATCTGCATCACCAACCCGCTCGACGCGATGGTCTGGGCGCTGCGCGAATTCTCCGGCCTGCCGCACCACATGGTCGTCGGCATGGCGGGCGTTCTCGACAGCGCACGCTTCAGCCACTTCATCGCCGACGAATTCCAGGTCTCGGTCCGCGACGTCAACACCTTCGTGCTCGGCGGTCATGGCGATACCATGGTGCCCGTGGTCCAGTATTCGACCGTTGCCGGCATCCCCGTTCCCGACCTGATCAAGCAGGGCCGTTCGACCAAGGAGCGCATCGACGAAATCGTCAAGCGCACCCGTGGCGGCGGCGGCGAGATCGTCGCGCTGCTCAAGACCGGTTCGGCTTACTACGCGCCCGCCACCAGCGGCATCGCGATGGCCGAAGCCTATCTGTCGGACCAGAAGCGCCTGCTGCCCTGCGCCGCCTATGTCGAAGGCAAGTACGGTCTTGATGGCCTGTATGTCGGCGTGCCGGTGATCATCGGCGCCGGCGGTGTCGAGCAGATCGTCGAGATCGAACTCGACGACGAAGCCAAGGGCAACCTCCAGGTCTCGGTCGACGCGGTCAAGGAACTGCTCGACGCGTGCAAGACGCTGGACCCGAGCCTCGCCTGATGGCGGCTTCCGGTCTTCTGATCGGACTTTTCGCGCTGGCGGCGGTGCAGGACGCCCCGCCAGCCGAAAGCCCCTACCCTGCGCGTGAGGTTCTCTCTGCGTTTGCGACCGCCTGTTCGGGTATCGAGAACATGGCCGTTGCCAAGGCATCGGTGCTCGCCGCAGGCTGGCAGCCGGTGCCTGCCGATGACACCGGCCCGCTGATGACGTTGGTCGCGTTCGGCAAGGCGAAACTGGCCGAAACCGATCCCGACATGAAGCTGATCGAGGGTGGCGAATATCGCATGACCGTCGCCGGACGCGAACTGGGCGCCGTGCTGTCGGGTGTCGACCTGGAAAAGATCCGCTCGCTTGGCTGCCGCGTCTATGATTTCACCGCCACCGCCCCCATTTCGGCTGAAGACCTGGAAGGCTGGGCGGTACGCAAGCCCAGCGACACTCAGGCGCCAGCAGGCGGCATCATCAAGCATGTGTGGAACCCGGGGCTGAAGCCCGGCCACATGGAAATGGAAATCGGCTTCGTTCCGCAAGGCGCGCTCGCCGCCGCCAACATCCCGCTATCCGGCCTCGTCTTTACGGCCACTGCAATGGAGTTTCTGAAACCATGAGCATTCTCGTCAACAAGCACACCAAGGTGATCACTCAAGGGATGACCGGCGCGACCGGCACCTTCCACACCGAACAGGCGCTGGCTTATGGCACGCAGATGGTCGGTGGCGTGACCCCCGGCAAGGGCGGCACCACGCATATCGGCCTGCCCAACTACAACACCGTCGCGGAAGCCAAGGCCGCAACGGGTGCGACCGCGACCTGCATCTATGTTCCGCCGCCGTTCGCAGCGGATTCGATCCTCGAAGCGATCGACGCCAAGATGGAACTCATCGTCGCGATCACCGAAGGCATTCCCGTGCTCGACATGGTCCGCGTCAAGCGCGCCCTCGTCGGCAGCTCGTCGCGCCTGATCGGCCCCAACTGCCCCGGCGTGCTGACGCCAAACGAGTGCAAGATCGGCATCATGCCCGGCAGCATCTTCAAGAAGGGCTCGGTCGGCGTCGTCTCGCGCTCGGGCACGCTGACCTATGAAGCCGTGCACCAGACCACCGCAGTGGGCCTCGGCCAGACCACGGCTGTCGGCATCGGCGGCGATCCGGTCAACGGCACCAACTTCATCGACGTGCTGGAACTGTTCCTGGCCGATGACGAGACCACGTCGATCATCATGATCGGTGAAATCGGCGGTAGTGCAGAAGAAGAAGCCGCACAGTTCATCAAGGACGAAGCCAAGCGCGGCCGCAAGAAGCCGATGGTCGGTTTCATCGCAGGCCGCACCGCGCCTCCGGGCCGCCGCATGGGCCATGCCGGCGCGATCGTTTCGGGCGGCGAAGGCGGCGCGGAAGAAAAGATTGCGGCGATGGAAGAAGCGGGCATCCGCGTTTCCCCCTCGCCCTCGCTGCTTGGCACGACGCTTGCTGAGCTGCTCGAGACGGTGTGACTTTGATGACCCCCCTTCCGTCACGGGAGGGGGGACGCACCGCGGACAGGTGCAAGGGATTGGACCGGGATTGCGAGCCATCGCGCCCACCCTCTCCCGGCTTCGACTTGGGCACAGGCTTGCCCGGGTCAGTGCAACCCTATCCCCCGCTGGGGATAGGGGTTTTAGGGACGGCAGTTTATGACCTACGACGCATATGATTTCGATCCGGCAGAAGGCCCGCAGGCTGGTCCGAGCTGGCAACGCAGCAACTGGCCGCTGGGCGATGGCGATGACCTGACCGCAGCGCTTGACCCGATGCAGATGCAGGCAGCCGTGAAGGCGGCGGTGCGCAGCGCATCGGCGGCTGCTGGACAACCGGTGGACGAAGCGGCGATCGCGCGCGCGGCGGATCGTTCGATCCGCGCGATGATGCTGATCCGCACCTACCGCGTGCGCGGCCATCTCGCCGCCGATCTGGATCCGCTGGGCCTGTCGCAGCAGGAACTGCCCGCCGACCTGACGCCCGAGTATCACGGCTTCACGGCTGCCGAAATGGACGAGAAGGTGTTCCTGGGCGGCACGATGGGCTTTGAAAGCGCCACCGTGCGCCAGCTGATCGATACCCTGCGCGCCAATTACTGCGGCAAGGTCGGTCTGGAGTACATGCACATCTCGGATGTGGAGGAGCGCCGCTTCTTCCAGGACCGGATGGAAGGCGTCGACAAGGTCATCGAGTTCACCGAGAACGGCAAGAAGGCCATTCTTTCCAAGGTGATCGAGGCCGAAACCTTCGAGAATTTCCTCGGCAAGAAGTACGTTGGCACCAAGCGTTTCGGCCTGGACGGCGGGGAATCGATGATCCCCGCGCTTGAAGCCGTGATCAAATACGGCGGCCAGCTCGGCCTCAAGGAAATCGTTTACGGCATGCCGCATCGCGGCCGTTTGAACGTGCTCGCCAACGTGATGGCCAAGCCTTATCGCGTGATCTTCCACGAGTTCTCCGGCGGTTCATCCAACCCGGATGACGTTGCGGGCTCGGGCGATGTGAAATATCACCTCGGCACTAGCACCGACCGCGAGTTCGATGGCATCAGCGTCCATATGTCGCTGGTCCCCAACCCTTCGCACCTTGAAGCGGTCGACCCCGTCGTGCTTGGCAAGGTGCGCGCGCAGCAGGTCAACCGCGACGATCTGGCCGATCACAGCCAGGTTCTGCCGGTGCTGCTGCACGGCGATGCCGCCTTTGCAGGCCAGGGCATCGTCTGGGAGTGCCTCGGCTTTTCGGGCATTCGTGGCTACAATACCGGCGGTTGCATCCACTTCATCGTCAACAACCAGATCGGCTTCACGACCAGCCCGCAGTTCGCGCGCTCGTCGCCTTACCCCTCGGATGTCGCCAAGGGCGTCCAGGCGCCGATCCTGCACGTCAATGGCGATGATCCCGAAGCGGTGACCTTCGCCTGCAAGATGGCGATCGATTTCCGCCAGCAGTTCCATCGCGACGTCGTCATCGACATGTGGTGCTACCGCCGCTTCGGTCATAACGAGGGCGACGAGCCTAGCTTCACCCAGCCGCAGATGTACGCCAAGATCCGGCAGCATCCCCGCGTCAGCAAGATCTACGGTGACCGGCTGATCGGCCAGGGCGTGGTGACGCAAGACTGGATCGACGGTAACGCGCAGACCTTCTCTGACCATCTCGAGGTCGAGTTCGAGGCTGGCAAGACCTACAAGGCCAACCAGGCAGACTGGTTTGCCGGACGCTGGTCGGGCCTGCACGCGCCTGCCGATCCCGAATATGCGCGGCGCAACGTGGAAACCGGCATCGACAAGAAGCTGCTCGAAAGCCTTGGCCGCACACTGACCACCATCCCCGAAGGCCATGAGGTCCACAAGACCCTGCGCCGCGTCATCGATGCCAAGCGCGAGATGTTCGAAAAGGGCGAAGGCTTTGACTGGGCGACCGGCGAGGCTTTGGCGTTCGGTTCGCTGGTGTCGGAAGGCTATGCCGTCCGTCTCTCGGGCCAGGATTCCGGGCGCGGCACGTTCAGCCACCGTCATGCGGTGTGGATCGACCAGAACACCGGCGGCCGTTATTTGCCGCTCGAGCAGGTGCCGCATGGCCGGTTCGAGGTGCTCGACAGCCCCTTGTCGGAATACGGCGTGCTGGGCTTCGAATATGGCTATGCCATGGCCGACCCAAAGACTTTGGTGCTGTGGGAAGCGCAGTTCGGCGATTTCGCCAACGGCGCGCAGATCATGATCGACCAGTTCATCGCCAGCGGCGAGGCCAAGTGGCTGCGTGCCAACGGTCTGGTGATGCTGCTGCCGCACGGCATGGAAGGCCAGGGTCCGGAACACAGCTCGGCGCGTCTTGAACGCTTCCTGCAGCTGTGCGCGGGCGACAACATGCAGGTGTGCAATATCACGACGCCGGCGAACTACTTCCATGTGCTGCGTCGCCAGATGCACCGTCCGTTCCGCAAGCCGTTGATCATCATGACGCCCAAGTCGCTGCTGCGGCACAAGATGGCGGTATCGAAGACGCAGGACTTCTGCGGCAACAGCCACTTCATGCGCATCCTGTCCGATCCGGCCCAGCCGGAAGACAAGGACGTCAAGCGCCTGGTGCTATGTTCGGGCAAGGTGGCGTTCGACCTGATGGAAGCCCGCGATGCGGCAGGCGACAAGCACACCGCGATCATCCGCCTCGAACAGCTGTACCCCTTCCCCGGCGAGCCGCTGACCATCCGCCTCAAGCGCATGGTCAATCTGGAAGAGGTCGTATGGGCACAGGAAGAGGCGCGCAACAACGGCAGCTGGTTCTTCGTCGAGCCGTTCATCGAGGAATGCCTGGCTGATGCCGGCGTCGCGCCGAAACGCGCACGCTATGCGGGCCGGATCGCGGCGGCATCGCCCGCCACCGGTCTTGCCAAGCGTCACCAGGCCGAACAGGGCGCGCTGATCGCAGACGCGCTGGGCCATGACGTCCGCGACGAAATCCGCCGCCAGCGCGGCAGCTGATCCGAACATAATTTACAGTTTATCCGCGAATTGAAGCGGACAGTGATGAAGGTTTGTGAACCATGAGCATCGAAGTCAAAGTGCCCGTTCTGGGTGAGTCCATCAGCGAAGCCACGATTGGCGAGTGGCTGAAAAAGCCCGGTGAAGCGGTCGCGGCCGACGAGCCGATCGCGAGCCTGGAAACCGACAAGGTCGCGGTGGAAGTTCCCGCACCGTCCGCCGGCGTGATGGGCCAGCAGATGTATGCTGCAGGCGATACCGTTCAGGTCGGCGCGCTGCTGGCGATGATCGAAGCTGCGGGCAGCGCCGCGGCCGCGTCGCCGCCCGCCACGCCCGCTCCGGCTCCGGCTCCGGCAGCAGCCCCTGCCCCGGCGGCTGCCAAGGCCGACCCCGCGCCTGCAGCTGCGGTCGCGCCTTCGGGTGAACCGGTGAGCCTGTCGCCCGCCGTGCGCCGCCTGGTGCTCGAGCACGGGCTGGACCCCACCAGCATCAAGGGCACCGGCAAGGATGGCCGCCTGACCAAGGAAGACGTGCTCGCCGCGGCTGAAACCGCCCGGGCTGTGCCTGCCCCGGTTGCTGCGCCTGCTGCCGCGCCGGTCGCTGCTGCCGTTGCCGGTCGCGAGACCGAGCGCGTGCGCATGACCCGCATCCGCCAGACCATCGCCAAGCGGCTGAAGAGCGCGCAGGAAAATGCCGCGATGCTGACGACGTTCAACGATGTCGACATGACCGCGGTCATCGAAGCGCGCAACAAGTACAAGGACCTGTTCGAGAAGAAGCACGGCATCCGCTTGGGCTTCATGGGCTTCTTCGCCAAGGCTGCGGTGCTCGCGCTCAAGGATGTCCCGTCGGTCAACGCGCAGATCGAAGGCGACGAGATCGTCTACCATAACTATGCCGACATCTCGGTCGCGGTCAGCGCGCCCAACGGCCTGGTCGTTCCGGTCATCCGCAATGCCGAGACGCTGTCGTTTGCCGGCATCGAAAAGACCATTGCCGATTTCGGCAAGCGCGCCAAGGACGGCACGCTGAAGATGGACGAGATGATGGGCGGCACGTTCACCATCTCGAACGGCGGTGTGTTCGGCTCGCTGATGTCGACCCCGATCATCAACCCCCCGCAGAGCGCGGTGCTCGGCCTCCACCGCATCGACCAGCGCCCGGTCGTGATGCCCGATGGCTCGATCGCGGCGCGCCCGATGATGTATCTGGCGCTCAGCTATGACCACCGCCTGATCGATGGCCGCGAGGCTGTCACCTTCCTGGTGCGTATCAAGGAAGCGATCGAGGATCCGACGCGTCTGCTGATCGATCTGTAATTTTGGTGCGCCCCAGACTGGCGCACGATGGAGTTTGAAAATGGCTGACTATGATTTCGACGTCCTGGTGATCGGTGCCGGTCCCGGCGGCTATGTCGCTGCGATCCGCGCGGCACAATTGGGCCTCAAGACCGCGTGCGCCGAAAGCCGCGAGACCCTGGGCGGCACCTGCCTCAACGTCGGCTGCATCCCTTCGAAGGCAATGCTGCACGCGTCCGAGCTGTACGAGGAAGCCGCCAGCGGCAAGCTCGCCAAGCTGGGCATCAAGGGATCGGTCACGTTGGACCTCGAAACCATGCACGCGCAGCGCCGCGATGCGGTCAAGGGCCTGACCGGCGGGATCGAATATCTGTTCAAGAAGAACAAGGTCGAGTGGCTCAAGGGCCGCGCCGCGTTCACCGGCACCGATACCGTCGACATCGGCGGCAAGACCTATCGCGCCAAGAACATCGTCATCGCCACCGGGTCATCGGTCACCCCGCTGCCTGGCATCACGGTCGATAACGACAGCCAGATCATTGTCGATTCCACTGGTGCGTTGGAACTGGCCAAGGTTCCCGATCACATGGTCGTCATCGGCGGCGGCGTCATCGGGCTCGAGCTGGGATCGGTGTGGAAGCGTCTGGGTGCCAAGGTGACCGTGGTCGAATATCTCGACCAGATCCTGCCCGGCATGGACGGCGAAATCCGCAAGGAATCGCTCAAGGTGTTCAAGAAGCAGGGCATCGAGTTCAAGCTATCGACCAAGGTCACCGGCGCTGCTGTCCACGGCGGCAAGGCCCAGCTGACCGTCGAGCCTTCGGCGGGTGGTGCAGCCGAAACGATCGACGCTGACGTCGTTCTGGTCTCGATCGGCCGCCGTCCCAACACCGACGGCCTCGCGCTCGATAAGGCGGGCCTTGCCGTCAACGGCCGCGGTCAGGTCGAGATCGACCATGACTTCAGCACCGCTGTCCCCGGCATCTGGGCGATCGGCGATTGCGTGCCCGGCCCGATGCTGGCGCACAAGGCGGAGGACGAAGGCATTGCTGTCGCCGAGAACATCGCTGGCCTGACCGGAATCGTGAACCACGACATCATTCCGAGCGTGGTCTACACCATGCCCGAGATTGCTGGAGTGGGCCTCACCGAAGAGCAGGCCAAGGAGCGTGGCGAGATCAAGGTCGGCAAGTTCCCGATGATGGCCAATTCGCGCGCCAAGACCAACCACGAAGGCGACGGCCTGGTCAAGGTGATCGCCGACGCCAAGACCGACCGCATCCTGGGCGTCTGGATCATCGCGTCGCTCGGCGGCACGATGATCGCGCAGGCAGCCCAGGCGATGGAGTTTGGCGGCACGTCCGAAGACATCGCCTACACCTGCCACGCCCACCCGACGCACAGCGAAGCGCTCAAGGAAGCCGCCATGGCCGTCCAGGGCAAGCCGATCCATATCTGATCGACCTCTCCGTCTCCCAAAAGCCCTCCCACTCGATGGGCGGGGCTTTTGGGAAGAGGTGACTTCACGAGATTGTGCCACGGGTGCCATACCGCACCGTCGCCACCCAGTCGCACCCTCACCCTCAGCCTCATCCTCGCCGCTGCGACCAGGCGGCAAGCTGCCAAGTCTCGCTGCCTCTCCCATCAAGGGAGAGGCTCAGTGTACGGGATTGGAGCGAGGATGACACAGGCCCTGCAGTTACTGTCACCAAGCTGGAATGTAGTCTAGTGGCCGGTCCTGGGCGGGAAGCATGAGCGCTAACGCCCTGACATACTGTTGAGCCATGATTGCTCCGACGCCGCCACAAGAATTTTGGGCTGCAAACGCGCCACCCCGAAATTGCTTCTGCGCTTCGCTAAAAATTGCAGCAAAAAACCAGCTGGAGGAATGTAGTGTATTGTTGCAGCCGAGAGGCGAGGTTATCGGGATGTCGCTGCTGAAGTGTACCGGCAAAACGCGGAGCAACATGGTTCGAATATGCTCTGCGCGACCTCGTGATAGCATAACCTGCCGGCTCGAAATTTTACGTCGCTCGCCAACGGGGTCGTCGAGAGTTTCCGTGTTTTCAAATGTCTCGATGTCCAGCTTTCCATTTTTGTGGAGCGTGTATTCCAGAGATATGCGCACCTCCTCATCCCGCCACTCATCAAACGAAAAACCTACTGGCTCGGAAATCCGCGCGAGATGGCTGTCTTTCATTTCCTTTTGTGAAGCAAGCGATTCCGCTTTCATTGGCTCGCATGCCGTCAACGCGATGCTGCCAAGCAGAACAATTAGAATTTGTTTCGCCATAACACAGAATAACACGCGTCATCCCAGGCACAATCGGCTCAAAAAAGAACGCATGCTGTACTACCCAAAAGCCGCGTGAAATCGCGCGACCGTTCCTCTAAAGCCGCGGCATGACCAACCCCCTTCCCACTGGCCCCCTGCCCGCTGCCATCGACCTCGGCATGATCCTGGGTGCGCTCGACATGTTTGGGATTGCGGTGTTCGCAGCCTCGGGCGCGTTGGCGGCGGCGGCGAAGCGGCAGACATTTGTCACCTTCACCTTCTTCGCGCTCGTCACCGGGGTCGGCGGGGGGACGGTACGAGACCTTTTGATCGGTGCGCCGGTGTTCTGGATCGTCAATTCGAGCGTCATGGTGGTGGTGCTGGCGGTGTCGGGCCTGCTCTGGGTCACGCCGCAGCATTGGTGGCAGGGACGGATGCTCGACTGGTTCGATGCGGTGGGGCTGGGCGCGTACGGCGTGTTCGGCGCGGCCAAGGCGATGCAGTTCGGCGTCGATCCCTTGCCTGCGGTGATGATGGGCGTGATCACCGGTTGCGTCGGGGGGATCATCCGCGATGTGCTGGCGGGGGAACCGTCGATCATCCTTCGGCCTGAGCTCTATGTCACGGCTGTCGCGCTGGCGTCAGGCCTGTTCGTGGGGTTGAAGCTGGCAGGGCTGGAAAGCCATTATGCCGCGATCATCGGCGCTGTTGCGGGCTTTACTCTGCGTGGCCTTGCCATCCGCTACAACATCGCGCTGCCCGCCTATCGCGGTGGCGCCGGCCGCAGAGAGGATTGAGCTATGGCCTTCAAGCTGCGGCGACGGATGGTGATGCGCTGGCACGTCTGGCTGGGCTGGCTGGTCGGCGTGCCCCTGCTGCTGTGGACCGCATCGGGCCTGTTCATGGCAAGCTTCCCCATCGACACCATTCGCGGCGAGCATCTCAAGGCCGAAGCGCCCGCCCTTCCCGCGATCCGACCCATAGCGCCGATGCTCCAAGGGCGTGCGGTGCAGACGCTGACGCTCGCGCAGCAGGCGGGGTCGCCCGTGTGGCTGATCGAATATGCCGATGGCGGCAAGCGGCGTGCCGATGGGCGCACGGGATTGCTGCTGCCTGCGGTCAGTGCGACCGAAGCCGAAGCAATCGCGCGCTCAGCCTTTGCGGGCGATGCCCGGCTGCTGGGCGTTACCCGCTTTTCAGCCGAAGCCGCGCCGCTCGAACTGCGGCGCCCGCGCCCGAGTTGGCAGGCACGCTTTGCCGACGATACGCATATCTATGTCGATGCCGAAAACGGCGCGGTGCTGGCGACGCGCAGCGCGCTGTGGCGGGCTTTCGATCTTATGTGGGGGCTGCACATCATGGATCTGCAGACGCGCGAGGACACCAACCACCCGATCCTGATCGGCTTTGCCGCGCTGGCGGTCGTGTCGATCCTGATCGGGATCGTGCTGTTACCCCTGCGGCGCGCGAAGGGGCGAAGCGCGCCGCAGGGGTTGAAGCCGGGCAGCAAGGGCTGATTGACAAACCTCGTTACCCGGTAGAGCGAAGCTTACTCGGGCAAATACGGGTCCGCATTATCCCGATAGGCAAAATCGTCATCGCCCTGCTGGGGCGGCACATAGGACGGATCGCCCGCATCGCCGAACGTCTGGCCCTGGAACGTCTGGCCGTTCGCGCCCCAGGCCCCATTGGCACGGTTGAAGGTGACATAATCGATCCGGCCGAAGCTCATGCCGCAAGTGAAGCTGTCGATACCGCTGCGACGCGAACCCACCAGACCCTCGACGCGCCAGCCATTGCCATCGCGCACGACATTGTCGATGCGCTCGATCCGCGATCCGAGGCCCGATTGTGCCACCGCCGCCGCGCCGCAGCGGTCGCTGGCTGAGCGGACATCGTCGTTATAGCTGGTGCGATCATTCGAATTGCGCCGCGCGCTGTTCGAGGCCGCGCTCGCGACTGCCGCGATGCCGCCCAGGATCAGTGCGCCCGCCAGAATGTCGCCGCCATCGATACCGCGGTTGCGGCCACGCCAGCGCCGGTTGCCCCAGCCGCCGCGCCACTGCTCGGCCTGCTCGTCGCCCTGATCCCAGGCCAGATCGCCAAGGATCGAATAATCGCTGCCGCCCGATGCGCCTGCTGGCACAGGGGCAGCAACGGCAGGCGCAAAGCCGGTCACCAGCATCGCGCCGGCAGCACCCAGACCTGTCAGTGTTTTCAGCATGGAATTGCCTTTCGTGTCAGGCAGGGCAGGAACGCTGCAGCCTGATGATGGTTTCGTTTAGGCGGTTCAGCCTGTCGCCAGGCTGAACCGCCCCGGAACGCCGGGAACGTTGTCCTTGCCTTAGCGGAAATTGCCGAGTCCGCTGAGACGCAGATCACGCACCCTGCCCCGATCCACAAAACAGGTGAAGCGGCCGCGATCGGCCCCGCCACGCCAGCGGCCACCGTCTTCCACCACGATGCGGCCCTGCACGCGCAGGCCGAAGCGGGTGCGATCGATATCGCGAATGTCGGTGACCTGAGCGAAACGGCCAAAACGGCGCGCCTCGAACTCGGCCGCGCGCACGCACTGGTTCACCGCGCGGTCACCACGCCCGCCCCAGCCGCCGCCGCCGCCCCAACCGGGGCCACCGCCGCCATGCCACTGCGCTGCGGCAGGAACTGCCGCCGAAACCATGGCAGCAGCACTGAGCAGCACTGCGCCGAAAAGACCCTTTGCCTTTGCCTTTGCCATCGTCGTATTCCTTCCATCTCACCCAGCCATCCCGGCGGGGACAAAGGAAGGTTTAGTGATTCGTCGCTGTGGCGAGCCTGAATTGGGCTGACAGCATCTGTTCAGGTAAAACGTCACTTACATGAACGCAAAAATCTGTCGACCCAGACCATCGGCGAACACGCCAGCATCACACCCACCGCTGCCAACCACACAAAAAACCCCGGCAGTTGCCTGCCGGGGTTTCCTGCAATTCAAAAGGCGATCAGCCGATCACATCTTGCCGGTGAGTTCCGGCACGGCGGTGAACAGGTCTGCCACCAGCCCGATGTCTGCCACCTGGAAGATCGGGGCGTCTTCATCCTTGTTGATGGCGATGATGGTCTTGCTGTCCTTCATGCCTGCAAGGTGCTGGATCGCGCCCGAGATGCCGACGGCGACATAGACTTCCGGCGCCACGATCTTGCCGGTCTGACCGACCTGATAGTCGTTGGGGACATAGCCTGCATCGACCGCAGCGCGCGATGCGCCGATGCCTGCGCCCAGCTTGTCCGCCAGCGGCGTGATGACTTCCTCGAACTTCTCGCCCGAACCCAGTGCACGACCACCCGAAACGATGATCTTGGCGCTGGTCAGTTCCGGCCGCTCGCTCTTGGCGATCTCGGCGCTGACGAAGGTCGACAGGCCCGAATCCGATGCGCCGCCGACGGCTTCGACGGTGCCCGAACCGCCTTCGGTCGCAGCCTTTTCAAAGGCAGTGCCGCGCACGGTAATGACCAGCTTGGCATCCGAGGATTCGACGGTGGCAATCGCGTTGCCGGCGTAGATCGGACGGGTGAAGGTCTTGGGACCTTCGACCGAGAGAATGTCCGAGATCTGCATCACGTCGAGCAGCGCTGCGACGCGCGGTGCGATGTTCTTGCCGGTGGTAGTGGCAGGCGCGAGGAACGCGTCGTGGCTCGCCATCAGGCTGGCGACGAGCGGCGCGACGTTTTCGGCCAGGCCATGCTCGAGCGCGGCGTCATCCGCGAGGTGTACGGTGGCGATACCGGCAACCTTGGCGACCTGATCAGCCACCGCGGCGCAGCCCTTGCCCGCGACCAGCGCGTGGACTTCACCCAGCTTGCCAGCGGCGGTAACCACGGCCAGCGTTGCATCCTTCATGACAGCATTGTCATGTTCAACCCAAATGAGCGTCTTCATGCGCCAACTCCCATTTCCTTGAGCTTGCCGACGAGTGCGTCGACATCTGCGACCTTGATCCCGGCGCTGCGCACCGGCGGTTCAGTGACCTTGAGCGTGGTCAGACGCGGAGCGATGTCCACACCGTAATCCCCCGGGGTCTTCACAACGAGAGGCTTCTTCTTCGCCTTCATGATGTTGGGCAGCGAGGCATAGCGCGGCTCGTTCAGGCGAAGATCGGTGGTGACGATCGCGGGCGTCTTCAGCGTGACCGTCTGCAGGCCGCCGTCGATTTCACGCGCGACGGTGATGGCGTCGCCTTCGACAGCGACGGTGTTGGCGAACGTTGCCTGGCCCCAGCCCAGCAATGCCGCCAGCATCTGGCCGGTCTGGTTGCTGTCGTCATCGATCGCCTGCTTGCCCAGCAGGATCAGACCGGGGTTTTCCTCGGCCGCCACCTTGGCGAGCAGCTTGGCAACGGCCAGCGGTTCGACGGTTTCGTCGGTTTCGATCAGGATTGCGCGGTCGGCGCCCATGGCGAGCGCGGTGCGCAGCGTTTCCTGGGCCTTGGCCGGTCCAACCGAAACAGCAATGACTTCTTCAGCCTTGCCCGCTTCCTTGATGCGCAGAGCCTCTTCGACGGCGATTTCGTCGAACGGGTTCATGCTCATCTTGACGTTGGCCAGGTCAACCCCGGTGCCATCCGCCTTCACGCGAGGCTTCACATTATAGTCGATGACCCGTTTCACGGGCACAAGGATCTTCATGGCGCTTCCTTCCCTAATGATCGTGAACGCTATTTAGTTTCCGTTCACGTAAACGTCAAGTGCGTGAGCACAACCACCCCTCTCCCACCGTGGGAGAGGGGTGGATCAGTCGATCAAGCCGCCTGCTTGACCTGTGTGACGATCTTTTCAGCCGCATCGCCCAGATTGTCGGCGCTGACGATGGGCAGGCCGCTGTTCGCCAGAATGTCCTTGCCCTGCTGCACGTTGGTGCCTTCGAGGCGCACGACCAGCGGCACCGAGAGGTTCACTTCCTTGGCGGCTGCGACAATGCCCTCAGCGATGATGTCGCACTTCATGATGCCGCCGAAGATGTTGACCAGGATGCCCTTCACCGCCGGATCGGACAGGATGATCTTGAACGCCGCGGTCACCTTTTCCTTGCTCGCGCCGCCACCGACATCGAGGAAGTTGGCGGGGAACATGCCGTTGAGCTTGATGATGTCCATCGTCGCCATCGCCAGGCCCGCGCCGTTGACCATGCAGCCGATGTCGCCGTCGAGCTTGATATAGGCGAGGTCATATTTGGAAGCTTCAACCTCCATCGGGTCTTCCTCGGTCTCGTCGCGCAGCGCTTCGACATCGGGGTGACGATAGAGCGCGTTCGAATCGAAGCTCATCTTGGTGTCGAGCACCAGCAGCTTGCCGTCGTTGGTTTCCACCAGCGGGTTGATCTCGAGCATCGCGCAGTCGAGATCCATGAATGCGGTGTAGAGCTGGCTCGCCAGCTTGGCGGCCTGCTTGTTGAGGTCGCCCGTCAGCTTGAGCGCGAACGCCACGGCGCGGCCGTGGTGCGGCATGAAGCCCTGCGCGGGATCGATGGTGATCGTGGTGATGCGCTCGGGCGTGTCATGCGCCACGGTTTCGATGTCCATGCCGCCTTCAGTTGAGACGATCATGGCGACGCGGCCCGACTTGCGGTCGACCAGCATCGAAAGATAATATTCGGCTGCAATGTCGACGCCATCGGTGATGTAGAGGCGATTGACCTGCTTGCCGGCGTCACCGGTCTGCACGGTCACGAGGGTGTTGCCGAGCATTTCACCGGCATCCTTGCGGACATCGTCGATCGACTTGGCGAGGCGGACGCCGCCCTTGGCGTCAGCGCCCAGTTCCTTGAACTTGCCCTTGCCACGGCCGCCAGCATGGATCTGCGCCTTGACGACATAAAGCGGTCCGGGGAGCTGTCCGGCTCCGGCGACGGCTTCGTCAACGGTCAGCGCGGCATATCCCGTGGGGATGCCGATGCCGTATTTCGCGAGCAGTTCCTTGGCCTGATATTCGTGGATGTTCATGAAGGATCCCATGCCTTTCTGAGCAGGCCGGGCGTTCGACTCACATGCGGTCGACACCGGGCCGTTTAAGCGGTCGATGAACGGTTGTGAGGGGCGCTAAAGCATAGACGCGGCGCAAATGAAACCCTGCAATCGCGCAGGGCAGCACGCTTTTTCGCAACTCAGTTGCGTACCGCGCAAACCAGCCCGGACGAGCCGACCACAGCGAGGATTTCAGGATCCTGCAAAGCGCGGGTCAGACGGAGAAACTCATTGAAATCATTGGCGCGCTGCAACCGGCCCAGGCGGCCCAGCCGCTGCAGTTGTACCAGCGACAGACGGTCGACCATGCGCCCTGCCATGCACGCGGAGACCGGGCGGCTGAGCCCTGACTTCTCGAGTGCTGCGCGGGTGCGCGCCTCAGGCGCGGCACACCCCGAAAGAGTGAGGACTGCGGCACCGGCGGACACCAGCGCGGCAAGGCGCAAGGATGTTAGCGGCGCCGCAGTCCCCGTCATCATCAGACGTCGGTCTTGACGTTCTGCGCGCGTTCGATCGCCTCAGTGATGATCTTGCGCGCTTCGGCAGCATCGCCCCATTTGCCGACGCGAACCCACTTTTCAGCTTCCAGGTCCTTGTAGTGGGTGAAGAAATGCTCGATCTGCGCGAACACGATGTCGGGCATGTCGTCCTTTTCGCGCACGTCGGTGTAATAAGGGAAGGTTGCGGTGTCGGGCACGCAGACGACCTTTTCATCGCCGCCATGCTCGTCTTCGAGGTTCAGCACCGCGATCGGCCGCGCGCGGACAACAGAGCCGGGCATGAACGGCGAGCGCGCGATCACCAGCGCATCGAGCGGATCGCCATCGGGCGACAAAGTGTGCGGGATGAAGCCGTAATTGGCGGGGTAGCGCATCGGCGTGTGCAGGATGCGGTCGACGAAGAGAGCGCCCGAAGCCTTGTCGAATTCGTACTTCACCGGTTCGCCGCCGGTGGGCACTTCGATGATGACATTCACGTTGTTCGGCGGATTCTTGCCGATCGAAATCTCTTTGATAAGCATAAGGAAGAAGGCCTCTATTATGGTGTGCCGCCGAACGGCCTGCCCGTTCTTCAGCGTTCAGCGGGTTTGCGGCGCAAGCAGCCGGTCAAGGCCCGTTTCGCCCTGCCCCGTCTTGCGGAGCGCCGGATAGCGCAACCCGCCCTTATAGGAAAGTGCGGTTTCACGGTATCTTTTGCCGCGCTTGATCAGCACCGCTACCTTGCCTGTCGTGGTGGTGGCCGCAACCGCAGTCTTCAGCGCCTCGGCGGTATAATCCCTGCCATCGACCCCGGTGATCTGATCGCCGACGGTCATGCCGGATTCGAATGCCGGGCTGCCCCACATCACCTGGTTGATCTTGCCGTCCTTGGCGACGATCAGACCGATCGAATGGCTGAGATCCGTCGTTCCCGAGGCCGCCTCGCCCGAGCGGATATAGGCGCTGGGTTCGCTGACATAGACCAGTTCATAGCCGCCCAGCGCAAAGCCCTGCTTGGGGGATTCGGGCGTGATCTCGTACACCCGGCGCTGCAGGAAGCCCTGCCAATCATAAGGCTGCACCGCATTCAATGCGGCCACGACATCGGGCAGTTCATAAGTGACCACACCCCAGTCGCCGTCGCGTCCGCCAAAGAAGCTGCGCGCAAAATCCTGCAGCGATTTGGCGTTGCCCGATTCGCGGCGGATGATCTGGTCGGCCTCCAGCCATACCATCATGCCTTCGTTGTAATAATCCTCGCTGCGCTGATAGCTGGCCCAGGCCTTCGGGCGGCGCGCGGCAATGATCGGATCGTGCGCGGTATCGATCAACGGCCGCCAGTTGCGCCCGGCACGAGCATCGAGCCCGGCTGCGATATTGGCGAAAGCATCGAGCGTTTCCTGATAGGTGAACAGTCCCGAGCGCGCACCCAGCACATAGCCCCAGAACTGGGTCTGACCCTCGTACACCCACAACAGGTCGTCGCGGCTGGGCTGCCGGAAATCGGGTGCCCAGATCCCCTGCGGACGGCGGTGCTTGCCATTCCAGCTGTGCGTCATCTCGTGCGGCAGCAGGTTGCGCGATCCCGGCCCCTTGGCCCATTCGGTGAAATAGCCGGTGCCGACGCCATTCTCGCTGCTGCGATGATGCTCGATGCCGATGCCGGTCATTTCGTCGGACAGCGCCAGCATAAAATCATAGCGGTCGTAATGGCGCACACCGAAAAGGTTCTCGGCCTCGGCCACCAGCTTCCTGTGCGCGTCGATCTGCTCGGGCGTGGCGGCGAGGAACTGGGCCTCGTCGGCGACCACGTTCAGCGTCACTTTGTCGGACAGCGGCCAGCTCTTGAAATGCGCGCCGGCAAACATCGGGCTATCGACAAGGGTATCGAAATCGACGCGCTCATAGGCGATCTTGTTGCCAACGGTCCGCTTGGCCCGCATCGCGCTGCCTGCCTGCCAGCCGGTGGGCCAGGTGACGATCGCATCGACCGGGATATTGCGCGCGAAATAGCCTGCCGGATACAGCGACACGTTGTTCCAGCGCAGGTTCATCACGCTCGGCGCGACCACGACGCGCCCCTGGTTTGACGCGGTCGGGCTGACGAACTGGAAACTGGCGACCAACTCACGCGTACCCTGCGGCACAGTGACATGAAAGGCGTTCACGTCCAGCGAATCGCGCTGCCAGGCGAGCGGCTTGCCGCCTGCGGCGAACGTCAGCCCCACCAGCTTCTCGATCTCGCCGCGGGGTGCGTGATTGCCGGGTAACCACTGCGGATACAGCAAGGTGAACCGTCCGCTGGCGCGCGCCTCTTCGGGAACGGGGATCGTCTGCTTCATCGAAAAGATCGCGCGGTCGACATCGGTGGCATCGACCTCCAGCGTCATCACCCCGGGAAAGGCGATATCGCGGGCGGGCGGCACGATATCGACCACCGGCACCGGCTGCGGCGCGCTGTTCTGGGCGATCGCCGGTGTAGCGAGCAAGGCAACGGCAAGGCAGGTGATGGAGACAAGGTGACGCAAGGTTTCAGACCCCTTTGATTTCGCTGGTCTTGCCACCCTAAACGCCTGTTTCAAAAAAATGTACCCGGCTGTTTGGCGTCACTCGAAAAAGGCGCTAATGGCGGCCGCCTATGGGCAAGATCAACACACCAGGCGCGATCCGCGGCACGCAGGACATCTTCGGCGAAGATCAGGAGCGTTTCGGCCATGTCGTCGACACGTTCGACCGCGTGCGCCGCCTCTACAACTTCCGCCGGGCCGAGATGCCAGTGTTTGAAGCGACAGCCGTTTTCGCCCGGTCGCTGGGCGAGACGACCGATGTGGTGTCGAAGGAGATGTATTCGTTCGATGATCGCAGCGGCGATTCGCTGACCTTGCGGCCCGAATTCACCGCAGGATTGGCGCGCGCCTACCTTACCAATGGCTGGCAGCAATATGCGCCGCTCAAGCTGGCAACTCACGGCCCGCTGTTCCGCTACGAGCGCCCGCAGAAAGGTCGCTATCGCCAGTTCCACCAGATCGATGCCGAGATCATTGGCGCAGGCGAGCCGCAGGCAGACGTCGAGCTGCTGGTAATGGCCGACCAGATCCTGCGCGAACTGGGCATCACCGAGGGCGTGACGCTGCAGCTCAATACGCTGGGCGATGCCGCCAGCCGCGATGCCTGGCGCAATGCGCTGATCGCGCATTTTCAAGCCCATAAGGGTGATCTTTCACAGGATTCGCAGGATCGGCTGGAGCGCAACCCGCTGCGCATCCTCGACAGCAAGGAAGCGCAGGATCGCCCGATTGCCGACGCCGCGCCTGATATCGATGCGTATCTGACGGACGACGCCGGTGCGTTTTTTGAAAAGGTGACGAGCGGTCTGGATGCGGCAGGCGTCGCCTGGACCCGCAATGCGCGGCTGGTGCGCGGGCTCGACTATTACCGCCACACCGCGTTCGAATTCGTCACCGACCGTCTCGGCGCGCAGGGCACGGTGCTGGGCGGCGGCCGCTATGACGGGCTGATCGAGAACCTCGGCGGGCCGTCCACGCCTGCGGTCGGCTGGGCTGCGGGAATCGAACGGCTGGCGATGCTGTGCGACACTGCTGCGCTGGGCGGCGGACTGGACGTCATCATCGCGCTGGAGGATGATCGCGGACTCGCCGCTGCGACGTCGGCGCAGGCCAAGCTTCGCAACAACGGAATATCATGCGACATGATCGCCACCGGCTCACCCCGCAAGCGATACGACAAGGCCGCTAAGACCAACGCCAAGGTCTTGATTTCCTTTCAGCATGATGGTGAACTTGCCAAAGCGAACATCCGGTCCGCGCCGGAAAGCGACCTGCATGCCAAAGTTGCCGACATGCTGAACCTTTCTGCAACCAAATGATGTCACTAGGGTTGCCGAAAGTCGCCTGCTTGCCCGCCATGTGCAGCAGGTTGAGGGAGAATGACACATGACCCGGATCTCCGGTGAACGCATTGCGCAGATCGAGGCGCGGTTTGGGAAAATCCAGGCGCGCATGTCGTCGGGCACGCTGGACGGCGAAGAATTCGTGCAGATGGCCAAGGATTATGCCGAGCTGGAACCGGTTGCCCGCGCCGCCGCCGAGGTGCGCCGCCTGCGCGCCGAGCTGGAAGTGCTCGAAGGGCTGATCGAGGACACGTCGTCGGACCCGGATATCGTTGCCTTGGCCGTGGGCGAATCCGCGACCATCCGCGAGCGGCTTCCCGCTGCCGAACAGAAGCTCGCACTCAAGCTGCTGCCGCGCGACAGCGCCGACATCCGCCCGGCGATGCTCGAAATCCGTGCCGGAACCGGCGGTGATGAAGCGGCGCTGTTCGCGGGCGATTTGCTGCGCATGTACACCCGCTTTGCCGAAGAGCAGGGCTGGAAGATCGAAATCATGTCCGCCAGCGCATCGGATGTCGGCGGCTTCAAGGAAGTGATTGCGTCGGTCAATGGCGCAGGCGTCTTTGCCAAGCTGAAATATGAAAGCGGCGTCCACCGCGTCCAGCGCATCCCCGAAACCGAAAGTGGCGGCCGCATCCACACCTCTGCCGCGACGGTCGCGGTACTGCCCGAACCCGAAGAGCTCGACATCCAGATCAACGACAATGATCTGCGCATCGATGTCTATCGCGCATCGGGCTCTGGCGGGCAGCACGTCAACACCACCGACAGCGCGGTTCGCATCACCCACCTGCCCTCGGGTCTGGTCGTGACGCAGCAGGACGAAAAGTCGCAGCACAAGAACAAGGCCAAGGCCCTCAAGGTGCTGGGCGCGCGCCTGTACGAACTGGAGCGCAGCAAGGCCGCCGCGACCGAAGCCGATGCTCGCAAATCTATGGTGGGATCGGGCGACCGATCCGAACGCATCCGGACCTACAATTTCCCGCAAGGGCGGGTGACCGATCACCGCATCAACCTGACGCTGCACCGCCTCGAGGAAATTCTCGCTGGCGAAGCGCTGGGTGATCTGATCTCCGCGCTGACCGCACAGGATCAGGCCAGCCGGCTGGCAAACATGGAAATGGCGGGTTGAGGCGATTTGCCTCCCGCCCATCGCTGCTTCCATGACCATCGCCGATGTGCTGCGCGAGGCGGCGCATAAACTCACCACCATCTCGGAGACGCCCAGGCTCGATGCCGAACTGTTGATGGCCGAGGCCCTGGGCACGGACCGGGGTGCGATGCTGCTCAACCAAATGCGCGACGATGTGCCGTCCGGCTTTACACCGCTTCTCGATCGCCGCCTGAACCACGAACCGGTGGCCTATATCATCGGCCGGCAGGATTTCTGGACGCTGACCCTGGCCGTATCGCCCGCAGTGCTGGTCCCCCGCGCCGACAGCGAGACATTGATCGAGGCAGCGATTGCCGCGTTCCCCGATCGCGCCCCGGCGCGCATCCTGGATCTGGGCACAGGCTCCGGCGCGCTTCTGCTTGCGGCGCTCTCGCACTGGCCGCAAGCGCAAGGCATCGGCGTGGATGCGAGCGAGTCTGCGCTGGCTGTTGCTCGCGACAACGCCATGTCCTGCAGTCTTTCGGATCGCACGCGCATGCTGCATGGCGACTGGCGGATGCACGGCTGGCAGGACGCGCTCGGCGGCCCTTTCGATCTCGTTCTTGCCAACCCGCCCTATGTCGAAACGGACGCATCGCTCGACCGCCAGGTCAGCGAGCATGAACCGCACAGCGCACTGTTCGCCGGCGCGGACGGGTTGGACGATTACCGCATTCTGGTGCCCGCCCTGCCCGCATTGCTGGCACCGGACGGCGTGGCGGTGTTCGAAATCGGTGCGACGCAGCGCAACGCTGTCGGCGCGCTGGCAGCTGCATCCGGCTATGCTGTGGATTGCCGACAGGACCTCGCCGGCCACGACCGCGCATTGATATTGCGTGCGCAGCGCCGGGCCTGATATTTCGCTTGGCAAGCCCTTGGCGAGCCGCTACCACCGCAACAGCAAGAGAGGTGATGCTAGGCACTAGGCCCATCACGCTTGCTGACCCCAATCATCTATTTCGGGCAGCTTGATACGGCCACTCAAAGCGGATGAAAGGCTTGGGACGCGCGGCGCGCCTTTGGGCGACGGGCCGCACGGACGCGCAGAGGACACGCAGGCAACTTGCGACTGATAAGGAAGCGTCAACGTTGAACAACAATCGTGGAACGAGCCGTCGTCGCGGCCGTGGCAATAACCGTCCGCAGCCCAGTGGCCGCAGCGGGGGCATGGATCAGGGTAACCGGATCGATAGCCGGGCGCGCGGCAACGCGACGCAGATGCTCGAAAAATACAAGAAAATGGCGCACGATGCGCAGATGAACGGTGACCGCGTGGCCACCGAATATTATCTGCAATTTGCCGACCACTATTTCCGCGTGCTGGCCGACAACCGCGCCCGCCAGGACGAATATCGCCGTCCCCGCGAAGAGCAGGGTCGCGACAACGGCAGCGATTATGCCGATGACGATGACGATATCGGCTTCAATTCGGGTCCCAGCCAGCGCAACTATTCGCAGGACCAGTCCGACGAGGCATCCGCCCGCAGCGGTCAGGATGACGACGGCGACGACCAGGACGACACCCGCGGCAATCGCGGCAACGGCAATGGTCACCAGCGCAACGAAGGCCGTCAGAACGAAGGCCGTCAGGGCGAAGGTCGCCAGAACGACAATCGTCAGAACGAGGGACGGCGCGAGCGTCGCCCGCGCGATGACAATCAGGAACGTCAGGGCCAGGAACGCCAGGGCCAGGACCGCCAGAGCGAGGATCGGCAGGGCCAGGATCGTCAGCGCCAGGACCGCCAGAACCAGGATCGCCCGAACCGCCCGCGCAGCGAGCGTCAGGACCAGGCACCCCGGGCCGCAGCGCCCGCACCGGCACCAGCGCCTGCAGCTGTCGAAGCGTCTGGTGATGGCGATCAGGCCAGCCAGCCTCGCCGCACTCTGCGCGGTCGCGGACGTCCGCCCCGCGCCGCCGAGGCCGAAGGCAGCAACACGCTCGATCCGATGATCCTGCCGCCTGCCATCGGCATCGCCACGGAAGACAAGCCGGAAACCGAGGCCGAGGCTCCCAAGCCCAAGCGCCGTGCCGCGCCGCGCCGCAAGGCCGCGGAATCGGGCGACGTCGAGGCCGCTGCCGCAGAATAAGGTTCGGATCCTCGCGCCACCGGCGCGAGGACCAAACGAAAAAGGGGTGCGATCCACATGCGGATCGCACCCCTTTTCGTTGGGCCGAAGGCCAGCGTGTCAGTAGCGCTGCTGGCGCTCGTACAGATCGCGATAGTGCTGGATGCGGGTCACGCGCAGGCCAGGCATGCCCGAGCGGTCGACCGCCCGCTGCCACGATGCGAATTCCTCGAGCGTGAGGTCATAGCGTTCGCACACCTCGTCAATGGTCAGCAGCCCGCCATTGACGGCTGCCACCACTTCCGCCTTGCGCCGAACCACCCAGCGCTTGGTTCCCGGCGCCGGAAGGTTGGCAAGCGTCAGGGGTTCGCCGAGCGGACCAATGACCTGTGCCGGTTTGATTTTCTGATTTTCGATCATCACGTCCTCAAAAGGCCTGGTGTGTGCGACTTTGCGCGTGGGGAAGGTCTAACCTGGCCGCTTTTCGATTGACTGAAGCACAATGGTAAACGCCATTTTCACCTTGGTGTTCCGCCGGGGTGAGCCGGTTCAGGCCGTCGGCAAAGTGCAGATTGAAGCTTCCCGGCGTCACGATATCGGCGCGTGCGACCCCGGCGAGCCAGGCTGCCATCGCCTGACCCGGATCGCGCGAATCCACCGGCAGCGGCACCCTGCCCACCGGCGCCATGCGGGGGGCAAAGGCCAGTGCGCGAAGGATGTCCATATCCAGCGACCGCAGCTGCGCTGCCCCGCTGCGAGTCTGGCCGACCGCTTCATGAGGGAAGTTCATATCCATGCAGCCGGTGTACCAGCCAAACCGTAAGAGCAGGTAAAAGCAGCCTTCATGGCTGATTAGACTTGGTTAATTGCCGCTAATACTGGGTCAGAAAGCCCCGCAAACCGGGCGTTTGACGGCTGCCGGGCGATGCAAAAATTTGCCGCACCGGGGTGGCAGAAAGCTGCCGCGACCGCTACATGGCAGCGATGCAGGCACAGCCCCTCTCCGGATTTCAGCTCGATGGCGACATGAAGGCACGGCGAATCGTCGTGGCGATGTCGGGCGGCGTTGATTCTTCGGTGGTGGCTGGGCTGGCTGCAGCGACCGGCGCCGAGACGATCGGCATCACGCTGCAGCTTTACGATCATGGCGCAGCGGTGAAACGTGCAGGCTCGTGCTGCGCCGGCCAGGATATCCGTGATGCCCGTGCGGTCGCCGATCGGCTGGGCATCGCGCATTATGTCTTCGACCATGAAAGCCGCTTTCGCGAGTCCGTGGTCGATCGCTTTGCCGACGAGTATATGGCCGGGCGCACACCCATCCCGTGCATCCAGTGCAACATGGGGGTGAAGTTCACCGACCTGCTGCAGATGGCGCGCGACCTGGGTGCCGATTGCCTGGCCACCGGCCATTATGTCCGCCGGATGATCGGCAGCGACGGCCGCGCCGAACTGCACCGCGCGCACGATCCGGCGCGCGACCAGAGCTATTTCCTGTTCGCCACCACCAATGACCAGATGGACTTCCTGCGTTTTCCGCTGGGCGATCTGCCCAAGCCGCAGGTCCGCGCGCTGGCGCAGGAGATGGGCCTGGTGGTCGCAGCCAAGCCCGACAGCCAGGACATCTGCTTCGTCCCCGATGGTGATTATGCCGCGGTCGTCCGCAAGGTGCGGCCCGATGCCGATACCGGCGGCACGATCGTGCATGTCGACGGCCGGGTGCTGGGCGAGCACAAGGGATTGATCCACTTCACCATCGGCCAGCGCAAGGGCCTGGAGATCGGTGGCCAGCCCGAACCGCTTTATGTGGTCAGGATCGATGCCGCCACGCGCCGCGTCATTGTCGGCCCGCGCGCGGCGCTGGCCATCGCGGCTGCAGACATCGTCGACATGAACTGGATCGGCGGCAGCTATGAAGGCCCGATCGAGGTCAAGGTACGCTCGCTCGCCAAGCCCGCCCCGGCGCGGATCGAGGGCACCGGCGCAAACCGCCGCGTGGTGTTCCTGCAGCCCGAATATGGCGTCGCCCCAGGACAAGCCGCAGTGCTGTATGCTGGTAGCCGCGTTCTGGGCGGCGGCTGGATCGCCAGCACCGAGCCGGTCGAGCCGGCGCTCGCGGCCTGAGCGGTCGGCGCTGCACAGCCTCCCCCAAATACGCTAAGTGGTCCTCTGGGGTATGCCCGTGCGCACATCGACACTTCTGGGAATGACGGCTGCAGCGGGACTGTCCGCATCACCGCTTCACGCGCAAGCCGAAGCGAATGACGGCCTGACACTCTCGGGAAGCTACCGAATCCGGTACGAGCTGCTCGAAGGCCAGTACCGCCCGGCCCTCCCCCCGCGCGATGACGCGATCACCATGCAGACGTCGATCGTCGCCGATTATCGCACTGGCCCGTGGCGGCTGACTGCCGAACTGATCGACGCGCGCGGTTATCTGATCGATGCACCCGGCGCCATCAGCACCAGCGAAGTGAACGCGCTCGAACTGAGCCGCGCCTCGATCAGCTACCGAGATGGCCCGGTCGAACTCACCGCCGGGCGATTGCATCTCAACCTGGGGTCGCGCAGGCTCGCGGCACGCAACGCGTTTCGCAATACGATCAACAGCTTCACCGGGTTGAGGCTCGACTGGCATGGCAAGAGCGATGATACACTCACCGCGTTCTACGTCCTGCCGCACACGCGGCTGCCCAGTGCCCGCGCCGAGGTCATCGACAATCGTGTGCGCTGGGATCGCGAAAGCTTCGACCTCGCCTTCTGGGGCGCGCATTATACGCGGCCCGATCTGTTTGACGGCATCACGCTGCAGGCCAATGTCTTCGGACTGACCGAGCGGGACGGCGACAACGGGCCGACGCGCAACCGCCATCTCGTCACCTGGGGGGCCAGACTGCATCGCGCACCTGCTGCCGGGCAATGGGATATCGATATGGAAGGCGCGGTGCAGACGGGTAATATCCGGGCATCGCTGGCGCCGGGTGCACGCCGCCAGGACGTCCGCGCATTCCTTGCCCATGCAGAGCTGGGCTACAGCCCCGACCTGCCCGGGCGTCCCCGTCTGTCGCTGCTGCTCGATATCGCCAGCGGAGACGATCCACGCAGCGCAAACTTCACCCGGTTCGATACATTGTTCGGCGCGCGGCGATGGGAGTTCGGACCCAGCGGACTGTTCGGCGCGCTGGCGCGGACGAATATTATTGCACCCGGGATTCGCGGGGAAATGGCCCCTGCCCCGCGCTGGGACCTGATGGCGCTGTGGCGCCCGGCCTGGGCTCATGATCGCCGCGACCGCTTCAGCAATAATGGCCCCTCAGATCCACAAGGCCGCGCGGGCCGATTTGCGGGGCACATGCTGGAGGTCCGGCTGGGCCATTGGCTGATCGAGAAGACAGTGCGGCTGGAGGCCGGAACCGCATTGATGACCAGCGGCCGGCTGCTGGAGGATGCCCCGAATGCCACGCGCTTTGGCGATACGCGCTATGCCTATGGCCAGATGTCGGTGAACTTCTGACGGCGGGTCAGAACACCCGGTCGAGCGCCTTGTCGAGCATCCACAACTGCCACAGCAGCCGCGCGTTGTCGCTGCGCCCGGAGATGTGTGCCTCGGCGATCTCGCTCAGCCGGGCGGTGTTGAACCAGCCGCTGCGTGCCAGCGCCGACCCCGAAGCGATGGCGCGCGCCTGATCAGCCAGGGGGCCGCGGAACCACTGCGCAATCGGGCTGACGAAGCCCATCTTGGGGCGGTAGAGAATATCGTCGGGCAAGGTCCCGCGCATCGCGCGCTTCATCAGCCATTTGCCCTGCCCGCCGCGCACCCGCATCGCCTCGGGCAAGGTCGCGGCAAACTCGATCAGCCGATAGTCGAGCAACGGCTCGCGTGCTTCCAGGCTGACCGCCATGCTGGTGCGGTCGACCTTGGTCAGGATGTCGCCGGGCAGCCACAGCTTCATGTCGGCATATTGCGCAGCATCGAGCCCGGAGCGCGCCGGTGCGGCTTGCATCAGCGCGATCATGTGTTCTTCGCCGCGATAGCCGCCAAGTGCTGTGCGCTGGCTCTCCGAATAGAGCGATTGGCGCAGTGCATGACCGGTGACGCCGACCGCATCGGCATAGCCTTCGGCACCGCTGCGCGCCAACGACAGCAAGGTCGATTTGGCACGCAGGGGCCGCGGTGCCCAATCCGCCTTGGGGTAGAGCGCACCGAGCCCACCGAACAGGGGCCCGCGCAGTCCCTGGGGCAACAGGCCGCGCACGCGTTCTTCGCCATGGTGAAAGACATGGCGGCGATATCCGGCAAAGGCCTCGTCCGCGCCGTCGCCCGACAGCGCCACCGTCACGCTTTCGCGCGCCAGCTGGCAGACGCGGAAGGTCGGCAGCATCGAGGCATCGGCAAAGGGTTCGTCGAACTGCGCCGCCACCTGGTCGATGATGGCAATATCATCGGGCGAAACCGTGCGGCTGCGGTGGTCAGTGGCGAACCGCTCGGCAATGCGGCGGGCGTAATCGCTCTCGTCGAGCTCGGCGACATCGAAGCCGATGCTGCAGGTCTTCACCGCCTGGGTGCTGCGTTCGGCCATCAGCGCAACGACGGTGGAACTGTCCACCCCGCCCGACAGGAACGCGCCCAAGGGCACATCGGCGACCATACGCGATGCCACCGCCTCGCGCATATGATGGAGCAGCTCGGCCTGGAGATCGGAGACCGAGCCCCGCGCCCGGCGCGAGAAATCGACATCCCAATATTGCACCGGCGCAGGCAGCGGCTTGCCACGCTCCAACATCAGATAATGGCCGGCGGGCAGCTTCTTGACGCCCGCAACAAAGCAGCGGTGATCGGGCACATAGCCGAACGCAAGATAGTCATCGACCGCCTGGGGGTCGGGCGCGCGGCGAAGCGCGGGGTGCGCCAGCAGGCCCTTGAGCTCGGAAGCAAAGATCACGCTGCCATCGGACAGGCTGGCATAATGCAGCGGCTTCACGCCCAGCCGGTCGCGCGCCATGAACAGCCGCTGGTGGCGCTGGTCGTAGATCGCAAAGGCGAACATGCCGTTCAGCCGGTCGAGACAGCCCACACCCCATTGCCGCCACGCGGCCAGGATCACCTCGGTGTCGCCCGAGGTGCGGAAACGGTGGCCCAATGCTGCCAGTTCGGCGCGGACCTCCTGGAAATTGTAGATCTCGCCATTGAACGTCAGGACATCGGCCTCGTCCTCGCTCAGCATCGGCTGGGCGCTGCCTTCCAGATCGATGATCGATAGCCTCAGATGGCCCAGGCCCACGCCGGGCGCGGTCCAGCAGCCGTTGCCGTCTGGCCCGCGGTGCAACATCGCATCGGTCATCAGCCGGATCCGCGCGGGATCCACGGGCTTTGCCGTTTCCAGATGAAAGATGCCTGCTATGCCGCACATGGTCGATCAGCGCTCCGCCAGCACGGTTTCGGACAAGGCCTGCGCCCCGCCCGCATCGCGCAGCAACGCCTCGATCGCGGGGCGAGCTGAGCCGTCACCGCTGCGTTCGGCGCTCACGATCAATATCATCGCGCTCTGGCTGCGTCGCAACAGCCGGGCTTTGAGCGATTCCAGCCGGATGGCCAGATTGCTGCCGGTCACGGTGTCGCCAATGCGGTAGAAGGTTGCGACGTCGCGCACCGCCCGCCCCGGCCCGGTGATCACGTCTGCCTTGCCGTCGGGGATCGCTGACGCTGCCTCAACCCAGGACCATGCGCCATCAGGGTCGAGCGCGCCCTGGCCATAGGCGGTGATCTCGCGCCCTTCGGACTGGCCATCGTACAGGGCCGTGAAGACATCCACCCGCTGACCGTTGCGGACATAGGTGGCGATCAGCGTACGATTGCTGCCCTGCGCGCGCGGTGTCCAGGGAGCTACGGGATTGTAGGGCTCGCGCTGCCACCCGGCGATCTGCGGCAAGGTGTCGCGCGCAGGCAGGGTTGCAGGCTCGGGCAAGCCCAGCACAGCCCAGCCCAGCGGCACGGCCAGCAGCAAGCCCGCAGCCACCAGCACCGCACGATCGTTCCCGATGACGTTGCGGGACGCGACAGCCAGCCGGTCGGCAAGCGCGGGTTCGATGAACGGATCGGTCACCTGCCGGTCGAGAAACTGCCAGCCAATCGCCATCACCAGCAGCAGCACGAGCGCAAAGAAGATCCAGCCGTAGAAAATGTGATCGAACCCGGCGGCGAAATCGAGCCCATGGTGGTGTGCGATATAGATCGTGCCGAAAGCGCGCAGGCCATTGGCCAGCACCGGCACAACGATCGCCACTGCGATGATGCCCATCCGCCGCGGCCAGCTGTTGAAACAGACATTGGCGGCCAGCACGCCATAGGCGACCATCGCGATCAGGAATTTCACGCCCGAACATGCCTCTGCCACGCGGAACAGCGCGGTAGGGGTGGAAATGAACACGCCTTCGATATGCGCAGGGATGCCGGTCAGGCCCAGCAGCGCCATCGAGATATCCGCGGTGATGCCCTGCAACGGCGGCACCAGCTCTTCGCCCACCGGCACCAGGAACAGCGCGTAAGCCAGCGGAAACATCAGCGCCCGCCCGACATGCTGTCCCAGCAGTGCGAGCACGCTGCCCTGCAGGAACATCACCAATGCCAGATGCCGCGCCAGCGCAACGCCTGCGGCTTCGCCCAGCACCCAGCCGCCCGCAGCGGCCGCCATGACCAGCAATCCCGGCCACCAGACCGAAGGCGTGATCCGCTTGAGTTCGTCGGCGCGTTGCGACACCAGCCAGGCTAGGATGAACGGGATCAACAGGATGTGATTGAAGGTGGAGCTGTCCCACCAAATCATCACCATGTCCGCAGCATCGCGCGCGAACGCGACCAATATGACGCCCCAGGCGATGCCCAGCCGGATCAGCGCGCTGCGCCATGCGGGGCTTATCGGCACGGGATCAGCGGAATCGGGAATGTCGGCGGCGATCGTCGCCATGTCAGGCCGCGCTCGTGATCAGCGCGGGCGGCTGGTCGAGCCAGCGGAAAAGCGGGGCCAGCTGGGCATCCCACTGGTAGCTGCGCAGCATGTGCGCGCGCGCCGCCTGGCCGATGGCAGAGGCGCGGATAGGGTCGGCGGCCAGATCGCACACCGTCTGCGCCATCGCGGCATCGTCGCCGGTCACGATGAAATGTTCGCCCGAGCGCGCGACGATGCCTTCTGCGGCAGCGGCGGAGGCCACGACCGGCCGGGCCATCGCCATCGCTTCGAGCACCTTGTTCTGGATACCGCGCGCGATCCGCAGCGGGGCGACGACGACGTCTGCCGAGGCAATCCACGGCCGGATGTCATCGACCGCGCCTGCAACATTGACGCCGGGCACTTGCGCCAATGCGCGCACCGCAGGCGCCGGGTTGCGCCCGACGATGTGGAAGCGCGCATCTTCATGCTTTTCGCGAACCAGGGGCAGAACGTTGCGCGCGAAATGGGTCACCGCATCGATATTGGGCGCATAATCCATCTGGCCGGTGAACACGAGATGCGGTCCGGCTGTTCCTGCATAGGGCGCAGGTCCGATGCCATCCGGGTCGTACAGGGCGGTGTCGATCCCATTGCCGACGGCCTCGACGCGAATGCGCGGATCATCGAGGCCAAGGCGGAACTCGGCGACCTCGGCCGCGCTGGCGAAGGTCGAAAGATGCGCGCGGCTTGCCATGCCCCGCTCGAACGCGCCCAGCATCCGCGCCTCGCGGGCATGCACCAGCTTCATCGGTCCGTTCGAGGCCTTGGCATAAGCGGCAAACTTGGCCGAATCCATGTCGACGAAATCGATGATCACCCGCCCGGCAAAGCTCGGCGGGATGAACTGCGCCATCTGGCCGGAGAAGACGAAGATCGTGTCGATCGGCCGCGTGGCCAGCAGCCGGCTGATGTAGTGGCGAATGTCCAGGCTCTCGAACGCCACCAGCGAGACCGGCTTGCCGGTGGGCAACGCGTTCAACCCGGCGCGAAGATTGGAAATGGTGCGGCGGACCAGCAAGTGGCTCGTCGCGGTCCAGGCCAGCTGTGCTTCTGCGGCCATATCGGCATCGGTTTCGCCAAAGGTGGCGACATGCACCGGCCCGCGCGCAGCGAGCGCCTTGAGGATCGCGCACGAGCGGATCTTGTCCCCGCGATCAGGCGGAAACGGGATCCGGTGCGCAAGGAACAGCAGCTCGCCCATCAGCCCAGCCCGTTCGCAATCCAGGGGCCCAGCCGGTTGGCAATGCCCAGCGGCAGACGCTGCCACAAAGCGATCTGCAGGCGGTATTTGGGGCTCAGTGGATTGACGTCGCGCGGCGGCAGGCCATCGGCATTGCGCACGGCATAGCTGAGCGGCGCGGGTTCGAAGCCCCAGTTCTTCTTGAAGGAAAACGCGCCAGTGCCGACCTTCGAGCGGCCGAAGTCGAACCGTGTGCACCCGCGCCGGCGGCCATGATTCATCAGCGCGTAGTACATCACGTCGTTCGCGCGCAGCGAGCGGGCATCCCAGACGCCGCCGCCCCAATAGGGCATCACCGTGCCGCGATGGTAGAGGCTGAGCACGCTCGCCACCGGCACATCATTGTGCAGCACCGTCAGGATATCGGCATCGTCGCCAAAGCGGTCCATCACCGCCTCGAACAGCGCGCGCGGGAACACCGGCGTGCCCAGATTGCGGACGCTTTCGGCGTAGACGGCATACTGCTGTTGCCGGTCGAGCGCGCCCGAACCAGTGCGCACCACCAGATCGTTCGCCAGCCCCTTGCGGACCTCAGCGCGCTGCTTGCGCGGAACCCATTCGAGTTGCTTGCGGTCGGCATCGGGGCCGTCTTCGACCAGGTCGGCGGCAAAGCCGGCATGAGCATCCGACTTGATCGTCCAGCGCGGATCATCGGGCAGCCATCCGCCGCGCAATTCCAGCGTCGGCGCGCTGTAGCGTTCGGTCCATTGCCACGCAGCCTCGGCGAGCGCAGCCCCGCTGGCATCGTCGGTAGCGAGGATCCCACCATCGACGGCAAAGCCCGCCGAGACCATCGCCCCGCCAAACAGCGGCGAATGCACCGCATGCAGCGGCAGAAAACCGGTAATCTCGCCCTGCCCGTCCTCGGCCAGCAAGGCCAGATAATCGTGCCTGGTGGCAGAGGCGACCGCCTCGCCCCAGATCGGCCGGTGAAACGCGGTGGTGCGTGGGTGGGTTGACAGCCAGCTTTCGAGCCGCGCGCGTTCCTGCGGGTCGACCAGTGACACAAGCCGAACGGCGGGTGTCACAGACTGCGGCGGCGCGAAGTGCAGCATCACAGCCGCCCCGCCGCCAACGGCAGCGCGATCTCGTCGATCCTGCACCAGCTGAAATCCTTCGTCAGCTGTTCCAGCCTGCCTGCCATGCTGCCTAGTGGATTGATTCCAACGTTTGGTGCCCGCGACGGACAGCGGCGATGATTTCGTCAGGATCGGCTTTCCAGACGAACGGTTTGGGATCGCCATTATGTTCGCTGATAAAGCGATTGATGGCGGCCTGCAGATCGACGACGGAATGA
>CALRRI020000018.1:0-82450 GCA_943370475.1 Hydrogenophaga intermedia
AGGGCCAGTTTCACTCGGCTACCGTCGGCTATCTCGAACTGGTGATGTCCCTCGACAGCGACCTCGGCCATCTCGGCCGACACGGTGTGCTTGCCTTCGCCGGCCAGACGATCAACGCAGGTGCGGACGACAAAGTGGGTCCCGAGCTCATGCGTCGCGCAGTAGAATTCATAGATGTCGTTCTCGCGATCGCCGACGTGAACGATGCGGGCGGGGTCCCCTCCGAGCAATGCCGTGGAGCCGCGCATATTCTCGAGCCAGCGGATGCTCTCTTTTGTCTCGATCGGCACCCGCGTCTGGTTGACTTTGCGTTTGAGCGCCAGCAGCCCCTTGAATTGTGCACGGCTCCAGAAGCGGGCAGCCGTCAAGCCGAGAGGGAGCCCTTCAAGCGTGACGGCGAGACTGGCATGCATCATAACGCCGCAAAGCTTGTGCTGGCGCCAGCGGCCTTCCTTGTCGCGCCCGCTGTTCACCTTCTTGGTGTAGCCGATGCTCTCTGGTGCTGATCGCTGGTAGACGAATTCTGTGGTGTCCTGCAGCACCAGCAGGGTGCCATCACAGCTGGCTGCACGACGCGCCGTCGCCTGGAAATGCCCAGCCAGAATGTGCTCTTCGGTGACCGAGCTGTTCGACAGAAAGCGGTATGCCGCTTTTGTGTTCGCCCAGTCTTCACACGCCAATGGCAGCGGCTGACCTGTTGCGCTATCCAGGCAGCACATCAGTTTGCGCAGCCGATCACCAAGCCGAGTATCGCCGAACCCGGTGTTGTCTATTTCTCCGTCAATCCAGGTCTCGCCTTCATCTCGGTCGTTCGTCATGGCACGCACCCCGCAGGTTCCGTGCCTGAGCAGGAATCATAGCCGAGTCAGTGGCTTCAACCGTAATGCGCTCACGGGAATCACGCGTGCGACCACTTGTGGGTAATTGAAAGCCTAACCGGATGGATACGCGAATTCCTACTGAAGTAGTCCCCTACACACCCAAGCATGGGCATCAATCGGGCCGTCGGCTCTAATCATAGGTGGAGGAAGGTCGGGGCTCAGACCAAAATGTTCGATCCCAAAGCGCGATTGTACGTCTTCAAGGTATTTCGGACTGCGTCTTGAAAAACTCCCAAACACGTTCAGCGCCGTCAAAAGACTGGATGGGATTGTTACCCTGTCGCCGACCGCGCGTCCCTGGCCAGCCATGGCCTCCAACGTCATCGACTACTGAGATCGTGACAGCGCCATTTGGCGCGGCGCGATAAACAGACGTGGTCACCGACCCATTTCGGGTAATCACAGGCGGCGTCAGTGAGCGGTTAGCAGCGGTCCAGAACTGAACCGTTTCAGCCAAGGGTTTATATGGTGCCGCCTGATTGCGGGACACGAGCGGATTTCGGCTGAAGCCGCCTTCGGACGGAACCTCATTATCTTGCCCACCGTTGATCAGCATAATCGGCAGCGGTCTGCTGGGCTTCTCGTCAAAGCTGAACATCGCACCCACGACTGGCGCGATAGCTGCCAAACGCTCAGCGCGCTTGGTGGCATAGACCAAGGTCATCATTGCTCCGTTTGAGCCGCCGGTCATGAAGATTTTTCGGGGATCTGCACCGTGATCCCGGATGAGGAGGTCGATCAGGGCATCAAGGTAAGCAATGTCATTGGCTTGGCCGACCTGCCGACGCATCAGGAAGCCTGTGTTCCATGCGTGCCGTCCCGGCGCCCATTCCGTCCCTTCCGGGTAGACGACGGTGAAACCCTCCGAGACCGCGAGCCCATCAAACCCGCTTCGCTCTCGTTGAGCATCAGCGCTTCCCTTGCCTCCATGCAGCACGATCACGACAGGAGAATTGCGGCCAGGCCCAAGATCATTGACCACAACGGCACGTCGTTGAGTGCCTTCAACTGCCACCGAAATCTCGCGCGAATTTTGCGCGTAAGCCGGGTGGAAGGCGAGTGCTAATGCGGAAAAAACGGCGATGGCGCGGAGCAAAAGCATAAGATCTTTCTTCCTAACCTGTTATCCAGAAGGGCATCAAAAGCGATAGCCCACCCAATCGTCAACCGGCGATCGGGCGAGCGGAGGTTCCGCCCGATCAGTCCGGAGGCAACCGCGTGCGGAAAAAGGCATAAGCCGCTTCGGCAAATTCCACATCGCGGTTCTGCAAGCCGGCGTCAGGCACATTCAGGAACACCGAGAGGCTCGGGGTGGAATGGCCCGCCCCTTCGAGCCGCCACCAGTCGATTGGGAAGGGTCCGGGATAGCTCGATCTCACGGCTTCGCCACCGTCCCCGCTATTGACGTTCACCCGGGTCACCTGCGGGACGATTGTCGTAAGGCCATTGATCGCCAGCCAGCGATCACGGGTTGCCTCGGCACTGATTACAGTCCCCCGGCTGCAGTTTCCCGTCACATTTTGCACCACGCAGCCTCCTGCATAAGGCATCGCCGGATCTGCAGCGCCATGGAACATCGCAATCGGTACCGGCTGAGCAGGCCCGGTTGTGCAGCGTCCCGGTTCAGGTTGGGCAGGCAGATTGCCCATGCTGGTGGCAATCGCAGCGATGCGCTCAGGGCGCTCGAAGGCATAGCGCATTGCCATCATCGCTCCATTCGATCCGCCGGCAATGAAGCTGCGTTCGGGACCGATCCCAAACTGGCTCGACAGCTGCGCCAGCAGTGCATCGAAAAAAGCCACGTCATCTACCGCCTCACCGATCGCCGGTGCGTCGCTGCGGCAATCGTTCCACTGTTGGTCAATGCCCAGCGGGTAGACGGCAATCGCCCCTTCACGCTCGGCAACCGTGCGGAACACCGACAAGGGGTGCACGCCGAAATTGGCGACCTGCCCGCCAGACCCACCGCCGCCATGCAGCACGAACATCAAGGCGCGCGGGCGGGTAAGGCTGGCAGGGACATGGATCAAGAATTCGCGCCGAACCGCCCCCACGTTGATGCTCTGCGTGCTGAGGCCGACCGGATAGGGTGCGGACGTGGGTGACGGTGTGGGCGTGGGGGATGGTGTTGGCGTTGCGCCAAGGCCTGGCGGCGGACTTGCCGCCGAGCCACCGCCGCAGCTCGTCAGCAATGCCCCCAACACTGCGACGAGAGTCAGCCGATCGAAGCAACGTCGACGTGTCATACACAATTCCCCTTGGCAAGGTCGACATCCCACAGGGTATCATGGTCGCGACTGCTAGTGATCATGCCGACAAAGACCTTGCGGGAATTTTCCTTCGTCAATGCACCAGAATTTGCAGAAATCCAACGTTCGTCGCATGGCAAACGAAGGCGGGAATTTGCCCTGATTTCCTTTGTTCCGGGTCTTGTGAACACGTGGCACCTTTCAGGATTCCGCAGTTCGCAACCGCACGTCCGCTAAGGGGGCGCTTGCTGAACGGCAGCAATTTTCCGGAAGCGGGGGCAAAGCCGCCATTTGCGGCCCGAGATGAGCGGTGACGGCTCTCGCCCCATTATGCGTCATTCAGCGGAAAGGGCGTGAACGGCTGTTTCGTCCGAAACCTGCCACTCTGTCAGTGCGCAACTGTTAAGTGGCTTCACGTCCTCGAAACGGTCGTTAAATTGCATCGGTCATGATCTTAAAAGCTGCTGTGCTTGCCCCGAATTCCTGGGGATAGACATTCAGCTAAGCCCAACGGGCCTTGACGCTCGGTTGTCGACATTTGGCCATCGGACATTCACCAAGCGACTATGCGCACAACGACTGCCAGCGCACCCTGAAGGAATTGCTGCACATAGCGACTTGGGATCTATGGCTGTGGAGCATCGGCCCGAGACAGGCTTGTCATGAAAAGGATTGCGGACATCCTCGCCTGTGAGCAATCTCCACCGAAAAACCCGCCACTTATGCTCACAAAACAGTGTTGCAATAATGTGACTGAGCATTAATATAACTCTCGTAGATATATTGCTGAGATATATGCCCGGAGAGGCATTGAGCGATTCAGGAGAGGATTTATGGCTACACGAGCATGGGATCGGTATGCGAAAACCCTGATTATGATGTGGATGGCGGGCGCAAGCGGCACTGCGATGGCACAGGTGGCTGCACCACAGGCCAACAAACCACAGATGGCCAATACACAAGGCTCCGAGCAAGCTGGCGAGGTTTCCGAAATAGTCGTGGTCGGGAGTTACATTGATCGCCGATCGGCAGATACGCCAGCGCCTGTCCTGGTGGTCGATCGCGCGGAGTTGGCACGTTCTGGAGCCAACACGACGGCGGATGTGATTCGCAACTTGCCGGTGAACACAGGATCACAGTTCAACACCGATGAACGCACGCAGGGGGGTACAACTGGCACCGCCAACATCAACCTGCGCGGGCTGGGCATCGGATCGACGCTAGTGCTGCAAGATGGTCGTCGGCGACCACTGTCGCTAGCTGCGACCAACGATGGCGTGAACTTTGTCGATATCAATTCGATGATGCCGTTCATCATGATCGAGCGTGTCGAGGTTCTTAAGGACGGTGCGGCCTCGCTTTATGGATCGGATGCCGTTGCAGGCGTCGTCAACTTTGTCACACGGGCCAAATTCAAGGGCATCGAGGCGACCGGCGGCTATCGTAGCGCCGCCAGCGGCGGCACGCGAGACCTGGAGGCGGCAGGCATATTCGGCGTTCAGAACGATCGTTTCGGAATTGTCGCATCGCTCAGCTATCTCGACCGCACACTGCTGACCGAGGACGAGATCTCGCTGGTCGGCGACACCACCACACCCTTGAGCAACCCCGGCGCATTCCAGCCTGCATTCAAGGTGTTTACCGGCCCCAGAGTGTCGCTCGAAAACCGTCCGACGGTCGTGGTCGGAGGGCCAGCCGTTGATCCTGGCTGCGTGAGGAACGGCGGAACCGTGACCGCATCAAATCTGTGCAACTTCGACACATCACGGTTTGCCACGCTGGTTGCTGCCGAAAAGCGGTTTAACGCAGGTGTTTTGGCACATTGGGATGTTGATGACACGACGACGCTGACGTTCAACGCCAATTACGCGCGCAACGACATCGTTCGCGTCACGACGCCAAGCTATCCGCTGAGCGCATTGCCGTTCGTGCCGTCGACCAATCCCGGCTTTGTAGCAGGCAGCGCGCCGCCCGCCCTGCTGGGCACGCTGGCCGCGGTCGCCGCGCCGCCCACCGCAACCAAGGGAGCGCTGTTTTACGGGCGTGCCCTGCCGATGACAGGCGACCCGGCGCTGAACGATTTCAGATACCGCACATTCTGGGCCTCGACGGATGTTAACGGCGGTCTGTTTGGCGACTGGAAATACGAACTGGCGGCGACGTACGCGCGGGAGACGCTGTATATTAACGCGCCGGATGTGCTGCGCGACCGTTTTCTGGCGGCACTGGCCGGACAAGGCGGGCCAAACAACAACCAGTTCTACAACCCGTTCGCCAGCAGTATCGGTGCTGCGCCCAGTTCGCCGTTCTTCAACGATCCTGCCGTCGTTGCCGACTTCTCAAGCGCGATCACCGCGCGCTCCGCCAGCGACAGCTGGGTGTTCGATGCGGTCGCCAACGGGACGCTGTTTTCGATCGGCGGACGCGACGTGAAAATGGCCATCGGCGGCCACTTCCGCAACGATTCACGCTTTACCGATGCCAATCCGGAAGCGAATGCCAATCGCTTGTTCTTCTTCCGGGGGCGGCCGGACACCGCATCGTCGCGCGACGTATCGGCAGCCTTTGCCGAGGTGTCCCTGCCTCTGGCAGAAACGGTCGAGGTTCAGACGGCGCTGCGCTGGGAGGACCATGGCGGCAGCATCGGCAGTTCGGTCAATCCCAAGATTGCAGCAATGTGGACCCCATCCAGCGCCCTGACGTTCAGAGCCTCATACGCCACCGCCTTTCGCGCGCCGCAGCCCACGCAGAACGATCCAAACAGCTCGCTGACCGCTCTGGAGCGTACTGTGGACCCTGCGGTGCCGCTAAGCTCGCCTTTTGCCCGGGCGACCTTTTATCCGGTGGTGCGCGTCGGCAACCCGAGCCTGAGGCCCGAAACGTCTGAATCATACAATGTCGGTGCGACTGTCCGACCGGTCGACGGAATGTTCATTAAGATCGACCACTGGCGTTTCAAGATCGATGACCTGATCGTCGGTCAGTCCGCTCAAAACATCGTCAATGCCAATAATCCGGCACAGGTGGTGCGCGTTTCGGGCACCGGCACGATCAATTTCGTGCAGGGCACCTATGTCAACGCGGCACAGTTGCGCACCAACGGTATCGACATTCAGGCAAGCTATCGGTTCGACACCGGAGCAACCGGACGTCTCACTGCAGATTTGAATGCCACCTATATTCTGGATTACAAGCTGCGCGAGGCTGCTGGTCAGCCGCTTGTTGAAAGGGCGGGTCGGCGCAATTTCGGCACCGTCGCCACGGCGACCCCGGAATGGCGCACCAACTTTTCGTTGAACTGGACAAACGGGCGCCATTCGCTGACCGGCATCGTGCGCTATATCGACGCGTATCTGAATGATGAGCCGCTGACTCGGAGCCCGGTCGCCCCCGGCCAGAAGATCAAAAGCTGGACCACGCTGGACGCGCAATATGTGCTGTCGCTCGACGGCCTGCTTGGCGGGGCATCTAACACGGCGCTGTCCGTCGGCGTGGTCAATCTGCTGAATACCGATCCGCCTTTTGCGGCGACAGAAAATGGCCTGCCTTATGACACCCGTGTGGCCGATCCACGCGGGCGGCAGGTGTACATATCACTCAAGCAAGCATTTTGATGCGCCTTGGTCTGCGCGCTGCATGATGTTCTGGGACACAGTAAGTTCGGCTTGTATATATCTTTCAGATATATACAAGCCGAACGGGTGAACTAACATACACGATTCGTCGCCGCCTTTGGTCACATTGCAACCAAAGGCCCGGTTCGGCGAGATTAAGGAGATACAGGCGTGAGTGACGTGCAAGCACGGAGCCCGTTTCTGCGCGGCAATTATGCTCCGGTCGCAGCCGAAGTGAGCAGCGTGAGGTTGCCGGTCGTCGGGTGCATCCCAAAGGCGTTAAGCGGCACGCTCTACCGCAACGGGTCCAATCCGCAGTTTGCTCCGGTGGGCGAATATCACTGGTTCTATGGCGACGGCATGATCCATGCCTTCCATGTCCATGACGGCAGCGTGGATTATCTCAACAGATGGGCGCGCACCCCCAAATGGACTGCCGAAAATTCCGCCGGACAATCGCTGTTTGCCGCCTTTGGCAATCCCGTCATGTCCGATCCGCGTGTTGCCGGGATCGACAGCGGTGTGGCCAATACCAATGTCGTGTGGTTCGGCGACCGCCTGATGGCGCTGGAAGAATCGCACCGTCCGTTTCTTCTCGATCCCACGACGCTCGATTCCAACGGTTATCTGGACATGCGCGCGGATCTCGAACGTTTCACCGCGCATCCCAAGGTCGACCCGGTCACAGGCGAGCTATTGTTCTTTGGCTATAAGGCCTCTGGCCCGTTGTCGCCGGATATCGATTACGGGGTAATGGCACCGGATGGCACGCTGGCATCAGCGGAGCGCTTTGCCGGGCCATTTTGTGCGATGATGCATGATTTCATCGTCACCGAAAACTACGTCATCTTTCCGGTCATGCCACTTACCGGCCGCATGGAGCGTATCCGCAAAGGGCAGTCGCCCTGGGCCTGGGAACCAGAGGCTGGAACGCATGTCGGTATATTGCGGCGCGGCAGTCCGGTTTCGGACATGCGCTGGTTTGGCGGAGACGCCTGTTATGTATTCCATTTCATGAATGCGTTCGAAGATGGCGACGCGCTGTTCATTGACGGCTTTGCATACAATACGCCGCCTTTCTTTCCGCTTGCCAGTGGTGAACGCAATCCTGACGAGACATCGCGCCTGGAACGCTGGCAATTCGACCTGGGCGACCCCTCAAAGCCGTTCGTCCGCCAGCCTGTCGGCACGTTTGCCGATGAATTGCACGGCGACTTTCCGCGTATCAACGATCGTTTCGCGGGATTGCCCTATCGCTACGGCTATTTCGCATCGCAGCCCAATGATCGCCGATCAGGCATGTTCAGCGGCCTTACTCGTGTCGACATGATCAGCGGCGAGCAGGTGACGTACTGGCTTCCTGATGGCGACGCCATGTCGGAAGCCGTGTTCGTTCCAAACAGCCCGGATGCGGAAGAGGATGACGGTTGGCTTGCCGCCGTAATTTTTCGCGGGGCGGAAAACCGCAGCGACTTTGCCGTGTTCGATGCCCGCGATGTAACCGCAGGCCCGATCGGGATCGCGAAGCTCGACACCAGAGTGCCATTCGGCTTTCACGGAAACTGGCGTTCCGGGATGATCGGGACACAGGGCTAAACCGATGCACTATGATGCGGATTTCCGAATGCTGATCAACGGGAGCCTCGTTGCCAGCGCTTCTTGGATTGAAATCATCAATCCAGCTACCGAACAGATCGTCGGGCATGCACCCGATTGCAACAGCGATCAGCTTGACGAAGCGGTGCGCCACGCGCGCCGGGCCTTTCCGCTTTGGCGAGACACGCCGCACGCCGGCCGCAGCGCGCTTTTGAGGGATGCCGCAGAACGGCTGACCGCCCATGCCGAACAGCTGGCACATCTGCTTACCAGCGAACAGGGCAAGCCCCTCAATCAGGCGCGTGGCGAAATGCGGGGGGCGGCGCTCTGGTTGCGATCGATGGCGGATATGGCCCTTCCGATAACCGTCAATGAGGACACAGCCGAACGCCGTTCAGAAACTCGGCATGTCCCTATCGGGGTGGTCGGCGGCATTTCTCCGTGGAACTTTCCGGTCCTGCTTTCGATCTGGAAGATCGCCCCTGCGCTGGCTGCGGGAAATTGCATCGTCCTCAAGCCATCTCCCTTCACGCCACTCACGATGCTGAAGATCGGAGAGATTCTGGACGATATTTTTCCTGCCGGCGTGCTCAATATTGTATCGGGCGGCGATGCGCTTGGACCCTGGATGACCGCGCATCCGGGCATCGACAAGATCAGCTTTACAGGATCAACCGTGACTGGCCGACGCGTCATGGCATCGGCGGCAGACAATCTGAAGCGCCTGACTTTGGAACTGGGCGGTAACGATGCGGCCATTGTCTTGCCGGATGTCGATCCTCACGACATTGCGCCCAAACTTTTCTGGACGGCGTTTCGGAACACGGGCCAGTTCTGTATCGCGGCCAAGCGGATATACATCCATGATGATATCTATGACGGCGTTGCAGCTGCGCTTGTCGACTATGCGCGATCGGTCAAGATAGGCAATGGCGCTGAACCCGCCACGGATCTGGGTCCGATACAGAATAGACCGCAATACCAGCGGCTGATCGCCCTTATCGACGAGTGCCAGGCGCAGGGCCACAGGTTTCTGATCGGCGGCAAAGTGGATCGCGATCAGACCGGCTTTTTCATTCCGGTGTCCATCATCGACAATCCTCCCGAAGATTCCCGCATCGTTCAGGAAGAGCCGTTCGGACCCATCGTGCCGCTGTTGCGCTATGACGATATCGATGACGTGATCGCGCGCGCCAATGCGTCGCCATATGGATTGGCTCGCTCGGTGTGGAGCGGTGACACCGACCAAGCGCTGGATATCGCGCGGCGTCTTGAAACCGGCACGGTGTGGATCAACGAGGCTCAGCATCTGATGCCCTATCACGCGTTTGCAGGGCACAAACAATCCGGCTTCGGCGTCGAAAACGGTTTGGCCGGGTTGCTGGAATATACCGTGCCGCAAACGGTGACGGTCAGAAAGGCGATGGCCTGACCCTGAGGTCAGCCGCACGAGGCGGGCCCGATATCATGAAGGACAAGGTAGAATGAGTGCGTTCAAGGATGGCCTGATGAGCGGCAAGACCGTGTTCGTCGCTGGCGGCACGAGCGGGATAAACCTGGGCATTGCCAGGCGTTTTGCCGAGCTTGGCGCATCGGTGGCGGTATTGGGCCGCAACCCAGAAAAGGCAGCCGCAGCGGCGGCCTCTATCGGCCAGGGCGCAATCGGCCTTGCCGGCGATGTGCGCAATTATGCTGCGATACGCGCCGCGATGGAGCAGGCCGCCGCGCAGATGGGGCCGCTGGACGTTGTCGTTTCGGGCGCAGCGGGCAATTTCCTGGCGACCGCGCTGGACATGTCGGCAAATGCGTTTCGCACCGTCGTCGATATCGATCTGAACGGCACGTTCAATGTGTTCCGGGCGTGTCACGATCTGTTGCGGACTCCTGGTGCATCGCTGATCGCCATTACCGCCGGGCAGGCGGTCAATCCGCGCCCGTCCCAGGCCCATGCCTGCGCCGCAAAAGCAGGTATCAACCAGCTCATCCGGGTTCTCGCAATGGAATGGGGGCCTGAAGTCAGGGTCAATGGCATCTCGCCGGGACCGATCGCCAATACCGAAGGCATGGACCGCCTCGTGCCTGATCAGGACAAGCGCGAAGCCTATTACGCGCGCATTCCCCTGCGCCGCTGGGGCGAGATATCCGAAGTCGCCGAAGCGGCTATTTTCCTCTCCAGCCCATCTGCATCCTATGTCACCGGCACAATCCTGGATGTCGATGGTGGCACGCAGCTGGGCGATGCATCTGCCAACAGCGCATCGGGCCGATAATGCATCCTGCCGACCATGCCGTAGCGCGTCCCCACGCTATCGCCGTGCAAATGGCGGACGGGCGTACCTTGACCTATCGCCAGCTTGATCGGCGATCCAATCAGGCAACGCATCTTTTTCGCGCAATGGGGTTGCAACCTGGCGATACGGTCGCGTTGATGATCGAAAACCGGCCCGAACTGCTGGAATTGTGCTGGGCTGCGCAACGATCGGGTCTTTACTGGACCTGCCTTGCGACCAGACTTCTGAGCGACGAAGCCGATTACATCCTGCGCAACAGCGGCGCAAAGCTCTTTGTCACGACACAGGCGCACACGCTTCTGGCCGAAGCTATCATGAAGCGTCGGCCCGATTTGCCGGTGTACGTGGTCGATGCGGGTGAAGACACGGCCTTTTTGAGCCTGAACAATGCGCTGGCACAATATCCCGAAACGCCTATCGCTGGCCAGTCTCCGGGCATAGATATGCTCTATTCATCCGGCACGACGGGGCGTCCTAAAGGCATCCGTCCAAAGCTGCCGGACGGTCCTATCGGCGTCCGCAATCCGCTCTTGGGGATTATGACCGACTTTTTCGGAATCGAGCGCGAGGCGATCTATTTGTGTCCGGCGCCGCTCTATCATGCCGGACCCTTGCGCTGGTCGATGAACATTATGCGTCTGGGCGGAACGGTCGTCCTGATGGAAAAGTTCGATGCCGAAGCCGCGCTGGCACTGATCGAACGCTACAAAATCACCGCAGGGCAGTTTGTCCCCACGCATTTCGTGCGGATGCTCAAATTGCCTGCCGATGTCCGGGCGCGCTATGATATCAGCACTATGCAGGCTGCGGTTCATGCTGCCGCGCCTTGCCCTGTGCCCGTCAAAGAAGACATGATCGCCTGGTGGGGTCCGGTGATCCACGAATATTACGCCGGGACCGAGGGCATCGGCATGTGTGCCATCACTGCGGACGACTGGCTTCGTCACAAGGGATCGGTCGGAAAGGCAGTGGTGTCCACGCTCAAGATTTGTGATGAAGATGGCGAGCCTGTGCCTGCGCGCACCGAAGGCACGATCTTTTTCGCAGGCGGGCCGAAACTGACCTATCACAACGACCCGGAAAAAACGCGCGCCAGCCATAATCGGCACGGATGGGCAACGCTGGGCGATCTGGGCTGGATGGATGAGGAAGGCTATCTCTACCTCACCGATCGCAAGGGCTTCACGATCATTTCGGGGGGCGTGAACATCTATCCGCAAGAGATCGAACATCTGCTGGTGACGCATCCTATGGTTGCCGATGCCGCCGTCATCGGTGCACCCGATCCCGAGATGGGCGAGCGCGTCATCGCAATCATCCAGCCGCTGGACATGGCCGATGCCCATGCCGCATTTGCAGAACAACTGCTGGCCTTTTGCCGCGACAGACTTTCCATCGTAAAGGTGCCGCGACAGGTGGATTTTCGCGAAACGCTGCCGCGAACGGCCACCGGCAAACTTTTCAAACGCGCATTGCGCGAGGAATATTGGTCCGATGCCGGGTCGTAATGCCATATGGCGTTTACCTAGCCGGCAAAACAGGGGCACATGCTTGGCATTGGCTGTAGCTGCAGGATTCGCTAAGCATGATCAGATGCTGTGCAACCTGGGAACGAACTTTGCCTTTGACCAACAAGCTGGAAAAAAAGCGCTCGATTTTTGCCATTCTGGGGTTCCTGGCCAATGGCTCCAAGTCCGGCTACGAAATTAAGCGCGCGATCACTGAACGCACCAGCTATTTCTGGAACGAAAGCTTTGGCCAGATTTACCCGATGCTACGCGAACTTGAGGCATTAGGCTTTATCGAGAAGGGCGATGCCGAAAGCGTCGGACGTCGCGCGAGCCAGAAATACGCGATCACTTCGGAGGGGCTGAACATCCTCAAGAGTTGGCTGCGCAAGCCAGTCGATCCCATGGTGATCCGCAACGAGCTTTTGCTGAAACTGTTTTTTGGAAAGCACACGCAGCCGGAGGTTCTGATCGAGCAGCTTGCAGTCTATCAACGCCGCGCCGAGGATGATGTGCGGTTTCTTGAGGAGCGCCTAAAAGCGCTTGAAGACCCTGAAAATATAGCCCAGCATCCCCATGCCATTTATCTGCTTGCGCCGATGCAGCACGGGATCGATTCCGGCCATGCACGCATCGCATGGTGCAAGGACACGATAAAGGCACTGAAGCGGAACCGGATGTCGTAAGCCGAAATGGACGTTGAAAGACAGCTGCCACGAAACACGCATGGCCTTTCCAAGCGCGCGAATATCTTGGCGCGCACACCTAGGTTGAGCCGTCGTCGATCCCAGGCTCACCAGCACAGCGATTGGGGGGCTTTGGTTTTCTGGCGTGATGAGGGCGCTGCAATCCAGCACAGAAAGGTCGCAACGCACAAGCTGTCGCTGCATTTTATGCAAGGAGAGTTGATGATGAGACGGAGGTTGGCATGTGGCCGATAGCCCCATTACCAATGTGATTGCCCTAAAACTGCCGGTCCAAAATCGGCCCAGTTGGTGTCGCTGTCCATCGTCACTCAATCGACCGGCCGGTTGCGGCTATCCGGCAACAGCTCTGCCGTTCGCCCCATCGCTGTGAAATGACCGGAAAGTCCCCCGACCTAGCGGCGGTAGGCGGCCAGACTTGCTGGTTCGGAACTAATTCGGCGGCTGTCGCCTGAAGGTCTGCTTCCGACCCGATTCTGTTGAAAAACTCGCCCTTGCAATGGCGCTAGAGTATTGATTCTATGTCTCTGCGAGCAAGCGGAGACGGTTGATGATGGGCGAGCGAACGGTGGCGCAAGAGGCGCTGTTTTACAGCTTCAACCTGGAGCGGCATGTGCCGGCAGATCACTTGCTGCGTTCGATCGATAGGTTCGTTGACCTGTCGGGCATTCGCGAACATCTGCGGCTGTTCTACAGCTCGACCGGACGGCCCTCTGTTGATCCCGAGCTGATGATCCGGATGCTGATCATCGGCTATTGCATGGGTATCCGGTCCGAGCGGCGCCTGTGCGAGGCGGTGCATGTAAACCTCGCCTATCGCTGGTTCTGCCGCCTCGGGCTGGAGGGCGATGTGCCCGATCATTCCACTTTCTCCAAGAACCGTCATGGTCGCTTCCGCGACAGCGACGTCCTGCGGCAGCTGTTCGAGACGACCGTGGCGCGCTGCATTGTCGAGGGGTTGGTTGGCGGCGAAGGGTTCGCGGTCGATGGCAGCCTCGTGCGCGCCGATGTGAGCCGCCAGCATGCCGTCGATAGCGCGGACGCCTCACCTGACGCAGCCACGAGCCATGCCGTTCGCGAGTATCTGGCCGTACTCGACGATGCGGCCTTCGGGGGCGCAACCCCGGTGCCGCCCAAGCAGTTGGCGGTTGCCGATCCGGCGGCGCGCTGGACAGCGGCGAGCCGCGAGCGCGCCTTCTTCGCCTATGCCACCAACTACCTGATCGATCTCCAGCACGCGGTGATCGTCGATGTCGAGGCGACTACCGCAATACGCCAGGCCGAGGTGACGGCCCAGCGCCGCATGATCGATCGGACGCACGAGCGCTTCGGCCTGTGGCCAGAGCGGCTCGCAGGCGATGCGGGATATGGCGATGCAAAGACCCTGTCCTGACTGCTCGAGCAGCGCGGCATCGAGCCGCACATCCCTGTGGTCGATCATTCCGGTCGCCGCGACGATAGCTTCGAGCGTTCTGCCTTCACCTTCGACCATGAAGACGACAGCTATATCTGCCCTTCCGGCAAGCGGCTGCGCCAGAGGCAGAAGGTCTATCGCGAGGAACGGCCGTTCGTCGATGAGAACGGCTTGCTGCGCTACCGCGCCAGTAAGCTCGACTGTGACACCTGCGCTCTCAAGCCACGCTGTTGCCCGGCACAACCGGCGCGCAAGATCCTGCGTTCAATTCACGAGGGCGCCCGCGATCTGGCTCGCGATATCGCCACGACCGACGCCTATCTGGTCTCCCGTCGACAGCGAAAGAAGGTCGAGATGCTGTTCGCGCACCTCAAGCGCATCCTGAGGCTGGACCGCTTGCGCCTGCGAGGTCCAAACGGCGCAAGAGACGAGTTCCTCCTCGCCGCCACCGCCCAAAACCTCCGCAAAATGGCCAAGCTGATCCCGATGCCCGCCACCCCAGCCCCTGCATAGCCAGGGACGAGCCCTCCAAACCGAGCCTAACCTGGCACCAGCCTCGATCTCAGCGGCAGGTTTTTCAACACAATCGACCAACTTCAGCCGTTTGTCCGCATAAGAGCGAACGTCAGTTCCCGCTGAAACCTGCCGCCAGCGTAAGTTTCATTCCGGTAGAAAGCGCCTTGATCCCAACCGTTCTCTACAACGGTCGGACCAATCGATTCCTGCCGTTGGTTCTTTGGGCGACGGGCCTGCCGACCCCTTGCGAGCCTGCGCCTCACTCGGTCAGATTTCTGTAGGGTCCAAAAGCGTGATGGCGTCGTCAACAGCAACACCGAGATATCGAACTGTGTTCTGAATGTCCGAGTGGCTCGCCCAAGATTCTGTTGGCGACTTTCGTGTCTCCGCATCCGAACACGATTTCGGCGATAGCTGGCATTGCATATATATTGATATCGATATAAAGTGCCAGTTCTCTTCGAAGTAGGCGACTGGTCCGATGAACGATGTTAAAGACGACAGACACGGCTTTCTGATCGAAAACTGTCGTGTTTTTGATGCTGTGAGCGGTGAGGCGGTCAAGACGGCGATCGCTTTCAACGATCGGATAATCGGGACTGGGCAGGTCGCCCATGACTGGGCCGCCAGCCAAGCCGAGGTTACCCCTATCAATGGTTCGGGCATGACGGCAATGCCCGGCTTGATCGATGCACATTGCCACATCAGCTTCGACGAACCCCATTCCAACGACGAGTTGTTCTTCCACCGGCGCGAGGGTCTTGCGGCAATCGTTGCGGGGCATAATGCGCAGAAGCTTCTGCGCGTCGGAGTGACTGGATTTTTCGATGCAGATACGATCTTCAATGTGTCGCTCGATCTGCGCGATGCGATCGAGGGTGGGGTCATACCCGGACCGCGCATGGCCTGCGGCGGGAACGCGCTGTTCACGTCGGTCGGCGGAACGGCAGGGATACTCGTGCCGGACGAGGGCCGCATCGGCTATCTGAAAGTAACGCGCACCCGCGACGAAATCGTCACTGAAGTGCGGCAACAGGCCAAGCGGGGAGCCGACTGGATCAAGGTCCACGTGACCGGCCTGATCCCGCGCCAGCGCGAGGAAGGCGAAATCCAGGTCTGGACGCTGGACGAGTTACGCGTCGCCGCAGATACCGCTCACGACCTGGGTCTGCCGATTGTCGGCCATTGCCGGAATGCATCCAGCACGCGGGATGCGGCGCGGGCCGGTTTCGACATGATCCTGCATGCGACCTATATGGACGAGGAAGCGCTCGAGGCGGTCATAACGCACAGAGTGCCGATCGTACCGACGCTCACCTTCCAGGCCGTTCTGGCAGATCATGGGGACAAGGTCGGGGCAAGCCCATACCTGCAAAAGCTGTTTGCCAGGGAAATCGCCGAGAGCAGCATACAGCTGCGCCGCGCCTACGATGCCGGCGTCCCATTGCTGTGCGGCACCGAAAGCGGTTTTTCGATCACGCCTTATGGCGAATGGCATTGGCGCGAATTGCAGGTGTTCGTCGACAATCTGGGGCTGACACCGGCGCAGGCGCTGATCTGCGCGACGCGCGAAGGCGCACGCGCGCTGCGGTTGGAGGGCGAGGTCGGTACGCTGGAACCGGGCCGGATCGCCGATTTGATTTTGGTGCGCGGCAATCCACTTGCCGACATAACCCTTCTGGGGAAGCCCAGCGCAATCGCGCGTGTTTTCATCGCTGGAAGACCTATCGATATCGATACACCGCTACCTAGCCGACGGCCACTGCCGTCTTGGCGGGTATCCAATTACTCGGCCATCCCCGCGACCCGCGCGGCGACCCTTGGCCATAGCGAGGAGCTTAAGCAGCAATGACCGAACATGAGGTCACATCGTTCGACGGTTGCGTTCATGCGCTCAAGCAACTGGATTTGCGCCAGTCGCTGTATGACGAAGCGTCGCTGATGATGGAGCATGTCCTGGTCAACTTGCATGGCAGCGCACATCGTGCGCGCCGCAATGTCGAGGCGACGGTGTTCCGCAAGGACGTGTTTCTGCACTATGAGAAGTCGGTTTTGCCCCGGACGCTCAAGGAAACCCTGGCTCCGTTTCGCGCTGCAGGGCGCGGCGACATGGTCGATATTGGTTACCGCATCATGATGAACCTGACCGTCGATTTCGCCGGGATCGACCGGCCGCTGCGTACCCCGGAGGAAACCGGGGAATTGCTGCGGCTGCTGATGGAATTCAGTCTGGCACCGGCGCTGGGGCAATCACGTCCGGAAGACATAGAGCCAAAGAAAGCGCGCATTCGAGCGGCAATGGAGGCCTTCGACAAGCAGTTTCTGGCCCCCTCGTTGGCGCGTCGCCAGGCACTATGGGCAGAGTGTCAGGCTGGACGCCTTTCCGCCGATGCTTTGGACAAAGACGTGCTGATGGCGCTGGTCATGGGGCAGGACAAGCTGCAGATGTCTCAGGAAGAGTTTGTCCAGGAAGGCATATTCTACCTGATGGCAGGGGCCCACACGACCATCCATTCGCTGTCACATGCCATCCATGAAATTCTCGAATGGGTCGACGCGCATCCCGAAGACCGTGAAACCCTGCGTACCGATCCTTACTTCATCCAGCGATGCGTCTATGAAAGCGTAAGGCTTCACCCTTCCAGTCCGGTCGCCAAGCGACGCGCGCTTTGTCCTGTCACATTGCATAACGAGATTGTCGCGCAGCCTGATGATCAGATCGTTATCAATCTGCGCGCAGCCAACCGCAGTTCCGATCTTTTTGGCGATAATGCCGATCGGTTCGATCCGCATCGCGAAATCGCCAAGGGACCGTTCCGTTATGGTCTGTCGATGGGCCATGGCATGCACGCTTGCCTTGGCCGCAATCTGGCGATCGGCGTCGATCCGCGCGACGGGCAAAGCCCGGCCGATCACCAATACGGCACCGTTCCGCTGATCGTCGAAGCCTTGCTAAAATGCGGCATTCAGCGCGATCCCTCGGATAGCCCACAAAAGGACGAAACGATCACGCGCATAACCTGGGCACGCTATCCCGTGCTATTCCGTTCGCAGGATGCTATTCTGTGAGCCGGACTTTCGAACTCGAAAGTTTCAGGGATTGCGAAGCGGCCCTTCGCAACACCAACCTGAAACAGGCCCTTTACGATGCTGGAAAAGTAGTGATGGACGGCGTGCTGTTGACGCTGCACGGCGCAGCGCATAGCGAGCGGCGCGCCGTCGAAGTGCGCGTATTCAGGCGCAATTTCTTTCGCCACTACGAAAAGACGGTGTTTCCCGCGACGCTGGCGGAAACGCTGCGACCGTTTGTCGCGGCGGGTCGGGCCGACCTGATCGAACTGGGATATCGGGCGACTGCCAATCTGACAGCTGACTTTGCCGGCATCGATCGACCAGAAAGAACCGTCGAGGAAACCGAACTGCTGATCCGTCTGGTCAAGAAATTCAGCGAAGGTGCAACGATGGTGCACTCGACGCGCGACAAGGTCGAGCTGGAAGGCGAAGTTCTCGATGCCCTCGCCGTTTTCGACAAACGATTCAGCCAGCCTTCGGTCGCGCGCAGGCGCGAATTGCTCGCCGATCCCCAGACGCCATCCGAGGCTCTGCCCCGCGACGTGCTGACGGTGATCCTGAAGGCGGGAGACGAGCTGGACATGGATGGCGCGGCTCTCAATCGGGAAATGGCGTTCTACATGCAGGCAGGCGCGCATTCGACCGCCAATGCCGTGGTCCACAGCGTGCACGAAATCCTTTTGTGGGCAAGTGACGATGCGGAGCGCTGGGCACGTCTGGCCGATCCCGTGTTCGTGCAGCGTTGCGTGCACGAAAGCCTGCGCCTGCATCCGGCCAGTCCGCAGGCATGGCGATCGGGGACTTGCGGGATGCATGTTGCGGGCGCAGGCGAGATCGCGGCGGGGGACAAGGTCGTCCTCGACTTGTTCACGGCCAATCGCGACCGCGACCTGTTCGGCGAAGATGCCGACCGGTTCGATCCCGATCGCACCATGCCCGCCAACATGCTCTCTTCGGGACTGACGTTCGGCATTGGCCTGCACACCTGCCTTGGCCGCGAACTGGACGGGGGTGTCCCGGTCAAGCCCGAAAGCGATCCCGAAACGCATCAGTATGGCATCGTCGCCTTGCTGGTCATTGCGCTGCTGGAACTGGGTGCGCGACTGAATCCTGCAGATCCACCAACCCCAGATCCCAAGACGAGCCGCCCCAACTGGGGCCGCTATCCGATCATTTTCACAAAGGTCTGACTATGGGCAAGACAGCCATCATCACTGGCGGCGCGAACGGCATCGGCGCGGCAATCGGCCGCGCACTTGCCAGCAACGGGTATCGCATCGGCGTGCTCGATCGCGTTGCTGCCGAAGTATCGCAATTTTGCGATACGCTGCCCGGATCGGTGCCGATGGTGTGCGACGTCACCGACGAAGCCGCTGTCGCAGCAGCATTCGACTCCATCGATTTCGTGCCCGACTTGGTCGTCAACAATGCAGGCATCGTCCGCTTCGGATTGCTCGCCGAGCAAAGCGTCAGCGATTTTCGTGGCGTCATCGAAGTCAACCTGATCGGCGCATACATCGTGACGCGGCAGGCCGTATTGCGCATGATGCCCCGGCAATTCGGACACATCATATCGCTGACGTCGATCAATGCCTACAGCCCCGGTCCGGGTGCAGGCGCCTATCCAGCGAGCAAATGCGGAGTCAAGCAACTCATGCGACAATTCGCGCTGGAGTATGGCGAAGTCGGCCTGCGCTTCAACAGCATTGCGCCGGGCTTCATTGACGGCGGCATGTCGACCCCCATTTATGCTGACCCAAAGGTGCGCGCGGCGCGGGCAGGGGGGGTGCCGCTGGGCCGACTGGGAACGCCCGAGGACATCGCTCATGCGGTGCTCTATCTGGATTCCGAAGGTGGCAGTTACGTCAATGGACACGATCTGGTGGTCGATGGCGGCGTCACGCATGCCGTCCTCAAGAGCCTGCCGCGCGGGTGAGCACCACACCCACGGCTGTGCTGTTCAGCGGCGGTTATAACCATCCATTCGCGGAAACCTCGCCGGTGCTGGCGTCATTCGCCAGAGCAGAGGGATGGACCGTCGCTATCGAGACCGACCTCGATGTGGCCCTGGCCGCGCTCGGATCGGCGCGATTGCTGATCGTCAATGCGCTCTGCTGGTCGATGACGCAGCACGAAAAGTACGCCCCGGATCGCGAAATCTGGGCGCGCAAGATGAGTGACGATCAAATTGCGGTTCTTGACGCTTTCGTTTGCGGCGGAGGCAGCCTGCTGGTCATGCACACCGGAACGATCTGCTGGGACACACAACCGGGATGGCGAAGGATGATGGGCGGTGGGTGGCAATGGGGCCTGTCGCAACATCCACCGCTCGGTCCGGCGATGGTCGCCATGACGGCAGCGGGCCTGGCATTTTGCCCCGGTTCGAAGGACTTTTCGATCGTTGATGAAGTCTATCACAATCTGGGTCCGCTGACAGATTGCGACGTTCTGGCCACTTGCGAAATTTCCGAGGGACCGCAGCCGATCGCGTGGATGCGCAGACATGGGCAGGGCCGCGTTTGCGTCGATGCACTGGGCCATGATGCCGATGCGTTGCTCACGCCGGGCCATAGCCTGCTGATACGGTCGATGCTGCAATGGTTGAAGGAAGGGTCATCACATGCGCGCGATTGAGGGCATGAGCATCCTGATCACAGGCGGCGGATCGGGGCTGGGTGAAGCCACCGCCCGTTACCTGGCGGCGCGCGGGGCCAAAGTGACGATCACCGGTCGGCGCACCGAAATGGTTTCCGCAGTGGCGCAAGCCATCGGCTGCGCCTGGGTGGCGGGCGACGTCACCGTGTCCTCCGACCGGCAGCGCATGATCGATGCTGCACTCGCCCATGGCGACGGCAGGCTGGACGCGCTGGTCAACAACGCCGGCAACATGCTGCGCGGGCCGATCGAGCAGCTCGACGAGGCAGCATTGCTGGGGATTTTCCATACCAATGTCGTTGGTGCGATGATGCTGACTGGGCTCGCCTCGCGCCATCTCGAATGCACCAAAGGAGCAGTGATCTTCGTCGGGTCGAGCCATACTCGCCGCGCATTTCCCGGCGCATCGCCTTATGCCGCGACCAAGGCGGCGGTTCAGACCCTGACGCAAGTGCTGGCCGCAGAACTGGGCGACCGCGGGATCCGCGTCAATTGCGTGATCCCGGGCGGCGTATTGACCGAGCTGAATGTCCGCGCCGGGTTCTTGACTGCCGAGGCCGCCGCCGAGCGGCTTGATAAGATGCTGCCGATGCAGGTCATCAACCGGATCGGCATGGGCGAGGATATCGCCGAAGCCATCGACTATTTGATCCGCGCCGACTGGACGACGGGCGCCATACTGGATGTTGACGGCGGGCTCGGGCTGGGTGTGACCAACGCCTGACGACAAGTTTCAGGCGCGCAACAACCGCCGCGCGTTGTCGGCAAGGGGCGCGTCGCAGGTGGGAGCCACGAATGTCGCAGGTGCATCCCATCCGGCAAAGTTGGTGCCGTAGACCAGCCGCTCGGTTCCGACCCGCTCGACCAGGAGATCCAATGCGCGGTCGTCGTGCATATGGACGTCGTACCATATGCGCCCGAGTTGTTCGGCAAAAGCACCGTCGCGCTTGAGGTGATCGGGCGCCCATGTCCGCTTTTGCGCCGCATGATGCAGACGACCCCACAGCAGCGCGACTGCGCCGCCGCCATGGCTGATGCAGATATCAAGTTCCGGATGGCGATGAAGTACGCCGCCGAAAAGCAGCGTCGCGACCGCAACCGTCTCTTGGGCTGTGAACCCGGCCATGATATCGAGTTCGTATTTCTTGAGCGCAGGACTGCCCGGCGGGCCGTCGATGCCGTCAGGCGCTGGATGGATGAACAGCGGTACTTTCAATTCGACAACGGCCTCGTAAAACGCGTCCATGGCCGGATCGTCTAAGCCGTGCGGCATGTTCGTGCCCATGTAGGCCGCCATCATGCCAAGTTCGCGCACGCCCCGCCTCAGTTCCGCGATTGCGGCAGGAATATCCTGCATCGGCAGCGCGACGGCAGCGCCTAGTCGATCGGGAAAGTCCGCAACGACCTTGGCCAGGACATCATTGTGCCGACGACAGAATGATATCGCTTCGGCAGGCGGGATATAGTGAAAATAGGTCAGCGGGTTGGGCGACAACAGCTGCCAGTCAATGCCCGATCGATCCATTGCCGCGATCCGCACGGCGGGGTCCATGAAGGCACTGCCGCGATAGCGCACACCGCGCAGGCGATAGCCGCCTATGCGAAAGACAGGCGTGCCATCGGCTTCGGCATAAAGCTCCGGCCCGAAGCTGCCTGCCGTTCCGAATGTGCCCTCCAGAACTGCATGTGCATGGATGTCGACGACGGTCGCGGTCTTGAGTGTCATGCGTAGCCCTGCACTGCGCCGCCATCCACTTGAATGGCGGTTCCGGTTATGTAACTCGCGGCCTGCGACCCCAGGAACACGACAAGGTTAGCGATCTCTTCCGCTTCGCCCATCCGACCCAGCGGGACTTGTGCGGTAATCGCGACAGCCAGATCAGCCGCTTCCGATCCTGTGTCTTCAGCCTGCTTTTCAAGCAACGACCGGACGCGGTCGGTTCGGGTCCAGCCCGGGCAGACCGTGTTCACGAGGATATTGTCGGGGGCCACTTGCGCCGCAAGGGTCTTAGCCCAGCCAAGCACCGCAAGGCGCACGGAATTGGACAGCGTCAGCCCCGCGATCGGCTGCTTCACCCCGTAAGACGAGATATTGATGATACGCCCCCATTGACGAGCGCGCATCGACGGCAGGACGGCACGCGTCGCTCTGACCGCGGACATCAGCGTCAGGTTGACGGCGGCTTCCCAATCGTCATCCGAGAGATTGTCGAACAGCCCTGCCGGTGGCCCGCCGCTGTTGTTCACCAGGATATCGACCGATCCGAAATGCGCGAGCGCCTGCGCCACGACCCGATCGATATCTGCAGGCTCCGACGCATCCGCAACGATCGCCAGACATCCCGGCATGGCGGCGGCAGCGGCTTCAAGCGCTTCGCGGCCGCGCGCGCAGATCGTCACATGGGCGCCTTCAGCGTGAAAACCCAAGGCCGACGCGAGCCCGATCCCTTGACTGCCAGCCATCACCAGTACCGATTTGCCGTCGAGCTCCAGTCTCATGCCGGTTCTACCTGCGGCCATTGCGCCTGATAGGATGCTAGATCGAAGTAATCACGCCATTGGCAGATGAGGCCATTTTCGACCACGAACGCGCCCATGACCGGCAGCGTTATGGTAGCTCCCCTGACAACGAACCGGTCGATCCGTTCGGTCAGCACTGTCGCGCCGCTGGCCGCGATCGACAGAAGCTCCCAACTGCATGCCTCTATCGCGTCGAGCGATTCAAGATAGGCGGCCACCGCCGACTTGCCGTGCAGCGGTTCCATCGGGACATTGTGGTAATGGATATCGTCGGCGAGCAGTGCGCAGATTGCGTTCATATTGAGCCGGTCCCAGGCGCGGCAGAAGGCCTGCCCAACGGCAATTGGGTACTGTTGCTCCGTCACCGATTACCGCCCCTGCCCATGTCTTACCGTCTGACGCAGCTTGACAGCTTCGCCATAACTTGTGAAGTATTGATTTCGATATATCTTGTTGAGAGATTGAAATGGACGGTCTGTCACGCTGCAATGACACGGGTTCGATCGTACCGGCAGCGGCGCGCGCATGACGCGAGAGGACGAGTGTGCCGAGCTGCTGGTCGCCGCGCGCAAGCTTGCCCGGCCGGTTACTGGCCTCGACCAACTGCTCGATGGCAACTCCGGCTATCGGGTGCAGGCACTGGTCGATCAGCGCCATCGGGAAGCAGGCCGCAAGCCGATCGGCTGGAAGGTGGGCCTGACCACCCCAGAACCGATGCTGGGCATCATCTATGGCGACAGCGTTCTGCCGGATGGCGCGGTTCTCGATTTGCGCGACGCCTGTGCACCCAGAATCGAGGGGGAAATCCTGCTCCGGATCGGTCAGGTGCCCGATCCGGAATGCGACGACGCAACCCTGCTCGCCTCGATCGCTTCGATACAGGCGGCGATGGAAATTGCAGACTGCCGGATTACCAACTGGGCCGCGCCGCTCGATCACTGGGTCGCGGACAACGCCTGCTGTGGCTGGATAGTGCCTGCAAGCGAAAGCTTTGCGCCAGACAGGTTCGATCTGGCAAAGGTGCGGATGCAACTGACGGGCAACGGGAGTCCAATCGCTGAGGGCCTAGGCAGCAACTGCATGGGCGGGGCGTTGCAGGTCTATCGCTGTTTTTTGGGGGCCACCGCACGTCAGGGCCGCGTCGTACGCAACGGGGATATCCTCCTGACCGGCTCGATCGGCGTGCCCACGCCCATGCGCGCGGGCACCCGCTATCATCTGCATATTGCAGGCGAGGCAGGCGTGGTGGGGGAGGTGAGCCTCAGCACAGCACATGCCTGATAGTTTGCTGCAAGATCCCTGGGCAGGCGATAGTGCAGCCATCGGTTAACACCGCGCGTCAGAGTGGGTCTTGCGACTGTGGCTCCAAAATCAGGGCCGCGAATCGGCCGAAGAAATCGTCAGCCATGGTTCGTGCCGTGCCTTCGATCAACCGCGCTCCCATCTGCGCCAGCTTGCCGCCGATCTGCGTGGCCGCGACATAGGTCAAGCGGGTTTCGTCGCCTTCAGGCACGAGCGTTACATCGGCGTGACCCTTTGCAAAGCCCGCAATGCCCCCTTGCCCCTCGAACCGCATCGTGCAGCCGGCCGGCGCGTCGATATCCTCTTGTGTCAGCTTGCCCGCAAAGCGCGCGGTGACCGGCCCGATCTTGGCTGCGACCGTGCCGCTGTATTCGTTCTCCGAAAGCTTCTCCAATCGCTCGCAACCCTTGAGCGAGGCGCGGAGCAGCTCCGGATCGTTGAGCGCCTCCCATGCGCGCGCTTGCGGACACGGGATCAGATAGCTTCCACGAATTTCCATGATACAATCCTTGGCCTATCGGCCCATTGTCGCAAACGCGCGCGCCGCGATTACCCGAGTCATATGCATCCGATAGTCGGCCGAGCCGTGCAGATCCCCGGTGAAGCAATCTGCATCGAGCGGCACGTCGGCAAGGTCATTTCCGGTAACGCCTGCATCGAGACACGCTTCGCCTGCATGCCAGCGAAACACGCCAAAGCCTGCGCCGGTCACCGCGATACGCGAACCTTCCGGTAACGAGGCAACGCATACCCCGACCAGTGCGAAGCGGGACGCCGGATTGCGGAATTTCTCGTAATGAGCGCGGTCGCAGCGGGGGAACGAGACCGCGGTGATGATTTCGCCCGCCTTCAGCGCGGTGGCGAACATGCCGGTGAAGAACGCATCCGCCTCAATCACGCGCTGCGTCGTGATGATCCGCGCGCCAAGTGCAAGCAGAGCAGCCGGATAGCAGGCAGCGGGATCGTTGTTCGCAACAGATCCGCCGATCGTTCCGCGATGGCGCACCTGCACATCACCGATACCGCCAGCCAGAGCCGCCACTGAGGGCAGCAGCGCCAGAACCTGTGGATCGGATGCGACCTGTGCGTGGGTCTGTGCGGCACCAATAACCAGGCGGTCATCTGCCAACGTGACGCCCTTGAGCGCTGCAATCCCGCCCAGGCTGATAATGTGGGACGGAGCAGCCAGCCGCGCGCGCAGCACAGGCAGCATGGTCTGGCCACCGGCAAGCAGCGATGCCTCGGGATACTCGGCCAGCAATGCCAACGCATCCTCGATCCGATCCGGGCGGAGATAATCGAAGGCGTACATCAGCTGCTCATCCGCGCTTGGCACAGCCGCCAGATCGTCTCCGGAGCGGCCGGCATATCGATATGCGTGACGCCGAGCGCGTTGCAGATCGCATTGATGACAGCGGGCGGCGCACCGATCGCGCCTGCTTCACCACACCCCTTCATCCCCAGCGGATTGGAAGGGGACGGCGTCGGGGTGAATACCAATTTGTAGTTCGGAAGCGAGCCGGCGCGCGGCATACCGTAATCCATGAACGACGCCGTCAGCAGTTGCGCGGTATCGGGATCATGGCGCGCATTCTCCCATAGCGCCTGTCCGATGCCCTGCGTAACCCCGCCATGGACCTGTCCCTCCACGATCATGGGGTTAGCGACCGTGCCGAAATCGTCGGCAGCACTGAACGCGACGACGTCGGTTGTCCCGGTTTCCGGGTCGATCTCCACCTCGCAGACATAGACCCCCGACGGATATGTGAAATTGGGCGGATCGAAGAAGCTTGTCGCCACCAGCCCTGGCTCGATCTGGTCGGTGGGGAAACCCGCGGCGATGTGCGCGGCGTACGCCATTTCGGCAAATGCCACCGTGCGGTTCGTTGCGCTGCTTGAGAAAATGCCATCGCTAAACGCAACCGTCTCAAGATCGACATCAATCAGATGGGCGACGATCGCCTTGCCCTTGGCGATGATTCGATCGCAAGCCCGCAGCGTCGCACTCATCCCGACCGAGGCGCGTGAACCGTATGTCCCCGTGCCAGCCTGAATGCGATCGGTGTCGCCCTGCACGACACTGATTTTTTCGATCGGAACGCCGAAGCGGTCGGCGGCAACTTGGGCAAAGGTCGTCTGGTGCCCTTGGCCATGCGAATGGGCACCGGTCAGAACTTCGACGGTGCCCATCGGATGCACGCGCACTTCGGCGGATTCCCACATACCCGCACCGCTGCCGAGTGTTGCAAGCTTGGCCGATGGGCCGATGCCGCATGCCTCGACATAGGCGGCAATGCCGATGCCCCGCAGTCGCCCGCGAGCGGCCGCTTCGGCCTGGCGCGCCGGGAAGTTGGCGTAATCGGCCAGCACCAATGCTTCGTTCAGCGATCGCGTGTAGTCGCCACTGTCGTATTCATAGACGACCGGGGTCTGGTACGGAAAATCGGTGATGAAGTTCCGCCGCCTGATTTCTACCTGATCAAGGCCGAGCCGCTCCGCCGCAACATTGACGATCCGTTCGACCAGATAGGCTGCCTCTGGCCTGCCTGCGCCGCGATAGGCGTCGACCGGACAAGTGTTGGTGTAGATCGCGCGGACGCGGCAATGGATCGCCGGAATCACATACTGGCCCGAGAGCATCGTGGCATACATGTATGTCGGCACGAGTGCACCGCTGCTCGACAGATAGGCGCCGACATTGGCCAGCGTATCGACCCGTAGCGCCAGAAACCGCCCGTCACCGTCAAGTGCCAGTTCCGCCGTCGTCAGATGATCCCGGCCATGCGCGTCGGTGAGAAAGGACTCGGTGCGTTCAGCGGTCCATTTGACCGGACGGTCAACCAGCTTGGCCGCAAAGGCGATGGCGAGTTCTTCAGGATAATTGTGCGCCTTTGAGCCGAATCCGCCGCCCACATCGGGCGAAACAATGCGCAGCTTATGTTCGGCGGCCAATCCATAATAGCCAGCGATGAAGGCGCGCATCCCGATCGGATTCTGGTGCGCCATGTAGAGCGTCAGTTGCTCGTCCACCGCGTTCCACACGGCATTGGCAGCGCGCGGCTCGATCGCGTTCGGAATCAATCGGTTGTTGCGAAGCGTCAGGCTGACGACGTGAGCCGCCGATGCGAACGCTTCGGTCACAGCAGCGGAATTGCCGATATCCCAGTCGAACGCTCGATTGCCGGGAATATCGGCATGAATCTGGACGGTCGTATCGCGCAGCGCGTCGGCGCAATCGGCAGTTACGTCCAGTTCCTCATAGTCCACCAGCACGGCTTCTGCCGCATCGCGCGCCAGATCCCGTGTATCGGCGACCACGATCGCGACCGGCTCGCCGACATATCGGACGACGTCCTGCGCAAGCATGGGCCTGACGCCCATCTTCATCGGCGCGCCGTCCGTCGAATGGATCATCCAGCCGCATGGCAGGGGCGGCAGTCCAGCGGCGGCGACATCGGCTCCGGTCACGACACGGATCACCCCGGGCCGGCCGAGCGCGTCCGCTGTATCGATGCTGGCTAGGCGCGCATGGGCGTAGGGCGAGCGGACGAAAGCCGCATAACTCTGGTTGGGTAGGATGATATCATCGACGTAACGGCCCTTGCCGCGCACGAGCCGCGCATCCTCGACGCGACTGACGGATCGACCGAAACTCGTTCCCGCCATCGTTGCTGGCACTTGCGGACTCATACGTGCACCATCGCGTCCGCACCGGCCAGAATGGAGCTGACGATATTCTGATAGCCGGTGCAGCGACACAGATTGCCGTCGAGTTCCTCTCGCACGGTCGGCTCATCGAGTTGGCCATGCCGCGCTACCATATCGAGAGCCAGCATGATCATGCCGGGCGTGCAATAACCGCATTGCAATCCATGATGCTGACGAAACGCCTCTTGCATCGGGTGCAGCGCGGCTTCGCTTCCCAGGCCCTCGATCGTGGTAACTTCGCAACCGTTGGCCTCTACAGCAAGCATCGCACAACTCTTGATCGCCTTTCCGTCGACATGGACGGTACAGGCGCCGCATTGACTGGTGTCACAGCCGATGTGCGAGCCGGTTAGCCGCAAATGGTCACGCAGCGCATGGATCAACAGCGTCCGACCGGGCAGATCGAGTTCCGCCTCCTTCCCGTTCACCCGCAGCTTAACTTGCACCATAGCTTCCTCTTTCCAACACAATGGCACGCCCCACCGCTGCGCTACGTATCTGCCGTCGTCTCTAGAATTTGAATTCCACTTCTACCCCGTAGGTGGTCGGTGGATTGATCGTGCCGAATGTGAACAAGGCAAAAGTAGGAACCGGCGCATTGCTTGCCGCAGTGCGTGCGAAGGTCGTACCAGCATCAAGCACATGCTGGAAGTAGTCCACACCCGTCAGGTTGCGGCCAAACGCCGAAATCTTAAATTTTTCAGCCTTGTAGGTAATCGATGCGTTTAAGTTCGCATATCCGTCGATCAGACCGGGATTAACAGCATGCGTATTGATCGTATTGGCCACGATAGAATAGTCGCTCTTGTAGTCAATGTCTGCATTGACGATGATCGAAGCCGTATCGGACACGGGAAACTCATAGTTCGTGCCAAACGCGACAGTCCATTTCGGGGCACGCCGCAGTTGAAAGCCAGACTTGTCAATCGGACCAAGCGCGCCGACATTCGGCCCATCAAGGAATGGCGCCTGATCGAAATAGCTGTCATACTCCGACAGGAGGTGACCAATGTTGAGGCTTAGCGTCAGGCCCTTGGCCGGGATCGCCTTGATCTCTGCTTCGAGGCCCTTGAGCGTTGCGTTTGCAGCGTTCTGTACGACGGTGACAGTTGCGCCTGCCGGATCCGGAAACACGACATCTTCCTGCTTGTTGCCGTACTTCGCATGGAATGCCGAGAGGTTGACCTGAAGGCGGCGGTCGAGGAACTCACTCTTTACGCCCAGCTCGAAATTCTTGACGTTTTCCGGATCATAGGGCCCGAGCGTGAGGACGCTGCTGCCCCGGCCATTGAAGCCGCCCGAACGGAACCCTTCGGCGTAGGAGCCATAGAGCAGGATATCGTCGCTTGCGCGATAGCTCAGCCCCACCTTCGGCGTGAACTTGCTCCAGTTCTTCCTGCCGGTTGCAGTACCGCCACCTGGGATGGCGTTGCTGAAGCCCGGAGCGGAGCGCCGCACGTCGCTGCAATCGCCATAGGACACCAGGTAGGTCCGCGCATCGACCGGTCCCTGGCCCAAGCCACCGCAAGCCTGCTTCTCATCCTTTAGGTAGCGCCCGCCGGCCGTCAGCGTAAGGTTCTGCACAACCTCCCAATCGACCTGGGCGAAGGCGGCATAGCTCTTGGCCTTCTGCTGATAATCGGTTCCGCCGACTTCGCCGCCGAAGAAGTAGGTCCGCTGGTTCACGGAATAGTCGCTGGTGAAGTAATAGACGCCGGCAACCACTTTGGCCGCGCCGAAATCGCCCTGGTAGCGCAATTCGGTCGAGAACTGATCGATCGTCTGCGGCCGCTCGGTGTTGAACAGCGTTGCTGCGACCCCGTCGAATTCCTGAATGGCGTTCTCTTTGGTGTCGCGATAGTTGATCACCGCATAGATTTCATGGTTGTCGGCAATTTCGAACTGCGCATTGGCGGTGATGCTGTGCGTGGTCACCGACGCTTTCTGTTCGAGCGATGTGGTGGGCCGGCGATGAAAATCGCTGTCGGACGCAGGCCGCCCAAGACCGCCCAGTCCACCGAACAGCTCGTTTGCTTCGGTCAGTGCCGTAACCGGCCGGGTCGGCGTGCGATCGCGGATGTAGTCATAGGACAGATTGATCAATCCAACCCCGCCGACGTCGAATTCAACCTGCGGGCTGATCATGAGCAGGTCGTTGTCGCCCTCGCGCTTACCGCGCGTGACGTTCTGGAAATAGCCGCCGCCATCGAGCCGGACGAAAGCAACTTTCGCTCTGATCGCGTTGTTGGCGAAGGCGGGCAGGTTGAGGACGCCTTTCAGATCGAATTGGCCGAAGCGGCCATAGGTTGCGCTGAGCTTGCCGCCAAACTCGCCGGTCGGCTTGGCGCGCTGGATATGCAGCAGGCCACCGATGGTATTGCGGCCGAACAACGTGCCCTGCGGTCCGCGCAGAACTTCGATTGTCGCTGCATCGTAAACCGTAAGCAGCGCGCCGGTGGTCGAAGCGAGATAGACGCCATCGAGGAAAACGCCGACCGGCGGATCGAAGGATTTTTCGACATCGTTGAGCTGGATACCACGGATCGAGATGGCGGCGGTGCCGTTACCCAGCACCGGATCGATGATCAGATTGGGCGCGATGCTGCCCAGATCGAGCAAGTCCCGCGAGAACCTTTGCTCAATCAGCGTTGCGTTCAAGGCCGTGATCGGGATTGCCACGTCCTGCACGTTTTCGGCGCGCTTGTTGGCGGTCACGATGATTTCCTGCAAACCGCTGTTCGCATCCGCAGACTGCGCCTCCTGCGCGGCTGCGCTCCCGGTCATTGCGACAAGCGCCGCGCACACCAGGCCTGATTTCAGCTGCACTGCCATTATTCTAGCCATCGTCATCCCCCTTATCGCCGCGGCTATCCAGCGCGCTTGCAAACGCATATCTATCGTAATCGATATATATCGCAAGCTTTATCGATTGGTCATTTGAAAACGGCGTTCCGTGTTATCCGCTGGTTTACATTCATATCGATTCTCTGGTGGACGATGATGGATCGGAAAGATGTGCGACAAAGAAACAGCATGGCGCGCGCATGCGGTGTATGTGCTGACCCGAACGATGCTTAAGTGGGAGACGACATGATGGCGAAAGGCAAAGCGATGGCAAATGGTGAAGAAGGCGAACAGGCGCTGGCTTTTCCGCCGGTCTACGAACGGCTGTCTTTCCGCATCCACAAGGTCAATGCCCAGCTTGCCCGGCTGTGCAACCCCCTGTTCCGCCAATATGGGCTCGACCTGATCAGTTCGCGGATCTTGGTGCTGACGTTGGAACTAGGACCGATTCGCGCAGGCGAGCTTGTCGAGCATATGGTGCTGCCGCAATCGACGATTTCCCATCAAATCCAGCGTCTCGAAAAGCTGGGTTATCTCAGCCGCGATCGCCGCGATTCGGACCAGCGCGTCGTCACCGTCGCGCTGACGCCAACAGGTCGGTTGGTCGCAGAAGCCTGCGAAAAATTGAGCATGAACGTCTATGCTACGATGGTGAGCGAGATGGACCCCGCGATCCTCGCCCTGATAACCACCGAGTTCGACAAGATGCTATCGCGGCTCTCCGGAACGGACAATATCTGAACCTGTCAGTCGGGTTCAGCGAGACCAGTTGTGCCTACCTGCCGGCCCCGCCGATCAATCCGCCAGCAGCAGCACCGGCGTCTCGATCAGTTTCCTGACCGCCTGAACAAAGCTCGCCGCGTCATATCCGTCAACCACGCGGTGATCGCAACTGATCGAGATGTTCATCAGCTTGCGCTTCTCGATGCGCTCCCCGCCCATCCCGTCTGATACGAACATCGGCCGCTCGATGATACGGTTCGGCCCGATGATCGCAACTTCCGGTCGATTGATCACCGGCGTCGTGGCAACCCCGCCCAACGACCCGAGCGAGGTCAGTGTTAGGGTTGATCCGGAGAGTTCCTCGGACTTGGCGGTTCCGCTGCGCGCCGCCTCGGCAAGCCGCACGATCTCGCGCGCGATCTGCCATAGGTTTAGCGAATGCGAGTTGCGCAGCACCGGCACCATCAGCCCCGCAGGCGTCTGCGCGGCAATGCCCAGATGCACCGCGCCGTGGCGCGTCACCGCGCCCGCCTCGTCGTCGTACCGCGCGTTGATCATCGGAAACTGCGGCAGCGCACGGCAAATTGCGGTGATCAGCAGCGGAAGCATGGTCAGCTTGGGCTTGTCGCCCCGGTTCGCATTCAACTGCTCGCGCATCGCCTCAAGCGAGGTAACATCGCACTCCTCGACATAAGAGAAGTGCGGGATGTTGCGCTTGGACGCCGCCATGTTTTCGGCAATGCGACGGCGCATGCCGATAACCTTGATCGCCTCGTCTGCGCGATCAGCTCCAGCCGACCGATAGCCGCCCGCAGCGTTGTAGGACAGGAACTGGTCGAGATCGGAGTGGCGGACACGCCCTTGTTCGGACGGACGGACTTCGGCCAGATTGATCCCGAGATTGCTCGCACGCTGGCGCACGGCCGGGCTGGCCAGAACTTTGCCACTGGCACCATCACCGTTCGTGTTGAGCGAAGTCAATACATCGCGCGCAAGTGTCTCGACTTCGCTCAACACGGCCGGAGGTTGTGGAGCGGTAGGCGGCAAAGGTTCTTCTCCCGGAGTCTGAGGCTCGATCCGCTCCTCGACATGGCCCGCTCGTCCTGAGCCTGTCGAAGAACCATCGCCGACATCAGCCTCCCCCTCGATCTCGATCGTCACCAGCGCAGAGCCGATTGCCACAACGTCACCAACCTCGCCAGCGACCGAGATAACGCGGCCCGTAACTGGGCTTTCCATCTCGACCGTCGCCTTGTCGGTCATCATGTCGGCAATGCGGCCGTCTTCCTCGACCTGGTCGCCGATCTTGACATGCCATGCAACGATCTCGGCCTCGGCGATGCCTTCGCCGATGTCGGGCAGCCGGAATGTGTAAATTGCCATCAGTGTTTTTCCATGACCCGCTGGAGCGCGCCGATCAGCCGCGCCGGCCCCGGGAAGTAGTCCCATTCGAATGCATGCGGATAGGGCGTGTCCCATCCAGCCACACGCTCGACCGGCGCTTCGAGATGATAGAAGCAACGCTCTTGGATCAGGGCCGAAAGTTCGCCGCCAAATCCACCGAAGCGCGAAGCTTCGTGCAGGATCACGCACCGCCCGGTTTTGCAGACCGAGGCGACGATGGTCTCGATATCGAGCGGGACGATCGAGCGCAGGTCGATGATCTCGGCGTCGACCCCGCATTCTGCCACCGCGCTGGCCGCGACATGGACCATCGTGCCATAGGCGAGGATGGTCACCGCCTCGCCCCTGCGTACCATCGCCGCCTTGCCCAAGGGCACTGTGTAATGCCCGGGTGGCACTTGCGCGTCGGCACGCCCGGTCCAAGTCGACACCTGGCGATCATGCCGCCCATCGAACGGACCGTTGTACAGCCGCTTGGGTTCGAGAAAGATCACCGGATCATCACATTCGATGGCCGCGATCAGCAGGCCTTTGGCGTCATGGGGAGTGGACGGGATGACCGTTTTCAATCCCGTGATGTGGGCAAAGATCGCCTCCGGGCTCTGGCTGTGGGTCTGCCCGCCGAAAATGCCGCCACCATAGGGCGAGCGCACCGTGATGGGTGCCCAGAACTCTCCGTTCGAGCGATAACGCAGCCGAGCCGCTTCAGACACCAGCTGATCGAATGCAGGCAGGATGTAGTCGGCAAACTGGATTTCGGGGACCGGACGCAGGCCATAGGCACCCATGCCGATGGCCGTTGCGATAATGCCGCCTTCCGAAATCGGGGCATCGAAGCAGCGTTTCAGGCCATGCTTGCGCTGGAGCCCTTCGGTCGCACGAAAAACACCGCCGAAGAATCCGACGTCCTCGCCGAACACCAGCACATCGGAATCACGCGTCAGCATCACGTCCATGGCGTCGTTGATGGCTTGGACCATGTTCATTTCCGCCATCGCTCAGGCTCCGGCTTCACGACGTTGCTCGATTACGCGCCAGTCGGGCTCGGCAAACACGCCTTCGAACATTTCGCCAAGCGGGGGCTTGGATTTGCCCAACGTGCCGACAGCTTCGGCAGCGCGTACCGCAGATCGGACTGCCTCGGTCAGTTCGGCCTGCTGCGCTTCGTGGCGCTCCTCGTCCCACTCACCGATCACGATGAGATGGCGCTTCAGGCGTTCGACTGGATCGCCCAGCGGCCAGGCCTCCGGTTCGTCGGCCGGGCGATACTTCGTCGGATCGTCGCTGGTCGAGTGGCCGCCCGCGCGATAGGTGTATAGCTCGATCAGCGTTGCGCCGTGGTTCAGGCGTGCACGCTCCGCTGCCCAAAGGGTTGCCGCAGAAATCGCAAGGAAATCGTTGCCATCGACCCGCAGGCCGGGCAGCCCATAGCCTATGGCCCGGGCCGCAAACGTCGTTGCGTCTCCACCGGCGATACCTGCGAAGCTGGAAATAGCCCATTGGTTGTTGGTCACGCACAGAATGACCGGGGCGCGGTAGACCGTAGCGAAAGTCAGCGCCTCGTGGAAATCGCCCTCCGCCGTGGTGCCCTCGCCAATATATGCCAGCGCGATGTTGGAGTCGTTGCGATAGGCCGACGCCATCGCCCAGCCGACTGCGTGGCCAAAGCGGCTGCCTACGTTGCCCGACAGCGAGTAAAAGCCATAGTCGCGGGCCGAAAACAGGATAAGGGGATCCGATTCCAGAACCTTGAGATGATGTGCGAATATCTCGACTGCAAACCGGGGGACATCATCGACTATGTCCCGGACGCGGATAGTCTTCACGCCGCAACCCGACTGCGGTGACCCATTCATCGACGAGCCGGGCATACTGCCGCCTGCTCATCGGTTGACCGGAATGGATCCTGCTTGGGAACACGAAATCATCGATGGTGCCGCCACGTCGCAGCAGCCATGTCGCCAGGCTCGAGCGGGCGTCTGCGGTGATTTCGAATTGCACGGGACGACCGGTTTTCCGCTGAATAATCATGGCGCGGTCGCGGACCTCTGATCCGGCTACGAGGTCGCCGATTTTGAGCTTCACCAGATCGCAGCCCCGCAGTTTGCTGTCGATCGCCAGGTCGAACAGCGCACGGTCGCGGATCTGTTCGGCGGTCAGATCATGTTTCAAGATCTCGTATTCGACGCCTGCAAAGCTCAGCGCGCGCGCCTGATAGAGGCCCAGTGCCTTGAGGTCCCGCGACACGAGTTCCATCGCAGCGATGCCCCCTGCCCTGATCTGGCTGATGAAATCTTCCCTGTTGGCAAACGCAGTGCCAGGTCCCCACAGACCGAGCCTCACGGCATAGGCAAGGTTGTTGACCTCCGAGGCCCCGGTTGCAGAGGCGTAGAGAACCCGGGCATTGGGCAAATTGTTTTGCAGCAGTACGCCGGCGATGCCCTGCAAGGATCCGCTTTTCGTGCCCCGGGCGCCCTCGCCTCCCGCAACCCCGCCCATCTCGTGGCTCTCGTCTAAGGCGATGACACCGTCGAAATCGTCGCCCGCCCAGTCGAGCAATTGCTTTAGGCGCGTGGCGTCCTGACGCTGGCTACGCAGGGTTGGGTAAGTGACGAACAGGATCCCTTCGCGAAACGGAACCGCCTGATCGATCTTCCAGTTGGAAAGCGGCTGAATGTCGGCCGCTAGCCCTCCGATAGCGCTCCAGTCGCGGCGCGCGTCTTCGAGCAGGCTTTCGTTCTTCGAGATCCAGATGGCCTTGCGGCGTCCCGCAAGCCAGCCATCAAGGATGCAGGCGGCGATCTGCCTGCCCTTCCCTGTCCCCGTGCCATCGCCAAGGAAATAGCCTTTGCGGTAGGCGCGCCCATGCTCCTCGAGTTGCAGGCCAACGCCTTCTTCAGCGGGAACGAACAAGCCAGGCAGATACTGCTGCCACGCGTTCCCGGCATAGATGACAGTTTCGATCTGGGCCTCGGAGAGCAGGCTTTCCTGCAGGACCCGGTCCTGCAGCGCCGGGACATAATCCGGGATAGGTGCCGGGATCGAGCCCATGGCCACGCTTTCGACGAGCGGCGTCGGATGCTCGCGTGCGCCAACAATGTCGACCCGGCTTGGCCGGTACGGGATGTAGACCCCGCTTTGCTCACCGAGCACGCGCGGCTTGTCCAGGGTACTGAACGCCAGTGCTTCGATCTTGGGGGCTTGGGCTGCCCTCGCTTTGACGGGCTTTGTGATCGGCGTTGCCCGCATGGCTTTGAAGAGCGCACCCGGCTTTGCTTTCGGCGGCACCGCGCGCGGTTCGCAGTCGGGCTGGGCTGTCACGCGTTTGATGATTGGAGCCACAGACGCGACGTCTGCAACTGTCTGCCGCGCCAAAACTGCAGGTCTGATCTGCCCCGGGATCTTGTCGATCACGTACAAGCGCACAGCCACGCTGGTGCCCTGCTTGTGATAGCATTTGTCGAGCCGGATGGATGTGCGGACCGTGCAAGAGGCAAAGGTGTCTTCGTAGATTTTCGCAAGCTTTGCGCTCGTCGTGAACCAGTCCGGCATGATCGCGACGATCCGTCCCCCCTGCCTGAGGCGCGTTATGGCAGCGCGCAGGTGACGCACCGCTGCGAACTCGTCTGCCCCTCGTCCCATTGACCGAGAGAACGGCGGGTTCATCAGAATCAGGCTTGGCTGCACAGCCGCGTCGAGATGGGAAGCCAGCATGGCTCCATCGATCCCTGTGAGGGTGGCCTTGGGAAGCAGCAGTGCGAGCTTTTCACGCCTGCGCGGATCGATTTCGTTGAGATGCAATGCGCTGACATCGGGCAAAGTTGCCACGAGAGCGCCATGTCCGGCGCTCGGTTCAAGAACGATATCGGTTGCGAGTGGCTGCGCCAAAATCACGGATAGCGCTGCGAGGTCTGCGGGCGTCGAGAATTGCTGGTACCTGATCTGGTCTTCACTTCTGACCGTATGTGTCGGCAGTGCCTCGATAAGCGCATTGATCTCCGATATCTGGGTCAGCATCTGAGGTTTGTTCAGCTGTGCGGCCATGTGGCGCGTCAATGCCGCCTCGAGCAGGTCAAAAGCGTCCCTCTGGCTCCAGGCGCCGTTTGCGGAGCCCTCCCCGTAGAGCTGGCGCATCGTCTCAAACAGGCGTTGTTTGTTCGCCAGTCCGGTGGCGATGGCGTGCTGGATTTCGGTGATTGCTGCGTCCAGTTTCTGGCTGGATTGTTCAAAAAGGTCGGTCACGGTCTGCTCCTGATGCTGAACCGCATCAGGCCTTCCCCCTCTCCCTTTGGCGAAACTGGGGAGTTTTATGGAGAAGTGTTCAGCTCTGAAGAGCCGCCTACTTGTCGAGTGAAGTCAATCGATTGCCTGGTAGCGAACACCAATCCGCTTGAATGCGCTTTCGCGCCGGATCCGGATTTGCTGTGCGATCGTGTCGGCCTCTCTTCTGTCCGAAAAGCTGGTCGTCAGCCCCTGCCCTCTTGAACCGATTCGTCCCCAGCGTCGCTCAACGATTGTCCAGCCAAACAGATCGGTCTCAATCCAGAGATGATAGTCGCGCGCGACGTTGCGTGACGTGTCTATTGCTTGCCAATGCCACGACTGGTTCTTCGGCGTCTCCATACGAAACCGGTGGCAGAAGGCTGAGCATTCGGTCCAACTGGAAATCTGAATCACAACAGCGTCTGTGATTCATTGAGTCGATTGACCACTGCCTCGACTTTTAGAACGTGTGCAAGGACGTTTGGTTGGTCTGAGCCGAGAATGCTCCTCGCGACGTCGCGTAATCTCCAAAAACAATCATAAAAAAACGCCGCTGCTTGCAGCGGAAGGATTCATGATTCTAAAGATTCAGATTCGGAGCGTAAATTGGTAGTGAAATCAGTTGTCTACGCTGGTTTGCCTGACCAGTTGGGGGATTTTACCTGACTTGCCGGGGGCTTAACCCTGACTTGCCGGGGGAACTCACCTGACCTTCTGGGGCTTTCCTGACCTTTTGGGGGCAGCCGTCCAGATGTTGATGCGTTGCCCGCTTCATTAGATTTTTGGGTCTCGCAGGCATCAAAATCAAGCGTGATTTTAAGCCCTGCTGGAGAACCTAGCGACTCGCGGTTTCTTGGGCGATTCAGACCCGAGATCCGACCGGCTCAATCCTGACCTCTTGGGGGCTGCGGCTATCTCTATATCCTGACCTGACTTGACTGATGAGGTCAGGTCAGGCAGCAATCAGCCTCTCAAGAATCGAGCTTTGATCGCAATATGGCATGGAAACGGATGTTAGCCCAATAGCCGAGGCTCCTGAAGGGAAGCCTGAGGAAGGATCCCCTGGCCGTGCGATGCGGGTTGCTGCCGCGTTGAAGGCAAAGGGCGGCGACGAGTTCGCCAAGCCAGGCAGCATCATCGAAATCAAGTTTGTCAAAGGCGAATCTCTCAGTCTGACAGCTTCGCGACTACTCGCTCTCATGATCCTCACAGCTGGGGGTGACGCCTGGGAGGATCGCCCTCACCGCATACGTAAGGCGGACATTCGGCGGGGCCACAAGGGCAATGAGCGGATTACCGACATGCTTCAGGAACTGCACCGAACGCTGTTTGCCGTCGATGACAAATCCTGGCGGGGAAAGAAGGCGACGCTCCTGTTCTCCCTGATCTCGCGGTCCAAGGAGGAGACAGATGAGGAGGGCGGCGAGACTGGATGGATCGAGTGGGAATTCACCCCAGATGCTCGCAAGCTCATCCAGGCATCCGAAACCTATGCTGTGCTCAATCGGCAAGCGGTGCTTGGCTTTCGTTCGAACTACGCCTTGAAGCTGTATGAACTGGGGGCACTTCGGCTTCATCGCCGACAAGCAACTTGGCGGGGAGACATGCAGGCGCTGCGCGCAGCATTGGGTATTCCACCAGATGTTTACACAGACTTCGCTCAACTTCGGCGCAAGGTTCTGGAGAAGGCGAAATCCGAAATTGACCAGCTTGCTCACTTCCGTGTTGAGTGGCGGGAAATCAGGCAGGGTCGAACAGTCACGGAGATCGAGTTCCGGTTCGAGCCCAAAGGCGCGCCGGAGGTGCTTGAGACTGTCGACGAGCTTGATCGTCATTCAGCTGGACGCCAGGCGAGGCGTGATGGGGCTGTAGAGAGCGTTACAGTGGGGCAGGGGGCTATTCCGGCACCGCGAGGAGCAGTCTCAGCCAAGAAGCCATCCGAGGCGACATTTCCAGTGGGAACGCTGCGCTTCGGTCATGACGACCTCCTTGAGATAGGCCGTAAGCATGGCGGTGGTTGGGATGTAGATCTGATCGCCAACGGCTTTCGCGAGCATATGGGTGAGCGTTTGGAGAAGCTTCGCGGTGCGAAGTTGATCGCCGCCTGGAAAGGGTTCTGTGAGGGGTGGTTCAATCGCCGGGGCCGGCCCTGAACGGCAGAAATTGCACGCGTGCAATTTTCTAAGCCCCCACCGAGTCAGGATAGGGCGCAGCGGCCCAGATTTCTTACCAATAGCGCGCCCCAACTTTCGAAATTCCTGATTTTCTTGACCCAAAAGCGCAATTCAGTGTAACACATGCCCAGTTGCGAAAGGAAGGCATGTGTCAAACGAACTTCAGATTGAAGAAGCCGAGCGTTTGGTCTCGGTCGCGACGCTGGCCAGTCGGACATCCTCGGTACTCGAAAAGCTCCGGGATTCTGCACGAAGTGCGAGGGCAGATGACCGGCGCGAGCCAACCTTTACGATCGGGAAGGCGGCTGAACTTGTTGGCCGCACGTCGGCTGCAATCCGTGATGCGGAAAAGGACGGCCGCCTGCCAGAGCCTGCGAGGACCGGCAACAACAGGCGCGAGAGATATACGCTTGCCCAGCTGAATGACATGCGCGGCGTCTTCGGGACAAGACCCTATCGGGCTCCAGACGATCCATGCTGTGTCGTGGCCGTTCAGAACTTCAAGGGAGGTGTTGGTAAGTCGACTTTGGCCGTACATCTCGCTCAGTATATGGCCATCAGAGGCTACCGTGTTGCGCTCGTCGATTGCGACAGCCAAGCCTCGGCGACAACCCTGTTCGGCTATGTGCCGGATCTCGACCTCACCGAAGATGATACCCTCTATCCGTTCCTTCGTGAGGGGGAGCGATCGTCTCTGGACTATGCGCTTCGCAAGACTCACTTCGACGGTCTGGAGCTCATTCCCGCCAACCTTCGTTTGTTCAATTCCGAATACGAACTAGCCGCAAGGATGGCGCAGGGTAACGGTGCGCTGCTTGATCGCCTGAGGGAGGGAATCGAGAGTATATCGGATCGGTTCGATGTCGTGGTGATGGATCCGCCGCCTGCCCTCGGAGCGATCTCGTTGTCCGTGCTGCGGGCTGCTAACGCATTGGTCGTGCCGGTTCCGCCGACTGTCATGGATTTCTCCTCGACAGCTGCATTTCTCTCGATGCTAGATGAGACAATCGAGCAGCTGGCGGATCGTGGCATAGCTCCTGAGCTGAAGTTCCTTCGGTTTGTTGCTTCGAAAGTCGATGAAAGCAAGTCGATGCAGAAGGAGCTTTTGCAGCTGATGCGAACGCTTTTTGGGCATGCGATGGTTCGTACGCCTCTCAAGGATTCGGCCGAGATCGACAATGCTACGGCGCGGCTGATGACAGTCTATGAGCTTGATGGCCCGGCTACGAGCTCGGCGGTTCGCAACCGCTGTCTGAACTATCTTGATGGTGTGAACTCGGAAATCGAAGTTGATATTCGATCGATGTGGCCGAGCCATCAGAAGCGTCTCCGTCAGGAGGCTTTGGTATGAGCCGCCGGACAATTGCACGCGTGCAATTCTGCTAATGGGAGGCATGCATGAGTAGGAAGAACAGTGGTTTTGCGGCCGATCTGGCATCGGGTATCGACCTGACTGAAGATACTGCCGCCCCTCGTAGATCGAGCATTGCATCAAATGTGCTCACCGGGCGTTCAAACCGTCTTGCGGATCTTGCGTCCGGAACAATCGTCTCTCGCACCCATGAGCTGGTTGACCCAGCAAAATGCCGGATGTGGGCTGGCCATAACCGCGACTACGCACTGCTCAATGAGGAACGCTGCGCAGACCTTATTGAGAGTATCAAGGCTCAAGGTCGCCAGGAGATACCCGCAGTCGTCCGCCGCCTGTCCGGAGAGGACGGGTTTGAGTTTGAGGTCATTTGCGGCGCGCGCCGACACTGGTCTATCAGCTGGCTGCGCTCGCACAACTATCCAGACTTCAAGTTTCTCGTCGACGTACGCGAGATGGGCGATGAAGAGGCATTCAGGCTCGCGGACATTGAAAACCGGGCGAGGGATGATCTTACCGATCTCGAACGCGCAAAGGACTATCTGCGCGCCCTGACGGCCTATTATGATGGTCGTCAGAAGACGATGGCCGAACGGCTCAAGGTCTCAGAAAGCTGGCTCACCAGGTATCTGGATCTGGCTCGGCTGCCTGAAGAGCTGACCAGAGCATTTTCCAGCCCGCAGGAACTCGGCATTCGCAATGCGATTGCACTCAAAGCGCTTCTCAAGCCCGAGGACCGTAAGGATCGTGCTTTCAGGGAGGCGGCACGCCTTGCCTCGGAACGCGAGCAGAGTGGCAAGTCGCTATCTGTGCTGGAGGTGATCAAGGCACTCTCCCTCGCGGCAGATTCCCCCAAGAAGTCAGGATCTCCCAAGAGGTCAGGAAAGGCCGAAACCGTCGCCAATTCGGTTGGGCAGCCAGTTCTTCGGATCGAGGGCGCTGATCGTAAGGGCGTCCGTGTCACGTTGCTGAACAATGGCGGCGCGACACGGCAGGAAGCGGAAGAGGCTATTCGCGTTGTTCTAGATCAGCACTGGCCGGCAGTATAACGCAGTTGGTCTGCTGAAGGAGCACAACACCCGCCTCCCGAAGCGAAGTCACCGATTGCGATGCTGGGTGCCTTGTCACAACTAGTGGCTTGGTGATCTCAGCCCGGCCTAATACTACAGTTGCATATGAGTTAAAAAATCTGATTCATGTGTGGACGGCCCCCGTTTGGCAAGGGAAAATTAGACGCGTTGATTTGATCCGAATCAGGTTCATTCATGTGTCCGGCCTGTTCGCGCGGCACGAAAGGCCACTGCCCATGATGGTGTCAGTGGACGGGATCCTCATGACTCTGGCGCGCTATGATGCGCGGTGAATCAGTCAGGTTATTCCCATCCCCGGCATGCCCCGGATTTGTATCAAGCGTTTCGTTCTCTCCTGCCCAAACTGGTGTGGCTAAGGTCAGGCGGTCGCCGGACTTGCCCGATAATTTTCGTTACGGACCATGACCGCCCAAGCGATCCGCGCCATCTTGTTTGCGCAGCACGTTCTCGTGCACATCCAGACCACGAGCCGCGTGCGCAACTGCGACACCGCGCTCGCGAACCAACCTCACCGCCCCAAGCTTGAACTCGCGGCTGAACTTCCTTCGTTGCATTGTGGACCTCCGATAGGTGGAAACATCCTATCTCGGTGTCCACCAAACCGGCTGTAGGCCAGTCAGCTAAGGGCCTACCCGCTTCGGTGCTGCGGCCTCCTGAAAAAATAGGGGTCTAAGCTTCTTAAGGTTGCAACGCGGTATAGTATAACGTAACTCGCAATGGTTATATGGGGGTGGTTATGCATTTGCGATCAATCAGGCTTGGCGGCAGCGCCTTGGTAGCGGCTGCTTGGGCAACATCTCTGGTTGCAGCTCCGGACGTTTCACGGGATTCGGCCCAGGTTGACCAGAACCTTCCTTCTTCCAGAACCATTGTGGTCACGGCTTCGCGATTCGAGCAGCCGATAGATCAGGCGCCGGCGGCGGTGACCCTGGTCGACCAAACCGATATCGAAAACCGCAATGTGCTGCGGATCACCGACGCGCTTTGGAAGACGCCCGGCCTTTATCTGGGTCGCGGCGGCAACGGACAAGTGGCTACGCTGGAGCCCGGCTTCTCGTTGCGCGGTATGACGACCAACCGGGTTCTGGTGCTGGTCGATGGCTTGCTCCCGCTTCAGAATGGCAACTCCCAAGGCGTCAATTTCCTCACGCTCTTTCCAGAAGACATCGAGCGGGTCGAGGTCGTCCCCGGCGCCTTTGCAGCGCTTTATGGCAGCAACGCCATCGGCGGGGTCATCAACAATATCACCAAGCGCCCCAACAAGCGCGAGCTGACCATCCGTTATCGTCGCGGCACCGGCGACGGTGCCGGCGATTTTCCGAGTGTCTATTTCCGTGATCGTGTCGTCGGCGGCCTCGGCATTGCCGCCGGCATTGCCTATAACCGGGTCGAAGGCTTCGTCTCACAGGCCATCGTGCGCACTCCCGTCAGCGGCGCGCCGGGAACACCGGTCACCGGCGCCATTCCCACCACGACCCGCGAAGGCGATCCTGCCTTCATTGTCGGAGACCGAGGTCCCGAGCCATGGCGGCAGCTCAACGCTGTTCTGAAGGCAGAGTATGAATTCAATCCCGATCACCGCATCTATGCCGGTGCGGCCTATGCCGATGCCGAAATCGGATTTTCTCCGTTCAACACCCTGTTGCGCAATGCCGCTGGTGATCCGGTATCGACCGGCACGGTCGGCATCAACGGTCAGAGGGTGACACTGGCCACCTCCAATTTCGTTGGCAGTTCACCGCTCACGGAATCAAGCTGGCGCTATTTTGCCGGCTATGTCGGTCAGGTCGGTAAGGCGGAAATCAAGGCTGAAATTGCCCGCATCGACCGGGAGGCGAGCAACCCCACCATCGGCACCGGGGCCACGGCTGAGCGTGGCCCCGGCACGTTGAACAGCTCGCCAAACCAAAGTACCAGCGCTATCCTAACAGTGGCTGTGCCAATTGGCAGTCAGCACAAGCTCGTTGCCGGTGTCCAGAGGCAGGAAGATACCGTCAATCGCCGGGTGTTAAACGTCACCAACTGGCGCGATCCTTCGACCACCACAACCATTCGCAACGGTTATGATGGCCGCTCGGTCACCACGTCCGCCTTCGTTCAGGATGCCTTCACTCCAATACCGGAGCTGACGCTGTTTCTGGGGGCCCGGCTGGATCATTGGGAAACGCGGGGCAATTTCTTCCAGAACACGGCGCCACTTGCGGACATCACCTATCCCGAGCGCAGCGTGACCAGCTTCAATCCCAAGCTGGCTGCGGTGGGCAAGCCGTTTGATAATCTCACCCTGCGCGCTGCCTGGGGCCGCTCTTTCCGCTCGCCTTCCAATCTCGATCTTTATTCAACAACCGTCTCAAGCAACACCACCTCGCCAACCGGGATTCTCACGGTTCAAAGTGACCCAAATCTTCAACCCGAGCGCGGATCGAGCTGGGAACTGGGGACCGATTGGCGGCCGGTTTCCGCCGTTCGGCTGTTCGGAAGCTATTACGAGACGAGGCTTCGCGACTTCATTGCCTCGCAGAATATCGATCTCTCGCTCACCCAGCGGATCAATACGGGCCTGGTCCGCGTCCGCGGCGTGGAGGTTGGTGCTTCGGTCCGGTTCAACGAATGGCTGGAGGGCGAGGCCAATGCGTCTTTCATCGATTCACGCGTGCTCGAAAACGCCGTCGATCCCGGCGCCGTCGGCAAGCGGCTGACCCAGGTGCCCAAGCGCATTGCCTATGCCGGCCTCACCGCCACGCCCGGCAACTTCATCGGCGTGCTGGAAGCCCGCTACACCGACAGCATCTTCATCACCGCGCGCAATCTCGACACGTTCCAGGGCGTACCAACGGCCTATGATGAGCATGTCGTGGTCAATGCCAAGGTTGGCTATCGCTTCACGCCCAATATTCGCGCCAACATTGCCATCAACAACCTGTTCGACAATGAATATTATCAGTTCTCGCTGATGCCGGGCCGCAACGTCACCTTCGAGCTGGTGATGAGCGTTTTCTGATGGTGACCGCCATCGATCAGATCCGCGAACTTCTGCACATTCTGGCCGGGCTGCTGATCTGGCCTGTGTTGATCAGCCTGCTCGCCCTTGCCGCAGCCATAATGATCGCGCTGGGCGGCTTCCTTTACGAAGCATGGCAGCGCTTTCGGGGGAGAAGGCGCCAGTTGGCCGAAGCCCTGCAGGGGCTTGAGGCCGCGTCCAATGCCTCCGGCCCGGACACGCTGGAGATGCGGCTGGAAGCCGGACTGCAACGGGGCGAGCGCCGCCTCTATCTGGCCCCGACCCGGCTGAAGCTGGCGGTCCGTCTGGGGCCGGCGCTGGGACTCATGGGCACGCTCATTCCCATGGCCAGCGCGCTCCAGGGGCTGGCGACCGGCAATCTCCCGGCGCTGGCCAGCAACCTCGTCACCGCCTTTGCCGCCACGGTGGTCGGCTTGGCCATCAGCCTTCTGGCGTTCCTGATGGCGGCCGCGCGGGAGGACTGGGCCCGAACCGATGCGCAGGCGCTGGCGATGGCGGCGGAGCGTTTGTTGCAGGAAAGTGCCCCTGCATGATGCGCTTTGCCGATCGCCGCCGCCGGCACGCCGCAGCCGCAGCCGAGGATGAAGACCCGCTGGCCGGCATCGCCAATCTGTTTGATGTCAGCGTTGCCTTCATCGTTGCGCTGCTCATCGCGCTCTTCACCCTGCTGTCATCAGCTGATCTGCTCAACCCGGATTTTAATGTGACACTGGTGCGCCAGAATGCGGACGGAACCATGGACATCATTTCCAAGGAGCGGTCCCGCATCAAGGTTCAGCGCGTCACCAACGAGCGCATGTCGGGAGACGGCGAGCGGCTGGGCGTCGCCTATCGCCTGCCGGGCGGACAGGTCGTCTATGTGCCCGAGGGCGAAGCTCCCCCGCAGGATGCCGCCCCGCCGCAGGGCCGGCCATGATCCGCTGGCTGGTCCTGTGCGCGGCGCTGCTCCTTGCCTTGCCGGCGCAGGCCCAGCCCACCTCGCCCCGCATCGCCTTCCTCTACGACGGCGGCGAATCGACCGGCCCGGCCGAGCTGCGGCGCGCTGCTGACGCCTATCCGGACGCGACCATCGATATCTATGCGCCCGGCGACGGTGGCCTTGCGCTTAAGGAGGATACCGACCTGACCGGCTATACTCTCGTCGTCCTCGATGGCGCGGCGCGCGGCATGGCCTTAAGTGCGGTCCGTATCGAGGCGGTGCGCGCGGCCACCCGGTTGTTGGTCATCGGCGGCGATGGCCGCGCCGCAGGCAATATCGATGCCGCCGTTCATCCCGATCTCCAGACCTATTGGGACAATCGCTCGCTCGATAACGACACCGCCCTGATCGGCTATCTGCTTCGAAATCTGCTGGGGGATGCATCGGCATTCGCACCTTTTCATCGCGCATCCATTTCTTCAGATGGCGGATGCTGTCGCCAATCGCCGACAGCACCAGGCCAAGATCGGCAAAGCGGGTTTCATCGGGCGAACGCCAGCCAAAATCCTCGCGGACAGCTTCGACCAATGCTTCGCCATGCGCTTCAAGCAGATCGCGAAGGCATTGCAGATTGGCCGTGCGCGCCGCACGATCAGGTACGGGCTCGCGGCGGCTGGCCCGCCGCATCAGGCTGAAATCCTGCTTCAGCTCGCCAATATCGGTGGCGGCGTGGTTATCGTTGACGATTGCAAGCATGGTGTTCCTCAACCAATCTGGAAATATTCTTCGACAATATCCGGCACCGCCAGCACCGGCGCCTTGCCAATCGGCATCAGGCGCGCCCGTTCGGCGGGGAGTATTTCAGCCAGGTAGAACGCGATGGTGATGGCCTTGCGTCGCTCCGCCAGTTCATCAATCTGCCCGCCATCTGCACCGGAAATACCCGCCAGCTGTTTGAGCAGCAGCGCCCCCGCGCCCGTTGCCGCAAAGAGGCCTGCGAATGCAGTGGCGCGGTGCAGCCGATAGCGATCATCATTGCATGACCGCATGTCCGTCACAGCATCGACCAAGGCCGCAACGGTGCTCCTGTAGACGTCAATCACCCTGCCCATCTGATCGGGCCAGCTACGCGCGCCCAGTTCGGCCATTTCCGCAAGCCAGCGATCAATGGCGGGTAGCGCCAGCTTGCGCTGCACGAAATCGAGCGCCTGGATGCCGTTTGTCCCTTCATAAATAGGGGCGATCCGTGCATCGCGCAGCAGCTGGGCAACGCCGGTTTCCTCGACAAAGCCCATGCCGCCGAACACCTGCACCGCTTCATTGGCAACGCTGACCCCGACTTCAGTGCAGAACAGCTTGGCCAGCGGTTTCAGGCAATCGGCGAGCCCCACCGCCTCTGCATCGCCCGACAGGCCCCGATCGATCGCGGCGGCGGTGCAATAGGCAAGCGCGCGCGCTGCTTCGGTCTGTGCGCGCATCCGCGCGATCATGCGCTGCACATCGGGATGATGGATGATCGACACCGGCTCCTTGCCGCCCGGCAGCCTTGACTGCTTGCGTTCAAAGGCGAAGGCAGTTGCAGCCTGCAATGCGCGCTCGGCCACCGCCACCCCCTGGATCGCGACGCTGACCCGCATCGGGTTCATCATCGCAAACATCGCGGGCAAGCCCCGGTTTTCCTGCCCGATCAGCCAGCCGCGGCAGGAACCCTGCTCGCCGAAGACCATGGTGCAGGTCGGCGATCCTCGAATGCCCAGCTTGTGCTCGATCGACACGCACTGAACGTCATTGTCGGCACCGATGCTTCCATCGGCATTCACCTGGCGGCTGGGAACCAGAAACAGCGAGATCCCCCGCGATCCTTCGGGCGCATCGGGCAGGCGTGCCAGAACCAGATGCAGGATCAGCTCGGCTGCATCATGATCGCCCCAGGTGATGAATATCTTGCTGCCGGAAATCGCATAGCTGCCATCGTCTTGTGCCACGGCACGGCAGGCGAGGGCGCCGACGTCAGACCCGGCTTGCGGCTCGGTCATGCACATCGTCGCGGGCCAGCGTCCGGAAACCATGGGTTCAAGATAGAGGTCGCGCTGCTCAGCCGTGCCATGCAGGCGCAGTACCTCGATCGCGGCGGCTGATAGGATCGGCCCCAGCGAAAGCGCCAGATTGGCGGCCATCATCTGTTCCTGCACGGCCGCTGCCAGAGACAGCGGCAGGCCCTGCCCGCCATGGCTTACAGGAGCCGCGATCCCAGTCCAGCCGCCTTCGGCATGGGCGCGGTAGGCCTCGGCAAAGCCCTGGGGCAGCTTGACCCCGCCTGCCTCCAGCCGCGCGCCTTCCTGATCGCCGCTGGCGTTGAGCGGGGCATAGACCTTGGCGGCAAATTTGGCCGCCTGGTCAAGCACCATAGCGGCCAGTTCAGGGTTTTCGCCGCGCGCGTCCATCGCGGCATCGATCGCGCCGACGTGGCGCAGCACCGACATTTGTTCAGCAACGGGGGCGGTATAAGCGATCATTGCGCGGCAACTCCGATGGTGATTCCGCCACACACGCTCAGCGTCTGGCCGGTGATGAAGCCTGCGTCTGGGCCGATCAGGAACCCGGCGGCGGCGGCGATGTCTTCGGGGGTAGCCAGCCGCCCCATGGGAACGCTTTTTTCAATCGCGATGCGCCCCGGGCTGCCCACCGGGTTGGTCTGTTCGAACATTTCGGTGGCGGTTGGCCCCGGCGCGATGCTGTTGACCGTGATCCCGTGCGAGGCGAGTTCAAGCGCCCAGGTGCGGGTCAGCCCGGCGACTCCCGCCTTGGTCGCGGCATAGAAGCTGCGCCCTTCCTTGCCCAGCGCCGCGCGGCTGGAAATGTTGATGATCCGCCCGAACCGCCGTGCCTTCATCCCAGGGGCTACTGCGCGGGTAGCCGCGATCACCCCGCCCAGATTGATCGCCGAGATCGCGGCAAATTCGGCCGGGTCGAGCGTGTCGATCGCGGCAACCGCGCTGACGCCCGCATTGTTGACCAGCACCGCCACGTCATTTTGTGCAGCAAAGCCATCCAGCACAGCAGTCACCTGTGCAATGTCACCCAGATCGAGCGCAAGATGCGCCAGCCCCGATCCTGCGGGCGGTGCGCTGCGCTGGAGCGTGGTGACGGCGTATCCGTCGCCCGCCAGCCGACGCGCAATGGCAAGGCCGATGCCGCGGCTCGCGCCAGTGACGATGGCGACTTTGGCAGCCATCAGGACTCAACCAGTTCGCCGGTCAGGCTGCGGGCAAGGCCGGTGCCTTCGGCCGCCGCGATCACATCGGGGTGCCATTCGACCTTGCCCGCGTCGGGCCCGCCGATCAGCGTCATCAGCGACCCCGTTCCTTCGCCCACATAGCGAAAGCCGCGGAACACATGCTTGGGGACATGGATTGTGTCGAATGCGTCCAGCACCAGCGCACGGCGGGTTTCACCGTCAAGCCAGAACACTTCCCACTGGCCGACCAGCGGCATGAAGGCTTCTTCGGTGTCATGCGCGTGGAGCGCGGCACCCTTGCCATGTTCGGCCTGGATCATGCCCAGATTGAACCCATAGGCCGTGAGCGGGATATTGGGGGCAAGATCGGGATTGCCGGTTTTTTCGACCACGCCCTTGCCGATGATGCAGATTTTCTTGCGCTTGCAATCGGGCAGGCGGCTGTCGATGAACGCCTCTTCGGCGCCGCGCAGCGTGGCAAGGCGCGCGACATTTTCTTCCATCTGTTGTTCGTTGACGCTGGGTCGTTCCATCGGGATGCTCCTTGGGTTTCTATGTGGGATCAGGCGGGGTGTCCGGCTTGCCGCGCCACATGGCGGGCAATGGCAAGCGAGGCGGTGAGGCCGGGGGATTCGATACCGTAAAGGTTGATCAGGCTCGGCAGGCCGTGTTCGGCGGGGCCATCGATGCGGAAATCGGCAGGCTTTTCCCCCGGACCCGCAATCTTGGGCCGAACCCCGGCATAGCTGGCCTGAAGCGCGCCACCGGGCAGTGCCGGCCAATAGCTGCGGATCGCATCGGCAAAGGCATCGGCGCGGCCCTGGTCGGGCAGATAATCGGGCCTATCGACCCAGACCGTGTCGGGGCCAAAGCGGACCTGCCCGCCCAGATCGACGGTCGCGTGGATACCAAGCCCTGCCGTGTTGGGGGTGGGATAGACCAGCCGTTTGAACGGCGCGGCAACCCCGCTCAGCGTAAAATAATTGCCCTTGCAGTAATAGGGCGGCGGGGCGTTGAGATCGACCGGGGCCTTGGCCTGTGCGGCGATGTCAGGCGCGGCAAGACCTGCGGCATTGACCAGCAGGCGGCAACGCAGGGTGAGGTTCTCGCTGCCTTGGGTGACGACAGTCACGCCGTCCGCGTCGGCCTCCAGCGCGGTGACGCTGCACCCAAAGGCGATCATGCCGCCGGCATCTTCCAGCTCGCCCTGCAGCGCGAGCATAAGCCCGTGACTGTCGACAATCCCGGTGCTGGGCGAATGCAGCGCGGCGACGCAGCGCAGTTGCGGTTCCAGCGCGCGGGCCTCCTCACCGCTCAGCCGGACCAGATCCAGCACGCCGTTCTTCCGCGCACGCGCCGCCAGATCGTCCAGCGTGGCCAGCTGTGTGTCGTCGGTCGCCACGATCAGCTTGCCGACCGGGACCGCGGCAAAACCGCGTTCGGCGGCGTAGGTGTAAAGCAGGTCGCGGCCCTCGACGCACAGCTTGGCCTTCATGCTGTCGGGTGCATAATAAATGCCCGCGTGTATCACTTCGGAATTGCGCGAACTGGTGCCTGATCCGATCAGCGTTTCCCGTTCGATAACGATCACCTCGCGCCCGTGCAGCGCCAGGGTGCGTGCAATGGCCAGGCCAACCACGCCCGCGCCGATCACCACCACATCCGCGTCGAACATCGCTCAGGCTCCTGGCGGGGCGATGGAAAACATGATGGTTTTGGTTTCGGTATAGGCTTCGATCGCGCCGTGCCCGCCCTCGCGGCCAATGCCCGATGATTTGAACCCGCCAAAGGGCGCATTGGGCAGATAGCTATAGCCATTGATGCCAATGGTGCCGGTACGCACCGCCCCCGCGACGCGCCAGGCGCGCGCCAGATCGTGGGTGAACACTATCCCGCCCAAACCGTAATCCGAAGCATTGGCCAGCCGCACGGCATCCGCCTCATCTTCAAAGGGCGTAACGGCCAGGACGGGTCCGAACAATTCCTCGCGGAACAGCGCATTGTCTTCGCGCACATCCATGACCAGCGCCGGGTTCAGCCAATAGCCCGCCGAAAGCGGCCCATTGGGGCGGCCGCCGCCCAGTACCAGATGCGCGCCATCGAGATGCGCCAGCCGCGATTCGATCCGGTCGCGCGCAGCGGCGTGGATCAGCGGCGCGCTGGTGGTGGCAGGATCGAACGGATCGCCCAGCACCACACTGTCGAGCTGGCGCGAGGCATGATCGATGAAGCTGCGATAGACATCGCGGTGGACCAGCGCGCGGGTCGGGATCGAACAAATCTGCCCTGAAAGGAAAGTCGAACAATTGGCCATCAGCAATTGCGCAGCCGCGCCGATATCGGCATCAGGAAACACGATTCCCGCGCTTTTGCCGCCGAGTTCAAGGAAAGTTCGCTTCATTCCGCTGGCGCTGGTGCGCAGGATATGTTCGCCCACGCCGACGCTGCCGGTAAAGGCGATCAGATCGACGCCGGGGTCAGCAATCAGCGCCTGACCCGTCTCAGGGCCGCCGGTGATGAACTGGAACACGCCCGGCGGCAGGTCGGCCTCGGCCACAATCTCGGCAATCGCCAGCGCGACCAGGCTGGCATGTTCGCTGGGCTTCAGGATCACGACACAGCCGCAAGCGAGCGCCGGGGCCAGCTTGTTGGGCACTTGCAGCAGCGGCGCGTTGCTGGGGGTGAGTGCCGCCACCACCCCGCGCGGTTCGCGAACGCTCAGCGCCTGGAGCGGCACTTCATCGGTAAAGGGCGGGTGGACCGTGCCGTCCAACTTGTCGACCCAGCCAGTAAAATGATCGAACAGATCGGCGGCAAATTCGGCCGAGGTGCGGTAACGGCCCGCGAACTGGCTGGGGATCGCATTGTCCAGGCTTTGCAGTGCGGTCAGCCGCTCGCCCTGGGCGCGGATCGCATCCGAAATCCGGCGCATATAGCGCATCCGCTCGCGCGCCTTCATCTTCGGCCAAGGGCCGCTGTCAAAGGCTTTGCGCGCCGCCGCAACCGCCGCCGCCACATCCTGCGCCTCGGCCACCGCCATATCGGTGATCGCTTCGCCCGATGCCGGATTGAGATGCGGCCGGACGGCGCCGCTAAGCCCCGTCTGCCATTTTCCGTCAAAAAACAGCAGTCCAGGCTGAACGCCAAGCCGTTCGCGGTGGGCCAGAACCGACAGCGGCCGAACCCGCGCCGCCGTACGCGGGTGCCGAAGCGCCGGTGTTGCGGCGGCGGGTTTCATGTCAGAAGCTGGCCTTAAGCTTGGCATAGACCACTCGCCCGCGCGGATCGTGGACGGTTGCGTCAAAACCCTGCTGGCCAACCGCTGCCGGCGGCATCTCATCGAAAAGGTTGATCGCCCCGACAGACAGCTTGATCCGGTCCTTGTCGTCGCCGATACCGATCCCGACGGTCAGCTGAGCATCAAGCGTGAAATGATCGCCAATCTGCCTGCCACCCGTTCGGTCATCGAAATAGGAACTAATGTACCGCCCGGTTACCGACGCACCGAATTGATCCATGTCCCATGCGAAGCCGAAATTACCCCGGAACTTGGGCGAAGAGACACCAATGTTGGTGAAATTGCGCCGTCCGTTTCCGTCGAAGACCGGGTCGGTGGCGTTGCGCTGGATGTCATAGCTGAACACCCGGGTGGCATCGGCGGTGACGACGAAACGACCAGCATTGTCGGTCGGGATCGTATAGGTCAGCGCAACATCGATGCCATCGGTCTTGAGGCCGGCGGCATTGATGAAGCTGAGGTCGAGGCGCGAAATGCCCAGCGTCTGCGGATTGCGGGTGACACGGGGATCGCCTGGCCCACCGGCACGGCGGCTCGCGACATCGGCATTGACCGCCTCCTGGGCGACTTCGCGCACGATCCGGTCCTTGAAGTCAAAGCGCCAATAGTCGACGCTGATCCGCAGCCGCGAAACAGGTGTAAGATCGATACCGAAGGCCCAGGCCGTAGAGTTTTCGTTCTCAAGGTTGCTGTTGCGGACGGTGCGGATAGACGGATTGGTGTTCGATTGGCCGGTCAGGCCATCGTCGATACCCTCGACCCCGGTGGTGAAACCGAACAGCTGGAACAGATTGGGCGCGCGGAAACTGGTTCCGAACGAGCCGCGAAGTGTGACGGCGTCGGCTGCCTTGTAGACAATGCCGATTTTGGGATCGAAACTTGATCCCGTCGGATATTTTTCGAAGCGCGCGGCCAATTGAACGTCTAGCTTGTCAGAAACCGGCAAGCCCAGTTCGCCGAACACCGAATAGACTTTGCGCGAGCCGCGGAAATCAGGATCGCCCAGGAAGAAGGCCAGCCCGTCGCGATTGGCGAGATCGCTGTAATCTCCCACGATGCTTTCCCAGCGGATTTCACCACCGACGGCCAGTGCCGCATTTCCGCCGGGCAGTGCGAAAACATCGCCATTCGCCGAGACCAATACATCATGTAGGGATCGGGTAAGGCTTTCGGTGGATATCACCTTGATGGCCTCAAGAACGGCGGGATCATTGAATTGGGGGCTGCCGGGGGCGGCGAGCCTGGCATTGGCGAATGGATTGAACCAGAGGTTGCCGTTAGGGCCGCCCTGGCCGTTGAGCGCGCGGATGAACTCTGCCCGGTCAAGATCGGGTCGGTCGGATTCGGCCTCGCTGCGGGCATAGCCATAGTGCAGGTCCAGCTGCCATGCCTTACCAATATCGACCGAAGCGTTGAACCCCACGCGGAACAGGTCATGGCGGAAAACGAATGTCTGTCCGGGATCGAGTGGCCCGAATGCGCGACCGAGGAATCGGGTGGGCATCCGGTCACCAATGAACTGTCCCGAACCCGGAGGACCGAAAGCGCTGGTGTAAGTGAAAGTATTTCCTGGATTGTTGGCGGGAATGACCGGGAAGAAAAGCAGCGCATTGCCAGGATAGCCAGCCGCCTCGGAGGTCGAGCGCGAATAACCAAGGTCGGCCGAAAGTTTGATCCTGTCCGAGGGTTCATAGGACATCTCGGCGAAGGCGTTCAGCCGCCGGTCGGAGGGGACAAGCGTGTTGGTGCTGCTGAAGTCGCCGCCACAGAATCCCGGCGCCGGCACGTTGAGCAATCCGCCGACGCGGGGATCGCCGCACAACGGATCGGGGCGTGGTCCGCCGATTGGTTGCAAGGCGGTACCGCCTCCCGCCACGGGCAAAACAGCCAAGGGCAAGAAGCTGCCGGGTTGGCTCAGCGGGGAGATATCGCGCCCCGCAGTGATCCGGGGTTGCTCGCCTGCGCCGAGAGCCCCGCGATCCGAATACTCAACCGCCAACAAGCCGCGGAAAGTATCGGTGCCGCCGCCGATCACGCCGCCGATACGATATTCACGCTGTGCGCCCTTGGCAGCGTCCTGATAATCAGCCTGAAGTTCAACACCGTCAAATTTGCGGCGGGTAACAAAGTTTGCCACACCGGCAACCGCATCCGATCCGTAAAGCGCCGCTGCGCCGTCTTTCAACACATCAATGCGCTCAATGGCAATCTGCGGGACCAACGAGTTGATATCGACGAACGTATCACCGACATTGTTGTTGATCGCATATTCAACCGAGCGATTGCCGTTGAGCAGCACCAAGGTGGAGTTAAGGCCGAGTCCTCGCAGGTTGAACCCTGCGGTTCCCACGGTGCCCCCCTGACCTTGGAGGTCGGAATTGAACTGCGATCCGGTGTTGATCGTCAAATTGGCAACGACATTGCCCAGCGACGTCTGGCCCGATGCTTCAAGTGCCTCGCGGTCAGTGACGCTGACTGGAGAGGCGCCGTCCGCCGAAGGGCGGCGCAGGCGGCTGCCGGTCACGACGATCGTGTCGCCGCTCGCCTGCGGCGCAGTAGCGTCAGGAGTGACTTCGGCGTTCTCAACCGGGTCGGCATCTTGTGCAAATGCAGCCCTCGGCAAAGCCAGGCAAGCGACGGCCAAGGTAAGGACGGAAGCGGCAGTTCCCCGATTGTGTTTCATGATCACTCTCCCATTCGCTATTTTCATAAACGTACGTCGTACGTATTTCGTCGTCAACCCCCCGTACCCATCGAGCCTGTTTGGCTGACATCTATATGTATTTGATATATTAATTCCCAACGCGCAGTGGCTCGCGTTAAGGAAGATTGAGCTTGAATCGGGAAAAATCGTTGCTAATAACGTATAGCGTACGCATTAAACGAGTCGCGAGGAGAGTGAAATGACCGACGCAAATCTGCTAACCGATTTGCCCAAGACGCCCGATTGGGTCGAACGGTCCGATTATGCCCCGATCGTGTTCCTCAAGAGCAACTTCGCGCCGATTGACCGCGAGTGTGACATCGATGAACTGGCAATCGAGGGCAGTCTGCCCGAAGGCCTGGAAGGCACTTTCTACCGGATCGGCCCCAATCAGCGCTTTGCTCCTGCACCCGATTATCACTGGTTCGAAGCCGACGGGATGATCCATGCCTTCGATATTGCGGGCGGCAAGGTCAGCTATCGCAACCGCTGGATGCAGACGCGCAAGTTTAAGGCGGAGAGCGAGGCCGGTCGGTCATTGTTTGGCGGTTTCGGCAGCGCCAACCGGGTCGATCCGCTTGCCGCAGACATTCCCTTCAACGTCAACAACACCTCTATCATCCATCACCACGGGCGGCTCTATGCGATGGAGGAGGGCAGCCCGCCCTTTGCCTTCGAACATCGCTCGCTGGAAAGCCTGGGCACCGAAACCTTTGGCGGGGTGCTGCCAGGACCGATGAGCGCGCATTGCCGGATTGACGGCCGCAATGGCGAATTGATCGTCTATGGTTATGCAGCGTCGGGGCGCGGATCACCCGATGTATCCTGGGGGGTGATCGCGCCCGGCGGCAAAGTGATGCGCACCGGCATGGTGACTGGCCCCTATTGCGGCTTCATGCATGATTTCGTGATCACCGAAAACTACATCGTGCTGCCCTTCTTCCCCGCCACGCAAAGCGTTGAGCGTGAGCAGGCCGGGCTGCCTTATACCGCTTGGGAAGCAGGGCTCGGCTCGCATTATGCCGTGCTGCGCCGCGACGGCACCGGCGATGTCCGCTGGTTCCGCGCCGATGACGCTTTCGCCTATCATGTCATGAACGGGTTCGAAGCGGACGGCCGGATCGTCTTCGATCTGGTGCTCGCCAACCATATCGGCAATTTCCCCAATGCCGACGGGTCAATGCCCGACCCCGCCAACAAGGTTTCGCGGCTGACGCGGGTGACGCTTGATCTGAACGGCGATGGCGATACGCCGCACTTCCAGCCGCTTGACGATATCTATGTCGACTTCGTGATGCCCGATCCGCGTTTTTCGGGGCATCCCTATCAGGTGGGTTTCGCGGGCGGAGTGATCGATCCGGCCGAACAGGCGATCGGCTGGAATTCGGTCGTGCGCTATGACATGCGCGATTTCAGCCGGGTGGGATACAGCTTCGGCTCCGGCACCGCGAGCTGGGAGCCGCTGTTCGTGCCGCGCAGCAAGGACGCCCCCGAAGGCGATGGCTGGCTCTTAACCATGGTGTACCGTGCGGCCACCAACAGCAGTGAATTGGCGATCCTTGACAGCGCCGACGTCGCGGCAGGCCCAGTAACGCGCATCCATGTGCCGCACCGGGTGCCGTTCGGTTTCCACGGCGCCTTTGTGCCGGCGGAATAGTTTGCAGTCCCACAAACTCCTTTAAGGCTGGTGGATCGTATTGGCCGCCGCTTCAGGGATCATGCTTGGCACGACATCGTTGCCTCAGCTTTCGTTGGGAGCAATGATGCCTGCTCTGGAAGGAGAATATGGCTGATCGCGGACCGATTTGTCCTCCGTTCTCGCGGTCCTTCTTGTCGTTGGCATTTTGATGGCACCGATCAGCGGCGTTATCGCTGATCGCTTTGGGCCACGTATCCCGATTGCCATATCCAGCGTGATGATGTCGACCATTTTTCTGTCGCTTGCGTAACAACAGCATACACTGAACTCGTTGCGTCTAAGTTACGCGTTGATCGCCATGTTGGGCGCGGGAACCAATACGATCGCCTTTTCGCGACTGAACGTAAACTGGTTTTACACCAAAAGGGGCATGGCGCTCGGTTTGGCGCTGGTTGGCGGTGGCTTCACCACGATGGTGGTTCCTTCTGCGATGACACTGGCGATTAGCGAGGGTGGCTGGCGGACAGCGTATTTTTTCCTCGCGGGGCTTACCCTACGATTGCGCCGCCGGCCCTGTTCGTGATCCGCAACAGCCCCGCGGACACGGGTGCCAGTGTGGACGGTGCAACGCACCGTGACCGTATTCCAGGCGACCGATCATTTGAAGAATCCGGGCTGTCGCTCAAAGAAGCTTATAAGACTCACGTCTTCTGGACAATGGTGTGCGCCGCGCTCACACTGGGCATTGTCTGATCCCGCTGGTCTTGCAGATGATTCCTATCATGTTGAGCCATGGTTTCAATCTCAGGACCGCAGGCCTTGTTGCTGGTGTCAGCGGGTTAATGTCGATTCTTGGGCGTTTGCTTATGGCTGCCCTCCTCGACCGGATCTTTCCGCGGCCAGTCGCTGCTTGCAACCTGTTGTTGACATCGACGGCGGTCCCTTTCTCGGGCAGTCGCCTTCGCTGGCAGTTGCGTTGGTCGGTGCGGGCCTGATCGGCCTCACTGTCGGCGCAGAAATCGACCTGCTTGCCTATATCACGTCCCGTTATTTCGGCCTGCGCAGCTTCGGAAATTTATTCGGCGTCATATATGCGTGCTTTAGCACGACTTTGGCAGATTTCTGCGGATCATTCGTCGCCATCGTTTACGGCAGTGCCTGCCTGATGGCCGGTAAGGTCGGCTGCGGCGGCGGGCTCGACCTCCTTTTTTTCCGCCCCGCTGCCTTGAGGCGTCGGGCTTGCAGGAAAGCGAACGCGATCATGCTCATGAGGGCGTGTCGGTGTAGGCCCTGCCATGATCGCCCCTCAAAGTGATCAAGGCCAAGCTCTTCCTTGAGTTGTTGATGGGCCTGCTCGCAGACCCAGCGGGCCTTGATGGCGCCGGCCAGCTTCCTCAGCGTTGTGTCGGCGGGCAGATTGCTGAGGTAGTATTTGCGTTCGCCGGTGGAGCGGTGCTCGCCGACCAGCCATACCTCTTCGCCGGGAGGATGCTGCTGACCGAGATCACCGATCCGCTGCGGCGGGCCGTCTGCCACTCGCACACGCATGGCAGCAAAGCGCGCCGACATCTTGCCCTTGGTGCCGCGCCGCCAGCTCACGGTCTGCCACTTGGCGCTCTCGAGCACTTCTTGGGCAGGGCGCGAAGCAACGTCAGGCACATGGTTCTTGCGTGGCCGTCCGCGGCCAGCGACCGGGAAGATCATGGCAACATCGGCCGGATAGACCTTCTGCTTGTAAGGGATGCCGACCGCCCAGATCAGGCCGCGCTCGGTGAGTGCCTGCCGGAACGGGCCGGACATACCATATCCGGCGTCGGCCAGGATCCCGCCGAAGCGCACACCAGCGCTGCGCACGCGATCAATCTCGGCAAGGGCGATATCGGGCTTGGTGCGATAGGCGCGCGCCTCTGCAGGAACCTTGGCACGGTCCATCCGCGCCGCATCGCTGGTCCAGCTCTCAGGCAGGAACAGGCGCAACCCGATCATGACCGGCACTTCGTTCGATGCCAGTGTCACCGAAACGAGGGTCTGGCAGTTCGCGTTCTTGCCCAGCGCCGAGGCATATTGCGGTGCCACGCCCACCGACGCACGCCCCTTCTTGGGCAAAGCTGTGTCATCGATGATCATCCAGGCATCGCTGCCACCTACGAGCGCATCGGCCTGCCGACAGAGTTCCTCCTCCAACGGCGCGCTGTCCCACAGGGCGCCGCCGATAAAATGATGCAGCTGGTCATAGCCAATCCCGGGCGACCGCATCGCCATCGGCTGCACGCTCTTGCGATCCCCTGGTCCGATCAACCCCTCGACATAGGCTGGGCACATCCGCGCCCTGCGCCAATCGCCCAACATCCCCACAAAGGGCGCGAGCCAATCCGTCAGCTCATCCCGCCATGCTTCCACCATCGCCAGCCTCCACACACTGACGATCTTGAATCACGATAAGCGACTCTTGTGAATCTCAAAAATTCACTTCTGCCAAAGTAGTGCTAATTTTGCACCGCCGTTCTCACATCGGCAGTCGCAACCGCATACCGCAGTTGGCGAATTTCGATCACGGTTCGTACCGCCGATCTGTGGCCATTACACCGCTATCTTCGCCAGACGTTCTCCAATGATGGCATTGGCCTGCGCCATGATGTCATCGACCAGCTGCTGGCAGGTGGGGATATCGTTGATCAGGCCGACAACCATGCCGCAACTCCAGGCGCCGGCTTCCATTTCACCGTTGATCATGATGCGCGGATAGACACCTGCGACCTCGTCGATGATATCTTCGAACTTGATCGCGGAACCAAGTTCCTTTTCCTTGACGATCAACCGTTCGACTGCGGCATTGGTCAGCACGCGTTCGGTGTTGCGCAAGGGACGCATGACGAGGCGGGTGTCGAGCTCGGTTGCGGCGACGATCGCCTGCTTCACATTGTCGTGCACCGGGGCCTCTTTGGTCGCAATGAAGCGGGTGCCCATGTTGATCCCGTCGGCGCCGAACGAAAGCGCTGCCACCAGACTGCGGCCATCGGCGATCCCGCCCGATGCGACAAAGGGAATTTCCAGCTCATCAGCAGCGCGCGGCAACAGGATGAAATTGGGGACATCATCTTCGCCCGGATGGCCACCGCATTCGAAACCGTCGACCGACACTGCATCGCATCCGATGCTTTGCGCCTTGAGCGCGTGGCGCACCGAGGTGCATTTGTGGATCACCTTGACGCCGGCACCCTTGAAATAGGGAAGGACCGAAGCGGGGTTGTTGCCGGCAGTTTCAACCACTTTGACGCCGCCGTCGATGATGGCCTTCACGTAACCCGGATAATCGGGCGAGCTGACGGTGGGCAGGAAGGTCAGGTTCACGCCGAACGGCTTGTCGGTCATATCGCGGCAGCGCGCGATTTCATTGGCGAGATCGGCGGGGGATTTCTGCGTCAGGCCGGTGATGATGCCCAGCGCACCCGCGTTCGAAACCGCCGCCGCCATTTCGGCAAAGCCGACATAATGCATGCCGCCCTGCATGATCGGATGCTCGATCCCGAACATTTCGGTGATGCGCGTTTTCATGGCTTCTAATCCTTTTCCTCTATTACGTACACTGTACGTTTATTCTTACTGCAGCGGTTGTCAAGCCTTGCCGTCACTGATTTTGACCCGCCCGATATCCTTTGTGCTGACTATGAGCAGTACCCAGCCCGTAACGAGCGCGAGTCCGGCAATTGCGCCAACCAGCTGGACCGCGCTCGCCTGTCCCGACGGCCAGCCGACTGCGACGACAGCGCATAAGATGCCGCCCAAGAAGAAGGGAGGTGCGCGGCGGGCGTGTACTGCACCTGCATTGATGAAGGTGGCGCATGATATCGTCGCCATGGCGTGAACGATCTGGATTTGACCGACACGAGTCATATCCACATGCGGCAGATACTCAGCCAATCGCTCCGACAGCATCAAGGTCAGAGCGCCTGTTGCCGCAGCCAGCGCGCCGAGCATCATCCATATCCGTTGCGACCAGAACAATGACATCCAATCCCTCCGCAGGCGTCACGCGGCAACGGGCAAACGCCCCTGAGCCAGCATCTGCCGCGCTTCGGATGCTGTCGCCACATCGCAACCCAACAGGCGGATGATGTCCGCCGCCTTTGCAACCAGCTGCGCGTTGGTTTCCGCTGGAACGCCCTGATCGAGGTAGAGGTTATCTTCTAGCCCCACGCGAACATGGCCGCCCAGCAGGATCGTTTGGGCAACGATCGGGAATTGATGTCGCCCGACGCCGAAAGCAAACCATAAGGCCTCCGGCGGAAGCAGGCTGGCAAGGAACATCAGGCTGGCCGGCGTCGCAGGCGCGCCCCAACTAACACCCATGCACAGCTGGAACAGGCCGGGCCCATCGAGCCGGCCGTCGGCAATCATGGCCTTGGCCAGTTCGATGCCGCCTGCATCGAACACTTCGAGTTCGGCGATTGCGCCTGCCGTGCGGGCCATGGCGGCGATTTCGGCGATATGCGAAGGTGTGTTGATAAAGGCCGCGCTGCCCAAATTCATCGTGCCCATATCCAGGCTGCAGGCATCGGGGCACAGCGCCGCCACATGCTGCGCGCGCGCCTGCGGCGACGATAATGTCGTGCCCGGCCCCGGCACCAATACATCATCGGTTCCAGGTACATAGCGCCCGCCGATACCCGTGGTCAGATTGATGAGCAGATCGGGCGCGCCCGCGCGGATCGCGTCATAAACCTGGCGGTAAAGGTCAAGCGCCATGCTCGCCTTGCCGGTTTCGGGATCGCGGACATGGACATGAACGATCGACGCCCCTGCCTCTGCGGCCCCCAGCGCGCTTTCGATGATCGCAGCGGGCGACACCGGCACGGCATCGGATTTCAGATGATTGTCCGACCCGCCAGTAATGGCGCAGCACAACATGACTTTGCGTTTCATCGTCCGCTCCCTCTTTGTGTCCGTTACCCGTCAATCAGAAACGCAGACGGCCTCGCCCTTATAAGCATCGGAGCCCGCAAGCCACAGCAGCACTTGCGCCGCCGATTCAAGGTTGATCGTGAAGCCAAGTTCCACACCGGTGCGGCTGAAACGCGGGCCACCCTCGGCGGGCTTTTCGCTGAACGCCGGAAAGCGAACCGCAGTCCAGCGCGTGCGGCTGGCGCGCAAGTCACGCTCCATATTTTCCTTGTCGGCGATGATCGGTTGCAGCCAGCGAACAAAGACAGGCAGCACGAATTTGCGAAAAAAAGCGGTGCCCGAACCATCGACGCCGATGTTCGAGACTGCGACCATCCGTGTGCTCCGGTCGCCAATTGCCGTCAGCAACCGCCGGTTGCCGTCGGCGCAGATGCTGGTGGCTTTACCGTCACCCTTGCCGCCGACACCCAGTGACTGGACCACGGCATCGACGCCAGCGACCAGCGGTTCCAGCTGTGTGGTAAGAACATCGCCAACCACGACCTTCACACCCTGTGGCACCACCCCGAGTTTTTCAGGGGTCCGTATCAGGACAGTGATTTCGTGTCCGGCACGGACCCCTTCGTTGAGCACGGTGCGACCCAAAGTGCCCGACGCCCCCAAAAGCAATATCTTCATCTCAAGCCCCCTGTCTTTTGAACTGGAGCGCACCGGGCTCTCCTCCGCGCCATGCCGCGATGATCTTTTTCTCGCGCTTTTCAAAATCGAGGAAGCCGCCAAATAGGGGCTTGGCCGGCTCCGAACCTTCGCCGCTGCCGATCTTGAGCAATTGCAGGCAATGCCATTCAAGGATGGCGAGCGTGTTCAGCCCCTTCATCATCTTGAAATTGCTGTTCGGCCCCAGGAATTTGGGCTTCGCCAGCCGCAACGTGCGCTCCATCGCGGGCAGATCGGTGATTTCGCCTTTGAGCAGCTTGGCGACGCTTTCGGGATCGGTTGCCAGCGGGCGTCCGATGCCGACCAGATCGGTGGCACCGCTTTCTAGTGCGGCATTCATCCCGTCGCGGCTGCGGAAGCCACCGGTGACCAACAGCGGCGTCTTGACTGCGGAGCGGATCTGCGCCGCATATTGCAGGAAATAAGCCTCGCGCGCCGCCGTGCTCCGGGACAGCGATTCGAACCCGTCGGACATGCTGCCCGCCTCGCCCGATGCCATGGCCGGGCTCTCATAAGTGCCACCCGAAATCTCGAGCAGGTCCAGTCCCTCGGCCTCCAGCCACTTGGCAACTTGCAGCGAATCATCGCTGTCAAATCCACCCTTCTGGAAATCCGAAGAATTGAGCTTCACACCCACACCGAATGACGGCCCGGTTGCCGCGCGAATTCGGCGGACGGTTTCGACCAGCAAGCGCGCCCGGTTCTCCAGACTGCCCCCCCAGCGATCATCGCGCAGGTTTGAAAGCGGGGAGAGGAACTGGTTGATCAGATAGCCATGCGCGCCGTGCAGCTGAACCCCCGCAAAGCCGAGATCGCGAGCGATCTGCGCGCCTGTCACAAACGCCTCGATCACCGCTTCGATCCGCGTGTCGCTCATCGCCATCGGTGCGGCATATTTGCTGCCGGGCAGGACAACCGCGATGTTCGATGCCGAATCGGGTCTGGGGTTCAAAGCCTTGGGGGTCTGGCGTCCGGCATGGCTGAGCTGCGCCCACAATTGCGCGCCGCCCGCCTGAGCGACCTTGGCCCATTGCCGCGCCGCCGCCCGATCATCGTCGGTTATATGCGCATCGAACACGACATTGCCCGCGCGCTCCAGATGTCGCCGATCAACAGGAACATTGCCTGTCAACAGCAATCCTGCACCGCCATTGCCCCAGATTCGGTAAAGATCGATCAATCCATGCGTGGCCGCATTGGAGGGCCCCGCCAGGCCTTCCGACATCGACGCCTTGGCAATGCGGTTCATCAGCTTGCTTCCATTCGGAAGTACGAAGTCACTTCCGACGGCTCCTACGGGCCCTGCCTGATCATTCACCTGTCTCTCCATTCTGATCGCTCAATTCAAATTGCACCTTGCAACCGAATTTTAATTTATGTACACTGTACGTGTTTTGCAAGAACAATAATTCGAATATGGGAGAAGGCGATGCTGGGGGATGTCCGCGCGGCGACACTTATAACCGGGGCTTCCTCGGGAATTGGCGAGGAACTGGCCTACCGTTTTGTGCAAAACAGAGACCCGCTCGTGCTGGTCGCGCTTCCCTCGGACGCCGCAGCTTTGCAACGCGTTGGCGCCAAATGCCGGGAGCTCGGCGCGGCAGAAGTGCACTGCATCGAGGCCGATCTTTCAAGAGCCGATTCGATAGATGCGATAGAGCGCGAGCTCAAAGCATTGGGACTATACCCGAACATTCTTGTCAACAATGCCGGATTTGGCGTCATGACGCCCTTTGCATCGGGCTCAGAAGAACAACAGATCAAATCGATTCTGGTCAATTGCGTGGCTCTCACCGCGCTCAGCCGCCGTTTTCTGCCGGGCATGATCGCGCGGAAAAACGGTGGAATCCTGAATACGGCCTCCACGGGAGGAATGGTGCCGGGCCCCGGAATGGCGATCTATTTCGCAACAAAGGCCTTTGTGATCAGCCTGACCGAGGCGCTGGAGCACGAATTGGGCGGAACCGGCGTTAGTGTGACGGCACTTTGCCCTGGCCCTACGGTAACGGCGTTTCTGGAACGGTCGGGAATGACCAATTCGCAGATGTTCGTCAGCATGAAGGCGATGACCGCGTCCGAAGTTGCGGAAATCGGATACCAGGCCTTCCAACGGCGCAAAACCGTACAGATTGCCGGAGTTCGCAACTGGTTCGCAATGCTTGGCTTGCGGCTGATGCCGCGTCGGATGCGGTTGAACACCATCTGGAAACTGCATCAGCCGACAACGGCCGGCTGAAGGGAATTCGTTGATTTGGTCCTGCCCATCGCCTCATCGAAACAGCATTCAGCGCGCTGCATCGCTCCCCACCAGGCGAAAAATGCCGGGAATGGAATCCTGCAAAAGTTGCTGCACGTTCACGCCGAACACCAGTTTGTGGGCGTGATGCAGTGCCAGCAGGCCGTGCATCTGCGCCCAGACCATATGCGCGGTGCGCGCCGGATCCGCGCCGCTGGCAGTGCTGGTCAAATAGCCGGCAACGCAATCAACCATCACATCCCACGGACGCGCATCGCGCAGCCGTTCCGGGCCGAATCTCCCGACAACCTCGCGATAATCGTCAAATTGCCACGCGTTGAACAGCAGTTCATATTCCGGGCCGTGCGTCAGCCCGTAAGAGATATAGGCGCGGCACACCTGCTCAAGCCGCTCTTCGGCGTCTTCGCTCACAGCCCGCGCGCTCAGATAGTCGCTGAGCTGTCGGAACAGTCGGCTGCGGACCTCAAGGAACAGCTCGTCCTTGCTCGCAAAATAATTGTAGGTCGACATGGTCGACACGCCCAATTCCTGCGCCACCGCGCGCATGCTGACCGCAGCGAAGCCGTGCCGTCGGAAAATTGCCAACGCCGCATCGCAGATATTCTGCCGCATCACGGCCTGATTGGCGGCGGTGTCCCGGCGCGGACGCTTGCCGATTGCTTGCGATTTGATCTTGCTGCTCCTGTAGAAAAATTGGCGCTTAATATACAACGTACGTAACATGAGGTGAGTTTGATGTCCAGTTTGCAAGATGTATTGCAGCGCGCGGTTGCGCAACACCCAGATCGCAGGCTGCTGCGGATTGACAGTGAAAGCTGGACGGCGGCGGACATCGCCCGGTTGGTCGATATTGCCGCCGTGGCGTTGCGCGAGGATGGGCTGACAAAGGGCGACCATGTCTGGTTGCTTTTGGCAAACAGCATTGATTTTGTTGTCGCGATCATGGCCATCAGCCAGTGCGGCGCGGTTGCCGTTCCGCTCAACCCGCTGTCAGGGCCAATGGAAGTCGAAGGATATGCAGCTGTCGCGCCGCCGCGTTGCGTCCTTCTCGACAGCAATCTGGCGCGGCCCGAAATGCGGGAGGTGATCGCGTCATGGGAAAATCGGGAAGACCGCATCGCCTCCATGGGGGCCAATATTGTCCTGATCGCAGTCGATCAGAATGCTCACACCGACGCCCGTAACGCCGATCCCGACATCGCGTTGACACTGTTCACCTCAGGCACCACCGGCAAGGCGAAGGGCGTCCCGCTCACCGCGAACGGTTTGCTGCAAAGCGCCTATGACAGTTGCGAATCCCTGCAATTCACGTCTGATGACGAGATTTTATGTCCGCTGCCCATGTTCCACGTTTTTGGACTGGTTGTGGGATTGCTGGCGTCGTGGCACGCGGGCGCTGCGGTGCGGCTCATACCCCGATTTGTTCCCGGCGACGTCCTTGGCCACATGCTGGGTGGAGCAACCGTTTTTGTCGCAGTTCCGGCCATGGCCTCAGCATTGCTGGCCGCAGCCGGACAAGTCGATGCCGACGTCAAACAGCACCGGATTCGCCTTGTTGCAACAGGAGGGGCGCCACTTGAATCCGCCGTAGCGCAGCGTTTCTCCGATCGCTTTGGCGTCATGCCGCTGCAAGGTTATGGAATGACTGAAACCAGCGGAATCATTTCGCTTCCACGCCCTGGGCAGGCAGGCAGGGGCTGCGGCTGGCCAGTCGCCTCAATCGAACTGGAAGTGCGTGCCTGCAAAGCCTTTGCCGATGCCAGAGACGGACGTGGCGAAATCTGGATTCGCGGTCCGCAGGTCATCCGCAGCTATCTCGGCCAAGCCTCGACCCCCGAGCAATTTGATGCCGACGGCTGGTTCAACACCGGTGATATCGGCGTTGTGGACCCTAACGGTGAAGTAGTCCTAGTTGGCCGGTCAAAGGACCTGATCCTGCGGGGTGGCATGAATGTCTATCCGCAAGAGATTGAATCGGTGCTGCTCCAGCACCCCGCGATTGCCAGCGCGGCGGTGGTTGGCCGGGCGGACCCCGAGCTGGGCGAAGAGGTGGTCGCTTTCGTGGTCGCCCGCACCGAGGTCGATCCCGCCGACATCATCGCCTTCGTCCGCGACCGGGTCGCACGCTACAAATATCCGCGTGAGGTCCGCCTCGTTGAAAGCCTGCCGATCACGCCCGCCGGCAAGATCATGCGGCATTTGCTGCCAAAATTTTGACGGAGCGTTTTGAGGCGTTCCTGCCGGCTCCCGGACGCCTCACTACGGCCAAAGCCGCCAAGCGTTAGATCGCAAGAAACGGGACTCCCGATGGTCAGATGAACATTATGGAGGTCACTGTCTCAAAGCGTGAGGGAGCGACCATTGATCATAGAAATCAGGCGCGCAGACAAAAGCGATGCCCCTGTCGTCGCGCTGCTGGGCAGGATAACGTTCCGCGAAACCTTTGTCGCTCTTTACCCAGCATGAGCCCGAACTGCGCGATTATCTGGACCACACGTTCGGGGCAGCCAAGATCGAGAAAAGCATCGCCAAGCCTGAAAACCACTACTGGATTGCGAGCGTTGGTGGCTTGCCCGTCGGTTACGGAAAGGTAAAGTTTCCGTCAGGGCATGCTCTTCTCGATGCCAGAGCGCCGGCACAGCTTCAGAAGGTTTACGTTCTGTCGGAGTATATTGCGCACGGGGTCGGGTCTGCACTCCTGCAGGAACTGATGGCCGAAGGCGCGCGTGCCGGGGGCGACACGATCTGGTTGAACGTCCTGTCGGCCAACGCGCGCGATCCGCTTTTACGAGCGGCAAGGCTAGACATCGCTTGGCGAAGCGACCTTCACCATCGGGACGCAATCGTTCGATTTCCTGACGATGCAAACATTGTGGCGCGGATGAAAGAGGCCCGATTGGAATGTCCAACCAGGCCTGTTTCATTCTATGCGCCAACTTGAGGTCAGGCGGGAATGCCAGTGATCGACTTCACCTCCATGAAGTCCTTCAGGCCGAAAAGGCCCGCCTCGCGGCCGTTGCCCGACTGCTTGTAGCCGCCGAACGGTGCGCCGGGTTGGGGGGCCCAATCATTGACCGCAACCATGCCGGCGCGCAGCTTGCCAGCGACGGAGAGCGCCGCTGCAGGGTCACCCGAAATGACGGCGGAGAGGCCATATTCGGTGTCGTTGGCCATCTCGATCGCCTGATCGAGCGTATCGTAACGGAACACCGTGGCCACCGGACCGAAGGTCTCCTCCTTTGCAATCCGCATGTCGGGCGTGACGCCGGAAAACACCGTGGGTTTGATGTAATAGCCGCGGTTCACATTCGACGGCAGGCCGGTGCCGCCGGTTTCGAGCGTGGCACCCTCGTCGATGGCTGACTGGATCAGGTCCTGGATCTTGGCATATTGCGCCTTGTTGACCACGGGGCCAATATGGGTGCCCTCCTCGAGCGGGTCGCCAACCTCGGTGCTGGCGAACAGGTTTTTGATCAGGCCAACCGCTTCGGCTTCCTGATCCTTGTGGACCAGGATCCGTGTCGGCGCGATGCAGCTTTGTCCGCTGTTGACCAGAACGCCGCTTGCCGTTGCAGGCAGGAACGCGGCAAGATCGGATCCCGGCAGCACCAGATTGGGCGATTTTCCGCCCAGTTCCTGATGGACACGCTTGACGGTGTCAGCCGCATTCTTGGCGACGAGAATGCCCGCACGGGTCGATCCGGTGAAGCTGACCATATCGATATCCTTGTGCGCGGCGATCGCGCTGCCAACGCCGGCACCGTCGCCCTGGACCAGGTTGAAAACGCCAGGCGGCACGCCCGCTGCGTCCATGATTTCAGCAAGGATGGCGGCATTGCCGGGGCTTTCCTCGGAAGGCTTCAGCACCATCGTGTTGCCGCCGGCCAGCGCGGGCGCGACTTTCAGCGCGATCTGGTTAAGCGGCCAGTTCCACGGGCTGATCATGCCGACAACGCCGATCGGTTCATAGGCGACCAGATTGGGGCCATGCCGTTCGGTGAAATTGAAATCCTTGAGTGCTTCCATCGTGCCCAGGAACCCGCCAATGCCTGCGCCAACCTGGCGCGTGGAGGCTAGGCTGATTGGCGCGCCCATTTCGCTTGACAGCGAACGCGCCAGATCGGGAATGCGCTTTTTGAATTCTTCGACGATGCGCTCCATCAGCGCAAGTCGCTCCTCACGCGTTGACAGCGACCAGGTCTTGAACGCTTCGCGCGCTGCCGCGACGGCGGCGTCAACGTCAGCAGCGGTGCCCAGCGTAATCTCCGTGCACGGCTCCTCTGTCGAAGGGCTGATCACCAGGTGACGCTTGCCGCCGATGCTGTCGACCCACTTGCCGCCGATATAGTGTTTCAGATAGCTGTCCATTGCCTTAGGCCTCCGTTTTCAAATTGTTTAGTTGGGCCGCGCTGCGAGCTCTGCCAAGGCCGCATGGCCGAGCCCGATTTCTAGCGCGTTCAGCCAAGCGCAGGCCGCTCGAGCCATTCGCCGAGCAGGGCGTTGAACGCGCCCGGCGCTTCGAATGCCGAAAGGTGGCCCGTGCCTTCGGTGATCTGGAACTCAGCGTCCGGAATCAGCGCCGCGGCTGCGCGCAATTCTTCAGGCGGATAGAGCTTGTCCATTTCGCCCGCGACAACCTTGGTGCGGACTTTGACCGAAGGCAGCAACGGCAACAGGCTGTCGCGCGCGACAAGCACCGAGCGTCCGGCCGTTGCCAGGCTCTTGCGGCTCTGGCGGGCGATGCCGGACAGGAATGCAGCCAGCTTTGCCTTGTCCAGCTTCTTGAGATCGGGGAAAAACGAACGCCCGACGCCCTTGCCGAAGAAAGCGCTGCCGCCAAAGACCTTGGCCAGTCCGACCACGAATTTCGCGCCGCGCAGCGCCTTTGGATCGCCGTGATCGAACGGGGTATTGGCCAGCAGCAGCGATTTGAAGCGTTCAGGATAGGTCACACCGAGATGGCCGCCGATGATCCCGCCCCAGCTGGTGCCAACCCAGTGGACCGATGTTTCGCCATAGGCGTCGAGAATGTCGATCACCGCCTGCGCGCAATCGGGCATGGAGACCAGATCATCGGGCACGGGGCTGTCGCCATGCCCCGGCGGATCGATCACCAGCAGCCGGTAACGCTCCGCAAAGGCTGCAACTTGCCCTGCATAGATGCGGTGATCGGTGTACAGCGCGGGCCAGAAGACGATCGTATCCTCACCGCTGCCATGTTCATGAACGGCGAGCTTGCCGATCCGCGTATCAATCTGGCGCGTTTTTCCAGATGTCACGATGCTGCTCCCGCCGGCTCGATCACCAGTTTGCCAAGGCTTTGGCGGCTTTCGATAAAGTGGTGCGCCGCGATCGCATCAGTCAGCGCAAAGCGCTTGCCGATCACAGGCTTCAGCCCGCCCGATGCAGCAATGTCGACCAGTCTCTGCAAATCGCTGGCAAAGCGGCTGTCATCATTCACGATCCCGTCGAGGTGGAAGCCTGCGACGATCTGGCTCGGTCGCATTAGCCGTAGCGGCGAAACCTGATGCGGCACCCCGCTGGCCAGACCATAGCAGATCACCCGCCCGAACGGGGCCAGGCAATCGAGGCTGCTGTTGAAGGCATCGCCGCCGACACTGTCGAGCACAATGTCGACGCCTGCGCCTTTGGTGATCGCCCGCACTTCGCCGGCCCAATTCTGATTGGTCGAATCGAACGCTGCATCGGCGCCCAGCGCCAGCACATGATCGCGCTTTGCCGCGTTGGAGGCGAGACCGATCACAGTGCCTGCGCCCAGATTCTTGGCCAGCTGAATGATCAGCCCGCCAACCCCGCCGGCGGAGGCATGGACCAGAACGCTCTCTCCCTTGGCCATCCGCGCCATTGTGGTCAGCAGGTTGAGCGCGGTTACGCCCTGGTTGGGCAAGGCGACCGCGGTGGCATAGTCCATCGCTGCGGGAATGACGACCGCGGTGCGCGCCGGCAGCACCGCCAGTTCAGCGTAGCCGCCGCTGCGCGAGGGCAGCAGGCCGACCACCCGGTCGCCAAGCGCGAAGCCCGAAACATTCGCGCCGATCCCAATCACCGTTCCGGCGACTTCGGAGCCGGGACAATAGGGCAGCGGCGTGGGTTCGAGATAGAGCCCCCGGCGCTTGCCCGCGTCGGAATAGTTGACGCCCGCCGCCTTAACCGCGACCAGCAGATCGTCTGGTCCTAGGGCGGGATCGGGAACTTCTTCAAGCTTCAGAACTTCGGGCTCGCCCAGTTCGTGATATTGGACAGCCTTCATGCCAATTCTTCCTGTGCAATCCAGCTGCCATGGAAGCCGAAGGGGACCCGGACCGGAAGCTTCACCTTGGCTACCGGTTCGCCGTCGAAATTGTCGGCATCGATGATCACCAGATCCGATGTGTTGGACCGGGCATCCCAGACATAGGTGATGACCCAGCCATCGCCTTCGGTCGCAGTGGTGCTGCGCGGTATGAAGACACATTCCGACCCGAAACGCATCGGGCCGTGATCGTGAACCTTGAGAGCCCCCTTCTGCGTATCGAGGCAGAAGGACGAACCGCGATCCATCTGAACCCCGGCCGAGTAAATGTAGCGATGCTCGCGGCCGAACAGCCGTTCATCGACGCGCGGAAATTCGTGCGGCGCGGTGAGCGTGACCTGGCGCGCAACGCGGGCTGCACCGGGCGCGATTGTCCAGCGTTCCATCACCGGCAAGCCTTCGTTCGGGCCGGTGCGGTTGGTGTCGAATATCCGGGGGTGGACGACCAGATCGATGTGCACCGCGCCGCCCCCATCGTCGAATGCATTGGCTACGTGGAAGGAAAAGCAGGGATCAACCTCGACCCAGCGTACGCTCGCGCCGTCGCCTTCGCGTGGCAACAGCCCGACGCGCGCCTTGCGGTCTTCGCGCCAGTGATAGGGGAAGATATTGCCGCCCGCTGCGGCTTCATCATCCCACACTACCGGCAGATCGAGCAGCACGACATAACGCTCGGTCAGCGCGAAATCGTGCATCATCGGGCCGTCTTCGACTGCGATCGCCACACGCCGCTTGACCTTCAGATCAGACCCGACAACCACATGCCAGACGGTATCCTTGACCCCGACGTCATAGGTCATCGCGTGCCATTCCTGCCGCGCATGATCGGTATGCGGGTGCGCCGCCCACGATCCGTCGAGCGTGCCCGAAAAATCGGAATAGGCGATATTGTTCAAATCGGCATCGAGTTCGATCGGATAAGGGCCCGATTCGACCAGCGCGAAAATCTTGCCGCCGAACGCCTGAACATGGGTGTTGACCACGTCGATCGGGCTGCGCTGCGGTCCGGGAACGCCCTTTTCGCCGATATGCCCGGCGGTTTCGTGCGAGCGGATGAAGCGGTTGCGATACCACAGCGCCTTGCCGTCTTTCAGGCGGGTGCCGTGGACCATGCCGTCGCCCAGGAACCAGTGGTGCGTCGCTATATCGACCACTTCCATCGGATTGGGGCCGTTGCGCAGGAACAGTCCGTCTAGCTCTGGCGGGATGATGCCTTCGACCACCAGAGCGTCGGCGCTGACCTCTTCGAGTACCGGGCCGTAGTTTCCGGTCAGATAGGTATTGGGTGCGTCGGCCGGATAGGGCGCGCGCACGGCGGCACTGGAGGAACCGGCTGGAGTGAGAGTTGCAGTATCCATGATCGAATCTCCCTTCAATTTTTACACAGTATAAATTGCCCTTGATGCTGTCAAGGCGGTATAAAGAACTATAAATCAGTATTTTAAACCTTCATAAATCAGACAGCACTCATTGGATACCTCATAAAACTTTACGTAACGCAATTTGTGGCCTATCAGCGATTCGTGTTCGAGAGGCGGCCCCGCTGCGGGTCGGCTCGTCCCCCGAAAAAAGGCATTGGCTGCAATGAACAAACCCGTTCTCGACAATCTGTTTGGCCTTTCCGGGCAGGTTGCGATTGTCACCGGCTCGACCAAAGGGATTGGTCTAGCGGCGGTGCGCGCGCTGGCCGGCGCGGGCGCGCGAGTCGTGATTTCGAGCCGCTCGCAGGCGGATTGCGACCGGGTCGCGGATGAGCTGGCGGCAGATGGTTTTGAAGCGATCGGGTTGGCATGCGATGTCAGCGACAGCGATGCCCTGGCTGGTCTGGTGGCACGCACCGAAGAGCAATGGGGTAGGATCGACATTTTGGTGTGCAATGCCGGCGTCAGTCTGCACCGGGGCCCTAATCTGGACATTGACGATGCCAGCTTCGACGCGACGATCACCGCGAATGTCCGCAGCATCATGTGGCTGTGCAAGCAGGCGATGCCGGTTATGGCGCGACAGGGCGGCGCGGTGGTGCTGATGTCGAGCATCGCCGGGCTGCGCGGCAATACGCAGCTGGGCACCTATGGCGTCTCAAAAGCGGCCGATATGGTCTTGGCGCGCAATCTGGCGCTGGAATGGGGGCCACCGGGCATCCGCGTCAACGCTATCGCGCCGGGCTTGATCAAAACGGATTTTGCCAAAGCGCTGTGGCATGATCCCGAGGCTGAACGCGCCAAAGCGGCGGTCAACCCGCTGCGCCGCCTCGGCACGGTTGAGGATATCGCGGGGGTGGTCGTGATGCTGGCGTCCCCTGCAGGAGCCTATATCAATGGCCAGGTCATCGTCGTCGATGGCGGAACGATGATTGCGGGGCCGCATTAATGAGGGCGCTCGCAATGCGAATGAAGGAGCGCGCGAAAAATGGCTAGCCAGCCCAATTCCCGCACGCCCAGATTGGCGAAGGCGGGATACCATCACGGCAATCTGCGCGCGTCGCTGGTTCAGGCGGCGCTCAAGCTGCTCGACGAACAAGGGCCGGCGGCGCTGACGCTGCGCGGCATCGCGCAGGTCAACGGGGTGACCCAGACTGCCTCGGCCTATCACTTCACCGACAAGGAAGGACTGGAATGCGCGATTGCCGCCGCCTGTTTCCGCGAATTGATCGAGCGTTTGACAGTGGCAATTTCGGTTTCTGCCGCACCTGAAGAACGGCTGCTCGCGGCAATGCGGGCCTATGTTGTTTATGCCGAAACATCGCCGGCGCGGTTCCAGTTCATGTTCCTGGCACGGTTGATCGGCAGCACCCGCGGCGATGAGGTAAAGACTGCGGCGCGAACCTGCTTTGGCTTGCTGCGACTGCTCGTCGCCGAACTGGTCAACCATGCGGGCGGGGATAACGCCAGCGTGGAAGCCGAAACGCTGACGGCCTGGTCGGTAGTCCACGGCTTTGGCAAGATCAGCGCCGGAAGCCTCATACCGAGCCAGGTTGGACAGGTGGTAAGCCATGACGAAGCGCGCGAGGCGGTGATCTCTTCCTATGTCGATGGCCTGACCGCGAAGCTCGCCGCGCGGCGCTCTGGCGGCACCGTGATGGAGCGCGGCCATGGGCGCTAACCCGGCATCGACCAGCGAAGCCCGCTTCGTGGCCCATTGGGCACAAGCCCGGCCCGATGCGCCCGCGATCATTGACGATCAGGAAAGCGTGTCATTCGCGGAACTTGATCGCCGCGTGGCCGGCCTGGCCGCGACCATCGAAAGTGCTGGCCTTGGGCGCGGCGCACGGATCGCCGTTGTCGGCGCAAACAGCATAGGAACGGCAGTTGCGCTGCTGGCCGTCTGGCGTGCGGGTGCGGCGGTGGCGCTTGTCAACGAACGGCTCGCGCAGCCAGAACAGGAACGGCTGATCGGTTTTGCCGACGTGGCAGGCGTCCTGTCGTGCAGCCCGGCGGACGGCGGCGCAGCCCTGCGCCTGCGCGATATGGCGCATGATGGTGCGGCTCCGGCGCACGGCGACTCTGCGCTGATCTTTTTCACATCGGGGACAACAGGCGCGCCCAAGGGCGTGATGTTGGCGCACGACAATCTCGATTTTGTCGCGCATGGTATTGCCGCCAGGCGCGGTATCGGCCCTGACGATTGCGCGATTGCTGCACTGCCGCTGACTCATGCTTTCGGGCTGACTTCGGTGCTGCTGGGCGCGCTTTGTGCCGGGGCCAGCGTCCGTATTTTGTCGCGCTTTCAGCCCGATGAAGTCATTGCCGATTTGGAGAACGGTGGCGTGACTCTGTTTAACGGCGTACCGACAATGTTTGCCCGGCTGTGCGATCGGCTCGAGGCTCGATCCGCGCCGCTCGCCAACACATCCCTGCGCTTCATTGGCCCAGTCACCCGGTCGCTCAGAAAACGGCCAACGTTTGGGACAGACACAGAACAGACTTGAGCGATTGACTGTCGCTTTATTTTCTCCGACACTCTGGGGCTGTAGGGTAGGTGATGAGGATTTTTGGGTGGGCGACTTTCGGGATGGGGACGCCGAGATGGCGGCGGGCTGGAGTCTCAGCTTTGAGGACCTGGCGCTTTTGAGTGGCAAGCCGCTGAGTGCTCGAATTGGATTTGCCGCGCAACTCCTGGTTTACCGTTCGACGGGTCGCTTTCCCCGCGGAGGGAGCGAGATTTCCGCGGACGCTGCGGCGTATATTGCGGCGCAGAGCGGAACCCAGGTGTCTGATCTGGCTGACTATGACTGGGCCGACCGCTCAGGTCGGCGCCATCGTGCGGAAATTCTGAAGCATTTGGGATTTCGGCGGGCTGGCAGGCAGGACATGGTACAGGCCTCCGCATGGATCGGATCGGATCTGTGCCCGCTTGGACTGCCGGTGGGCGAGATGATGGAGCGACTGCTCGCCTGGTTTGCTGTCCGCCGCGTCGCCAGTCCGGGGACCGGGGCATTGACCTCGCTTATCGCTGCTGCACGGCGCGCATTCGAAGACCAACTTTTCTCGACGATTGCAGGGAGGCTGTCCGAGCAACAGCGCTGTCAGCTGGACGCCTCGCTCGCTGACGACGATAAGGTGACAGGGTTCAGCGGCATCAAGGACGATCCCGGAAATCCCGACCTCGACAATATTTTGCTGCTGGCAAATCGTCTTGGCTTTGTAAAATCGTTGGCGCTGCCGGTTTCGGCTATGCCGGATCCAGGGGACCCGTTTGCCCAGGTGCTGCGCCGCCGTGTGGCAAACGAGACAGCCTGGCAGATGCGGCAGCATCCCGATGGGCGCCGACACGCGCTCTATGCCCTCTTTCTTGCACATCGTGAGCGCGAGATCACCGACGGCCTTGTCGATCTGCTGGTCGAGATCGTGCACCGCGTTGCCAGCAAATCGCGGCAACGCGTCATCAAGTCCTTCACCCGCGAGATCGAGCGGGTGTACGGCAAGGAGGGGATACTGGTCCGCATCGCCGAAGCCGCGTGCTCGCAGCCGGACGGATTGGTGCGTGATGTTGTTTATCCCGTTGCCGGCGGTGAAGGGGTGCTTGCAGCGATCGTCCGCGAGGACAAGGCGACGGGCGGGTTCGAGCGGCGCGTGCATTCTGTGCTGCGCGCTTCTTATCTGCGTCATTACCGGCGAATGCTTCCGGCGGTGCTGAAGGTCCTCGATTTCCGCTCGAACAACGCAGGGCACAGGCCTGTCCTCGACGCGGTCGAGTGGATTCGAAGTAGCGTCGACGGCGGCCAACGGATCATCCGCCCCGATGATGGCGTACCGGTTGAAGGGGTCATCCCGGCCAAATGGCGCGATCTTGTCGTTGAGCCAGACGCGGACGGCGAGATGCGGGTCAACCGCGTTAACTGTGAGATCTGCGTCCTGACCGCGTTGCGCGAGCGCCTGCGCTGCAAGGAGATCTGGGTGACGGGAGCCGATCGCTACCGCAATCCCGATGAGGATTTGCCGCAGGATTTCGAGGAGCGGCGCGCCGAATACTATCTGGAGCTCGGGCGCAGCCCGGACGCCGCCGCCTTCGTCGCCGATCTTCGCGCGCAGATGACAGCGGCCTTGCAGCGGCTGAACGCCCATATGCCCCGCAACCCCAAGGTCCGGATCCGGGAGAACGGCAAGAACCGGATTTCGATCACTCCATTCGAACCACTGCCGGCGCCACCCAACCTCGAGGCGATCAAGGCAGAGCTTGAGCGCCGCTGGCCGATGACGGACCTGATCGACGTGTTGATGGAGGCCGCACAGCAAACAGGCTTTCTCGAAGAGTTTGCGACGTCGGGTGACCGCGTGATTCTCGATGCCGATGCATTGCGCCAGCGCCTTGTCTTGTGCCTCTACGGGCTCGGCACCAATGCCGGCCTGAAGCGCGTCAGCGCCGGCACCGGTGACGCCAGCTATGCCGAGTTGCTGCATGTGCGGCGGCGCTTCATCCACAAGGAGGCGTTGCGCAATGCCACTGCACTGGTAACCAACGCGATCCTGGCAGCGCGCGACCAGCGCGTGTGGGGTGAAGCGGGCACGGCTTGTGCATCCGACTCGACGAAGATCGGCGCGTGGGACCAAAATCTGATGGCAGAGTGGCATGTCCGCTATCAAGGCCGCGGCGTGATGATCTATTGGCACGTGGAGCGCCGCGCGACGTGCATTTACTCGCAACTCAAGCGCTGCTCATCGTCCGAGGTCAGCGCGATGATCGAGGGTGTGCTGCGGCACTGCACCGATATGGATATCCAGCGGCATTATGTCGACAGCCACGGCCAGAGCGAGGTGGCGTTTGCCTTCTGTTATTTGCTCGGGTTCGACCTCGCCCCGCGGCTGAAGGCGATCGCGCGCCAGAAGTTGTATCTGCCTGACGCCGCCTTGCGCGGCGATCTCGGTCATCTGACGTCGATCCTCACGCGCGAGATCAACTGGCCGCTTATCGAACGCCAATATGACGAGATGATCAAATATACCGCCGCCCTGCGCTTCCGCACGGCCGACCCCGAAGCAATCCTGCGGCGGTTTGCCGGAACCGCTACCCAGCATCCGACCTATGCCGCCCTTGCCGAACTCGGCAAGGTGATCAAGACCCTGTTCCTGTGCCGCTACATCGGCTCGGAGGAGTTGCGCCGCGAAGTTAACGCCGGGCTCAACGTCGTCGAGAACTGGAACGGGGCGCACAGCTTCATCTTCTTCGGAAAAGGCGGCGAGGTCGCCAGCAACCGGCTCGAGGATCAGGAGCTGTCGGTTCTGGCGCTCCATCTGCTGCAGAACTGCCTGGTCTATGTGAATACGCTGATGCTTCAGCGGGTGCTGACCGAACCGATCTGGCTGAAACGTATGACGGCGGCCGACCACCGGGGTTTGACACCGGCGATCCATGCCCACATCAATCCCTATGGCAGGTTCGACGCTGACTTCAGCCGTCGCATCGACCTCGACCTGCCGATGGCTGCCTGACTGGGGAGACGGTCATGAAAAAATCTTCCGGAACGATCAGGCCGCCGAAGCCGAAGAGGAAGACGGCGGCAAAGAAAGCGGTCGCGACCGCCGTGCCCCGTTCTTCTGCAATGCCGGACCGTCGGGCAATGGAAGGGTTTATGGCCGGACTCTTCGGCCGCGTTTCTGCCAGCGCCAACGGTGCGGTCGACGAGGCGCAGGAGGTGATGTACGAGGCGTGGGAAGCCAGCGGAGCCCAGCGTATCGCCCTTGCCCGCAGCGCGCTCGAGATATCGCCGCTGTGCGCCGACGCCTATGTCCTCCTCGCAGAGGAATCCGCCACCTCCGACGCCGAGGCGCTGGCGCTCTATAACAAAGGCACGGCGGCGGGCGAGCGTGCGCTCAGCGGCCAGTTTGAAGAACTAGCCGGTCACTTCTGGGGCGTGCTCGAGACGCGCCCCTATATGCGGGCTCGGGCCGGACTGGCCATTACGCTATGGCGAATCGGTGATCATGAGGGTGCGATCGAGCATTACCACGCACTTCTGGCCCTCAACCCCGGAGACAACCAAGGTATCCGCTATTTGCTGGCGTCGGCGTTGCTCGCCCGCAACGACCTGCCGGCCCTGAGGAAGCTGCTGCGCGAACATGCCGAAGATGGCGCTGCCGCGTGGGTCTATACACGGGCACTCCTCGCCTTTCGCGAACAGGATCCTCACGCCGACGAAATCGCGCGCGAGGCGTGGGAGGTCAATCGCCATGTCCCGGCGATGCTTGCCGGCGATTTGCCGCTCGCGCCTTCGGCTGATGGTTACATTCGCATGGGCGGCGAGGACGAGGCGACGGCGTATATCCAGGACAACGGCGCCGCCTGGCGGGCGGTGCCGGGGGCTATAGAGTGGCTGGTGGCGCGGACCGCCGGACTGCAACCGCGGCATATCGGGCGCAAAGCCCGATGAACGTCCCCCGTGCAAAAACGTTCGTTTGTCCGACAGCCTTGCAGGCGTCGACCCGTCAGGCACAACACCGCTGCATAAACCTGTCGCTAAATTAAATGGAAACGCAACAGTCAAAAGCGACATTCTCGGCGTTGCTCGGCTATGCCCGCGTCTCCAAGGCCGAGGACCAGGACACCCAGCCCCAGATCATGGCACTCGAGGCCGCAAACTGCCGCCGGATCTTCGAAGAGAAAGCCTCCGGCGGCCGCTGGGATCGCCCTGAACTCCATCGCCTGCTTGATCGGCTCGGACCCGGTGATGTCCTCGTCGTCTGGAAACTCGACCGCCTCTCGCGATCGCTGAAAGACCTTCTGCTCATCCTCGACAAGGTGGAGAAGGCTGGCGCCGGCTTTCGTTCGCTCACCGAAAACATCGACAGTACAACGCCTTCCGGGCGCATGATGATGCACATGCTGGGGTCGTTCGCCGAGTTCGAACGTGAAATGGTGCGTGAACGTACCCAAGCCGGACTCCGTGCGGCACGCGCTCAAGGCCGTGGCGGCGGCCGGCGGCCCAAGCTCACTCCGCAGCAGCAAGCCGAAGTTCTCGCCATGCTCGGCACCGGGCGTTCCGCCGCCGATATCGCCCGGCTCTTCCGCGTCCACCGTACAACCATCAGCCGGATCGCCGGGGCCGCCACCGTCAAAGTCTCGTGAAAAATCTGCCCTGTTCACGACTTGTTCCAAACGTTGGCCGTTTTCCGAGCGACCGGGTGACTGGGCCTGGCTGGAAAACCAAAGGCACGTATGTGCCGCGCCCGCTGGCCTGCTGTGCCAAAAGACGGCCAGCCTTCCAATCCCGCACATAGGCAGCCACCCGATTATAGGATCCGTCGTAGCCTAATGCGACCAGATCGGCGTGCATCTGCTTCGCCGTGCGCTTCTGCTTGCGCGACTTACCGGCCTCGATCTGTAGCCAACCCGTCAGCTTCTCAGCAAACGGGTCCAGCTTGCTCGAACGGTCAGGCACCTTGAACTCCGGCACCACCGTATCTGCGCGCAAGTATTTGCGGATCGTGTTGCGCGACAAACCGGTGCGCCGTTCAATCTCACGAAGCGGAATCTCATCGCGAAGACGCCACCGACGAATTACACTCAATAGATCCATGTCGATCACTCCCGATACCCCTGACTGGTCAGCCAGGGGCGGGTTCAAACATGGGTCAATTCTCAATGGAAATTTATGCCCCTACCGGGTCACTTCTCAGTGGAAATCTACAGGGTCTCAACAAGGGCGAAGCCCGCCATACCCTTGCCGCCGCGATCTACACCAACCGTCAGGGGCGGTTCACGGACCGCTCGCTTGAAAATCAGGAATATCGAGCGTCTGGCCTCAACCTGCTGATCGCCGCCATCGCCTATTGGAACACCATCTACATGGACCGCGCCGCTCAGCACCTCAAATCTTACGGCGTCAGTTTCGACGATGCGCTGCTTGCCCATCTTTCGCCCATGGGCTGGGCGCATATCAGCTTGACCGGCGACTATCTCTGGCAACGGGCAAGTCGGCTTGATCCGGGGGAGTTCCGCACACTCAACGACCCGATGGCGCGCCTGAAGCGCGTCGCCTGACACATGTTCTCATTTTGTCCGCCAAATCGTTGTCTGGCGAACAAACCTTGAGGTGACGCCAATGTGCCCCGTGTCAGTTGCGCTGCACAACCTTGCAGCCGTCGATTGCGAGGAGCTGGGCGGCGCCAAAGGCCATGGTCGGGGACATCAGCCCGTGGCGGCCGTCCAGCGCTGGAAGCTCCTGCATCGCCGCAACGACCGCACGGGCGGTCATGTCATAGGGATCCGCGGTGCGCAGCACGGTGCGCGCGACGTTGCCAGCTTGGTCGGTAACTTCCGCGACGATGCTGCTGTGGTTGCGGCTTCTCTGCCGCGCGTCGGGTCCGGCAGGAAAACAGCCTATCATGCGCCGCCCCAACCAAAGCCCTGGCGGGGATTTGAGCAGCCCGAGCGTGATCCCGGCGATCCGCGCGCTCCAGTCGGCTTCCACCAGCACAGTGACGTCGGGCGCCCCGGTGGTCCAGGCCGCCGTGACGAGGTCGCCCCAGGTGACGATTTCACCACTGCGCGGCCCGGCGCCAAAGTCGAAGAGTTCACGCCGGTGACTGGCCGGGCGCTCGCACAAGTGGCCGTCGCGCCTGACCAGCGCAAAACGCGGTTCCTCAAGCGCGGATTTCCATGATCCCTGCGACATAGTCGGCCGAAAAAAGGAAAGGCCGAGGCGGACGCTCCGCACCGGGCCGATCCGGCTGGCAGCATCGGCTATCGCCGCGTCGCTGAAAACCACATCAAAGCCGATGGCCGGCACGAGCGCGCGACTGGCGGCGGAAAAGCCTGCGCCGAGCCCACCCAGCGACTCCAGCAGCGGTGCATCGCCCGAGAGGTCGAAATAATGGACCCCAGCGTGCAGGCTGGCCTCCGCCACCGCCGGCTGGGTCAGCGCAAACGGCCCCGCGGCGTTCACCACTGCGGTCCGGCCGGCCAGCATGCGGGCCAGACTGTCGGGATCGTCGATCTTCGCGCAGCGCGCTTCAAGGCCAAGTTCCCTGCCAAGCTCGGCCAACGCCTGCGGCTCGCGCGCAGCAAGAACAGGCCGCAGTCCCGCCGTGACGGCGTGGCGAGCGATCAGCTGCCCGGTAAAGCCGGTGGCACCATACAGAACCCATGCCGTCTCGGCCATGTCGCTGCTCCCCCTATGGCACCCCAGATCACCCGGCGGCACGGCGGCTCCAAAAAATCAGCCAATCGCCATCGCTGTTACGGCCGCACGCGCTCCGCGCAGATAATCGTCCGACAACGTGACTTACTGCCAAGCATTCTGAGCTGTCAATCGGCGTTCAATCGGGACCCCCTATCGGCGTGCAAAAGGGACCCCTCTGCGGTTGCGAGGATCGGTTGACGCTGGGCGCGGTTTTCGCGCTGCTGGCGGCGTAGGGAGGGCGTAGCCCGACCGGAGGCGTCAGCAGCGCGAAGTCGGTTTTCTGATCGGGTCAGCTGCGGTTTTTGAAGCGCCAGCTGTCGTTGCCGGTCTCGACGATATCGCAATGGTGGGTGATGCGGTCGAGCAGCGCGGTGGTCATCTTGGGATCGCCGAAGACGGTGGGCCACTCGCCGAAGGCGAGGTTGGTGGTGATGATCACCGAGGTCTGCTCGTAGAGCTTGCTGATCAGGTGGAATAAGAGCTGCCCGCCGGATCGGGCGAACGGCAGATAACCCAGTTCATCGAGCACCACGAGATCGAGCCTGCCGAGCTGGGCGGCGATGGCGCCGGCCTTCCCGATGCGGGCCTCTTCCTCGAGCCGGGTGACGAGATCGACCGTATTGAAGTAGCGCCCGCGGGCACCGGCGCGCACGACGCTGGCGGTGATCGCAGTGGCCAGATGGGTCTTGCCCGTCCCTGTGCCGCCGATGAGCACGATGTTGCGGCAACCCGGCAGGAACGAACCTGAGTGCAGGGAGCGCACCAGCTCTTCGTTGATGGGGTCGGTTCCGGCTGAGGGCGAAATGACACCGTAAGCCCCCGGGGTCGGTTCCGTGATGGTGGCGCAGTTCAGATATCGGTGAGATCCTCGGGGTATCGTCCACCGCGTTGGCGGAAGGCTTCCCAAGTTTCCTTCCCGCGTCTT
>CALRRI020000019.1:0-81945 GCA_943370475.1 Hydrogenophaga intermedia
CGCGCGGTAATCGGTGAGATCGATGAAACGGACGTCGGAACGACGGGCTGCGCGCTCATAGGCGTCATTGCGGCCCGTGACCGCCGCCCGGCGCCCATCGTGCGATCGTCGCCAGACCTGACGATGCGTAAAAGGTGTACGCTCGATCATCATCATCACCGGATGATTGCGTGTCACGCTCATGCGGTTGAAGGTCACGATAGAAAATGATGATAGACGATTTCTCGCCCTTGCGGACTTGTGCGCCCTTCTCTTGCCACTGGCGATATGTGCCCCAGAGGCCATGATCGAATTGCTGGCAATATGCCGATGCCCAAAGGGCGACAGTGTTGACGCCGCGATAGGCGTTTTTGCTTTCGACATTGGTGGGACGTTCGATTGATCCGCCTGCACGATGCCAAGGCATTTGCGGATGCTCGGCTCCGGCTTCGATTGAGGCAATGATTTGATCGGTGATGGCTCCGTAAACGTCGAAGCGTTCTTTTGATGAAGTGGTCATGTCCTGATCTCCTTTCGCTGTATCCTGAGGACGCGAAGGGAACAGGCTGGGGGAAAGTCGGACCGTCAGCCGTCAGGCGAAACGGGCAACACGGGAGCGCAGCGAATGGATCGGGCCGCCCGTTGACGGGACGACGACCACAGCCACATTCGCGGATGAAACTCAGGGTGCAGTGAAAGGGTGCAAGGCAACCGAATCAGGAGCCGACGATAAGACAGATATCAAGTCACGAAATGCGATCCAGCGCTCGGTAGTATTTCTTCCGATTATCTGCGGGGTCCGTCCACATGAAGCAGTCGGCGAAATCATCGACGCTCTGTAAGACTCCAAGCAGAGCGTAAGCATTGAAAGGCGTGCCAGCGCCAGTTTCGTAGTGACTTACGTAGTTTGCGACGATGGAAGGCGCATGGTGGGTTTGCAGGTCGTTGACCTGCTGTTGTGAGAGCACGCAGCGTCCGCCCGCAGCCTGATAGAGCGCCACTGCATTTGTGATCGCGTCGATGAAAGTGGACAATGTGCGCTTGTCGCCCCGCGTGGCATAGTCGGGCGGCACTGGCACGGACAGGCGCGCGATGATCTGTCCCAGCTTGTATTCGAGATATTGTCGAAGAAACGGCTCTCCTTGATCTACCTGTCCGGCGTTGAGGTATTGCTGGGCCTGCGCCTTAAGGCGGTCGGCCTCTTGGGCGGAGACCATCAACCGCCCTCTCGGAGGCATCCCTTGCAGTTTTTGATGATGCCATTCTGTCGTGTTGCCGAGCCGATCAAAGTATTTTTCAAGACTGGTGTCGTGGCTAAGAATGATGAATTGCAGACCGTCGGGAACGCCACCGACTGCACCGTGACGAAGCCGAGTGCGGATGGCCTCCATCAGGCTGAACTGGTGGCCCGCATCAAAACTAGATGTTACATCGTCCAATACCATGAAGCGCGGAACGCCGCTATGTCGTGTGGCGGCGGCTAGAAAGATCGACGCCGCCACTGCGTTGCGGTAGCTTTCCGAAAGCAACGCACGCGCGCTCTGGTCGTGAAGCCCGAAAAAATCAGCGAGTTTGAGATCGACGTTTTCGCTGTTCTGCGCTCGGCTAAGTGTTGGCTGCACGTTTGGTCCGCCGCGCACAAGATGGCCGAACAACTCCTGACAGCTTGATTGTATATCGGCAATGCGGGCATTGGCTAGTGCAGTTTCGGCCGTAGCAAACGCCTGTGCCGCATTGCCAATAAATTCTTTCCAGCGATTGAGCTTAGCCAACTTCGCGCGCTTTGTTCCCAGTACTGGGGTGTCGCGCTCATATTCGAGTACGGCGTCGCGGAACTGCTTTGCCTGACCAAGAGTGCGCGTAACCTGAACAAGTGACGGCGGCAAGTTGGCCTGAAGCGTAGCGATCTCTGTGTTGGCGGTGATGATCGCATCGGTGCGGCTGGTTTCGAGCGATAGAAGGCGGTCTTTGCCGCGTTGCAAATCCGCCGTCGCAATTGAGGCTTGGCGCATGGCAAAGCTCGGCGTGACGCGATCAGCCACCGCCACGTTCAACGCGGCGCACTCTTCCAACTGGCGGAGTTTGGCGAGGGCTGCCGATGCTGCGGCCCTACTGCGCAAATCGGTGTCGAGCCGCTCGGCCTCATTATAGAGGGCGATCTTAGCCTCAAGCTGGTCCTTCAAGGGAGCGGCGGCGACGTTTTCGCAAACTGGACACTGGCGGGGGTCGTGCCAGTCCGCGCCGTTGACGACGGAAAGCGCGTCTTTAAGCAAGGTATGGATTGCGGCGGCCCCCACCTTGTTAATCGCGTCGTCACGTAAGCGCGCCAAGACCAGCAACGAGTCGATATCGTCGATTTCCGCTTGCGGCACTGCAAGGGCGGTCAGGGTCGCGACGGTGGTATTGAGGGTGTCGAGCGCCTTGCGTGACGCACCGCCTTCCTCGCGGTCAACGACCTGTTCGGCAGCATCAAAGTCCAGCTCCATGACCGTCACGCCTGCAAGCAGCGGCGCGAACAATGCGATACCGGCAAGGGCCGTTGTCACATTGGATTTGAGCAGGGCCAAATCGTCCATGCTGGAAGGTGCCGTGCCGGTCACTTCCTGATGGGATGCGGCGACGCGTGAAGCGACACCGGCAAGGGCGCGCTGCCCCGTCGTCACCTCGGTTTCGAGTGTGGATAGGCCAAGGTCGCTGTTCAGGTTACGCGTGTTGCGCGCGCCGTCCAGCGCCTGTCGCAAGCCCGAATAGCGGCTGAGACCGACAAGGGATGCGAATGACCTACCACGATCTAAGGGGGTTGAATCCACGAAGGACGCAAAGCGCGGATAATCGACCAGCACGAAATCTTCCCGAAGGCTAGCAAGGAAGGCTTCGGGGTCGGTGTAACCGGTCGGCGATGTAACGGTACGTCCGCCTGCGGCGGCGCGCGTCACAGTGATAGATATGTCGGGGGTGGCGTCGTCGCTGGCGAACACAAGGTCGATGGTTGCTTGCTGGCCGGGATGGAATTTGTTGACGATGTAGCTTGGCCCTTGCTCGGCATCCTGCAAGGATTCGAGCCGCGGCACGGTGCCATGGATCGCGAAATGCAGAGCCTCAAAAATCGAGCTTTTGCCGACTCCGTTCGGCGCATGAACGGAATTCACGCAGTCGGGACGAAAGCGAAGGACAAGAGGGTCACCCTCGTTGTTGATACCACGAAAACCCTCAATGGTAGCCTGTTTCAGAAAATAACGGCTCATTGAGTTGGGTCCGGCAGGGCGTCGAGCGCCGCCAAAACGGCGCGATTGAATTCTTGAACCGCTTGCCGGTCGCGCGTGCCGTCTCCTTGGCGCGTAAGAAGAGCCAGATTATCAAACAAAATGCGTGCGCACTCTGGGTCGAGCTGCTCAACCTCAGACTTGAATAGCGCAAGGTTGTCGTCAAAAGACAATGCAGGATTGAAGTTCACGCGGCGCTCCCTGCTTCGGATCGCACTAGTTTCGCTTTGCGTGGATCGTATGCAAATTGCGTAATTGTGCCGTCCTTGATGCGCTCAACCGCCTCATCGATAACGTGCAGCGGAATTAGAAACCACTCTCTCGGACGCACCGGTTTACCAAAACGGTCGGTGATTTCGATGTCGTATGTCGCTTCGGCAAAAAAGCGATGGATCAGCTTTTCAAGCTTTGTGCGATTGATGTTGAAGAGTTTGTATTCGGCGATAACCTCGACGCCTGCTAGTAGATACGTAGCATCATTCTCTGCGCCAGAAATGCGAGTGCTAACCGCGCCGCCCGTCACGCCGATCTTGTGTATCAATTCACGGTGCTGCGCGATCATGGGATGATCGGATTTGCTACGCAGGACATAGATCGTTCCGCTCTCGGTATCGTCGTTGGTGGCGTTGTCGGAGAACAGCGGCCCAGCGCTCGGATCGGTGATGCGTCGTCCAGCTTCATCTTTGTGAAGCGCGCGCTGCAATGACCGCATGAGCATGTTGCTCTCGGTTCCGTTGTCGAAAATCACGCGTAAACGCGCATCTGACATTCCATTGGGGTTGAGATAAAGCTCACCCATCTCCGCTACATATGCCATCTGACCTTCGACAATGAAGGCTGCGCTCGGGCGGATTTCAGCCTTCAATTCAAATGGCCGCGTTTGCCGGATACCAGCATCCAGCTCTTGTTTGAGCTTGGCGAAAATTGGTTTGAACTTGTCGAAGTCGATGCATTTGTCGCGATGTGCGATTTCTTCCGCCGCGCGGCGCTCTTCACGCGTTTGCACATGGCGGAGCTGCGTGATGTCATCATCAACGCCATCACTTTCGATTCCAAGCTCGGCAAGCAGGGCATCATCATCAAGTGCATCTGGAACGGTGCGGCTGGCATCAGAATTCACGTCAAGCAAGCCATGCTTGTCCATCCCTGCCAAAAGTTCGCGGCATTCGTCTAGCTCGCGAAGACGATCCAAGCGCACTGCATAGATGCGTTCAAAAATGTCGCGCTGCTCGCCGTGCATCGGCGCGCGTCCGTGCTCGTCATAGAATTTCAGAATATCTTCAAAGCCGGCGATGATGCGTTCCTGCTGCGCCGTGTAAGTCCGCGCAGCTTTTTGCTCGACGCTGACGCCGAGTTCCGCAAGCAATTCGTCGTCGGATAGATCAACCATTGCCACCCTCTTGAGCACTCTGCTGTGCTCTGAATTTTGCGAGAGCGGCAATGCCTTCGGCTAGGCGCTTTTCCCAAGGGTCTTGTGATGTAATATCGGGCGCACGTCCGCGCTCTTGCTTCCACTTCAACGCGCGAACGGCAAGGTCACGTGCCTCCTCATAAGGGATGCTGACCTTACGTTTCTCGATCACGGCGGCAACCTGTTTCAGCGTGCCTTCGCTCATTGATTTTGCGAGCACCGCATAGGCAGCTTCGAACGGATTGATCCGGTCTATCAAATCGATGTCGAGGTCACGAACGTCCATCGCAAATTTGCGAACGCCGTCGATCAATGCGGTATTGGCGCGCAATTCATCACCCTCGCCAACGTCCCCGCCGCTTGCGAGTTGCTTCGCCTTCTGTGTCAGGTTCAATGCAGCGATTGCGTGCTGGCGAACAGCTTCCTGATCTTCTTCGCTCAGCTCGGGATAGCGGTCACGCACGATTTTTCCCATTTTCGAGAGCGTCAAATCCTGCGCAATCGTTTCGCCATTGAGATGCGGCCCATCGAACAGGCCGCGCTCCAAGGCAGACTTGTCCTGCACGAATGCGGTGATCACTTCGTTCAAATCTTCTGCGCAGATGCGCGAAGCTTCGGGACTCTTCGGTGTTACAAGCCCTTTGATCTCGAAATGGAATTGACCGCGCTCTTCGTTGAAGCCGACGTTGGTCTGATCGCTTTTGTATCCGCCCTCGCCATAGTCGAAGCCTTCAATCGGCCCGTTGTTTTTCGGCGTGAAATTGAAGCGCGGTGCGAGCACCTGCTCCATGAGCAAGCTGGCAGCGATGGCTTTTAACGTGTCGTTGATCGCATCAACGACGGTCGCTTCTGCCGCGTCCGGTTCTGCGATCAGATTGGTGAAGCTGGCGACTTCCTTGCCGGGTGCATCGCGCGTCGCGCGTCCGATGATCTGAATAATCTCGGTCAAACTGGATCGATAGCCAACGGTCAGCGCGTGTTCGCACCAAATCCAGTCGAAGCCCTCCTTCGCCATTCCAAGCGCGATGATGATATCAACATGATTGCGGTCATTCTTGTGCACGGGGTCTTTGAGCGCAGCAAGAACCTTTGCGCGCTTCACCTGATCGCTGTCGTCCACGAGGTCGGCAATCTTCACGGTTCGTCCGTCGGGCAATTCGACAAGATGGAATCCGGTGATGGGATCGGCACCTTTCCAGTTGCCGAGATACTCCATTATCTCTTCGACCTCTTTGATCTTGTCCTTTGTGCTCTCGCGCGAATTGACTGACGGGATATGCACGATGGTTTTGCGCGATGGATCGAGCACTGCCTCAATCGCATCGAGATAGCGACCGGTATAAAAATAATAGCCAATGTTGAGCGACTTCAGATGCTCATAGCCGTTGAGCTGCTCGTAATATGTGTAGGTGACGGTGTCGAACTTGGCTTCATCCTCCGGTGTAAGCACGGCCACCGCATCGCCACGAAAATAGCTGCCTGTCATGGCAACCATATGCACCTTATCCCGCCTGATGAATTCCGTGAGAAAGCTACCGAGACGGTTTTCGGGGTTGGCCGAGACGTGATGAAATTCATCAACGGCAATCAGGCGATTGTCGAACGCTGCCACGCCGAGCTGCTCAACCGCGAAGCGGAATGTGGCGTGCGTGCAAACCAGCACCTTGTCATCGCTGGCAAGGAATTGACCGACGGCACGCACCTTGGACGGGTCAACGCGCTCTTCGTCTGGCCCAGGTGCGTTACACAGATTCCATTGCGGCTTCACCGTCCAGTCTGACCAGAACCCAAATTTCGAAAGAGGCTCGTCGCTAAAGCTGCCGCCGATGCTTTTCTCCGGCACGACAATGATCGCCTGTTGCAAACCTTGGTTGTGAAGCTTGTCGAGCGCGATGAACATAAGAGCGCGTGACTTGCCGGATGCTGGCGGTGATTTGATCAGCAGATATTGCTCGCCGCGCTTAGCGTAAGCGCGTTCCTGCATCTGGCGCATTCCAAACTCATTGGCTTTGGCCGATGCGCCAGTGCGTGCTGTTTGAAAAAGAACGGCTGGAATGGGTCTGGATGTCGTCATCAAAAGACCCCCCATTCGCGACCACTTCTCATTTTGAAACTTGCGCTAATTGCATTACTTTTCTTCCGCCATCCCACTTTATCTTTTGCCGTTCCAATTGATAACTTAAATATCTGTGGACCAACCTGCTGAAATAACAAGTCGGAATTATCGTATTCAGCCGGACCCAGAATCGCTGGCATTGGCAGATTTAACTTATCCATCTTATTATTACTATACGAAAGGGAGTATTGTTCAACCGGATTTCCACCGAAATATAGACCAACCGATCCTATTAGTGTATCTACTGGAACTGAATTAGGGAAGAAACCGAAAAATACACGAGACATTCTTTTCATCATCAACTGATTTCCGGGCAATTTTGGCCCTCTATTCTTCGTGATGTTTCCGGATTCAATCCAGAAATTTTTGCAGATTCTCAATTTCTGAAGGTCTTTGCTGGAAAGTGCTCCATTCGCATTCTCATCACTCGCTAGATCGTCTTCTGTGACGGTGGGATTTTTTAAGTTCTCTTGGCTTTCAAATAGCGCCGTGTACCGCTTTACAAGGGCGGGATTCAGAGGGGTAGCATTGTTCCACGTTGCCAAATACCAATCTCGCAGTGACTGCATAGAAGCTGCCGAGCTGGCCTCTGTTGGGTTGGTCCGCAACACAGACAATGCCAATCCTACTTCCACTCCCCTAGACATGCCTGAGCGAGAAAGATTTCCTGACCCTGCTAGTGCAAAATCCTTGTCGTCGCTTCTGATAAGAAACGTTTTCGGATGAAACGGAATTTTGGGCATCGCATTGTGGGCTAAAGTAAAGTGTGCGTCATGTACGCGAACCAATGATGTCGGCAGAGAAAGCAGCTTCTCCAAAGCGACCGGTTGTGTCCTGCAATAATCAAAAGACGTTAGCCAACGCTTCTCCACGGAAGGCCAGTCACCCCCGAGCGCTGTTTCCATTCGCTTCAAAAAATCGTGAAGACCGCCTGCCGTGATATAAGCAGCTGCGACATCCAAACTCTGAACACCGCCCGAGCCTGCGATGTTTTCTAGGACCTCAAGAGCTGAGCGCATCGCTGGTTGCGCAACATAATCTATCTCGCTCATGTCCTAGACCTTTCGGGTTCATTTTTGCGTCCTGAAAGCCCCTGATCCTTCTCGGCTGCTGCATACAACAAAAACAGCTTTTCTAGTCTTTCAGTGTCATTTCTAAATTTACGACCAATGTATATCCGCTCCAAAATCTCATCGTTCCGTTCGTGAGCTTGATGCACAAGCGGAAAATCGCTTTCCATTTTATCGGGATCATACATTTCAGCGACCGTGGCAGGATAGTAGTGCTCACGCGCTAGCAAAATTTGCGTAGCCGCATCCGATAGATCAGCTTTGTTTTGTTCAGTGAGTTTTGGAATCGGAAAGGTATTCCAGCCCAACGTGTTTGAATACCGATAGTCGGTCTTAAGCTTACCGCATACCGCTGCAACCCAAACGATATGTAGCTTTGAGCAAACCAAAGAGAGGTTCCAAATCGGAGCATCGTATAAGGCAAACGCGCTATCTGCAACCACAGCATCTCGCGTCAGAAGACCTGCTGGGAGATACCTTCGACGCTCAGAGCTAACTCTTGGTATTATTATTGTCGACTGATTTGCAGTCCCTTGTATTTGTACAAATCGATAAGGAACATTCGCAAAGTCACGAGTTGAATCAGCCTTACTAGACAATCGCATTTGTTTAACAGCATCTAAGCGTCGCGCGATTAATTCGGACTCGACAGACTTTTTATATTGATCTTGGCTTATCCAAAGGCAGTATCGCATCTTCCCTTGTATGAAATCCTCTGATCCAAAAAACGGACGTAGAAAACTCTTGAAAATTTGGTCTCTGCTCGCGCCTAAAGACATTTCCTCGTGTGAAACAATGAGATTTCCACCGTCTCGGGGCATGTTTCCAAAAAGCATTGGCGAGCACCCTTCTGGTGGCTCGCGCCGACTCTCGATGACTAGATTTGGACCGTCAACAAGATACGGATTTATATTTTGGCAGACCTTTTCTAGAACGTCTCCGGTAGCATCAGCAGAAAATATTCGCCTCTTATCCCGTATTTTGTTCGTTATCCCGATCACAATGACAATAACACCAGCGTTGAAATTCGCTAAGTTTGCCCATTTGAAGGACGTATAAGCAAATTCAATTTCATGACCGGTTTTTAATATAGTTGGCCAAAGGATAGGAACTTGCTGGCCCTGACAAATCGAGTTTGTCGTTACGAAGGCCGCAGCCGAGGTCGTTTTAATTCCATAGTCAGCAGCTTTCATCAGCCATGCAGCTACATAATCAAGCGATTTCCACCCATCTATCCGGCCATCAAAGATTGCGCGAAGATCAGATTTTTGTTCATCGGATTGAAGTTTGTTGCCAAGATAGGGGGGATTTCCACATATATAGGTTTCTCCACCTTCATTCTCAAAGTCGATTTGGGCTTGGTCCAATGGCGTGTGAAATAGATCATCTGCGTTCATCTTTACCCCTGTGCCAGTCGGCGGGCATATCGATAGCCAGTCTAAGCGCAGGGCATTTCCACACGTAATCCAGTTCTGGGCATCAAGCGGCAGAAACTCGGCCAACGCTTCCTTCTGTCCGCGATACAGCACATCGCATTGATACTCGGCGATGATGAGTGCGAGGCGTGCGATTTCCGCCGGAAAATCGCGAAGTTCAATGCCACGAAAATTTGTGATTGGGATGTCTGTGCGACGCTCTTCCTCATCCCGACGCTTGTTGATTTCGGCTTCAATCGCCCGCATTTCCTTGTAGGCGATAACGAGGAAATTTCCGCTGCCGCAGGCAGGGTCAAACACGCGAATTTTCGCCATGCGGTTGCGCAGATTGAGAAGCTTGCGCAGATTGTCGCCCGCCTCTTCCAACTGCTCCCGCAAATCGTCGAGGAAAAGCGGATTGAGCACCTTCAAGATATTTGGCACGCTGGTGTAGTGCATACCCAGTGCACCACGCTCATCATCGTCGGCAACCGCTTGGATCATGCTCCCAAAAATATCTGGGTTGATACGCTGCCAATCGAGCGTGCCGATGTTGATCAGATAGGAGCGCGCAATTTTGCTGAAACGCGGCACCTCGGTGCTGCCAGAAAACAGGCCGCCATTTACATAGGGGAACACGTCGGCCCAGCGCGGGAGCTTCGCGCTCGCGCGGTCGGCGATCTTCGTGTTCATCGCTCTGAAAATTTCGCTGATCACCTCGTGCGTGTTTGAGGAATCACGCTCGCTCATCTGATCGATGGTCGCGGTGAATTGCCCGACGCCATTGAAGATGTCTGTATCCTCGGCGAAGAAGCAGAAAATCAGCCGTGCCATGAAATGGTTCATGTCGGGTCGGCGTTCCGCCTTTGCCCATTCGGGATTGTCTTTCAGCAGCTCGACATAGAGACGGTTGAGGCGTCCGGTCGCCTTGATGTCGAACGAGCTTTCACGGATTTGTTTGACCGTGGTGATGCCCGCAAGTGGCAGGAAGAATCCGAAGTGATCGGGGAATTTTTCAAACTCGCACGCAATGGGCGGATCGTCGCTGGTGACGTCCTCCGCCTGTAGCGTCTCCCCATCGGTCGCGAGGATGAACTTGGCCTTCGATGATGCCGTTTTCGGACTCGCGCGCAACGCATTCAGCGTTTCATCAACCTTGCCGATGTCGCACGTCGCCAAGTGGATATGGTTGCGCTGAAGAACGCCGTTCGGAATATCCGAAGGATTTGTATTGCCTGAGCGCAGACGTTTGATCGTTGTGTCTTTGTTCCCAAACGCCGCAAGAAACAGGTATGGGAATTCAGCCGCATTGAAGGGCTGAGTTGCCAATTCCGATACTGCTTCTTCAATTTCTACTGCGTTCATTACGATACAATTCCCCGCATCCTTTTGGGTGCATTCGATCAACTATTTTCGGCTGAGGCGGTCCAACGCCCAGAGATCGTTAATGATTAGCCGAATGCGACGCGATTGTCACCGCGTTCCGAACGGCAGTGGTCAGCTATCCACAAGGCCCACTAAGCCGCATTGATGGGTTCCAAGGGAGAGCGGAATCTCCTTTGGTCATGGGGTCAAGGGGAGCATGAAAGCGCCCATTGTCAGGGTTCAGGGATGGAAAGCCCTGACGGCATCCAACCGGCGGACAGTTGGTCGATGGGTTCCAAGGGAGAGCGAAGTCTCCCTTCGGTCAAGGGGTGTCGGGGAGCAGGAACGCTCCCTGACTGGTGATGCAACGGCCACACGTTGCGCTGCCACATTCCGCCCCCGCCGCAATCTGCAACGCAGATCTCGGACGGCTTGGGGGATGAATGTGGCAGCCGCCAGAGGGATGCAACGGGAGAGCGCAGCGTCTCCCTTGCCAAGATGCCGGTAATACACCGGACATCTTGCAGTCGGCGTTAGCACGCCTGTTTCACCTAAGCGGAGTTGGTAGAACCAACAAGATGGATTTGTGTTCGGAGCATCTGGCCCTGCTCGCGCCATGTGTTAATGAACGAGGCATTTGGAAAAATCAAAAGACATACTTGGCAGAAATACAAGTATATGAAAAATAGCATTTTTCGTTACGGAAATCTTTGACAAACTCAATTCAATTATGATTTGATCCATCCATCAACTTTATTTTGGAGGGAAAATGAAAACCGAAATACATCAAAACTACTTACCGGCATTCATGGCGAATTTCAGTCAATGCGAGCGTTCAGAGGCAATTCCAGTGGAGGGTGTTCACTATATTTATGATAGTGAAGGACAAACGGCGATTCCACTATCTTTCATGTCTCGTCCGACGGGATATCACACAAATGCTGGGCAAGATTGGGTAACAACCGATCATACTTGCATCGATCCGACTCCGAACGGACCCAATTAACTCCCATGAGGGAGGAGCAGTCTTGCTCCTCCCTCTCCCCATTCAGCTATGAAACATGTTCTCATTGTCACCAATTCGGGTGACGTACATTCAGACGATCTTGTCCGCGCTTGTGAACGCAAAGGCGTGGGCTGTTTTCGGTACAACACGGATCACGTGCGGACGCGCGGGGCGATGGAAAGCCACGCGGGCACGACAACACATATTGCTGTCGATGGGCGCTCTGTCGATCTGCATGATGTCGGACTTCTAATCTATCGTCGCCCACTCGACGTCACGCCCGAGATGCTCAGCTCCACAATCGATCCGTGGGCGTTGTCGTTCGTCAATCAGGAATGGAATTGGTTTGAGCGTGCACTTCCTGAACTCATCGGGTGCAAGGTGATCAATCAGCCCGCTGCGAACCAAATGGCACAAAACAAAATTGCGCAATTGACCGTCGCGAATTCTAGCGGACTCGCGACGCCTGACACGCTCATCAGTAATCAGAGCCGCGCTTTGCGCGACTTCGTCCAGCAACGACCTTCGATCACAAAAGCCATCGGTAACGGCTCGCATTTGTTTGCGGGGCAAATCCGCACGGGTTACACTCTCAAAGCAACTGAAGACTCTTTCCCGACGCAGCAAAATCCATTCACAATTGGGCTCGTGCAATCGGCGATCATTCCGGCTGCGATGTGGCGCATCATTGCGATCGGATCGCGATGCTTTGGCTTCCGCCTGACAGGCAAACAGCTTGTCGATGAAGTTGACTCGCGCCGAGTTGAAGAGGAACTTGAAGGCGGTCCCGAGACAGTGCCTCAGGGTGTGCGAGAAGGGCTGCTCAAAATGATGCGGCACTTCGGCATTTTCTATGCGTCGTCCGACTTCATCGAAGATGAAGCGGGACGCTTTTGGTTCATTGACCTCAATCCGGAAGGTCAATGGGGTGCCTATGAACAACGCTTCGGCGTGCCAATTTCGGACCACATAATCGAGGAGATAGAGACGTAACCAATGACGCTTGCCGAAATTGTTTACTGCCTGATTTTGGGTGTCCCGATGATCGTTGCGATGTCGATACTGCTCAATGAAAAACGCGCAGGGATATCACCCACACCGACGATGCCAGGTACGCGCCGTGTCGTGGTCGATCTGCTGAAAAGGTATGGGGGGGGTGGGCGCCAATCTCTGAGGATCGCCGAACTGGGTTCAGGTTGGGGCGGGCTCGTGGTTAGATTGGCGAATGCGTTTCCCAATGCAACGATTATCGGCTTTGAAATCTCTCTGTGGCCCCGTCTTATTTCACGCATCATCACAATTTTCAATTCGCGCATCATCATCCTGAATCAGGACTTCTTTTCACAAGATTGGTCGCAATTTGACGTGCTGGTTTGCTATCTGTCGCCGCAGCATATGGTGCGTATCGAGGCGCAATTAAACCAGCTCGTCCGAAAGCCGCTCGTGATTTCGTGCGCCTTTGCAATGCCTAACACGATCCCATCTGAGACCGTCACAATCCGCCAGATTGTGACGGTGAACATCTACGTTTACAATTCGCCGCCTGCAAATCTCTCTCGACACTGACGAATGCTGCGAAACAATGTCGCGCGTGAGATTGAAAATCGATGCGCGACCGCTTCGGCCTTTAGGCCCGTGCGCATAAGTGATACGGCCTCAGCCACTTCACATGGCCGCAGTTTTGGTTTTGCGCCGAGGCGCACGCCGCGCGCTTTTGCGGCGGCGAGACCGGCGCGTGTGCGCGCAACGATCATGCGCCGTTCAACGTGTGCGATCATGGCGAGAATCGTCGAGTAAAGTTCGCCCGCTTCATTGCCTGTATCAAACCCTTCGTCGATGCTTTGCAGGCTCGCGCCCTTATCGGCGAGTTCGGCGACAATGGTCATGACGTGGGGGATCGATCGCCCGAGGCGATCCAATCTCCACACGACCAACTTGTCGCCCTCTCCGATACAGGCCAGTGCCTGATCCAACCCGTCGCGTGTCAATGCCACGCCCGTGATGCGATCTTCGAAAATCGGATCGCATCCGGCCTTAATCAGGGCATCATATTGAAGGTCGGTGTTCTGCTCGTGAGTGCTGACGCGGACATAACCAACCCGTTTTGGCGCTGTATCCGCACCTTCTGGCGGCGGCTGCGCCGCTCGCAAAGGCAGGCGTTTCCTTGGTTTCTTGGGTGTCATGGCGGCCTCAATCAGGGGTTCTGGGGCGGAGTCTCACAATCTGTCCTTTGTGAGACTCTGATATTCGACCCCGAAGGGGAACCTCACCGAGACGGAAAACCGCCATAATTCAACGCCCAAAAGATACCATACGTAGCGAATAGAGCCAAGAAAAAAGAGTCGCAAAAACCACGGATTTCAAGACCTTAACTAAAGTGGATTCGAAAGAAATAGGTTTGCGATGGCTACGTTATCAAACGCGATGAAATCATTCCGGACAGCAGCGGTAGTGGGTGCTGGCGCGCTGATGGCATGTGCGACTCCTGCGATGGCACTTGAAACAGGATGTCAGGATGGCGATGCGGTGCGCAACGCACTGCACGACGAGGGTCAATTTGTTTTGGTCAATGGTGAGCGCCCGATCCCTGAGCGCCCCAAAAATATCTTCACGTCGAACGCCGATGGATCGCTCGGTTACAATATCGAGGCGGGCACAAACAACGTGTTGTGCGTGCGCGTCAAATACACCGATATTCAGGTGAATCGAAATCCCGATCTCTCCACTCCATCTTGGGCGCGGCGCGGTGACGGGACGGGGCATGATCGATGGTTGGCCGACACTGCTTCTCGCACGAATGAGCGCGTGTTGCTTGGTGCCACCGTCTTGCGACGTGACGAAAACGGTAATGAAGTGCGCGGTGCCTTTATGATGGTGACACGTGGCAGTCCTGGTGAAGGGTCTTCATATAACAGTGCAGGCGCGGTGACAGTCACGATGGCTAGTGGCGAGATTCGCCCTACTCTTGTGCTTGGCAATGTTGAAAAAGTTCAGCCGAATTATGATCGCTTCGCCCAACAACCGACCCGCGTCGCCGCATTGGGTCTTTAAATCATTCCAACCGATTGGTCGAAATTTGCACTAGCGACGCGCACTGGTTGCGCGGGTGTGATCTGCGCAGCTGCGGATTGTGATGGCACTGCACCCACAGCGCCGTTTGCCGATGCGTTAAATGCTGTGGTGAGCGATGGCTGATCGATGACCGACTGTTCCGGCTGATCAAGTGACTTGGCTACCGATACCGGTTCGACTGTCATCGAGGACAGCGCCCCATCGTAAGCGGTCAAAGCAGCTGTACCAGAGTCTATCGTGCTGTTTTCACCTACCTCACCTGCCTGTGCGCCGACAACCGCTGCTGATACTTCGTTGTCCAATGATCGAGCATTGGCAAATCGTACAACTTCCTGCGCTGCCGGTTTGAATTCCGGTTTTGTTTTCTGCGTCTGTTCTTGCTGCTGTTTGCGCATGCGATATTCGTCTGTGTTTGTATTGCCTATGCGCTCTTGCTCTTTGAGCCACAGTTCGTTGCGCATGTAGGCTTGGAATGCCAATTCGTCCTCGGGTTTGATCAAGCCCTTGTTCACCGCGAGCTGGGAGAAGAATGGCAAGTTCGCATTGATACGACGTAATGCGGCCAAGGCCTCCGCGTTTGTCATTCCCGGATAATCGCTCGATGGTGCTTCGTCCCATTGCTCTGGCGTCATCGGTTTTGAGGCATTCGCCATGTCATCTGCTGCATCGATCTTGGCCTGCTCGGCGCGTTCCTTCTCACGTTTCTCCTTTTGCTCTTCCCACACGCGATCGCCGCGCGTGAATGCGTCGGCTCCGTTTGATGCCTTTTCCTCTTGAAGCTGAACGGCTGCGCGAAGATCAGCCATCACGCCTGCGCCCAAGCGCGCGGCGAGTGGTGAGTTCATGATCTGCTGTGCTTCCTCGGTGAGATTTGAGCTGGGGTTGAAGCGAAGCTCGTCCACCATGTCATCGACATCGGCGGCGAAAGCATCGGCAATCGGATCAACGAGTGGTTGATCGATCACGGCAGGTGCATTCTCCATCGCGTTTGCCGCCATGCGGATCGCATCGATGTCGAAATTGCCGTTACCTGTGACTCGTTCCTGAACCATGTTACTGATTTTAGGCGATAAATCTTAACAAGAATTATGGAATATATGGCATTTTAGTCAAATGCCTTCCAAGTTTAAGCCATTGTTAACCTTGATTTAATTCACTTGAGGTTCAATGGTCTGAAGTACGGGAGAATTGCTTGGAATCAGGCGAATTTGCACCAATAACGAAGGAGATGCGCAAGGAGTTGCGCCACCACTGGAAACGCACGGGCGTTTCAACGCGCCGCATTCTGGAAGGCCATCCGCCGATCCTCGAAGGCCTGACCATTGCCATTGTGAATGACTGGATTGCAAACCGCGCGCATGTGGCGCGGGTGTCGCACTGGAATCATGTGATCCGCATTTGGTCGGCGCTGCCCGATAGTGATGATCACAGGAAGCGGTTGGCCTCGAAACAAAAAGACGCAGGTCGTCCGATTGATCCCATCGGGGCTACGCGTATTCCTTTCACGCGCGAAATGTCAGAGGAATTCAAAGCGGAATTGGCGCGCACGAATGCCGACATGGAGTGCGACATTTTGAATGCGCCAAATGTGCCCGATGGCGTGACGCAGCGGTTGCTTTACATTTGGAAATATCAGCACGCAAGAACGACGCGCGAAGATCACTGGAACTTCGTGATGGGTATTTTGCGCGCGATGGATGATTTTGAAAGCACGTTCTTGAAAAAGTAACCTGATCATTGAGTGTGAGTTATCATTCAAGTCTGCATAAAGCTATTCCGTCACCCCTCAACGATCCGACACAGCAAGCTCGACTGCATAGTTCGTGACGTGTCGACTGCCAAAAGTGGCTCGCGTCATACGTCCTTTTTCCGTTTCAACCTGAAAATTTCAACTCGTCGCTAGCAGAGGCCAGTTCATCCTGAAAAACTTGGAACGAAAAGCAAAAAGTTTAAAACTGTCAGGTGGAGAAAGCAGCGACAATCAAGCCGCACTTCCTGCTCCACACGATGGAGCAGCGTATGAGCAACCGCGATGTTTGCAAGTGTGGGGGAAGCCGCAAGGGGTTCTGCATTTGCAGCGCCGCGAACGATAACACCGACGAGGGCGTTATCCGCCTTCCGGCAATGTCGGCACTCGCCACCATCCCTGCATATCATCGTCTTGCGATCTCATATGCGAACCTCGTTCCGATTAGGCGTCGCTTAGTCGTCAATTGGCTCTGCGACACGATCTGGGAATACAAAGGCATCATCATCGATGCTAATGGCCGCAGGATCGATCCTCTCGATATTGAACCTGATGATGTTCTGAGAACGGAGTTCGACGGTAGCTTGCGGTGGATAAGCGATTTCCTGAAATGCGCTGTCGAGCTGAATCAGCAAGCGCGCTTTGAAGCGTGGGCCGCTGAGGTGAAGGTCGCATCGGACCAAAACGCCGAAGCGTATCGCGCAGCGATGAATGCTTCGGTGGCGAATTACCAAGCCGGTTATGATCGCGCGAAAATCTATGCCGAGGCGGCAACGCGGATGCAGGGCCAATATGCGCAGATGCGCATGAATCAGGTCAACGCGCAGACTGGTGCCGAGAATGGCATCATCAACATGGTCAAGATGATTGGCTATGGCATGAATGCGCTCGAAGCGGGTTCTGGCGATCAAGCTCTTGCCTATACCGAGACGATGTCGCGCGACGTTTCCAATCGCATGACGCAGGCAGCAATGGAAGGCGCGCGTATCGATGTGACGGGTTGGGATACCAATCTCCCGTCACCTGAAACTGTCCGCGCTGAATTGCGTCGGTATCAGCCAGTGCCGATTCCTCCTCCGCCCGTGCTGAGCGAACAGCCCATCACAATGGGCGAAAACTGAAATGCGTGGCGGTCGATTTGGCACGGGCATGAACACGTTCATGTCCGTGCATCGCCAAACACTCGAAGCTGATCATGCTGCGCGCGCACGGATGCGTGCGCGCGCGATGGAAAATGCGATGCGTCATGCATCGGGGAGAATGTGGATGAGCATGGTAACACCCACGTTCAATGCGCGTGCGGAATCCAAACCGCGAGAAGCTGCCGTGCAATCGAAGCATGAGCGCGTCACGCAATTTGCTGAAAAGCAGTTCGAGCGGTGCAAGGGTCAATGGACGGCAAACTATTATGACCGGCTATTGAAACGCGAAGGCAATGCGCCGTCACTTCAACCCTCCTGGGGCGTGCAGGATCGGAAAGCTCATCTCCTACGCGCGGCGGGTCATCTCGCAAAACAGCGCCTTTCAAAAAACCTTCAACGCATCGACCGCGCGGCGGATCGCATGGCGGGACGCAAAGCGAATGATCTCGGTCGGGGCTAGCCGCACGCCAATCACATCGAAGGAAATGAGAATGAACGAGAACTCAACTCTGACGTCGAGATTCAACAATGAAGGGACACGAAGCTTTTGGGAATGGCGCGTCCATGATCGCGTGGCCGACGCCATTAAGCGCCTAGATGCTCGGTTCGTTCTTTGCGAACCTCAACTCACCAGCGCACGCTATCGCGATCTGATCGACAAGCATGGCCATCCGCCCGCGCTGAGGCCGTTCTTTTCAAAGGACGATCCAGAGCAAAGGATGCGGGCCGCTGCCAAACAGTGGGCGCGATATGATCACATCAAGCGCATCAACAAAATCCGAAATGTTGGCGAACGCATGATCGGGAAAGAGCGCGGGCTTGGGCGTTAGCAGCCTGAAACCCGCAGAAATCTGCGGAAAACCTTGCAATTTTTGTTCAAATGTGCGTATAATTATAATATAATGTGGCGCAAACTGATGATGTCATTCCAGTTTCCCCCACGTGATTAGCGATGACGAAGCAAAATCACTTTCATGCTGCTCGTAATGAGCACGTCGTGATGGTGATTGTGATGAATGTTGTTGTTAGTGTCACTGCTGCTGAGATGGAACGGTATCGCGCTATTGTCGCAGATATTGATGGAATGTCCGACTCACAGAAGGAAGAGGCCATCATCATTGTGATCAACATGATGCAGGCCTTTGTCGATGCTGCATGGGGGCAACATCCGGTTCAACAAATTGAACTTCAATCTTCTCATGGCGGTGGTGTCTGTGATAAGATTTCGGCTCTTGGCAGTGCTAAGCCCGTTGACCTCGTAAGCGAGGGCGCAATCACAAAAAACAGAAATAAGGAATTTGCGCCATGAATGAGGCTCAACAGAAGAAAGCTGTGATCTATGCGCGTGTGTCATCTGCGCAGCAGACCACGCGCACCGATGGTTTGTCGTCACAGGAACAACGCTGCCGACTCTACTGCGAACACAAGGGCTATGAGGTCGTCGAGATTTTCAAAGACGATATGTCAGGTAGCGTTGCAAAGCGACCCGGCATGGACGCGATGCTTTCCTACCTTCGCAAGACGCGCAAACACTCTCACGTCGTTGTGATCGATGATATCTCGCGGCTCGCTCGCGGGATCGAAGCGCATATCCAATTGCGAGCTGAGATCGGATCGACCGGCGCGTCACTTGAATCGCCGTCCATCGAATTCGGCGAAGATAGCGATAGCAAGCTAGTGGAGAATTTGCTGGCGTGTGTCAGTCAGCACGCGCGACAAAAGAATGCCGAGCAAACACTCAATCGCATGACCGCACGCGTCGAGCGTGGCTTTTGGGTTTTCCAAGCCCCTTGGGGCTATCGTTATGGCCCATGCCCTTCCGGTGGCAAGATGCTGCATCGGCATGAACCTCTTGCCTCCATCATCAAAGATGCTCTTGAGGGCTTCGCTCATGGCCGGTTTGCCAGCCAAGCCGAAGTGATGCGCTTTTTCGAAGCGCAAGCTCCTGTCCCGAAGGCCAAGGACGGCTCGATCACCATTGAGCGCGTCCATCAAATCCTGACACAACCGCTTTATGCAGGAATCGTGATGTTGCCGAACTGGAACATCACGCCACGCATTGGTCAGCATGAACCGCTGGTGTCAGTCGAAACCTACAATGCGATCCAAGAAAAGTTGAATGAGAAACCTCGCGCGCCTGCGCGGGTTGACCTCAATGAAGCTTTCCCGCTGCGTGGCTTCGTTTGCTGTGCATCGTGCGACAAGCCGATGACGGCAAACTGGAGCAAGGGAAAGCACGGGCATTTCGCATACTATCTGTGCCGCCACAAAGGATGCGCTGACTATGCCAAGTCGATCCCGCGCGCGAAGATCGAAGATGCCTTCGAGGCCATGCTCAAGAGCCTGACACCCGCACGGCAGCTCGTCGAGCTAGCTACACAGACTTTCCGTGATTTGTGGGATCGGCAAATCCTCAAGGCTGGCGAAGCCAAGAAATCGATCACTGAGGAAATCAGTTCAATCGAGCGCAAGGTTGCACAGCTTCTCGATCGGATTGTGGAAGCGGAAAGCGATGCGGTGATCCAAGCCTATGAGCGACGGGTCGCCGAACTCGAAGGCCGCAAGCTCCTGCTACGGGAGCAATTGGCTGGCTGCGACAAGCCAATCAAGGAATTCGATGAATCCTTTCGAACAGCTCTCCAATTTCTCGCAAGCCCTTGGAATCTCTGGAAAAGTGATAAGCTGACCGAGAAGAGGATAGCCCTAAAACTGACATTTCCAAGCCAATTGGCATACGACCGAAAAACGGGTTTTCGAACACCTATTTTAGCGTTGCCGTTCAATATGTTAGGGGATTTTTCTATGTTAGAAAAAGAGATGGCGCGCCCTACAGGAGTCGAACCTGTGGCCTCAAGATTAGAAGTCTCGTGCTCTATCCAGCTGAGCTAAGGGCGCGCGCCGTGTGGGGCGGGCAATAGCGGGCTTTGCATGGGGCTGTAAACCGCGATATGGCAAGCGACGATGCAGACGCCCTCTCCCGTGAACCCCGCCCCTGGCGCAGGCCAGTTGCCTGCCAACGGCTTCGACCCCGCCACCCACCAGTTCCGCTATTACGATTTCGTGATGGCGGCGTTTGTCACTGTGCTGCTGCTGTCGAACGTGATTGGCGCGGCCAAGCCGACGTTCATCACGATCGGCGGGCAGCAATGGGTCTATGGCGCGGGCATCCTGTTCTTCCCGCTGGGCTATGTGATCGGCGACGTGCTGACCGAGATCTACGGCTATGCCCGCGCACGGCGGGTGATCTGGGCCGGGTTCGGCGCCTTGCTGTTCATGGCATTCATGAGCTGGGTGGTGGTGAGCCTGCCGCCGGCGGAGGGTTGGGATGGCCAGGCCGCGTATGAATCGGTGTTCGGCCAGGTCCCGCGCATCGTGTTCGCGTCGATCGTCGCCTTCTGGGCGGGCGAGTTCGTCAACAGCTATGTGATGGCGCGGATGAAGCTGTGGACGCAAGGGCGGATGCTGTGGACCCGCACGATCGGCTCGACGGTGGTCGGCCAGGGCGTCGACAGCCTGATCTTCTATCCGCTCGCATTTTACGGAGAGTGGGAGACGTCGCAGGTGATCACCGTGATGATCACCAACTGGCTGCTCAAGGTCAGCTGGGAGGTGGTGCTGACCCCGGTGACCTATGCGGTGGTCGGATGGCTGAAACGGCGCGAAGGTGTGGAGGTGTTCGATACCGCCACCGATTTCACGCCGTTCAGCACCCGGGTGTGATCAGGCATAGGCTGTATTCCTTTACCGGTCGGAGGCGACGAGGCCGATGACCAGATAGACCAGCACCGGTGCGCCAACGCCGAACAGGGCTGCAAGCACAAAGGCGATGCGGATGAAATTGGCATCCCAGTCGAAATAGTTGGCGATCCCTGAGCACACGCCCATCAGCTTGCCGTTCGACTTGTCGAGATGAAATGCGCGGTTCTTCATGATGGTTTCCCTTAAAACCCGTGGTTGATCGATGCGATCTGCGATCAGACGATCATCGCCGACATCGTGCCGATTTCTGCGGGACCTACGCTCAGGCCGATGAAAAGTGCCGAAGTAGCAAAAGCGCAGATGGCGGCGATCAGGTTGCTGTTGAGGTTCGAGATCGAGAACATGATGTGGGTCCTTTCAGTGTGTCTGGGTCCCTCTGGACTGTCCGTCGGGAGATGCCAGATACACTGCACAGGGCGTGCCAAACTGAAAAACGATTATATTTCAATGCTCTATACACAATGACACAAATCTTGCCGCCAGCTGAATGCGAAGTTTTGGGAATATTCACGATTCTTTGGCATCACCTCTCCTATGCCATGGCTGCAGTTTGCGATTTTGCGCGCGGCCGGTCGCGCAAGGCGCTATAGCCGCCCGCAGATGGCGCTCTCTTCCCTCTCCCTCACCCAGTTTCGCAACCACGCCGAAAGCCGCATCGTGGCGGGCGCGCGGTTCAACGTGATCTGGGGCGACAATGGCGCAGGCAAAACCAACATCCTCGAGGCCATATCCTTGCTCGCGCCGGGGCGGGGCATGCGCCGCGCCGCGATTGAGCAGATGGCGCGCCAGCAGGGCCCCGGTGGCTTTGCCATCGCCGCTGCGCTGATGAACGAAGAGGTGCGGATCGGCACCGGGACCCATGCCGATGCGCCCTCGCGGCGGCAGGTGCGCGTCAATGGCGCGGCAGCAGCGGCAACCAGCCTTGCCGATTGGCTCGCGGTCGTCTGGCTGACCCCGGCGATGGACCGCCTGTTCCTCGAAAGCGCGGGCGGCAGGCGACGGTTTCTCGATCGGCTGGTGCTGGCGCTCTACCCCGCGCACGCGCGCCATGCCGCGCGCTACGAAGCCGCGATGCGCGAACGCAACCGGCTGCTCAGCGCCGAGCGTCCGGTCGATCCGGGCTGGATCGACGCGCTGGAAATGCGCATGGCGGAGCATGGCGCGGCGCTGGCCGAAGCGCGCGGCGACACTTTGCTGGCGCTCGATGCGCAGATCGGCGAGCTGAAGGCCGGGCCATTCGCGCAGCCCTCGCTGGCGCTGGAGCGCAAGGGGCCGACCGAGGCGGGCGCGCTGGCAGGTGCGCTGAAAGCCGGCCGGTCGCGCGACCGGGGGGCGGGCCGCGCGCTGGTAGGGCCGCACCGCGACGATCTGGTGGTGACGATGCGGCAGAAGGGCCAGGCGGCGGCTTTGTGCTCGACCGGCGAGCAGAAGGCGATGCTGATCGCGATCATCCTGGCGCATGCCGATCTGGTGGCACAGCGGCGCGGCAGCCGCCTGATCCTGCTGCTCGACGAAGTCGCAGCCCATCTCGACCCGGCGCGCCGCGCGGCGCTGTACGAGCAACTGGCGCAGCGATCAGGCCAGGTGTGGATGACGGGGACCGATGCGAGCCTGTTCGACGCGGTGCCAACGCCGGGCCGCGCCGACTGGAGTGTAAGCGGCGGCGTGGTGACGGCGGTTGGTGGGGTAACCTAAGGCGCGGCGCTCAGGTCCGGATCCCTCTGCAACGCCATAACACCCTCCGCTAAGCCTGAGCCTGTCGAAGGCCCCGCCCCCAATGGTTGCGATTATCCCTCACCACTTTACGGTCAACTCCGGGGGAACAGTGACCACCGGGTAACCTGAGCCCCCGGCTCCAGCTTTCGCTGGATAGCGGTGAAACAATTTGGCCAACGGCAGCGCGGGGCCTTCGACACGCTCAGGCTGAGCGAGGTTTTGATGAAATATGGCGCGTAGTCAGCATTGTGCGTTGCCCATCATCCGCCATTATTCAAACATGAAGCGATACTGGCGGTCTTGGCTGGGCACCCTGGCTATAGGAATTGGCTTCTTGCTCCGTGACCATGCCCATTCGCTGGAAGCGCAGAATTGGGTGTTCATCAACATCCGAAGGTCGGCAAACCCTGATGGTCCCCCTGCTTGCGCTTTCGACTGCTCCTACCAGCTAACCGGCGAAGCAGCCGTGCTAGGGTGGATCTCGGTGGGCTTGATCGCGGCAGGCGTGCTTGTCCTGATCTGGTCTTCCATCAGACAAAAGTCATCCGGCTGATCACCCCCAGCCCTCAGTGGATCGTTCCGATGCTCTGGTCGATCGACAGGATCACCAGCAGCCGTTCGATCTGGCGCCAGTGGCAGAAATGGATGTGATTGCCGCGCGCCCGCGCCGCTTCTGCCCGGTCCGATGCCTCGATCCCGGCGGTCTCGCCAAAACGCGACAGCAGCAGGCAGGCATCCTCATAGGCTTCGCGGCTTCCGATATAGGGCAAGTTCATGCGGATCGACTGTCCTCTTGTTCTGGCCGCCATCGGAAGTTGGCTGCTGTTCGAACCGGGATACAGGCGCGCTGTGGAAGAAGGCTCAACCGGCGTGGTAAACACAGCGTTAGGGTTTTGCGTTGGCCATGCCGCGCGATTGGCATTGGCAAAAGACCGCCAGCCGTGGCAAGGGCGCAAACATGGTCAACGACACAACTGACAGCCCCCGCCCCCCTGCCCGCGCGGGCGGCGTCTTCATGGCGCTGGGCACGCTTGCCGGCACCGTGATCGGCGGATTCATGGGCCAGCCCTCGATCGGCTTTCTGGCAGGTCTGGGCGGCGGTTTCGCGCTGCACGGCGCCTTGTGGTACATGGACCGCCGCAAACGCTGACCCGGCCTAGCGCGGTTTCTCGATCGAGCCGCAGGCAATCGCGTTCGCCCCGGTCTGGCGGATAGTGCATGTCGACTGACCGCCGATTTCGATCTGCGCATCGCCCATTACCGAAATCCGCGCCGGACCATCGACGGTCATCCGCGCGCGCACCGGCCCCTCGCCAAACAGGTCGAGACTGGACAAGCTGAGGCCCGTAGCCTCGATCAGCCCATCGCCCAGCATCACTGCGCGCGCGCTTGTCGCCGTACCGCCGACCTTCAGGCTGCCGCTGCCGCTGACGTTCACCGCCAGCGCATCGGCCTGTACCGCGCCGATGTCGATCGATCCGTTGCCGTTCACCGTCGCATTCGGCCTTGCGCCGGTCAGCCGGTCGATCCGGGCGCTGCCATGGCCCTGCAGCATCAGCGATTGCACCGCCCGTGCGCTCAGCCGCACCAGTGGCAGCGCATCGGGGGCCACGGATTGATTGCGGCGCTCGGTCAGCTGACTGGCGCGCGCGCGGCGGATCGAGAGCGTGCCGCCCTGCACCCTGACCGTCAGCGCATCGAGCGCGCGCGGATCGCCGATCGCCACCGCTGACGGCGCAGCGCCCGAGACGATCTCCACCGCGACATCACCCTCGACCCGCACCTTGTCGAAGGTCGACAGAGTATAGCGTCGCTCGGCGGCCGACGCGCCCTGCACGCCTGGCACCGCCAACATCAGTGCGACCAGCGATGCCGAACGCCGCATCATGCCCGTGCCTCGCCCATTTCGATCCAGCCCAGAAAGCGGGGCGTCTTGGGGAGATAGCGGCGGTCGGTTCCTTCCACCCGAAAGCCCTGATCAGCAAACGCCTGGGCGACGGGGCGGGTGAGATGGCAGCCCCCGGCGATCCGCTTCCACACCGGCTCGACCCGCTGCTGCCAGCGCGCCGGGGCGGCATCGGGGGCTGCCCCATGTTCAAGAAACAGGATCGTCCCACCCGGCGCCAGCACGCGGCGCATCTCGCGCAGCACCGCCTGCGGATCGCGCACCGAACACAAGGTGAAGGTGGTCAGCACCGTATCGAACGCGGCATCGGCAAACGGCAGGCTTTCGGCATATCCGGCGCGAAAATCCGCATCGAAGCCGCGCGCCTGTGCCTTGCCGCGCGCGGTATCGAGCAATTGCGGCGAAGGATCGACTCCGGCCAGCGCGGTGATGCGCGAGCGATCATAATGATCGAGATTGATGCCGCCGCCGCAGCCCAGCTCGAGCACGCGGCCGGCAGCACGCGGAACGATGCGGCTGCGCGCCTTGGCGATGGCGGGCTGGCCGCAGCAGAAGGTGATCAGGCGCGGCATGATGTGCCGATCCCAGAAATGCGGGTTGTCGGCGGCAGAATCGGTCGCCGCTGGATCGGTGGTTGGCGCTACGCTCACGTCGAACTCTCCCCCGCCCGGGCATTCGCCGGGCGAGGCAGAGTCTCTAGCATGGCTGGCAGCGGCGCAACCGCTTTTGCGCGGGGCGGCTTATCCGCAGGTGATGCTGCCCGATCCCATCGCGCTGCTCTTGCACTTGGCGCTGCCCTTGATCGTGACGTCGCCCGAGCCCATCAGGCTGGCCTCGACCGTGCCATCCGATGCCATGGTGACATCGCCCGAACCGGCGATCGAGATATCGACGACGGGGCTGGAGAACCGCTCACCCATCACGCTGCCCGATCCTGCGATCGAGATATCGGTGCTGTCAGCAGAGCCTGCCAGCTTCAGCGAACCGCTGCCCGCAATCGCGCCGTCGAGCTTTTTGGCGGCAAGCTTGGCAACATCCGCGTTTCCGGATCCCGCAATGCTCAGCTCGATCTCGTCGCCTTCCATCCGGTCGATGCTGGCGGAACCCGAACCTGCCAGCGCGAGCGCGCGCAGTGCAGGCGCGTTGACCGTGATCATCGCCTCGCCCTTGTCGCCGAAGCTCCAGGTCGATGACTTGCGGCGGATGCGCAATTCGCCGTTGCGCACCTTGAACTGCAGCGCCTCGAGCGCCTTGGCATCGCCGGTGGCGCTGACCGCATGTTCGCCTTCGGTGGCGAACGTCAGGCTGTCGGGCCCAGCCAGCGTGATCCGATCGAACGGCTCGCCCGACCAGCTGCTCGACCATTCGCCGCTGTCTGCACTGTCCGTTTCGCCCTCGATCAGCCGCTCGGCGCTGTCCGCCATGCTGCAAGCGCCCAGGGCAAGGACGCCCGCCGAAACAACCAGTGCGCGCTTCCAATAGATCGCCATTGCCACAACTCCTCAATGTGTGTTGCTGTGTTAATACAGAGCGGTAGCGAAAATGCAAGCAAAACAAGACAAGATGCTCGACGCCACGCCGCAGACCGATTAGACCCTCGCAGGGGAGCGGCGCAGTATCTGTGGGGAAAGGCGCGTACCATCAGCAAGATAGGCATGCAGGAGCTTGCAGAGCTCGCTGGGGTATCGGTGTCCACCGTGTCCCGCGCGCTGGCCGGCAAGACGATCATCAACGCCAAGACTCGCGAGCGCGTGGTCGAACTGGCGCGGCAGCATGGCTTCAAGCCCAACCAGGTTGCGCAGAACCTGCGGTTGCGCCGCGCACAGGCGATCGGCGTGATCATGCCGATGGGGCACGAGGTCGACCAGCACCCTTCCGACCCGTTCTTCATGACGATGCTGGGCTATCTGGCCGATGCGCTGACCGAGCGTCATTTCGACCTTTTGCTCTCGCGCGTCATTCCTTCGGGCGATAGCTGGCTCGACGATCTGCTCGATTCCGGCCGGGTCGATGGCGCGATCGTGATCGGCCAGTCCGACCAGATGGCGGTGCTCGATGCTGCCGCCGCGCGGCATCGCGCGCTGGTGGTCTGGGGCGCGAAGGTCGAAGGGCAGCAGCATGTCACCGTGGGGTCGGACAATGTCCGTGGCGGCCTGATCGCCGGGCGGCATCTGATCGAACGCGGCAAGCGCAACCTGCTGTTCCTGGGCAACCCGACACCGCCCGAATTCGGCAAGCGCCAGCAGGGGTTCCTGCAAGCCTGTGCCGAGGCCGGGCTCTCCGACAGCGTTCACACCTTGCCGATCCACCTGACTTCGGAAGCAGCCTATAGCGCGGCGAGCGCGTTTCTGGATGCCAACCCGGACATCAACGGTATTTTTGCTGCCTCCGACGTGGTCGCGATGAGCGCGCTGCGGGCGCTGGCCGAACGGGGCCTTGCCGTGCCCGGCGATGTCGCGGTGGTGGGATATGACGATATCATGCTCGCCGCGCACACCACGCCGCCGCTGACCACCATCCGCCAGGATCTGCAGGCGGGGGCCCGGTTGCTGGTCGACATGGTGTTCCGCCAGATCGATGGCGAGATCTGCGAGCCGGTGCAGCTGGAACCCGAACTGATCGTCCGCGCGACCAGCTAGCAGGCTCGGCGGCGCGGATACGCCCGCGCCGCTCAGGCGCGTGATCAGATCGTCGCGATGCGCTTGACGATGCCGTCGTGATCGCTGTCGGTGCCATCGACAGACTTGAGATCGGCAATATCGATCCAGCACATGTCGTGATGGCCCAGTACCCGGCCGTCATGCGCGCGGATCGAGATGGCCTGGATCGGGCGGCGGTCACGCTCGTCGACCAGCACCGGATTGGACGGCACGCCGCTTTCCCACTTTTCGCCCCATTGGCGCAGCGCGATCATGGTCGGCAGCAGGTCCATGCCCTTGTCGGTCAGCCGATATTCGATCTTGCGCCGGTCATCGACGCACGGCGCGCGCTTGAGGATGCCGCTTTCGACCAGCCGGGTCAGCCGGTTCGAGAGGATGTTGCGGGCGATGCCCAGTTCCTCGAGAAATTCCTCGAAATGATGCAGCCCGTTGAACGACGCCCGCAGGATCATGAACGACCAGCGTTCGCCCATTGTCTCCAGTGCCTGCGGCAGGCTGCAGCACGCAGCAATCTCGGCCAGGGGTTCGCGCAATTTCGCGGGAGCGTTGTGGTTCATGGTCATCAATCCAGTTTCAAGCCGCCATCTTATCCAAAATTGCGGCCTTGCCAATGAAAATTCAGTTTCTAGTTGCAACTCGAAACCTAATTTAGTAGGTAGTGATTCGCAACCTAAATTGCACCCCCCGATGCCTTGCCCCCGAATGCCGTTAGAAAGGACCCATCATGACCCGCTTTGCCCACGCCATCACGCAGATCGCCTTTGTTGCCGCCGCCTCGCTGTCCAGCCTGGTGATGATGCAGGCGAGCACCGCCAGCGCCCAGGCGCCGGGCAGCAGCTATTTCACCGCGGAACTGGCCGCGCCTGTCGAAAAGACCACCAAGATCATCCAGGGCGTGGTCTGGCAGTGCGAAGGCACCGTCTGCAACGGATCGAAGGCGACCTCTCGCCCGGTCAACGCCTGCACCAGGCTCTCACGCAAGATGGGCGCAGTGACCGCCTTTTCAACCCGCAGCGAAGCGATGGCCAGCGATGACCTGGCCGAATGCAACGCCAAGGGCTGACCCCCCGACACCCGTTTCGTCAGATGGCACAGGGTGCGATACTCCCACATCGCAGTCAGGCCATCCGACAAACCTCGCGCGCCTGTGCAAGGCCCCTGCCTTCCGGCCCCTTGCCCCCAGCGAAACCGCTGCATGGTCCTTCGCACAGGCGCGCTTTTTCTGTTGCTTTTGAGCGCAAAGCACCGACATTCAGTTGGTGCTGAGACAATATGAACTGGTCGAGCGGGTCAAGGATTACGACCCCGATGCTGATGAGGCGCTGATCAACCGCGCCTATGTGTTTTCCGTGCAGAAGCATGGCAGCCAGAAGCGCGCGAGCGGCGACCCGTATTTCAGCCATCCCATCGAAGTGGCCGGTCTGATGACCGACCTGAAGATGGATGTCGAAACCATCATCACCGCTTTGCTGCACGACACGGTCGAAGATACGCTGACCACGATCGAGGAGATCGAGCGGATGTTCGGCCCCAAGGTCGCGCAGATGGTCGATGGCGTCACCAAGCTGTCCAAGATCGAGGCGCAGACCGAAAGCGAACGCGCCGCGGAGAACCTGCGCAAGTTCCTGCTGGCGATGTCGAACGACCTGCGCGTGCTGCTGGTCAAGCTCGCCGACCGGCTGCACAACATGCGCACGCTCCATTTCATCTCCAACCCGGTCAAGCGCAAGCGCATCGCGCGCGAGACGATGGACATCTTCGCGCCGCTGGCAGAGCGCGTCGGAATGTACGAATACATGCGCGAAATGCAGATGCTGGCGTTCCGCGAGCTGGAGCCCGAAGCCTATGCGACGATCGTCGGGCGGCTCGACCAGATCAAGGCCAGCGACGAGAACCAGGTCGATTCGATCGCCGACTCGCTGAAGACCGAGCTTGCGACGCACGGGCTCACAGCCGAGATCAGCGGGCGCGAGAAGCACCCCTATTCGATCTGGCGCAAGATGGCCGAGCGCCACGTCTCGTTCGAGCAGATGACCGACATCATAGCGTTTCGCGTCATCGTCGACAGCATCGAGGATTGCTATGCCGCGCTGGGGCACATCCACCGCAAGTGGAAGATGATCCCCGGCCGGTTCAAGGATTATATCTCCACGCCGAAGCGCAACGGCTATCGCTCGCTGCACACCGCGATCATCCATGGCCGGTCGATGCGGGTGGAAATCCAGATCCGCACGCACGAGATGCACCGGCAGAGCGAGTTCGGGCTGGCCGCGCACTGGGCGTACAAGCAGGGCGGCACCCGCCCCGACGGTCAGGCAGGCTGGATTCGCGACCTCATCGAAATTCTTGACACCGCGCAGGATGCCGACGAGCTGCTCGAGCACACCCGCATGGCGATGTACCAGGACCGCATCTTCGCCTTCACCCCCAAGGGCGCGCTGCATCAGCTGCCCAAGGGCGCGACCGCGGTTGATTTTGCCTATGCGGTGCACACCAACCTGGGCAACAAGGCGGTGGGCGTGCTGATCAACGGACGCAACGTGCCGCTGCGCACGCCGCTCGCCAATGGCGACATCGTCGAGATCCTGAAATCCGAAGGGCAGGAGCCGCAGACCAGCTGGCTGGGCTTTGTCACCACCGGCAAGGCCCGCGCCGCGATCCGCCGCTATGTCCGCGACAAGGAGCGCGAGGAAACCGCCGCGATGGGCCGGGTGATCTTCGACGAGATTGCAGGACGCCTGCCGGTCAAGATCGGCAAGAAGGCGCTGAAACAGGCGATCGAGCGGCTGGATATCGCCGATGAGACCGATCTGATGATCGCCATCGGCAAGAACGAGATCACCGATGTCGCGCTGATGGACGCGCTCGTCCCCGGCAGCAGCACCGATCAGGCGGCGTTGCGCGAGTTTCCGCGCCAGGACCGGGCGATCTCGATCCGCGGACTGACCCCCGGCGTCGCGTTCCAGCTTGCCGAATGCTGCCACCCGGTGCCGGGCGACCGCATTGTCGGGCTGCGCCGCCAGGGCGAGAATATCGAGGTGCACACCATCGACTGCCTCAATCTGGTGAGCGGCGTCGATGCCGACTGGATAGACCTGTCATGGGATGGCGATTCGGAAGGCGCGACCGCGCGCATCCGCGCGATCCTCTACAATCGCCCCGGCACGCTGGCCGACATGGCGGGCATCTTCAGCCACCACAAGGCGAACATCGTCAACCTGAAGCTGACCAACCGTGACCAGCCGTTTCACACTTACGAATCCGATCTTGAAGTGCACGACGTCGCGCATCTGATGCAGATCATCATGGCGCTGCGCGCGTCGGAATCGGTGGCGCGCGTCGAGCGGATCTGAGGGCCCGGGCGTCGCCTCAGGCCAGCGTGATGAAGCTGTCGATCACCCGCTTGCGGCCCGAATTCTCGAAATCGATCTCCAGCTTGTTGCCTTCCTTCTCGGCGACCAGCCCGTAGCCGAATTTCTGGTGGAAGACGCGGGTGCCGATGTGGACATCGCTGCGTCCGGCATTGCCCATACTGATCGCGCTCGACCGGGCTTCTGCCACGCGCTGCGGATTGGTGTTGAAACCGCCCGGCACCTGCGCCGCACGCTGCCAGCCGGGCCCGCGCCGCGCCGCGCGCTCGGGATCGCGCGCGATATGCGCAAACGGATCATCCCGCTCGGACAGTCCTGCACGCCACAGCGACGCGCCGCCCGTCAGCGAGCTTTCCTCTTCGATATGCTCTGCCGGCAATTCGCCGATGAAGCGCGAGGGGATCGAGCTTGTCCACTGGCCATAGATGCGCCGGTTGGCCGCGTGCATGATCGTGCAGCTGGCGCGGGCGCGGGTGATCGCGACATAGGCAAGCCGGCGCTCTTCTTCCAGGCTGGCGAGCCCGCCCTCGTCGAGCGAGCGCTGCGAGGGGAACACGCCTTCCTCCCATCCCGCGAGGAAGACGTGCTCGAACTCGAGCCCCTTGGCGCCGTGGATGGTCATCATCGTGACCTTGGCCTCGTCTGCCGATGCCTCGTTGTCCATCACCAGGCTGACATGCTCGAGGAAATCGCCGAGGCTCTCATAGTCTTCCATCGCGCGCGCGAGTTCGGAGAGATTCTCGAGCCGTCCCGAGGCCTCGACCGACTTTTCCGCCTGAAGCACTTGGGTATAGCCCGATTCGTCCATGATCTGGCGCACGAGGTCCGCCGGGTTCATCGTACTGAGCAAGTCGCGCCAGCGCGCGATGCCGCGCATCAGACTGGTGAGCGCGGTACGGGCGCGCGCGGGCAATTCGTCACTGTCGAGAATCTGGAACGCTGCGGCCGAGAGCGGCAGGCCGGTTGCGCGTGCGACCCGGTGCACCTTCTCCAGCGCCTTGTCGCCCAGCCCGCGCTTGGGGGTGTTGAAGATCCGCTCGAACGCCAGATCGTCCGCCGGCTGGTTGACGACGCGCAAGTAAGCCAGTGCATCGCGGATTTCGGCGCGCTCGTAGAAGCGGAAGCCGCCGATGATCCGATACGGCATGCCGATGGCGATGAACCGGTCCTCGAACTCGCGGGTCTGGAACGAAGCGCGCACCAGGATCGCGGTCTTGTCGAGGCTGGTGCCCTCGCGCGTGATCCGTTCGAGCTCCTCGCCGATCCGCCGCGCTTCTTCTGGCCCGTCCCACACGCCCAGCACGCGCACCTTCTGCCCGGCATCGACCTCGGTCCACAAGGTCTTGCCCAGCCGGTCGCTGTTCGATGCGATCAGGCCGGACGCTGCGCCCAGGATATGCGGGGTCGATCGGTAATTCTGTTCGAGCCGGATGATCCGCGCACCGGGAAAATCCTTCTCGAAGCGCAGGATGTTCGCGACCTCCGCGCCGCGCCACGAATAGATCGACTGATCGTCATCGCCGACGCAGCAGATGTTCTTGCGTGCCTGCGCGAGCAACCGCAGCCACAGATACTGGCTGGAATTGGTGTCCTGATATTCGTCGACCAGAATGTACTTGAAGCGCTGCTGATACTGTTCGAGCACCGCGCGGTCGGTCTTGAGCAAGGTCAGCATGTGCAGCAGCAGGTCGCCGAAATCGCAGGCGTTGAGCGCTTTCAGCCGGTCCTGATAGGCGGTGTACAGCTCCTGCCCCCGGACATTGGCGTAGAGCTCGCTCTCGGCGGCGTCGAGTTCGGGCGGGTTCAGCCCCTTGTTCTTCCAGCGGTCGATACAGCCCGCCAGCTGCCGCGCGGGCCAGCGCTTGTCGTCGATGTCGGCCGCCTGGATCATCTGCTTGAGCAGCCGCAGCTGGTCGTCGGTATCGATGATCGTGAAGTTCGATTGCAGCCCGACCAGCTCGGCATGGCGGCGCAGCATCTTCGCGCCGATCGAATGGAAGGTGCCCAGCCAGGGCATCCCCTCGACCGCATCGCCGATGATCCGCCCCACCCGCTCGCGCATCTCGCGCGCGGCCTTGTTGGTGAAGGTGACCGCGAGGATTTCCGACGGCCAGGCGCGCCGCGTCGCGATCAGATGCGCCAGCCGCGCGGTCAGCGCGGCGGTCTTGCCGGTCCCTGCCCCTGCCAGCACCAGCACCGGACCCTCGGACGACAGCACAGCCTCGCGCTGCGGCGTGTTCAGCCCCTGCAGATAGGCGGGGTCACTGGCCGAGGGCGGCGGGAATTCGGATGCGGGGGCGAGACTGTTCACCACGAACGTTTAGGGAACGAGGCCGCGCGGGGCAAGGGGGGAGGTGTGGAGATGCGATCGGTCGCAAGCTTGGCACGACACGGAAAAAATCCTCCCCCAGCTTGCTGGGGGCGGGGGACCGCCCGCGCAGCGGGTGGTGGAGGGGCAGCGGGTGCGTGCTCACCGCATCGATGTGCCATCCCGCTTCCCCTCCACCACCGACCTGCGGTCGGCGGTCCCCCTCCCCGAGACAAGCTCGGGGAGGATTTGGATAGGTCAGCCCAGTCGCGCCAGCGCCGCTGACAGCCGCTCGGCCTCTGCGGATTTCTCGGCATGGTCGGCGCGCGCCTTCTCGACGGCTTCGGGCTTGGCCTTTTCGACGAACGCCGGGTTGGACAAGCGGCCTTCGAGCGACTTGGCTTCCTTCGACACGGCCTCCAGCGCCTTGGTCAGCCGGGTCTTTTCGGCGGCGATGTCGATGATGCCTTCGAGCGGCAGCACGAATGTCGCTTCGTTGACCACGATCTGCAGGTTCGCGCCATCCGGGGCAACAGCATCCAGCGGAGCGAAATCGATCCGCGCCAGCCGCTGCGCGCCGGTCCAGAAGCCGTTGATCCAACCCTTGGTCTGATCGTTGGCATCCTGCACAAACGCGCCCAGCCGCGCACCCGGCGCAATGCCCAGTTCGTTCTTGGCCGAGCGGATTTCGCGGACCAATGCGATGCGCCATTCGGTCTCCGCCTTGGCCTCGGCATTCACCTCGGCATCCGGCGCTGGCCATTCTGCAACGATCAGGTCATTTGCCCGCTCGCCCAACGCGTGCCACAGTTCTTCGGTGATGAAGGGCATGAACGGGTGAAGCATCACCAGAATCTGGTCGAGCACCCATCCGGCAACCGCGCGGGTCTCTGCGGCCATTTCCGGCTGAAGTTCTGCATCCTGACCAAGCGTGGGCTTGATCAGCTCAAGATACCAGTCGCAGAACTGGTCCCAGACGAAGTGATAGATCGCATTCGCCGCCGCATCAAAGCGCAGGTCCGCGAGCGCCTTGTCGAGCGCCGCGACCGTGTCCACCACCTCGCCGATGATCCAGCGATTGACCGCCAGCGTCGCCTGCGGAGCGCTCACCGACGCACTCGCGCCGATGCCGTTCGACTGGCAGAAGCGCGAGGCGTTCCACAGCTTGGTGGCGAAGTTGCGATAGCCCTCGACGCGGCGCTCATCCATCTTGATGTCGCGGCCCTGGCTTTCCATCGCCGCCATGAAGAAGCGCAGCGCATCCGCGCCGTACTGGTCGATCAGGCCCAAGGGATCGACGGTATTGCCCTTGGACTTCGACATTTTCGCGCCATCGGCGGCGCGGACAAGGCCGTGCAGATACAGCTGCTTCCACGGGGCCGCCCCCATGAAATGCGTCCCCATCATCGCCATCCGCGCATCCCAGAAGAACAGGATGTCGAAGCCGGAAATCAGCAGGTCGTTGGGATAGTGCTTGGCGAGCAAGCTGGTGGCAGGCGCGCCCACCCCAGCCGAGTTCCCGAGCGAAGTCGAGGGACCTTGCGCCACCGTCTCCCCACGTCCCTCGACTTCGCTCGGGACAGACGGAGGGGGGGCGTCATTCGGCCACCCAAGGGTCGCAAATGGCCAGAGCGCGGAGGAGAACCAGGTGTCGAGAACGTCCTCGTCGCGAAGCAGAACGATCTCGTGTTCGCGGCTCGCATCTCCATTAGCCAGCATGGAAATATTTTCCATGCTGCGCCCAACCCAATCATTCCAAGTCGAAGCAATTACTAGCTTCTTACCCGGTCCGTAGTATTCTTCACACTGATGGGTGAGTTGATCCTCATCGAGGCAGACGAACACTCGATTGCTTGAAGGGTCAGATAGGTTTGTAGATTTTCTATCGGATGTAGCAGTCGGCCCATACCAGGCCGGTATCTGATGCCCCCACCAAAGCTGGCGGCTCACACACCATGGCTGGATATTGTCCATCCAGTGGAAGAAGGTCTTCTCCCAGCTCTTGGGGACGATCTCGATCACGCCGGTCTTCACCGCCTCGATCGCGGGCTGCGCGAGGGTCTTGGCGTCGACATACCATTGGTCGGTCAGCCAGGGCTCGATGACTACGCCGCCGCGGTCGCCATAAGGCGTCTGGATGGTGCGCGGTTCGGCGTCGTGCTCGGTGACCTCGCCATCCTTGGACGTGACGACATGCGGCACCAGCAGGCCCAAGCCCTTGAGCCGTTCGACCACCAGCTTGCGAGCGTCGAAGCGGTCCACACCGACAAACTCCGCCGGGATCAGGCCATCGCTCGTCTGCACCACCTTCGCCTCGGCATCGAACATGTTGAGCATGTCCGCCGCCGCAATGCCGGCGCGCCGTCCGACCTCGAAGTCGTTGAAATCATGCCCCGGGGTGATCTTCACCGCACCCGAGCCCAGCTCGGGGTCGGCATGGTCATCGGCCACGATGGGGATGCGTCGTCCGGTGATCGGAAGCTCGACGAACTTGCCGATGACACTGGCATAGCGCGGGTCGGCGCCGTTCACTGCGACCGCCATATCGGCGAGCATCGTCTCGGGCCGGGTGGTCGCGACCACGATATGATCGCGGCCATCATCCAGCGTCACGCCGTCTGCCAGCGGATACCTAAAGTGCCAGAAGCTGCCCTGTACCTCGCGGGTTTCCACCTCGAGGTCGCTAATCGCGGTCTTGAGCTTGGGGTCCCAGTTGACCAGACGCTTGTCGCGGTAGATCAGCCCCTGATTATACAGGTCGACGAACACCTTGAGCACCGCCTTGCTGAAATGCGGGTCCATGGTGAACTGCTCGCGCGACCAGTCCATCGAACAGCCCAGGCGGCGCAGCTGGCGGGTGATCTGGCCGCCGCTTTCTTCCTTCCACTCCCAGACCTTCTTGACGAAGTCCTCGCGGCTGTAATTGGTGCGCTTGTCCTGCGCCGCCTCCAACTGCCGCTCGACCACCATCTGCGTCGCGATGCCGGCATGGTCGGTGCCGACCACCCACAAGGCATCCTTGCCGCGCAGCCGCTCATAGCGGATCATGATGTCCTGCAGCGTGTTGTCGAGCGCATGGCCGATGTGCAGCGAGCCCGTCACGTTCGGCGGCGGGTTGACGATCGTGTACGGCACAGCATCGGGCCGCTCGGGCCGGAACGCGTTCGTTTCCTCCCAATGCGGATACCATTTCGCCTCGATCGCGGCGGGGTCGAATGTCTTGGGCAGCTCTTGCTTGTCGGTGCTCGTCATCCCGCCGCTTTAACGCAGGACGCGTTATTTTCCAGACGTTTTGAGATGCCGCCCCAGCCAGTCGAACACGTTGCGGTGCCATTGCACGGAGTTCTGCGCTTTCAGCACCCAGTGGTTTTCATCGGGGAAGATCAGCAGCTTCGATTCGATGCCCTGGCGCTGCAGCGCGGTGAACGCGGCGAGCGACTGCGAATAGGGGATGCGGAAGTCCTTTTCGCCGTGGATGACCAAAGTCGGCGTCTTCCATTGGGTCACATGATTGACCGGGTTCCACTTTTCCGCGCCCTGGCGCTGCCACCACGGGCCGCCATGGTCCCATTCGTCGAACCAAAGTTCCTCGGTCTCGAATGCCATCGCGCGCAGATCGAACACGCCGGCGTGCGTGACCAGGCACTTGAAGCCGTCGGGCCAGTTGCCTGCGATCCAGTTCATCATGTACCCGCCATAGCTGCCGCCGAGCGCGCAGGCGTTGCTGGTGTCGAGCGCGGCATCGATGCCGGGCAGCGCGGCCATGCCGAGCTTGAGATCCTCGAGCGGCTTGCCGCCCCAGTCCTTGTTGATCGAATCGGTGAAGGCCTGGCCGTATCCGGTCGAGCCATGGAAATCGATCGTCACCGCCGCATAGCCCTGCGAGGCCATCACCGCCGGGTTCCAGCGATAGGACCAGCTGTTGTTGAAGCTGCCTTGCGGCCCGCCATGCACCAGCAGCGCGACCGGCAGCTTGCCCTTCACCCCTTGCGGCTTGACGATCTGGCCGTGGACGAGATCGCCGTTGGCACCCTTGAAGCTGAACTGCTCGTACGCGACCGGGTCGAGCCCGGCGAGCTTGCCCGCGTTGACGTTGGTCAGGCGGCGGGTCTGGCCGTTCTTCTCCATCAGCACGAGGTCATCAGGCGCGGCGATCGAATTGACGGTGTAGAGCAAGCCGCCTGTCGCCAGCGGGACGACATTGCCCACATTGCCGCGTTCGGTCAGCCTGGTGACCTTGCCGCTGGGCACATCGATGCGGAACACGGGATGCTCGAGCACATCCTGCGCGGTCACCAGCAGGCTCTTCGAGTCCGCCGCCCAGGCCAGCGAGCCCGCCGACCGGTCCCAGCCTTCGGTGAGCTTGGTCACCTTGCCGGTCTTCATGTCGCGCAGATGCACGACCATGCGGTCGGCCTCATAGCCGGGGCGCGCCATCGCCGCCCAGGCCAGCCACTTGCCATCGGGCGATGCGGCGGGCAGCGAATCGGTTGCCTGGTTGGCTTCCGTCAGATTGATCGCCGCAGCACCTTCGGCGAGCGGCTGCCAGACGATGTCGAGATTGGTCGAACGCGGCTCATCGCCATCGGACTTGCGGATGGCAAAGGCGATCGCGCTGCTGTCCGCGGCCCACGCGATTTCCTCACCGCCGCCGAACGGCTTGCTGGGCGCATCGCCCTCGATCGAACCGCTGATGGCGCGGGCAGGTCCGGCGACCTTGCCGTCGGTGCCCAAGGCATAGGCGTAGATCCGCGAATAGGTGCCTGGCTCGCGCCAGCTGTCCCAGTGGCGCACGAACAGCCGGTCATATTCGCGGCCGGTGCCCTGCGGCTTGGCCTTGGCGGTGCAAGTATCGAGCGTGCAGCCTTCGGCCAGATCGGCCCAGACCGCGATGCTGTTGCCATCGGGCGAAAGGCTGAAACCGCTGACATCGGTCGCCGCCATCGTCACCTGCATCGGCTCGCCGCCGGGCAGGGCAACGCGCCAGACCTGGCTGCTGCCCGAACGGTTGGAGAGGAAGAACAGGTGCTGGCCATCGCGCGCGAACACCGGCGCGCTTTCATTGTGCCCCGACGAATCGGCGATCGCAATCGGCTGCGCGTCCTTGCGCGCGATATCGAGCAGATACAGCCCGGTGCTGCGCTTGTTCGCCGCCAGATCGGTCGTCGTCAGCTGATACGCCACCCATTTGCCATCGCTCGATGCGGCGGGAGCTCCAAGCCGGTTGAAGGTCGCCAGATCGCTTTCGGTCATCGGCCGGGCGGCCACGGGGGCGGTGAAGAAGAGGGGCGAAAGCGCGCTGGCCAGCAGCGCGGCGATGACGGTGGTTCTCATGGTTTCAGCTGTTACCAGCAAGCCATGCGGCGCGCAAAGCCCTTGGTGCACCGTGCGCGCGGTTCAGCCGATCGTCAGGCGCTGGACCTCGGTGCCGATCGCGAACACATGGCGGTGCTTGCCATCGGCGATCACGCGGAACTTGTTGGCCGCGCGCGCGATCGGCACAGGCGCAAAGGTCCGGCCGCCGTCGCGGGTTTCGAACCCGCCCGCCATGGTGCCCACCCAGCCACGCGCCTCATCGACAAAGCCGATACCGAACTGCCGCGCCTTGGCATTTTCGACCATCGGCAGCTCGGTCCAGCTTTTCCCGCCATCGGTCGTCTTGACGATCAGCTGCTGTGCGCGCGTCTCGTCATAGCTCTGCACCGTGGCATAGCCGACGGTGGCGCTGACGAACGAAGCCTTCCAGATCAGCTCCGCCGCCCGGCCGGAGCGATAGACGGGGGTCCAGCTGGTGCCTCCGTCGGTGGTGCGCAGGATCAGCCCTTCGGTGGTCGCAGGATCGCGGCCGGTGGACGCGAACACGAGCCCGGTCTGTTCGTCGAAGAAGCGGATGTCGAGGATCATGCCGGCATGCGCGGTCATGTCGATCACCTGCCAGCTGTCGCCACCATCGGTCGAGCGCAGCAGTCCTGTGGGGCCACCCACCCGTCCCGCCGCGTGCACCACGACGCGCGGCTGCAGCTGGCCCTGGTAGATCCGACGCACGGTGAGGACATCGATCGCGCAGACGCCAGCAATCGTCCTGCCGCCGAGGTCGGCCGGGGTCCAGCTGATGCCACCATCATCGGTGCGGTAGAGCGGCACCGTGTCGGTGACGCCAGGGTAATAATCGGTGCCGATATTGCCGATAAAGCCGGTCTGCGCATCGGCAAAGCCCAGCGCGCGGATGAAGGTGCCCGGCTTGCTGGCGATCTTCGTCCAGCTGGCACCGCCGTCGGTGGTGCGGAACAGGTCGCCCTTGCCGGTGCCGTACCAGCCGTGCCGCGCATCGACAAAGGCGATGTCATCGCGCTTGCCGGGATAGGCCTCGGTCGGCAGCGTTTCCCATTGCGGCTGAGCTGGCGCCATGCCCAGCAGCGGCGTTGCAACGATGGCGGCTCCTGCCGCCACGAATTCCCGGCGATTGGGCGCGGTCATTCCATCCTCCCTCAGCGTATCGGCGTGATCGGCACCGCCTGCGTGGCAGCAGCGCATGCATCAGGATCGCCGCGGGCGGGCGGGTCCCGATCAGCCGTTGCGGCCGGTGATCCGTCCGATTTCCTTGGCGACCAGAGCCTCGACCATGTCGGGCAGGTTCTTGTCGAGCCATTCGGCCAGCATCGGGCGCAGCATCTCGCGCACCATGCCTTCGAGCGAGGTTTCGCCCGAGCGGACGATCTGCGGGCTGACACCGGGTTCGGTGAGCGTGGCGAGCACCGCCAGCGATTCGCGCATCGAGCGTTCGCCCGCGCGGCTGATCAACGGCGATTCGTCCTGATCGGGCGCAGCTTCGGGCTCGACGCTCTCGGTGAGCTCGAGAATATCGTCGGCGGGCTTTTCCTGACGCAGCGGAGCGGATGACCGCGCGGGCGGCGCACGGCGCGGCTTGCGGCCATCCTCGGCGATCACTTTCTTGATCGACGCCAGGATTTCCTCAAGACTGGGCTCGCCAATGTCGCGTGTCATTCCCGTTCGCCCCTGATCCGATTCGAGCCCGTGCCCGCTTACTGGTTGGGCGGGCCGATCAGTGCGGCATTTTGCGCCGGACTGTCAACGGTGCGCGTCGATTGGGCGACCGGGTTCTTTTGCGAATCCCAGTCGTTGATCTTGTCGCGCACCCGCTCGTAATTGATCTCGGGATCATACAGCAGGCCGCCATCGAGCCCCAGATCGCGGGCTTCGGCACGGCCCATCGCGGCGAGCAGGGTAAAGCCTGCAACATAGGCGTTCCGCCGCGCGGTCACCAATTGCACCTGTGCGTTGAGCAGTTCGCGTTCGGCATCGAGAATGTCGAGAATGGTACGGTTGCCGACGCTGTTTTCGGCGCGCACGCCCTCCAGCGCCAGGGTGTTGGCCTCGACCGCCTTTTGCGACGAGTCGATCACCTGCATCGAGGCATTGAAGCTGGCATAAGCCGCACGGACCTGCGCGATGATGCTGCGTTCGACCGCGATTTCCTGTTCCATCGCCTGGCCCGACACCGCCTGGGCACGGCGGATCTGCGCGCCGGGACGGCCGCCCTGATAGACCGGAACGGTCAGCTGCACGCCGGCGGCCGCACTCGACTGCTGCTGCACGAAATTGCCCTGGAACAGCGCGCTGCCCAGAGTACCGAGGAAGTTCTGATAGTTGCCCTGGCTGAACAGGCCAACGCGCGGCATACGGGCGCCCTGCGCCGATTTGACATCGAAATTGGCGGCCTTGACGCGCTCGCGCGCCGCTTCCAGATCGGGGTTGCTGTCGAGCGCGGTCGCCACCGCAACGTCGGGGGCTGCGGGCAGATTGGGCAGCGGCGGCGGCGGCTCGAGCGTGCCCGGTGCCTGACCAACCAGTTGGATGTAGGTTTCCTTGCTGCGGATGAGATTTGCCTCAGCGGTCTGCAGATCGGTTCGCGCAATCGCCAGCCGCGCTTCGGACTGGGCGACATCGGTGCGGGTGAGGTCACCGATCTCGAACCGGTCGGACGACGCCTGGAGGTTGATATCGAGCACTTCGACATTCTGGCGCTGCAGGCCAACGATCGCCTCATCGCGAATCACATCCATGTACGCCGCGACGACATTGCTGAACACGCTGGCTTCGGTGCCACGCAGATCGGCCTGGCCGGCTTCGACCCGGACCTTCGAGGCATTGATCGCGTTCCGCACGCTGCCACCCGAATAGATCGGCACATCCAGGCTGATATTGCCGCTGACCGTGCGCGCTGGCGCGGTGAACGCGTTGGCGGGGTTGAGGAAGTTCTCCGAATACTGCGCCTGGACCTGCGAGCTGGGACGGCCATCGGCCAGCGCGATCGGCACGCCCTCGTCGGTCGCCCGCTGCTGTGCGCGCGCGGCATTCAGCGTCGGGTTGGTCTGATAGGCCGCGATCAGGGCGTCGCGCAGCGTTTCCGCGTGCAACGGCGCACTCCCCAGAACCAGCACCGCGCCACAACCGGCCATCCAAAGCGAAGTCTTCATCAATCCGGTTCTCATCCTGTCCATCACCGATGTCGGCAGCAGTGCCGGCACCCGCAGTGGTGCGTCAGAAGCTATAGCTCTTGGGCCGGGCGAAGGCCACGAGCGAGGCAATGTCGGTATCGGCAAAGGGCACCAGCGCGAAGGCCTGCCCCTGCCGCCGCCCCATGGCCAGCCGCGCCACACCCGAATCGTTCAATCCGGTGAGCAGACGTCCGCCATCGGCCAGCTGGGCCACGAGTCCTTCGGGCACCTGCTCGGCAGCCCCATCGATGATGACAAGGTCATACGGCGCGCCTGCGGCATGGCCCAGAGCCAGCGCCGATTCGACGAGCGTGACATTGGCGAGACCGGAAAGGTTGGCCTGCGCCTGTTCGACCAAGGCACGATCCTCTTCGACGGCAACGACTTGGGCGACGATTCCCGCAAGCAATGCAGCGACATAGCCGGTGCCTGCACCGATCAGCAGCACCTTGTCAGTGCTGGCGAGTTCGGCGCGCGTCAGCAGCAGCCCGGTCGACAGCGCGGGGTTCAGCACCCGGCCATTGGCGAACGGCACGGCGCGGTCGATATAGGCGATCGCGCGCTGGCCTGCAGGCACGAAATCCTCGCGCGGGGTCACGGCCATCGCGGCAATCACCACAGGGTCGCTGACGTCGGTGGGACGCAGCTGGCTTTCGATCATGTGCCTGCGAGCAGCGGCAAAATCTGGCGGAGCAAGAGTGTGTGTATCGGTCATGTTCAAGCGCCCTAGAATATGCAGGCAGCGATGCAAGCCCAAACGGAGCGTCAAGCCCCGACTTGATAGCCATCCGGTTGCAAATTGCAATCGATATCGCCGCCCAGCTGGTTATGGCACGGCTGTATTAGCATGGCAATACAGCATTTGCGCCATTCTGACATCGTTCGCCCTCCCTGCCACCCATGCCCGCCGCTTGAGACTTGACTTTCCCCCCAAAGCCGCACAATGCCGCCGTCTTCCACACCAGCGGCCCGATGGCGGAGTGGTTACGCAGAGGACTGCAAATCCTTGCACGCCGGTTCGATTCCGGCTCGGGCCTCCAGGTTTCCTTTTCAAAATCCCCCGACAACAGACGCTGCGGCCCTTGGGCCTGTTGGCACAGGCTCTGTCCGGCCGTGCGCTGTCGCGTTCCGCAACGCCGTGACTTCGCTTGATTTTCCTGCAGCCGGGCGTGATGATGCATGCCAAGAGACAAGGCGCAGCAGAGCGCCGGTACAGGGACGATGGGGAAACACATGAAGCGCGCGCCACGGTTGATCGGGCTTGCCTGCTGTCTGATGGCGGGCCACGCCGCCTCGGCGCAGGACGCCAATGAGATCAAGACCGCCGAAGAGGCCAAGGAAACGCCGCTCCCCGAGGGGGAACAGGCCTATTTCACCTCGCTGACCTGGCGCAATATCGGCCCCGATCGCGGTGGCCGATCGATCTCGGCCACCGGCAGCGCAGCGCGCCCGAACGAATATTATTTCACCGCTGTCGGCGGCGGCCTGTGGAAGACCACCGACAGCGGCATCAGCTGGAAGCCGGTCACCGACGGAAAGATCGATACGGGCGCTGTTGGCGGCGTCGCGGTGTGCGAGGCCAATCCCGACATCGTGTATCTCACTACCGGCGAGACCCAGCTGCGCGGCAACATACTGCCCGGCAACGGCGTGTGGAAATCGATCGATGCTGGCAAGACCTGGGCCAAGATCGGCCTTGCGGATGTCCAGAATTTCGCGCGCGTGCGGATCGACCCCAAGGATTGCGACACCGCCTATGTCGCGGGCTTCGGCCATTATGGCGAACCCAATGCCGAGCGGGGTGTGTTCAAGACCACCGATGGCGGCAAGGCGTGGCGCAAGGTGCTGTTCCGCGACGCCCAGACCGGCGCGGTCGATATCTCGATCGATCCGAAGAACCCGCGCACGCTCTATGCGGCGCTATGGGAAGCCTGGCGCAAGCCCTGGGGGATGAGCTCGGGCGGCACCGGCAGCGGCCTGTTCCGCAGCACCGACGGCGGCGAAAGCTGGAGCGAGATCACCCGCGCACCGGGCATGCCCAGGACCGGACTGATCGGCAAGATCGGGGTCAGCGTCTCGCCCGTCGATGCATCGCGGGTCTACGCGATGATCGAGCATGCCGAGGAAGGCGGGCTGTATGTCTCGGACGACTCCGGCGCCAGCTGGCGCCGCGCCAATGACAGCGGCGATCTGCGCCAGCGCTCGTTCTATTATTCGCGCGTGCTCGCCGATCCTGTCGTCAAGGACCGGGTCTATGTGATGAACGTCGAGTTCTTCCGCTCGGACGACGCGGGCAAGACGCTGACCAAGATCAAGACCCCGCATTCGGACAATCACGATCTGTGGATCGATCCTGCCAACAACCAGCGGATGATCGAGGCCAATGACGGCGGCGCCAATGTCAGCGTCAATGGCGGCGAGAGCTGGACGCGGCAGAATTACGCGACCGCGCAGATGTACCGCGTGTCGATCAGCAAGCATTTCCCCTATTTCGTGTGCGGCGGTCAGCAGGACAATTCGACCATCTGCGTGCCCTCGCGCGACTGGAAGCATGTCAACGCGCTGGGCGGCGGCCAATATGGCTTTGCCGCAGGCGGCGGCGAGAGCGGCTATGTCACCAACGACCCGCTCAATCCGGAAATCTTCTATGCGGGCAGCTATGGCGGCACGCTCGATCGCTATGACCGCACCACCGGCCAGGCCCGCGCGATCAATGTCCTGCCCGACAACCCGATGGGCTATTCGGCTAGCGAAGTCGCCGAGCGCTTCCAGTGGACCTTCCCGATCGTGTTCGATCCGCACGACCCCAAGAGCCTGTATGTCACCTCGCAGCATGTCTGGCGCAGCCGCAACGAGGGGCAGAGCTGGGAGAAGATCAGCCCCGACCTCACCCGCGCCGATCCCAAGACCCTGGGCCCCTCGGGCGGCCCGATCACACGCGACCAGACCGGTGTCGAAACCTATTCGACGGTCTTCGCCCTCGCCCCTTCGCGGCGCGAGCGCGGGCTGATCTGGGCGGGCTCGGACGATGGCCTGGTCCACCTGACCCGCGATGGCGGCGGGACTTGGAGCAATGTCACGCCCAAGCGGCTGCCTGGCTATCTCAAGATCACCACGGTCGAGGATTCGCCGCATGCCGATGGCACCGCCTATCTCACCGGCCACCGGCACCTGCTTGGCGACTTTGCACCCTATGTGATGAAGACGACCGATTACGGCCGCAGCTGGACCGCGATTTCAACCGGCATTCCCGCCGATGAAATGGCGCGCAGCATTCGCGAAGATCCCAAGCGCCCGGGGCTGCTGTATCTGGGCACCGAACGCGGCGTATGGGTGTCGTTCAATGCAGGCAATAGCTGGAGCAAGCTGCAGCGCAACCTGCCCGCCGTCCAGGTCTCCGACCTCGCGGTGACTGACAACGATCTGGTGATTGCGACGCATGGCCGCTCTTTCTGGGTGCTCGACAATATCGGCGTGCTGCGCCAGCTGGAGAACGGCGCGGCGCGCAGCGAGCGATTATTCGCGCCCGCGCCTGCGGTGCGCGAGGTCGATGAGGGCGTGGCGATCGACTATTTCCTGCCCGCGCGTCCCAAGGCGCTCGCGCTCGAAATCCTGGGCCCCGACGGCGCGCTGATCCAGAGCTTTGCCGGCAATCCTGTCGATCCCAAGACCGACGATGACAAGAAAAAGGGCGACGAGGACGACGATGATCCGTCCAAGCCCCGCCCGGTTCCGACCACAACGATGAAGCCCGGCCTCAACCGCTTCGTCTGGAAGATGCGCCATCCCGGCTTTACCGATTTCCCCGGCATGATCCTTTGGACCAGCCGCAACAACGGCATCACCGCGGTTCCCGGCGCGTATCAGGCGCGGCTGACCGTCGACGGCAAGGTGTTCACCCAGCCGTTCGAGATCCGGTCCGACCCGCGGCTGACCGGCGTCACCCAGGCGGACCTTGCCGCGCGCTTCGACTTTGCCAGCAAGGTGAGCAAGCGGGTGAGCGAGGCCAATGAGGCGGTGCTGCTGATCCGCGGGATCAAGGAGCAGACCGCTGCGGCTGCCGCCAACCCTGCTGCCGATGCCAAGTTGCGCGCCGCGCTCACCGCGTTCGACACAAAGCTGAGCGCGGTCGAGGGTCGGCTTTATCAGGTGCGCAACCGCTCGCGTCAGGACCCGCTCAACTTTCCAATCATGCTCAACGACAAGCTCGCAGGCCTGATCGGCGTGGCCGAAAGCGCCGAGGCGCGTCCGACCGACCAGAGCCTGGCGGTGTTCGCCACCCTGTCCGGTCAGCTCGATACTGAGCTGGCAGCGCTCGAATCGGCGCTGAGCGAACGCCTGCCAAGGCTCAACGCTGGGCTTGCGGCAGCGGGGATCGCCGAGATCGTCCGCCGTCCGCTCAAGGTCCCGCCGCCAGCCCCCGCTGCCGAGTGAAACCTGAGGCGCGGGCAGCTCCCTTCGCGCTGGCTTGCGTTGCGCTGACCAGCACAGCGGCATCGGCTCAGACGAGGCTGGCCCCGATCACCGTCACCGCGCCTGCGGCGGCGGATCGGGTGTTGCCGCCGCAGCAGATCATCACGGCCGATTCCCTGGTCGACCGCCAGCCGCGCAGCCTGGCCGATGTGCTGCGCGGCATCGCTGGGGTCAGCGTTCGCGCCAATTCGCGCGGCGAGACTGTCGCGCGCATCCGAGGTGCGGAGGAACGCCAGACGCAGGTGTTCCTCGATGGTGCGCCGCTGGGCGTGCCATGGGACGGGCGAGTGGATCTGGGCCTGCTGCCCGCCGGGCTGCTGGGCGAGGCACGGGTGCTAAAGGGCGCTGCGCCGATCGAATATGGCGTCAATGCGGTGGCAGGCGTGGTCGATTTCCAGACCCGCCAGAGCGCGCAAGGCAGCTTCGCGCACCTCGAAGCCGGCAGCCTGGGATCGGGCAGCGGCTCGCTGGTGCTGGCCGAACGGCTGGGCGGGCTGGAGGTGACGCTGGCAGCGGGCGGCATCACCCGCGATGCCGAACCGCTCGCAGGGCCCCTGCCCTTCAGCCAGACATCGCCGCGCCGGCGCACCAACAGCGATCTGGATGCAGCCAGCCTGTTCGCGGCATTGGGGACCAGCCTGGGGGATCTCGATCTGCGGGCATCGCTGCTGCACCTGTCGGCCGAACGCGGGATTGCCCCCGAATCGGATCGCCCGGCCGAAGCGGGCGCGCGCTTCTGGCGCTATCCCGACATCGCGCTGACCCAAGCCACGCTGAATGCCGCGCTCGCCTTGGGCGGAGATGCAGAGCTGCGCGCGGTCGGCTGGCGGCAGAGCTTCAGCCAGACCATCGAACAGTATCGCAGCGCGACCTATGCTGCGCTCGCCCGCGTCCAGGACGACGAGGACGAGACGCTGGGTGCGCGGCTCGTGCTGGCGCACCGCGCAGGGCCACTGCAACTGCGCTGGGCGGCATCGGCGCAATCGAGCACCCATGTTCAGCGCGACACCAGCCTGCCTGCCGCCACGACAGGTCCGGCGCTGAAATATCGCCAGACTCTCTACAGCGCCGGGTTCGAGGCAGACGCCAGGCTCGCGCCTGGAGTGCGCGCGACTTTGGGGGCGAGCTATGACGCGGCGGAGACCCCGCTGTCGGGAGACAAGCCAGCACAGCCCTCGCGCGGGGCGGGTGCGGCTTCGGCAGCGCTCGGTGTGGATCTGGGGGATGGCTCTGTGCTGACGCTGAGCGGCGGACGGCGCACGCGCTTTGCCAGCGCCCGCGAGCTGTTCGGCGAGGCGCTCGGCCGCTTTGCCCTCAATCCCGATCTGCGGCCCGAACAGGCCTGGCTCGCCGATGCCGAGTGGCGCTGGGCGCGCCCGGGCCTGGCGCTGACCCTCAACCCGTTCTTCATCCGCTCGCACGATACGCTGGCGCAGCGCGTGCTGCCTGACGGCCGCCGTCAGCGTTTCAACCTTTCGGGCGCGACCAGCTTCGGGATCGACGCGCGGATGGCGCACGACCTTTCCGACACGCTTCGTTTGGAGCTTTCAGGGACATGGCTCCGCGCGCGCGCCGATGCCGCAAGTGCCGGGGTGCAACGCCTGCCGCAACGGCCATCATTCGAGGCACTCGCCGTGCTCGACTGGAACGTGCCGGGCCAGTTCGATCTGCGCGCCGAACTGCGCGGAGTAGGCCAGGCAATCGATCTGGATGCGGCGGGCCGATCGGTGGAGCTGCCCGCCGCCGCCGAAATCGCCGTTCGCGCGGCCGTGCCCGTGGCAAAGCTGGGCTCGCGTCACCTGCTGCTGACCTTGGCGGTCGACAATCTCACCGATGCGCAGATCTTTCCGCAGGCAGGGTTGCCGCTGCCCGGCCGTGTGTGGCGGCTGGGTCTGCGGTTCGATTAGATCGAACCGGCCGCCGCTCTGGCGCGGCGCTTGCGCCGTTTCACCAGCATCGGCTTGACGAACATATAGGCTCCGGTGCCCCACAGCACGAGCAGCGCAATGCCTGTGGGCAGCGACAGCAGATATTTGCCCCAGTCTCCCAGCACGCTGAAGTCGTGCAGCGTCTCGACGAAATCGGAGGTGCGATAGCCGGTCTGGAGCACCTTGAGCGTGTGCAGATCGACCTGATATTCGGTGCGATCATCGAGGATCAGCTTGGCGATACCATCGCCCGGGCGAACATCGATGCGATCGATATCGTTCCAGGTCAGCGCACTGCGTCCGGGCTCGGCGGTCACCGCCGCGAGCAGCCGGTCGAGCCGGGTGGCAGGCAGGCCCGGGCTGGTCCCTTCTGCGGTCGGCGGCTGCAGGACATCGAATTCCTTCTTCACCGCCAGCAGCACGCCGGTGACCGCCACCATCGCCACGGTGAACAGGGTGAAGGCCGTCAGCCAGTAATGGATCAGGCGCAATGTGCGGCCCATCAGCAATCTCTCCAGCACAGGGCGGTCACGGCAGGTCTGGTCGCGATCACGGGTTATTCGCTGCGCAGCGCCTCGATCGGCGACAGGCGCGAGGCACGAATGGCCGGATAACCGCCGAACACCAGCCCGATCACGGCCGAAAAGGCAATGGCCATCAACGCCGTATCCCAGCCGATCGGTGCCGGAAAGTCCGCCACCTGCTGGAAGACGGCCGCCGCGATCAGCGCGAGGGTCAGACCGATCGCCCCGCCGATGATGCACAGCACCGCAGCCTCGACCAGAAACTGGTTGCGGATATCGCGGCGCTTGGCCCCGAGCGCCATGCGCAGCCCGATTTCGCGGGTGCGCTCAGTGACGCTGACCAGCATGATGTTCATGATGCCGATGCCCCCGACGAGCAGCGAGATCGAGGCGATCGCCACCAGCACTGCCTGGAAGATCTGAGTCACCTGCCCCGATGTCTCGGCAATCTCCTTGGTCGTGCGCACGGTAAAGGGCGTGATCTTGCCCTTCGACACCCGGTAGCGCGCGCGCAGCAGCGTCTTGATCTCGCGGTCGCCCGCCACCAGCGATTCCTCGTCCTCGAAGCCGACGAACAGCAAGGTCACATCGTCCGGCCCCTGCGCCGTGGCGGTCGACAGCCGCTGGCGCAGCGTCGAAATCGGCATGATGATCTGGTCATCATTGTCGTTGCCCAGATTGCTGCCCTTGCTTTCGAGCAGGCCAATCACGGTGAACGGCACGCGGTTGATGCGCACCGTCTCGCCGATCGGGTTGATGTCGACAAACAGCTTGTCGGCGACCGTCTGGCCGATCACCACCACTCTGGTCGCCGCGCCGACGTCGCTCTTGGTCAGGAAGCGACCATCGGCGGTGTCGAGATTGGAGATGCTGGCAAAGGACTCGGTCGAACCGATCGCTTGGGTCGAGGCGCTGCGTCCGCCAGTGACCATCTGCACGCTGGTGCGGATCTGCGGTGCGACCGCGATGACGCCGGGCACCTCGCGGGCGATGGCCTCGCCATCGCGTTCGGTCAGCCGGCCCCGGTCGCCGGGCCTAGGCGGGCCATTGGCGCGTTCGGGCTCGGGCACGACGATTGCCATGTTCGAGCCGAGCGTCGCAATCTGCTGCGTCACCGAAACCTGCGCGCCATTGCCCACGGCGACGGCCAGGATGACCGAAAACACCCCGATCATCACGCCCAAAGTGGTCAGGCTCGAGCGCAGCAGATTGGTGCGCAGCGCCGTGATGGCTATGGCGACGTTCACGCCCCATCCGGCGAGCCCGCTCAGCAGATCGCTCATTCCACCAGCGCCCGGCGGCGGGATGTCACAGGCGCATCCTCGATCACCTTGCCATCGCGAAACACGATCCGGCGCTCGGCATATTCGGCGATATCGGGCTCGTGGGTGACGATCACCAGGGTGATGCCATCGTCGTTGAGCTTCTGGAAAATTCCCATGATGTCGAGCGAGGTCTGGGTATCGAGCGCCCCTGTCGGCTCGTCCGCCAGCAGGATCAGCGGATCGGTGACGAGCGCGCGGGCAATGGCGACACGCTGCTGCTGGCCGCCCGACAGCTTGGCCGGGGTATTTTCCATGCGGTTGGCCAGGCCCATCGCCTCGAGCTTGGCCCTTGCCCGCTCGCGCCGTTCGGCCGCGCGGACGCCGGCATAGATCAGCGGCACCGCGACATTGTCGAGCGCGCTGGTGCGGGCGAGCAGATTGAACTGCTGAAAGACAAAGCCGATCTTGCGGTTGCGGATATCGGCCAGCGCATCGCTGTCCAGCGTCTTGGTATCGATGCCGTCGAGCAGCAACGTGCCCGAGGTCGGCACGTCGAGGCAGCCGATCATGTTCATGAAGGTGGACTTGCCCGATCCGCTCGCCCCCATGATGGCCACGAACTCGCCGCGCTGGATGCTCAAGGACACGCGGTTGACGGCGTGCACCAGCTCGCCGCCGATCACGTAGTTCTTGACCAGATCATGCGTTTCAAGAAGCGGCGCTGTCATCGTCTTCCGTGTCTTCGGTCTCTGCCTTGGGCTTCAGCGATTTGGTGCGGACCAGAACCGTGTCTCCGGCCTTGATGCCCGACAGGATCTCGGTGAATTCGTCGCCCTGCAGCCCGATGCGCACCTGCTTGCGAACCGGCTTGTAGGCATCGGTGCCCGCGACATACAAAGTCTGGCGCGGCGGCTGCTTCTTGCCGGGCACTTCCTTGGGCGGGTCCCCCCGGTCGGCAACCTTCGGGCGGAAACGCAGCGCATTGGTGGGCACGCGCAGCACATTGGGCTTGGCGCCGGTGATGATCTCGACATTGGCGGTCATGCCGGGCAGCAGCTTGCCATCGAGATTGTCGACATCGATGATCACCAGATAGCTCACCACATTCTGCGTCTCGACCGGCGCCTTGCGCACCTGGCGGACCTTGGCGCGAAACACGTCATCGGGATAGCTGTCGACCGTGAACCGGACGTCCTGGCCTTCGTTGATCTGGCCGATATCGGCCTCGTCAACCGATGCCTCGACCTGCATCTTGGTGGTGTCTGCCGCGATTTCGAACAGGTTGGGCGTCTGGAAACTGGCAGCGACCGTGGTCCCCGGCTCGACCAGCTTGTCGATGATCACGCCGCTCGCCGGCGCGATGATCACCGTGCGGTTGAGGTCCAACCGCGCCGACGACAGCTCGGCGGTGGCCTGGCGGATCTGCGCATTGCCGCTCTGCGTCTGTGCCAGCGCGACATCAAGCGCATTGCGCGCGCTGTTCAGACGAGTCTGCGCGGTATCGAGGTTCGCCTTCGAGACAAACCCGCGCTCTGCCAGCGCGCGCTGCCGGGCGAAATCCCGCTGCTGGATTTCAAGCTCGGACCGGGCCCGCTCGACATTGGCCACGGTCTGCTGCAATCCGGCGCGGGCAAGCGCCACCTGCGCCTCGGTCTGCTGCACCCGGGCCCGCACCCTGGTCGGGTCGATCTCGGCCAGGATCTGGCCTGCGGTGACCGGTGAATTGAAATCGACATACACTTTGGTGACTTGGCCGGATACTTCGGTGCCGACCTTGATGGTGTTGAGAGCGCGCACCTTGCCGCTGGCCGAGACGACCCTCAGGACCTCGCCACGCGCGGCGGTTTCGCCAATATATTCATAATCATGCGGAGCAGGACGGACAGCGCGATAGACGACGAACAGCACGACAAGGGCGATCAAAGCCGACCACAGCTTGTGGCGTTTCACCCAGGAACCCAATTTCGTCAGCATAAAGAGCCGCCCCACCTCCGAACTGTGTCGCCATGCTATATTGATCGGTTTGCAGGATAGCCAGCAGCTATGTTGTTGATTGGAGAAACAAAGCCTTCAATCCCGCTGCCATTGGCCTGCCAGCCATAATTGATAAAACTTCGCAATAGCGCTTTGTATAGCGCGATGGCGATTGACGTTGCTGATGGCCATGGCAGCGCTTTTTCTATCGCCGGGACACTGCGCTTGTCAGGATTTCTCGTTTAGGGTGTGGTCATGTGCGGCATTGTTGGATTGATAAGCGCTGACCCGCCCCAGCGGCTGGCGCGACGCGTTGCGGCAATGAACGCAGCGATCGTGCATCGCGGGCCCGACGATGCCGGGGTTCATCTGGCCCCTCGCCTCGCCCTCGCGATGCGGCGGCTGGCGATCATCGACCTTGGCACCGGGCAGCAGCCCATGACCACGCCCGACGGCGTGACCATCGTCTTCAATGGCGAAATCTACAATTTCCAGGCCTTGCGCGCCGAGCTCGAAGCGAAAGGCTATTCCTTTCGCACGCGTTCGGACACCGAGGTCATCCTCAATCTGTACCATTCCGAAGGCGTTGGAGCCTTTGCCCGGCTGCATGGCATGTTTGCCATCGCGATCCACGATCCGCGCAGCAACGAATTGATCCTGGCGCGCGATCAGATCGGCATCAAGCCGCTCTACATCGCCGAGCTGGACGGCGAGCTGCTGTTTGCCAGCGAGATCAAGGCGATCCTTGCCGCGCTGCCGGGCCGCCCCGCCATCGACCCCCAAGCGCTCTGGGATTATCTCTCGATGCGCTTCATGGCGCCCGACCGCACCATCTGGGCGGGCATCTGCAAGCTGGGTCCCGGCCAGATCCTGCGCCGCAAGCTTTCCGAAGGCACGCACACGGTCGAGACCTATTGGCTCCCCGATCTGACGCCCCGCCCGTACGATCCCGGACGCGATTATGCCCGCGAATTTGCCGACCAGTTCATCGCGGCGGTCGACAGCCATATCGTCGCAGCCGATGTCCCTGTTGGCGCGTTTCTTTCGGGCGGGCTCGATTCAGGCGCGATCGTGGCCGCAGCGAGCGAACTGGGCCACCGCGACCTGCACACCTTCTCGATCAGCGGGGACGGCGCGGGCGGCGATGACGAATTGCCGCTGGCCCGCGCGGTGGCCCAGCGTTTCGGCACCCGGCATCATGAAATCCGCATGGCCCGCGCCGATTATTTCGGCGCGCTCGACGATGTCGTCCGCGCCTTCGACGAGCCCTATGGCGATGCGACCGGCGCGGCGCTGTACCTGCTGTCGCGCAAGGCGAGCGACCACGTCAAGGTCGCGATGTCTGGCGAAGGATCGGACGAGCTGCTGCTGGGCTATACCCGCTCCGCCGACCTTGCGACGCTGGCCAAGGTGGCGCGGCGCTATGGCCCTGTGCCCAGATCGCTGCTGGGGCTGGCCGCCCGGTTCGTCTCGCCCGACCGCGCATCGATCTTCCGCGCGATGGCTCAAGGGGGCCCGGGCGCCTACCGCCGGGGCATGGCGGCGCATATCGGTTGGACGATCAGCGACAGCGAAAAGGCCGCGTTCTGGCGCGGCCCGCAGATGGTGCCGACCTTCGATCTGGTGCAGGGCTGGTACAGCCTGGCCGACACCGTTCATCCACTCGCGCAGAGCCAACAGGCCGATTTCGGCACCTGGCTGGTCGAGGATCTGCTGATGAAGGCAGACAGGATGGCGATGGCCGCATCGCTGGAGACGCGGGTACCCTTCCTGCATCTGCCATTGGTCGAATGGTGCCAGAGCACGCCGATGGAGGCACGGATCGGAGCCGACGGGCAGTTCCGCACCAAGGCGGTGCTGCGCGACTTCGTGGCCACGCGGCTGCCCGATGCGGTGCTCGGTGCCCCCAAGCGCGGTTTTCCACTGCCGATCTTCCCCTGGTTTGCCGAGCGGCTGCGCGAAGCGGGCGGCTATGTCCCGGTGAGCCGCGAATTCCACAACTGGATTGCGATCGATGGCCTGCAGCCGATCGTCGCGCGCGCCTGCAACAACGATCGGCGCGCGCTCGAGCAGCTGTGGGGGATTGCCATGTTCGACCGCTGGTGTGCGGCCTATTGCGATTGAGCGAGGCGCTGTTCGAGCAGCTCTGCGATCTGAGGGTGCATCGTGAAATACTGCCGCCCATCCGCGCGCGCTTGCGGTGTGGCGGTAGGCGAATCTCCGGTTGCGACAATCCCCTCGACCACCTGCGCCAGCGCCTTGATCTGGGCTGAATCCACCGCCGCGCGCAGGGATGCAACGCTGCACAGGCCTTGGCTTGCAACCGGGGCCACGCGGAGGATCCGCCCAGTATCGATGCCGGGATCGATCCAGTGGACGGTGACCCCCAGCGGACCATCCTCCCACGCGGCCCATTCGGCAACGTTCATCCCGCGATAGCGCGGCAGCACCCCCATATGCGCGTTGAGCACGCCAAGCCGCGGCACCGCCAGCAGCGGTGCACGCAGGATGCCCGCTCCAGCATGGATCATCAGGTCAATCGCTTCGGCGCGTAGGCGGTCTAGCGAGGCGGACGACGTCAGATCAGGCAGGTCGAGCAGCGGGATACCATGCTGTGCGCCATAGCTGGCTGCATCGAGCATGCGTTCCGAAGCGGCAGGTTGGGACAGGCCTCCCTCGCGTCCGGCGCCCAGCCGAGCCCGCAGCTTGTCGACCAGCGCCCTGGGTCCGCGCTCCAGGATCAGCGCGCGCAGCCTTGCCTTGGCAGGCGCAACCGACGGCTGCTCGCAGATGATCAGCGCGGTTTCTATCCCCCGCGCGCCCAGTGCCGAGGCGACCGCTGCGCATTTCAGCGAACCCCGGTGGGTGAGCAGCGCGATCTTCACGATGGGGGTGCAGCCGAACGCAGCAGGGCGTACTTCTCGATCAGCCCATCAATGAAGTATTTGGCCGCCCAGTTCGGCAGGGCCTTGGGGATATAGCTGCCCCAGACCGGGTCGGACCCGCCAATGCCGCCCGCAAGCCCCGGGTTGGGATTGTGCCGCAGCTGCGCGTGCTTGACCAGATCGAGCGCCTTCAGCCCCGCATTGGCAAAGCGCCAGTCGCCTTCGTGCCGGGTCAGGTCGAACCAGATCAGCGCCATCTGCGCATTGCCGGTCAGGCACTGGGGATGTTCGGCCGCGCGCCACCGCGCATCGAGCATTCCGGGCAGGCGGCCCGACAGTTCAAGCCGCCGCATGATCCCCTCTGCAGCCTGGCGCGCGGCCGCGATGCCATCTTCGCGCTGCAGCAACCGGCTGGTCGTCAGCACACCTGCGACAGTATAGGCGATGGTGTGCGTATAGGCCGTCCGGTCGCTGTGCTGCCCGGTCGTGAACCCGGCGAGATCAAACCACCCGGTGGCCTTGTCCTGCTGCGCCAGAACCCAGTCGAGATGCCGCCCGGCACTGGCGAGCGCGGCGGAATCGCCGAAAGTCGCGCCATATTCGGCCAGCCAGCAGCTGAGATACGCAGAATAGGTGGCGGCGACATCGAGATAGAAATGGCGACGGAACGCGCCATCGGCATCCTGCATCGAAACCAGCCAGGCAGCGCAGCGTTCGGCAGCAGCCCTGGCCCGGGGGTCGCCGGTTGTGCTGACCCAGTGGGTCAGTCCGTGCAGGATCTGTGCACTATTGAACGGCGACGGTGCGGTGCGGTTTTCCAGAACCTCACCCCCCGGAAACGCGCCATCGGGCAGTTGCAGGCCGAGCAGGAAGTCGATCGCGCGCGCCGCCCGGTCATGCCATTGCGGCTCACCCCAGAGATCGGCGAGCCGGAGCAGCGTCGGAATGATATAGCCGGTGGTTTCAGGATAGCTCGATGACCATCCGCTGGAGAGCTTGTAGCGTCCCGAAAAGCCGCCGTCGCTCTGGCTGTCCTGCGCCGCGGCGAGCCAGCGTGCGGCAGCCCGCATGGCGGGCTCGTCCTGCGCGCCGGTGATATCGATCGGCCCGCGCGCGCTGACCTGGTGCAGCAGATAGGCGGCATGGCCCGCGACCCAGGGGCGGCAATCGAGGACATTGCGGGCAGCGGCTCTGGCGGCAGCAAGCATGCTCTTACCCATAGCTCAGGTGCCTTAAAGCCATTCTAACGCAGCACGGCGGCAATGGCGGCATCCACCTTGTGAAACTGGGTCTCGCGCAGATAGGCATAGGTCGGCTCTTCGGGCAGATCGGGCAGGCGGCCGGCATGGGCCTGCTTTTGCGCAAGCCATTGTTTCAGCTGCGCGGCAATGTCATCCGGATCGGTCAGCACGACACCGAAGGGCCCCGACCGGACGATGTCCGCAGCCTCCCCGGTGGCTGATCCGGTCGCCAGGATCGGGCGGCGGGCACCGATATATTCGAACACCTTGCCTGGAATGATCGAATCTTCTGCCGGATTGTCCCAGCGGCACAGCAGCAGGGCATCGGCCTGCCGCTCGAGCTTCAGGATATCGCGGCGCGGCACCGGCGGGCGCAGCTCGACACATTCGCTCACGCCATAGCGCGCAGCGCTGGTCGTCAGCGCCGATTCCTCATCGTGGAAGAAGATCAGCCGGATGCGCGCACGCGTGGCAGCGTCCAGCCTGGTGAGCGCCGCCAGCAGCATCGTCGGTTCGCGCTGGCCGGCATAGATGATCCCGGCGTGGATGATCGTCAGCCGGTCGGCGTCGAGCGCGGGAACGGTTTCAAGGCCGACAAAGTCGTCCGCGCCAAAGCCGTTGTAGCTCAGCGTCACGGGACGATCGAGCGCCTGGCTCACCCGCCGGGCCGACCCGCGCGTCAGCGTCACATGGCCCGCAGCCCGCGCCAGGGTACCCCAGACATAGCGCCGCTGGATCGGCTCGAACAGCGGATGTCCATCGTTATACGGATTGTCCGCCCAGAGATCGCGCAGTTCGGCTATCCAGGGTCGCCGCAGCCGCGCCGACAGCTGGCGGCCCACGACATGCCCCGAGTGCGGCGGCCCGGTGGAATAGATGACATCGGGCTGCCAGTCCTGCGCCAATGCCACGCCCTGAGCCACCGCCGGCTTGATCCAGTCGCGGTAACGGTCGGGAAAATGCGCGATCTGGCGGTACAGGGTGCGGAGGCTCTCCCAATGCGGCTTGAGCGGCTGCTCGGGCTTGACCAGCAGCTTTTTCACGCTGCCTGCCGCCTGATCGAGCGTGGGAACAGCGCGGCTGAAGGGAATATAGCTGACCATCTCGGGCGGCAATACGGTATCCAGCTGACCTGTGATCTGCGGATTGTGCAGGGCGATCACGCGCACGTCATGGCCCTGTTCTCGCCACCAGCGCACGAGCATCGGCGCGCGCACCGCCCCCAGCGGAGAGAATGGCGGGAAGAATCCGGCAATGAGCAAGATACGGCGTGTCATCGACGCAATGCGATCCCCGTGGTTCAAATCAAGGCCGGCTTTCTCGTCACGGAAGGTTCAAGAGCATCCCACGCGAGGCAGGATGATGGGCAACGCGCGACCGGCCTGAGAGGCGCGCGCACCGTAACCGACATCGTCTGCGAGTGAATTAGAAAGCCACGCGCTCGATCGATAGTAAATATCAATTGCGAACCTCGCTTTATCCGGATAAATTTCAATCTGATGATCGCTCAAATGGTGATGCCTGCGCACTATTCGTGTCAACACAAGTTAACCATGACTGTCATCAATGCAGTCTTTGTCTAGGACAATAATTCCTTTCTAAATATTCTGGAAGATAACAGAGTTTGATTATTCACCAGCGTGTCATGGTGGCAGCATGCGAGCCGGGACATTTCGCTTCTGCCCGATTTGCTGTACGGCCCGGCGCGCGCAGACCTGTGCCGCCCCCCTGCCGATGACGAAGAGTAACCCACCGATGAAGATCCTGGTCGATGCCGATGCCTGTCCCGTGAAGGACGAGATATACCGGGTGGCCCTGCGCCATCAGGTGGCGGTGACGATCGTCAGCAACAGCCCGATCCGCGTCCCCGCTCACCCGCTGATCGCGCGCACCGTCGTCAGTGATGGCTTCGATGCCGCAGATGACTGGATCGCCGAGCGCGCCGACGCGAAAACCGTGGCGATCACAGCCGACATTCTGCTCGCCGATCGCTGCATCAAGCAGGGCGCGGTGGTGATATCGCCCACCGGCAAGCCGTTCACCGCCAACTCGATCGGCAGCGCGATCGCCACCCGCGCGATCATGGCGGACCTGCGCGCAGGCGGCGACATCATCGGCGGCCCTGCGCCGTTCAGCAAGGCCGACCGGTCGCGCTTTCTGCAGGTGCTCGACGAAGCCCTGGTCCGCCTCGCGCGATCGGCCTGATCAGCGCCCAATCAATGCTCGGTGCTGCCGATCGGCATGCCGGGCGGGATCGGCAGCTGCGCCTGTTCGCCTGCCAGGGCTGCCTTGAGCGCATCGCGGTCCTCGAGCAGCCGCGCGGTGGACAAAGCCCAGGCGCGGTCTGCCGGGTCGGCAAAGCGGCGCGACCGTTGCGCGTCGGCCCAGTCATGCAGCGCCTGATCGATCCGGCTCGCGGCCTCGATCCCGCTGGCGCCATCGTGCGCAGCCATCGCGAGCGACAGGATCACCCGCGTGCCCAGCGCACGGCGCACTGCCCCCTGCCGAGCATCGCTGGTTGGCGCATCGACCAGTGCGAGCAGCCGCTGCGCAATGACATGCGCGCCGGGGCTGGCGGGATCGGCGCGGTGCTGCTGCGTCATCCGTGCCAGCCGCTCGGGCGCGAGCAGCGCGTTCAGCGTCACCTGTGCTGCGACCTGCGTTGCAGCGAGCGGATCGAATGCTGCTGCGCCCGCCATCGGCATGATCTCGATCTCGGTCTGGCGGTCGGTATCGCCTGAAAAACCGGCGGACAGCTGCGGCACCAGCGGCGCGGGCACATCGATGACGCCCGGTTGCAGCGTCGCCAGCAGCGAATCGAGCGCGCGCAACTGATCGGCGGGCGCAACAGGAGCGGCCTTGCCATCGCCCTGCCCCGCGACCGCATATTCGGAATAGATTCCGCCCAGAAGCTTGGCCGCCGCCTCGACCTGATAGCGGTGGACGAGCCAGATCGGCACGAACTTGCGGCGCAGGTTGGCGACTGGCTCTCCCGGAGCCAGCGCGGCAGAGCCGAAACGCGCGACAGCGGCGGCCCGCACCTGCATCATCCGGTCAAGCTCGGCCACCGGATCGGCACCGTCATCCCACAGGCTGCCCCAGGGCTGGCTGGCCGAGACGCTGCGCGCGTTCTCGTCCGAGACAAAGCGCAACCCCTTTTGCCCGGCGGCATCGGCCTTGGCACGCGCTGCCGCATCGGGATTGCCGCTGACCGGATCGCCATAAAGCCAGTCGATCGCGTGCACATCCCATCGCCCCATTCCCACGCCATAGGCATCGGACAGGTCGGGCACGCCATCCTTCAGCCCAATGCGCGGGGCGGGATAATCCATCACCGAGGCACGGTCCTGCGTGCTGCCCGCGAAATTGTGCAGCAGTCCAAGCGCATGGCCGATCTCGTGCGCAGACAGCTGGCGGATACGCGCCAGTGCCACTTGCGCAGGGTCGTTGGGGCCGCCGGTCCCGGTCTTGTCCGCGCCGACCAGCCCTTCATAGATCAGCATGTCCTGTCGCACCCGCAGCGAGCCCAGCAGCACCGAACCCTTCAGGATCTCACCGGTGCGCGGATCGGTCACCGCATAGCCATAGGACCAGCCGCGCGTCGCGCGATTGACCCAGTTGACGACATTGTAGCGCATGTCGAGCGGATCGGCGCCTTCGGGCAGGATCTCGACCTGATAGGCATCGATATAGCCCGCCGCCTCGAACGCGGTCTTCCACCACAAGGCGCCTTCGAGCAGCGCTGTGCGGATCGGCTCGGGCGCGGCATTGTCGATGTAGAACTTGATCGGCTTGCGCACCCGCGAACGCGGCGCATTCGGGTCGATCCGCTCCAGCCGGAAGCGGTTGGCGAGGTTCTGGACGATCTGGCCACCCAAAGGCGCCGAGAAATCGAGGATCTGCGTTGCAAAGCTGCCGCCGCGCGGATCGAAGGCGCGCGGCACATAGCCCGCCTCGGGCAGGGCCATGAGGCTGTGCCGCACGACGAAAGTCACCTGTCGGGCATCGGGCGCGATGTTGCGCACCTCGGGCCCCGGGGTATCGCTGGCATAGGTCTGCCGCGCCTCGAACTCGATGTTCATCGGGAAGGCACGGGTGGCGGCAGGGTCGGCCGCACTCAGGCCGTCGACCAGCTTCCAGCCCTTTTCACCGCTCGAGTTGAGCTGGGCAGTGACGTTGCGGGTATCACGCGCCAGGAACGGGGCGATGTCGACCAGCAGCCGGCCATCGGGCGCATCGACAGCATCGCCCATCCAGAGCACCGATGTCGCAAAGGCATTGGCGGCGGCGGCCTGTTCGGAAGGCGATCCGGCGCTGGCGCGGAAGCGCGGGTTTTCGAGCTCGAACGAGACCTTCTTGCCCAGACGGCGAACCAGCAGGATCTGCGCAGGGCCCGGCTGCGCGCGATCAAGCCCGATCGGCGCCGAGCCCAGCCCCGTGCGCAATGCCGTGGTGTAGAGCATCCGCGCAACCACGCCGTCGGCGCCTGCGGCGGGCAGCGAGAGCAGTATGCGTCCGGTCTTGCGATCGACATGCACCGGATACAGGCCGTCGAGCTTTTCGGTGCCTGCATAGGGGCCAGATGCTGCAGCGGTGGGCGGCGCGGCATAGGCCTGCGGCGTGGAAAAAGCAGCCGCAAGGCCCAGCGCGAGTGCAAGTGTTCGGTTCATTGGACCCCCAGTCTTTGATCGAAGACTAGGGGCCAATGATGCAGCCGGGCAAGCAGCTTTTGCCTGTGCCCGCCGCAAGTCCGCTTATTGCGGCGCGGCAGGCGCCGTCGCGGGCTGGTCGGTTGCAGCTACCGCCGCAGCAGCGGCGGCTCCGACCACCAACGGTGCAGATTCGGCGGCTTTCGCAAACGACAAAGGCACGTCTTCCTGAACGAACCCGGTGATCGCGCTGCCTGCGGGGATCACGGCGCTGGTGCCGGTCAGGAAGAAGCCGGCAATCGGCAACAGGACCACGGCACCGACAACGCCTGCTGTCCCTGTCACGCCTTTGTCGTCGGTCGCGCCCGACAGCCGGATCTGGCGGCCGTTGACGGTCGCATACAGCATCCGCACCTCGATTGCGCCCGACTTGCCCCACATGCCCTTGTTGCGCACGCTGGTGATCTCTCCGATCGCCGGGCTGCCCACCGGAATGACCGTCACGCCATCGACCATCACGGGTTCTGCGACTTCCAGGTTGAACCGGTCGCCCACGCGCAGCTTCTTGCCCTTGGTACTGAGCTCAGTCAGCGTCTTGAGCGGAACCGAGGTGCCTGCGCGCAGAGTGGGACGCTGATCGGCCCCGATGACCATGGCCTCCTGCGCCATGGTGGGCGTGGCGACAGCCCCGGTCATCAGCGCGAGCGACACGGCATATGCTATATTTTTCATGTAATTTTCCCCTGCGTTTTCAATTCGCTAGGCTGCGTTGAGCCGAGTTGGGGAGACTGTCAAACGGGATCTGCGCCGAATTGAGGCCATGGGCCCGAACGCGGCCATGACGTAGCGGAGGGCACGACCGACCACCCGGGCACGACGCCCGGAATGGTCGGCCTCACCAACCTTCACCCTTTCAGCGCGCGCCGCGTAACCGCCTGCGCCGCCGGTCGAGCACCAGCCCGATCCCGGCCATGAATCCGAGCAGCAGGACGATGAACACGCCGACGACGATGTTCAGCCCCACCCGTCCGATCGGGAACAGAAAATTCCACTTGTGGATGAAGCTGAAGATATAGCGTTCGGGTTTCTGCCAGTTCTCGGTGCGGTCGGCGAGCACGCCGGTCGACGTATCGACGAACAGCGTCGCATCGACCGGCGCGCCGTAATCGATCCGCCACACCGGCAGGCGCTTGTTGCGGAAGTCGTAATCGGGGCCGAAGCGGGTGACGACCTCCATGCCCGTGATTGCACTGTCGGGTGCTCCGCTGAACCGCCGCCCCAGCGCTCTCGCCAGCGCCTTGTCGCCATCGGCCCAGGGCTTGCCGGTGGCGGCATCGACATAAAGCGCAGGGCCGGTCGGGGTTACGCCGTCGAAGCGCGCGTTGCGGATCGCGGTGTCGCCCATCGGCATGGCGTGCCCGGCATGCGCGCTATGGTCATGCTCGCCCTTGGGCATCGCGCCGCCCGGCTGGGCGAGCCCGAGGCGATAGAGCGGGCGGCCATCGGGGGCTTCGACCAGCGAGAGGCTGTTCACATCGAGCCCGGCTGCAATCTCGGCCCAGTCCCGCTCGATCGGGTAGCGAGCCTGCGCCACCTCGACTGACGGCGACAGGCGCAGCTGGCTGGTTGGCCGTTCGAACGCCGCCTGTACCAGATGGATGGCGCCGCTGATCGAGAACATCAGCAGCGGCAGCGCAAGCACATAGCCCATCGCCCTGTGCCAGCCCTTCGATCCGGCGAGCCGCTTGCCGCGACGGATCGCGACCAGCAGCAGGATGCCGGTGACCGCCAGCGCGGCGAGGCTGCCCACCATCGCGGTGATGACGATCACCCGCAGCCATTCGAGCTGCGGCGGCACCCATTCCCAGCTGTGCAGCCAGCGGAACACCGTCTGCAGACGGGTCTTGGTGAGGTTGTTGACCGCCGCCAGGCTGCTCGTTTCGGTGTGGACATAGGCGGTCAGCCGGTCATCGCCTGCAAAGCGGACCCGCCAGACGGGCAGCTGCCGATTGACCCAGGGATAATCGGCATCGAACTGCGTCTGGTGAACGATCTCGGCCACGGGCCGCCGCTCCGCCAGGAAGTGCCGGGCGATGAACTCGGCCTGGCGGGCATCTTCACCGGGCAGCTCGGTGCCATTGTCGAGCCGGAAATAGCGCCGCGGGGTCTGCTGCGTTTTGGTCACCTGCAGCAGGTTGCGATCCTGGCCGACGACGATCTTGACCGCTCTGGCCTTGCCGATACCGGCGCTGGCAAGCACCTCTTCCACCGGCGTCGCGCCCACCATGTCGACCGCGCGCATTGGCGGCATGAATTGCACCTGCTGCGGGCCGAACAGCACCATGACGATATGCGCCAGGCCCGACAGCCCCCAGATGAAGAGGCTGATGCCGCCGATCAGCGCCAGCCATTGATGCTTGCTCATCGACCAGCGTGCGAGCCTGGGACGGTTTGCCATGATGCTGTTCTCCCTCTCTCTTTCGCTCAGAACTGGGCGGTGATGCCGCCGTAGATCGCGCGGCCGACACCCGGCGTGTAGATCGCGGCGCGCTCGAGCGACTGGTTGGCGTTGGTGCCGACGTTGGAGATGAACACCGTGTCGAACAGGTTCTCGACCGATCCGAACAGCCGGACGCCGGGCAGGACATCGACGCCGGCGGTCAGGCCGACCAGCTCGTAGCCAGGCGCCCGCTCGGTATTGGCAAAGTCCGCCCAGGGGCCATCGAAAACCCAGCGCAGATTGGCCGAGACATACCATGCGTCCTTCTGTTCGAACCGTGCTTCGGAAACGAACAGATGGCGCGGCACGCCAGCCAGCTGGTTGTCGCCATAGGTCGCATCGCCATCGAAGCGGAAGTCGTTGAAGGTGAAAGCCCCGCGCAGGGTGAACGCCTGGCCGCGCGCCGCCAGCACATCGCGCGCGACATAGACGTCGAGCCCCAGTTCGACACCCTGGTGGATGGTCTTGTCGGCATTGGCAGTGAACGAGACGAAACCGTTGGTGCCCGGAACGCCGAAATCGAGGAACTCGTTTTCGACCTCGCTGCGGTAGAGCGAGATGTCCCATGCGACAAATCCCGCCTGGCCGCGGCTTCCGATCTCGTAGGTCGTCGCGCGCTGTTCCTTCAGCGGGGCGAAAGGCCGCGATCCGCCCGAGGTCAGGTCGGCGAGGCTCGCCGGTTCGAAGCTGCGGTTGATGTTGGCATAGAGCTGCGCATTGTCGCCGAGCGCATAGAGCAGCCCGAAGCGCGGGCTGAACTGGTCGTACTCGCCGCGCCCTGAGACTTCGGCGAGGATAGCGTCGACATCGCGCACCACCTTGACGTACTGGCCGCCCAGCACCGCTGTCAGCCGCTGGGTCAGGCCGAGGTCGAGCTGGCCAAAAGCGGTGAGATTGGTCGAATCCTGATCGGATTCGTTGGTCAGCCCAGCGCGTTCGCCATTGAGGTTTCGGTGACGCCGCGCGCGGTTGTCGCCCTTGGCGTAGCTGCCACCCAGCGTCCAGCGGCTGGTGGCATCGCCCAGCAGGGAGAACTCGCCCAGCGCGCGCAGCGAAACGCCAAACTCGTCCTCTTTCTGGTCGATGATGCCGGCAAAGCGGGTGATCGCATGGTCAAGCTTGCGCCGCGTGTACCAGCCGCCGATTTCCAGAGTGCTGCTGCCCAGCGTGATCGCGGTGAGATTGGAAAGGCGGAAAACGTCGAGGTTGCGGTCCCAGTCATCGGCGACCGGGCCGGGGTCGAGCACCGTGATCGGGCCGCCGGGGCGGAACGGGCCGACGGTGACAGGCCTGCCCGCCGCACGCGGATTGGCCAGCGCATCGGCCAGCCGCAACGAACCGTTCAGCTCGAAATTGTCGCTGAGCGCGGTGACATAGAAGCGCGTTTCGACATTATCGCTCAGCTTGAAGCCGATATTGCCATGACCGTAGAGGCTGCGCACATCGCTATGCTCGCGGAAACCGTCATCGCGAAGGCCTGTCAGACCGATGTAATAATCGGTGCTGCCCGATACGCCCGATGCGCTGAGGTTGCCGCGCAGCGTATTGAAGCTTCCGCCCTCAATGCGTCCAGAGAAGTTCGACCGCGCGGTGCGTCCGGTAGGCGAAACGATGTTCACCGCGCCGCCCAGCGAGGCTGCGCCGAACTGCAGGCCGTTGGCGCCCTTGAACACCTCAAGATAGCGGATGGTCAGTGGGTCGATCTCTTGAAACTCGGTCGCGCCGCTCGCGCGGCTGATGGGCACGCCATCGCGCAACACGGTGAGGCCGCGCCGCTCGAAGCCGGAATTGAGGCCCGATCCGCGGATCGAGATACGCGATTCTCGCTGGGCGCTGGTGTCGGCAAATACGCCCGGCGTGAAGATCAGCACATCGCCGATGCTCTGAGCGAAATCCTCGGCAAACACGCTATCCTCGACCAGTCCGACGCCGCCGGGGACCTGCTCGAGCCTTTGCCGAGCCTCTTCGACAGATGGCGCGGTCGGCGTGCCGGTGGCACTGGCGGTAACGACGATGACGGGATCAGTGCGCTGGCCAACGCCCTGGGCGCACGCGGGAGAGACAACGGCAAGCGAGGCACCGCCCAGCAGAGCGGCGCGCAGAAATACGGAATTCTTCATGGGTAAATCGTCCCTGAACGGGGAAAAGGGATGTGCAGCATGAGGACCCACGCGCCGGTGTGTCCGGTGCGCAGGCCGACAGCTGCAGAAGCGTCAAATGTTCAGGTGAGCGAAGGGGGCCCGGTGGCAGGCGGGGTCGCGGCATGGTGCCGCGCGCGCAGCAGGCTGTGATGCAGCGCGGGGGGAACGTCCTGCGTGGTCAGCATTTGCGGGACGACGACAGGGTCGGCCGGCACCGCCAGCATCGCCACCCCGGCAAAAGCGCAAGGCGGCATGGGATTGTCGGCATCATCCGTCGGATCGGAATCCACCGTGTCGCCACGGGCGGCGGCCAGCTTCAGATAATCGTCGTAACGCGGATCATCGCGCGCGATGCTCGCAGCCTTGTTGCCGAGGCCCGAGCACAGCTCGATCGTCAGGCCCTGCGGTCCGAGATGCGGCATGAAGCCCTGCGGCGCGAGCGCACCGAACAGCATCGCCAGCAGCACGGCCGGCATGATGCGTCCAATCAGGGTACGAAGCAGCTTCATCGCGGCTGCGGTTAGGACCGTTGCCTGCACAGATCAAGCGGCAAACGCCATGCCCGCGAACGGGATCGGTGAGGTCAGGACGCCAGCTTGCGCGAAGCGCGGCGTTCATGCGCGCTCGATCCGCCCAGCGCAGACTTCATCTTGGTCCATAGCCCGGGCTTGGCCTCGATCGGTAGCGATTGTCCTGTGACCTTCAGCAGATAGCGCGCGAGCAGAAGCGCCTGGTTGCGGGTCATCACGATATCGCGGTGCTCGATCTGATCGTTATCAAGCGCGATCCGCGACCGGGCGCACTCGATCCGAAGGTCGATTCCATTCGGTAATTCCCGGTGCGTCCAGCCTATCAGCGCAATCGGCGGAAGTTCGCCTGATTTCTGTTTGGCACCAGATGGTTGCAGTTCATCGTTCATGGCCCCACTCCTGCGAGGATTAGCTAATATTTGGAACGACTTGTCAAGCGTTCCGGCAATTTGAGGCTTTCGGATGCGGCAAAGCGAAGGCGTTGCGGAACCCGGCTGGAGTGCGAGCGTAGGGTTCCGTGCAGGCCTTGCGATTCCTCAAGGCCCCCCTTTCCCGTACCCGAGCAGGAGGACATGACCATGGCGACTTCAGCCAAATCCAAGACCAAGCCCGACACCGTCAACACCGGTATCGACGCCAATGACCGCAAGGAAGTCGCCAAGGCGCTCCAGCACGGCCTGGCCGATACCTATTCGCTGTATCTCAAGACGCTGGGCGTCCACTGGAACATCGTTGGCCCGGCATTCTACAGCGTCCACAAGCTGACCGAAGTGCAATATGAAGACCTGCATTCGGCCGCCGACGTGATTGCCGAGCGCATCCGCGCGCTGGGCGAAATCGCTCCGGCCTCGTTCGGTGACTATACCAAGCTGTCGGTTGTCGATTCGAGCGAAACCCCGCGTGATGCCGATGCCATGCTCAAGGGTCTGATCGCCGACAATGAAGCGATTGCCAAGCGCATGCGCGACTTTGTCGAAATTGCCGAGGAAGCTGACGACGTGTTCACCGCCGATCTGCTGACCGCCCGCATCGGCAAGCACGAAGAAAATGCCTGGATGCTGCGGGCTCTGATCAGCTGATCAAAGCCTTCCATCGTTCAAGCGCAAGGAGCCGCGATCCCCACAGGATCGCGGCTCTTTTTGCATGCGCAGGCGTCGGCTGCACAGCAAAGACCGGCAGAGCGCTCATGCAAAAACCCGCCCGGGCCATTAAAGGTCCTGGCGGGTCACATGGGAGTCAAAAGGGAACCGGTGTCAGCGGCGGTGGCCGATATCGCAGATCTTGTCGAGCTGGTTGAGCAGGTCGTCGAACTGGTCGGGCAACGGACTCTCGGTGACGCCGTCATAGACCTTGCGCAGACTGCGACCGATATGGGCTTGCCGCATGGTCATGGGATCAAAGGACGTGGTAAGCATCGCACTTGCCTCCAGATGATCGGGGGAAATGGCACCGCGCACTTTTTTCACGTCCCGTCCGGCCGCGAGCGACCGTTGTCACCTGCTGGGCGCTTCCACGCGCCCGGGGTTGAACATATCCGCCTGGCCCCGGATGGGCCGGCGATCACCGGCCGTCTGCCGGAACTGGAAATCTTACGCGGCCAGAGCGGTGACGCCCTGGCTCAGTTTGTCGAGCGTACCCAGAATGTCGCTCATCGCCTCGTCCGCCGAGTTGCGCTGGCGGCGCGTGCCGATGGGCGAATCGCCATCGAGCATCGCAGCCAGCGCCGTGCGGGCGCGCGAGACACGGCTCTTCATGGTGCCGACGGCACAATCGCAAATCTCCGCGGCTTCCTCGTAGGAAAAACCGCCTGCGCCGACCAGGATGATCGCCTCGCGCTGGTCTGCGCCCAGCTGCATCAGCGCCATCCGCACATCTTCGAGATGCAGCGGGGCCTGCTGATCGCTGTTGGCGGTCAGGGTGCGCTCGGCAACACCCTCGTCATATGGCGCGGTGAACTTGTTGCGACGCATCTGAGAAATGTAGCAGTTGCGCAGGATCACGAATGTCCAGGCGCGCATCGACGTATCGGGGCGGAACCGCGCACGCGCGGCCCATGCCTTCAGCATCGTGTCCTGCACCAGATCATCAGCCACATCCATCTTGCCACACAGGCTGTATCCGAAGGCGCGCAGATGCGGGATCGTCGCGGCGAGACGCTGCTTGAAGGTCGCATCATCCAAAGGCACGATCACCTCTTCCACATGTGCCTCGGTCGCTTTGCCTTCGGTCGACTGGTCCTGGTTGATCGTCATAAATTCGCCTCTCTTGAGCTGCCCCCAAAGCAGCATGGATTGGTCACTTGCCTTGTCCCGTGCGAGCATCCCTCACCGGACGCACGACGCAAGGCCCATGCTCCAACAACCCCCTGCTCACGGGATGGTTCCAACAATCATGATCGCAACTCTTGGCACCATGCGGCGTAGATGGCCGGGCCTGTGCCCCAAACACGAAGAACAAAGCCTTGTTGAAGAAGGAAATCCCCATGAACCGCAATGCAACTTTCCGCATCGTCATCGCCGCCGGTCTGGTCGCCTCGCTGCTTTCGGCATGCAACACCGTCAAGGGTGCCGGTCGCGATGTCGAATCGGTCGGCAAAGCCGCCGAGCGCGCCATCGACTGATCCTGATCAGTTGATCGGGCGCTGAAGCGCCAAAGAAAAAGGCCCGGAGCGATCCGGGCCTTTTTTGTTTCGGTGGCGTATTGGAAGTTACGCTCGGCCGCGCACCAGATGCATCACCAGGCTTGCAACCAGGAAGAGCAGGAAGAGGAAGAAAAGGATCTTGGCGATACCTGCCGAAGCTCCGGCGATACCGCCGAAACCGAGCACGCCGGCGACGATCGCGACAATCAGAAAGATAAGGGCATAACGCAACATGGTTCATCTCCGCTTGGAATGAACTCCCTACGAAGCCATGGCGCTTGGGGTTCCCTGCCTGCCCGCCTTTTTGCCCTCAGCCGCGCATCGATGTGCCCAGCGGCTCGCTGGTCACCGGATATCCCAGGTCATCGGGGATGCACAGATGCGGCGCACCATCACGCTCCTCGATGAACGGCATGATCATCCTTGCCGAAAACCGCGTTGCCTGTTCGACCGCTTCGGCATGGCTGCCGAACAGCGCAAGCCGTTCCATGTTGCGGCGGGTGGGAAAGATGAGCTTCAGCTTGCCCTCGTCCGCCAGTGCCAGCGCCTGCGCGGCGGTGGCCCAGAACAGATGCCGGTTCTCGGTCGCATCGACCTCGACGATATGGTCATGGCCGCCGCAGCGCGCGAGGTAGAAGCGCGTATCGAACACGCGGCGTTCGTTGAATGGAGGACGCCAGCGGGTGAACGGGGTCAGCGCGGACAGATCGAACTGCCAACCCGCATCGCGGCACAGGGTAGAAAACACCGCACCTGCGTGCATCGCTGCCCGCGCTGCGGCCAGCGCCTCGCGCTCGGGCGTCTGCGCAAAGCCGATGCCCAGGCCCGTTTCCTCGATGGTCTCGCGGATCGAGGCGATCCGTGCGGCGGCATCATCGAGGTCCAGGCCATGGTCGATGCGGGCAGCCAGCAGATGATCGTCGGGATCGACCCGGCCGCCCGGAAAGACCACCGCACCGCCAGCGAACACCATCTGCGAGGATCGCTCGACCATCAGCAGTTCGGGCGCCCCGCCGTCTTCGGCATCGCGAAAGACGATGATCGTCGCCGCCGGGGTCGCCTCGGACAGCGGCTCGCCGGTCCGGGGATCAACAGTCTGGATATGCGGGTCGGTGGAGAGCGAAGCGGGATCAGCCATGGCTCATGTCATCGCCTATCACGGGCAGACTGCCAAGCGCGAAAACGTCAGGGATGGGCAGGCCGCCCTGGGCATCAATGCCGCATCAGCCGTTCGGCAATCCGTTCGGGCTCGATCCGGTACAGTCCCTTCGCGGCCTCGCGCGCCAGCGACGCATAGCGATCAGGCATCAGGCCATCATCATCGACATCCCGCGCCTCGCGGTCGCATTCGTCCACCAAAGTGTCGAGCAGGCTGATCAGCCTGTCCCGCCCTGCCGAAGGCTGTAGCACCGAAGACTGGGGCGCAGCGCGCCCGAACAGGCTCAGTCCTTTCTGCGCCAGAATGCCGATCATCGCTGTGTCTCCTTGGTCTGTCGTGATGAGGATAATGCCAAGAACGGCAACGACGCGTGACAATTTAGGATTTTGATAACCATGTCCGCAGTGTCGGCATTTTTTACAGATCGCGGGTCGGGCAAGGTTTCGTTAACCATCCGAGCCTATGTAAAATCATGTTATTCCGCGCATGGCACAGCGCGTGCAGGAATATGCGCACAGTCATCTTTCACTTCCGGCAGGGCGGCTAGCTTCTCAGGTCTCGCGCCGTCCTGCCATTCCCCTCACATCGTTATGCCTCGGCCTCCGCCAGCGATCGCAGCACCTGCATGGTGTGCGCATCCGCCGGGAAGAACGTCTCCAGCGCCAGTTCGGAGAGGGTGATGTCGCGCGGCGTGCCGAAAATCGTCACCGTGGTCATGAACGACAGCCGCCCGGCCACCGTATCGATCGTCAAAGGCAGCGCGATCGGTGCACGCCCTGCCGGCGGGTTGTCATTGGCAGACCCCGGATAGGCCGCAAGTTCGTCGCGCAGCGCAGCCAGCGCCGAATCAGCGGTGAGTTCGATATCGCGGTCCAGCCGGTGCAGGATGTAGCTGCGCCACTGTTCGTAGTTCACGATCTGCGGCGCCAGGCCATCGGGATGCAGCGCCAGGCGCAGCACGTTGACCGGCGGGACCAGCAGATGCGGCGCGATCTGTTCGGTCAGGAGCGCCAGCGCGCCATTGGCCGCCACCATGTTCCAGTGACGATCGACCGCGAGCGCGGGGAACGGTTCGTGCGCCTTGAGCAGATGTTCCACCACCGCCAGCGCCTCTGCCATTTCGGGCGCGCTCAGCCCGGTCTCCTCGAACTCGGGGGCGAGCCCTGCAGCCAGCAGGATCTGGTTGCGCGCGCGCAGCGGGATATCGAGATAATCGGCAAGCCGGATGATGAGATCGCGGCTGGGCTGGGCACGGCCCGTCTCGACAAAGCTGAGGTGGCGGGTGGACATCTCCACCTCGAGCGCGAGCTGCAGCTGACTGAGGCGACGACGTTCGCGCCACTGACGCAGCTGCAGTCCGGCAGGTTCCTGGGTGCGGTTGTCTGGCTTCATGCACGCCAGACTAGCTCAGCAGGTGCGACAGGACCATTACCTGCAAGGTTATGAGATCACACCGTCAGGCCGACGACGGCAAAGGCGAGGAACGCCAGCAGACCGGCATTGCGGTTGCTGCGGAACTTGGCCAGCGGGTCGGCGGGATCATCGGGCCGCAGCGTGATGATCTGCCAGGCAAGATGCCCGGCCAATGGCACCAGCGCGGCCAGTGCCACCCAATCGGGCCGCACCAGCCAGATTGCCGCACCCCAGGCTGCGATCGTCAGCGCGTAACACAAGGCAACCCCGCTGCGGACTGCACCGCCCAACGCGCGCGCGCTCGAGCGGATGCCGACCAAAGCGTCATCCTCCACGTCCTGCAACGCGTAGATCGTGTCATAGCCGATGACCCAGGTGATCGAGCCGCCATAGAGCAGCAGCCCGGCGAGCGGCACATGGCCTGCCACCGCTGCCCAGGCGACAAGCGCGCCCCAGCTGAACACCAGCCCCAGCCAGACCTGCGGCCACCAGGTGATTCGCTTCATGAACGGATAGGCCGCGACCAGAGCCAGCGAGGCCATCGCAATCAATGCCGCAGGCAGGTTCAGCTGGACCAGCACCACAAGCCCGATCAGGCACAAGGCGAACAGCCAGCCCCACGCCGCCTTGAGCCGCACCGCGCCGCTGGCGAGTGGGCGGCCGCGCGTGCGCGCGACCTTGGCGTCGAGATCGCGGTCGACGATGTCGTTGTATACGCAGCCCGCGCCGCGCATCGCGATTGCTCCGAGCAGCATCCACAACAGCAAGGGCCAGTGCGAGACGAGCCCGCCCGAAAGCGCCAGCGCAAAGGCACACGGCCAATAGAGCAGCCACCAGCCGATCGGCCGGTCGAACCGCGCGAGCAGTGCGTAGGGCCGCGCGGCTGCAGGCAACATCGCCAGCAGGCCGCGGGTTTCGGTGTCGGGAAGCGGAGCGGTGGTCATGATTGTTCCCCTATAGCCGCGTGCGGAGCGACCACAATTCGGGAAACGCGCGCTTGGCGAGCGTTGTGTGAAGATAGGCCGCACCCGCCGTGCCGCCGGTGCCGCGCTTCATGCCGATGATTCGCTCGACCGTCAGCACATGCTTGTGGCGCCACGCAGCCATCGCATCGTCGAGATCGACGAGCTTTTCGGCCAGCTGATAGAGGTCCCAATAAGTCTCAGGGTCGCGATAGACCTGCAGGAACGCGTCTTCCACCGCCGCATCGGGCACGTGTGGCTGGGAAAAGTCGCGGGTCAGCAATGCAGGCGGAATGGCAAAGCCCGCGCGGGCGAGCGCGGCAACCGCATTGTCCCACAGGCTGGGGGCGGCGAGCGCCGTTTCCATTGCGGCCCGCGCGTCCGGGCGGTCTTCCTGGAACTTCAGGAAGGCACCGTCCTTCAGCCCCAGCAGATATTCCACCGTGCGGAACTGGTCCGACTGGAAGCCCGAGCTGGGGCCCAGAACGCCGCGAAAGCGCGTATAGTCGCTGGGGGTCATGGTCGACAGGATATCCCAGCTCAGGGTCATCACCGCCTGGATTCGGCTGACCCGCGCCAGGCTCTTGTAGGCCGGGATCAGCGCACCTGTGGCGACCTGCGCATTGGCCATCTGCAGCTCGCGGATGATCTGCTTGAGCCACAGTTCCTTGGTCTGGTGGATGATGATGAACAGCATCTCGTCATCCTCGGACGAGACCGGGTGCTGGCAGTCGAGCAGCGAATCGAGCGCGAGATAGCGCGCATAGGTCATGGGAGGTGTATCGGTCATGCCGGGGTGATAGCGTCCGGCAGGGCAAAGCGAAACGTCAGCGTTCGCCTTGTGCGGAGGCAGCATCCTGCTGCTTCTGGCTCGCGGCCGCCGGATCGGCCTGGCGTTCGTCAAGCATCTCGGCGGCTTCATCGAGCGCGCGGGCTTCGCCCACGGTCACGCCGCCCGGACCCGGATCATTTTCCGCCGGCCCACACGAGGCAAGACCAAATGACAAGGCCGCCAGCGCCAAAGCGCTGACGGCCCCTGTCTTGCATACGCTTCCGAAGAAGCGCGGCATTACTTCTTGGCAGCTTCGCCAGCGGCAGCAGCAGCGTCGGTGGCAGCAGCCTTGGCTTCGCCAGCAGCAGCAGCAGCCTTGTCGGCGCCAGCTTCAGCAGCTTCTACAGCGCCTTCAGCAGCAGCTTCGGTGGCTTCACCAGCAGCTTCGGTTGCTTCAGCAGCAGCGTCGCCAGCGGTTTCAGCAGCTTCCATGCCGGCTTCAGCAGCTTCTTCAGCAGTTGCTTCGGCGGTGGCGGCTTCTTCGGTCTTTTCTGCGCCGCAAGCAGCAAGAGCCAGCGAGATGGCGGCAACCGATGCGATCGAAAAAATGCTCTTCATCTTGAACTTCCGTCCTTGTCTAAATGGCTGATGTCAGCCCAAAAGGAGTTAAACACGTCACAAATGTGCCGACAAGCTTCAGCCAAGCCCCCGCTGTCGGACGGGCGCATCTAGCGCCCAATTTTTGTCTTTGCAATCACTTTGGTTGGGATAAGCGGTGAAGGGTGACACAGCTTTACGTCCGCAGCAGGTTTGACCGCCCAAAAGCCGCCTGAGATGCGGCATTGACCGCATATAAAGAATTCTTTATATGCGCCTTCCATGGACATGGCACTGCTCTTCAAGGCACTCGCGGACGACAGCCGACTGCGCATCATGCTGCTGCTGCAGCTGATGGAGCTGTCGGTGGGCGAGCTCGCGGCCGTGCTCGACCAGAGCCAGCCGCGCGTGTCGCGCCATGTGCGCATCCTGGCCGAGGCAGGTCTTGCCGAGCGCCACAAGGAAGGCAGCTGGGTTTTCCTGCGTCCCGCACTGCCGCGCGTCGATCATCCTGCTGCGGCGCTGCTCGACACCTTCCTGCGGCATGATGATGCGGTTGGCCCTGCGCTAGCTGCGCAGCATGACAACGATCGGCACCAGCTTGATGCGATTCGCGCGATCCGCGACCAGCGTGCAGCCGATTTCTTCGCGCAGCACGCCGGGCAATGGGATGCCATCCGTTCGCTCTATCTTCCCGAGGGCGAGGTCGAGGCAGCGCTTGCTTCTGTCATCGGAGGGCAGCCACTGGGCCGCCTGCTTGATATCGGCACCGGCACCGGACGGATGATCGAACTGTTCGGTCCTGCCGCAGAGCATTGCACCGCACTCGACCGCAGCCCCGAAATGCTCCGCCTGGCGCGGACAAAGCTGCAGCATCTGGCGACCGGGGACATCGACCTCGTCCAGGCCGATTTCTATGCCCTGCCGCTGGGCGATGGCGGGTTCGACACCATCCTGCTGCACCAGGTGCTGCATTATGCGCAGAACCCGCAGGGCGTGATCGACGAGGCCGGCCGAGTCGCCGCCCCCGGCGCGCGGATCGCCGTGGTCGATTTTGATGCCCACGGGCTGGAAGAACTGCGCGAACGCGATGCGCATGCGCGCCTCGGTTTTGGCGACGACCAGATCGCCAGCATGCTGGCCCGCGCCGGTTTCACGCTCGAGGAAACGCGCACGCTTTCCGGCGGCGCACTCACCGTGAAGATCTGGCTGGGCCAGTATCGCGGCGAGCCTGCCCGCATCCATCCTGTACCTCATAATTCAGAAACGCCCAGAAAGGCTGCAGCATGACCCTGTCTCTCAAACAACTCGCCGAAGCGCGCGAAGCGCTGGGGACCCCGCTGTTCGCGGGCCTTTCGGGCGATGTCGAGGTGAGCTTCGAGTTCTTCCCGCCCAAGACCGAGAAGATGGAAGAGACCTTGTGGGACACTTTGACCACGCTGGCCCCGCTGCAACCCAAGTTCGTCTCGGTCACCTATGGTGCGGGCGGATCGACGCGTGAGCGGACGCATGCCACCGTCGCCCGCATCGCCGCGGAAACCGCGATCCCGGCCGCAGCGCACCTGACCTGTGTCGATGCCACGCGTGACGAGATCGACGAGATCGCGATGAACTACTGGAACGCGGGCGTGCGCCACATCGTCGCGCTGCGCGGCGATCCGCCGCGTGCAGGCGAAAAGTTTGCGCCGCATCCGGGCGGCTATGCCAACGCAGCCGAGCTGGTCACCGGCCTCAAGCAGGTCGCGCCGTTCGAGATCTCGGTCGCCGCCTATCCCGAAACGCACCCCGATGCCGATTGCGCGCAAAGCGACATCGACAACCTGAAGCGCAAGATCGACGCGGGCGCAGACCAGGCGATCAGCCAGTTCTTCTTCTCGCCCGAGGCGTTCTTCCGCTTCCGCGACGCCTATACCAAGGCGGGGATCACCAAGCCGATCCTGCCGGGCATCCTGCCGGTGAGCAATGTCGCCACCACGCGCAAGATCGCGGGCCTGTGCGGCACCGATATTCCGCAGTGGATGAACGACCTGTTCGAAGGGCTGGACGATCATCCGACCACCCGCCAGCTGGTGGCCGCCACGGTGGCTTCCGAAATGTGCCGCCGCCTCTATTCGGGCGGTGTGCGCCACTTCCACTTCTATACCCTCAACCGCGCCGAACTGAGCTTTGCGATCTGCCATCTGCTGGGCCTGCGCGCCCAGGCAGCCGCTGTTGCAACGCCAGTGCTTCAGGAGAATGCCGCGTGACCCCCGCCGAACACCTCAAGTCCATCGCCGCAACCCGCATCATGATGCTGGATGGCGGTTACGGAACCGCGATCCAGGCCGCCAGGCTGGACGAGGCCGATTTCCGGGGTGGCCTGGAATTCACGCATGACCAGAAGGGCAACAACGACATTCTGGCGCTGACCTGCCCCAGCGTGATCGCCGGCATCCACCGCGCCTATCTGGATTCGGGATCGGACATCATCGAGACCAACACCTTCAGCGCCAACCGCATCAGCCAGGCCGATTATGGCGCCGAGCATCTGGTGCGCGAGATCAATCTGGAATCCGCCCGCGTCGCCCGCGAGGAAGCCAATGCGGCGCATGCCCGCGACGGCAAGCCCCGCTTTGTCGCAGGCGCGATCGGCCCGACGAACAAGACACTGTCGCTGTCGCCGGACGTCAACGATCCGGGCTATCGCGAGGTCGATTTCGACACCATGCGCGATGTCTATCGCGAACAGTGCGATGCCCTGGTCGAAGGCGGCGTGGACTTCATCCTGATCGAGACGATCTTCGACACGCTGAACGCCAAGGCTGCGGCCATGGCCGCGCGCGATGCGGCAGAGGCTGCCGGGCGCGAGGTGCCGATCATGATCTCGATGACGATCACCGACATGGCCGGACGCAACCTTTCGGGTCACACCGTCGAGGCGTTCTGGCACGCGGTGCGGCACATCAAGCCGCTGACCATCGGGCTCAACTGCTCGTTCGGTGCCGACCTGCTGCGCCCGCATCTGGCGGCGCTCGCTCGCCAAGCCGATACCTTGGTGATGGCCTATCCCAATGCCGGCCTGCCCAATGACCTTGGCCAGTATGACGAGCTGCCCGAACAGACCGCAGAGCTGATCAAGCAGTGGCTGAACGATGGCCTGATCAACATCGTCGGCGGCTGCTGCGGCACCACCCCTGCGCACATCGGCGCGATATCGCGCGCTGTCGCAGGCGCAGAGCCGCGCAGCATCCCGACACCAGCGGTACAGACCCGCCTTGCGGGCCTCGAGCCCTTCACGATGGCGGCGTGAACCCAAACGCCCTCTCCCCTTGAGGGGAGAGGGTTGGGAGAGGGGCGGTAACGCCAACCTCTCCGTACATCCCCCTCTCCCCTACCCTCTCCCCTCAAGGGGAGAGGGCGAAAGCGAAAACAATGACCCAGTCCACTGCCCAGTTCGTCAACATCGGCGAGCGCACCAACGTTACCGGTTCGGCCAAGTTCAAGAAGCTGATCATGGAAGACCGCTATGAAGAGGCGGTCGATGTCGCCCGCCAGCAGGTCGAAAACGGCGCGCAGGTCATCGACATCAACATGGACGAAGGCCTGCTCGACGCGCATGGCGCGATGACGCGCTATCTCAAGCTGATCGCCGCCGAGCCCGATATCGCGCGCGTCCCGTTCATGATCGATTCGTCGAAATGGTCGGTGATCGAGGCCGGGCTCAAGTGCGTCTCGGGCAAGCCGATCGTCAATTCGATCAGCATGAAGGAGGGCGAGGCTGAGTTCCTCAAGCACGCCCGCATCTGCATGGATTACGGCGCCGCCGTCGTTGTCATGGCGTTCGACGAGGTCGGCCAGGCCGACACTCGCGACCGCAAGGTCGAGATCTGCGAGCGCGCCTACAAGCTGCTCACCGCCAACGGCTTTCCGCCCGAAGACATCATCTTCGACCCCAATATCTTCGCGGTCGCCACCGGCATCGACGAGCATCGCCGCTATGCGATCGACTTCATCGAAGCCTGCACCGAAATCAAGAAGCGCTGCCCGCACGTCCATATCTCGGGCGGCGTGTCCAACCTGTCGTTCAGCTTCCGCGGCAACGAGCCGGTGCGTCGCGCGATGCACAGCGTGTTCCTCTATCACGCCATCAAGGCGGGCATGGACATGGGCATCGTCAACGCCGGCCAGCTCGACATTTATGACGACATCAACCCCGAGCTGCGCGAAGCGTGCGAGGACGTCATCTGGGACCGCCGCGAGGATTCGACCGAGCGGCTGATCACCCTGGCCGAATCGTTCCGCGGCAAGGACGAGCGCGCCGAAAAGCAGGCCGCCGAATGGCGCGGCTGGCCCGTGGTCAAGCGGCTGGAATATGCGCTGGTCAAGGGCATCGACGCGCATATCGTCGAGGACACCGAGGAAGCCCGGCTCGCCGCCACGCGCCCGATCGAAGTGATTGAAGGCCCGCTGATGGACGGCATGAACGTGGTCGGCGACCTGTTCGGCGAGGGCAAGATGTTCCTGCCGCAGGTCGTGAAATCCGCGCGCGTGATGAAAAAGGCGGTCGCGCACCTGTTCCCCTATATCGAGGCGGAAAAGGACCCCAACGCCAAGGGCAAGGGCCGCATCATCATGGCGACGGTGAAGGGCGATGTGCACGACATCGGCAAGAACATCGTCGGCGTGGTGCTGCAGTGCAACGGCTATGAGGTCGTCGACCTGGGCGTCATGGTGCCCTGGCACGACATCCTGAAGGCCGCGAACGACAACAAGGCCGACATCATCGGCCTGTCTGGCCTGATCACCCCCTCACTCGACGAGATGGTGACCGTTGCCGAGGAAATGCAGAAGGCGGGCATGACCATGCCGCTGATGATCGGCGGAGCCACCACCTCCAAGGTGCATACAGCATTGCGCATTGCCCCGGCATATGAAGGCCCGGTGATCCATGTGCTCGATGCCAGCCGCGCCGTCGGCGTCGCTTCCAACTTGGTCAGCCAGACCAACCGCGATCCCTTCGTGCTCAAGGTGGCCGAGGAATATGAGGCGGTCCGCATCGCCCGCGCCAACAAGGGCCAGAACGAGCTCGCCCCGCTCGACGTTGCGCGCGCCAACGGTTTCGTCGCCGACATGAACCAGAAGCCGCCCGCACCGGTGCAGCCGGGCCTGCACGTGTTCGAGGACTGGGACCTGGCAGACCTGCGCGAATGCATCGACTGGACGCCGTTCTTCCGCGCCTGGGAGCTGGCGGGCAACTACCCCGCGATCCTCACCGACGAAGTCGTCGGCGAGAGCGCAAGCTCGCTGTTTGCCGATGCCAACGCGATGCTCGACCAGATCATCGCCGAAAAGTGGCTGACCGCCAAGGGCGTCGCCGGCCTGTGGCCGTGCCAGCGCGATGGCGATGATGTCTTCATCCACGCCAATGGCGAAGAAATCCGCATGCCGTTCCTGCGCCAGCAGATCGCCAAGCGCGAGGGCCGCGCCAATATGTGCCTCGCTGATTTCATCGATCCTGCCGGCGACTGGATCGGCGGCTTTGCCGTCACCGCAGGCCATGGCATCGACGAGCAGCTGGCCCGTTTCCAGGCGAACCATGACGATTACAACGACATCCTGCTCAAGGCCCTGGCCGACCGTCTGGCCGAAGCCTTTGCCGAACGCCTGCACCAATATGTCCGCACCACCTTGTGGGGCTATGCGGCGGGCGAGCAGCTGACCAACGAGGCGCTGATCAAGGAGCAGTATCGCGGTATCCGCCCGGCTCCGGGCTATCCCGCCTGCCCCGATCACAGCCAGAAGCCGGCGCTGTTCGAGATGCTCAAGGCGACCGATGCGACCGGCATCACGCTGACCGAAAGCTTTGCCATGCTGCCCACCGCAGCGGTCAGCGGCTTTTACTTCGGCCATCCGGAAGCGGCCTATTTCGGCGTCGCCCGCATCGGCGAAGACCAGCTTGTCGATTACGCGCATCGCCGCGGCGTCGACCTGGATATCGCCCGGCGCTGGCTGCGTCCCAATCTGGATTGACCGGCAATCATTGACTCCGGACAGGTAAACCGCAAACTCCCATCGGGGCCGTCGCTGCGAGCGGCCCCGAGAGGGGCTTCAGGCGCGTGACACCATCGGAACTCAGCGCGTATTTCTTCGTGCAGATGGCGTTGATCATCGCCACCTGCCGCCTGGTGGGCTATGCGGTGCGCCGCTGGCTGGGCCAGCCACAGGTGGTCGGCGAGATGATCGCGGGCGTGGTGCTGGGACCATCACTGTTCGGCTATTTCCTGCCTGATGTGCAGGCGGCGCTGTTTCCGCCAGAAACCAAGAACGTGCTGTTCGTCTGCGCGCAATTGGGCGTGGGCCTTTACATGTTCATCGTCGGCCTGGGGTTTCGGTCCGATCATTTCCGCGCGCAGATGGGTAGCGCCGCAGCGGTATCGTTCACCGGCATGGCGGTGCCGTTTCTGGTTGCGGTGTTCCTGGCACCGATGCTGCAGCAGGTTCCCGGCCTGTTCGCCAGCGACGTCAACCAGTTCCAGGCAACGCTGTTCCTGGGCGCTTGCATCGCCATCACCGCTTTCCCGATGCTGGCGCGGATCATCCATGAACGGGGCCTCACCGATACCAAACTTGGCAGCCTCACCCTTTCGGCAGGTGCGATCGACGACGCTGCCGCCTGGACCGTCCTGGCCATCGTCCTCGCCAGCTTCGGCGACGGGCCAGGAGTCGCGATCAAGGCCATCGTTGGCGGTGCCGCGTTCGCCGGATTCATGCTGATTTTCGGGCGGCGGCTGCTCGCGCCGCTGGGCCGCATTGCGAACCGCGAGGGCAAGGTGTCTCACACCATGCTCGCGGTGGTGTTCGTGCTATTCATGCTGGCTGCCTTTGCGATGGACTATATCGGCATCCATGCGGTTCTCGGCGGCTTTGTGCTGGGCATCTGCATGCCGCGCGGGGTGCTGGCCAATGACGTGCAGCGCCAGCTGGAACCGGTCATCATGGTGCTGCTGATCCCCATGTTCTTCACCTATTCGGGCCTCAACACCCAGCTCACCGTGGTCAACAATGCCGAGCTGCTGGCGATTGCGATGGGCATCCTCGCGGCGTCCATCCTTGCCAAGGGGGTAGCCTGCTATGTCGCTGCCCGGCTGACCGGTCAGGACAATGCGACCGCCATGGCGATCGGCGCGCTGATGAACGCGCGCGGCATGATGGAGCTGATCATCATCAACATCGGCCTGCAGCGCGGCATCATCGGGCCGGCGCTGTTCTCGATGCTGGTCATCATGGCGATCGTCACCACCTTCATGGCATCGCCGCTGTTCGACCTGGTCTATGGCCGCAAGCACAAGAGCGCGCCGGTAACGGACGCGCCCGGGCCTGTACCGTGACGGGACGCCCTCCATGTTAACCTTCTAATTCCGGGCGTTTTTGCGCCGGCGTGCTATGTTATTCGGCATGTTGATCCTTCGCATCGTCCTGCTCATAGCGCTGCTCGCCAGCATCGCCGTTCCGCTTTCCGCGCAGAACCGGGGCCCGGAAAGACCCATGCCCTATCGCATCGCCGAAACCGGCAAGGCCTATCGATCGCTCGCCGATGCGGTCGGCAAGATCGGTGGCGGCACCGGCACGATCGAAGTCCAGCCCGGCATCTGGCGCGACTGCGTGGTGCAGGAGGCGGGCAACATCACCTATCGCGCGATCACGCCGGGCACCGCGATCTTCGATGGCGGGGTGTGCGAGGGCAAGGCGACCCTGGTGCTGCGCGGCCGCAGCGCCCGCGTCGAGGGCCTGATCTTCCAGAACATCGCCGTGCCGGACGAGAACGGAGCCGGCATCCGGCTGGAATGGGGCGACCTGACCGTGGTCAACAGCCTGTTCCGTGACAGCCAGCAAGGCATTCTGACCGCGCAGAACCCCGGTGGGCGCATCGTCATCGACAAAAGCAGCTTTTCAGGCCTGGGCCTGTGCGCATCGGATTGCGCGCATGGGCTGTACATCGGCGATTATGGCTCGCTCACCGTCACTCGCTCGCGCTTCGAACGCGGCCAGGGCGGCCATTATGTCAAGAGCCGCGCGGCGCGCGTATCGATCACCGATTCGAGCTTCGACGACAGCAACGGCAACGGCAGCAACTACATGATAGACCTGCCCGGCGGCGCCAGCGGCGAGATCACCCGCAACATCTTCGTGCAGGGCCAGAACAAGGAAAACTGGTCGGCGTTCATCGCGGTCGCCGCCGAAGGGCGCAGCTATACGTCCGCAGGCCTGCAGATCTTCGGCAACAGCGCCAGCCTGGCCCCCGGCGTGGAGCGCAACACCTGGTTCGTCGCCAACTGGAGCCGCGATCCGATCCCGCTGGGCGACAATCGACTGGGCAAGGGCTTGAGCCCTTACGACCAAAGGTAACCGGCGCGCCGCCTTCAGCGAAACCATCGCCGAACGGTCATTGGTTTTGGCCGGCAAAGGCTCTACATGGCGGCGCATGAT
>CALRRI020000020.1:0-80958 GCA_943370475.1 Hydrogenophaga intermedia
CGATGACGAGCTGCTGGAGCGCCTCGTACCGCGCGAACGGATCATCATCGTGCCGCACCAGGAACGGCAGGTCGCTGGGCTGGCGCGCGACGTCGAGGTTCACCGGCGCGGAAAAGCCGCGATTGATCGACAGGATCGGCGCGCGGGCAAAGCCGGGGAAGGGAAAGCTCTGCTCGGCCTGCGTCAGCATCACCAGAGTCTCGCCGCGGTGCGCCTTCATGTCGCGGTCGATCAGCGCGGTGCGCAGCGGGATCGGCATCAGCGGCTTGTTCGGCTGGCCGGGCGTTGCGGCGAAATTCTGTCTGAGGTGCAGCGTTGCGGTGCCGGTGGCGGCATCATGCTCAAGCCGCGCCTGCACTTGCGGCGTGCCCGCCTGCTCGTACCAGCGGCGGAACTGAGTGAGGTCGAGCCCCGCACCATCCTCCATCGCGCGGACGAAATCCTCGCAGGTCGCGGCCTCGCCGTCGTGGCGCTGGAAATACAGGTCGCACCCCGCGCGGAAGCGCTCGGGCCCCGCCATCGTCGCCATCATGCGGATGACCTCGGCGCCCTTGTTGTAGATCGTCGAGGTGTAGAAGTTGCTGATCTCCATATAGCTGTCGGGGCGGATCGGGTGCGCGAGCGGCCCTGCATCCTCAGGGAACTGCGCCGCGCGCAGCATCCGAACGTCCTCGATCCGCTTGACTGCTTCCGATCCCATGTCGGCGGAAAAGCACTGGTCGCGATAGACGGTGAAGCCTTCCTTCAGGCTCAGCTGGAACCAGTCGCGGCAGGTGACGCGGTTGCCCGACCAGTTGTGGAAATACTCATGCGCAACCACGCCCTCGATCGCGTCATAGTCATAATCGGTCGCGGTATCGGGATCGGCGAGAATATAGCGTGAATTGAAGATGTTAAGGCCCTTGTTCTCCATCGCCCCCATGTTGAAATCGCTGACCGCGACGATGTTGAACACCGGCAGGTCATATTCCAGGCCATAGACCTGCTCGTCCCACGCCATCGAGGCCTTGAGCGCCTGCATCGCGTGTGCGGTGCGGCCTTCGTCGCCGGCGCGGACATAGATGGCGAGGTCGACGGACGTGCCCGATTTCGTGGTGAATGTGTCGCGCGTCGCCACCAGATCGCCCGCCACCAGCGCGAACAGATAGCTCGGCTTGGGATGCGGATCGTGCCAGCGGGTATAATGGCGGCCGCCTTCCAGATCGCCGGAACCGACCAGTGCGCCATTGCTGAGCAGCACCGGGAACCGCGCCTTGTCCGCTCGCAGCAGCACCTCGTACACCGCCATGTTGTCGGGCCGGTCGATGAACGGGATAATCCGGCGAAAGCCCTCGGCCTCGCACTGGGTGCACAGCATGCCGCCCGAGGCGAACAGCCCCATCAGCTGGGTGTTGGTATCGGGCGCGATCTGCGTGGTGAGCGTCAGAGTGGCGCGGGGCTGGGGGAGGTCGAAGGCGATCTGCTGGCCCTCGCTGCGCCAGTTGACCGGCGCGCCATCCACGGCGAGCGTCTGCGGCAGCGCGCCGTCGCAATCGAGCCGCACCGGGCGGTCATGCTCGCCGTTACGCACCAAAGCGAGCGTCGCGGTGACGTGGGTCGCGGCCAGATCGAGGTCGAATTCCAGCGCAACCGTCTCCACCCGCCAGTCGGGCGGGTGATAGTCCGCGCGGAAGATCACCGGGGGTTCCTGGTTTGCCGGAGTGGCGGTTGCGGTCTGGATATCGGCCATGGGGTGAACACTAGTGCGCGAGCGGGGATTGCACAATGCGGGGTGTGTCAGCAGGCAGTTCCGCTGGGGTATCGCGGACGTCCCTCGACTTCGCTCGGGAACGCGGAGAAGGAAGTGCCAACTACTCCCCCACCGTTTGTCCCGAGCGAAGTCGAGGGACGTATGCGCTACATCAGCCCCATCCCCGGCAACGCCCTTGCATCCCCTCTGCCCGCCGCTAGGTTCGCTCAGATGAGCACCCTCTTCATCTTCGGCATGGGCTATACTTCCACCCACCTCGCCCGGCGGCTGCGCGCCCAGGGCTGGCAGGTGCGCGGCACGGGCCGCGCGGGCGATGTCGATTTTGCTGATAGCGCCGCGGTCCATGCCGCGCTGGGGCAGGCGACGCATGTGCTCTCCAGCGTTCCGCCCGAGCGCGCAAGCGGGCTCGACCCGGTGCTGACGCACTATGGCGAGATCCTGCGCGCGACGCCCGCGCGCTGGATCGGTTACCTGTCGTCCACCGGAGTCTATGGTGATGCAGGCGGGGCGTGGGTCGATGAGGGGTCGGTGGTCGGCACGGGTCGGCGCAACGCGCGGACCGAGGCGGACCTCGTCTGGCAGGCGCTCGACAACCGGGTGCGGGTGCTGCGGCTGCCCGGGATCTACGGTCCGGGCCGCAGCGCGCTCGACCGGGTGCGCGATGGGACCGCCAAGCGGATCGACATGCCGAACCAGGTGTTCAGCCGGGTACATGTCGAGGATATCACAGGCGGCATCATTGCATCGTTCGATGGGCCTGCGGGAGTCTATAATCTGGCCGATGACCTGCCGTGCTCGCAGAACCGGGTAATCGAGGCCGCGTGCCGCCTGTTGGGCGTACCGCTGCCGCCGCTGCAGTCGCTGGAGGAGGCAAACCTCTCGCCGATGGCGCTGGGCTTTTATGCCGAGAACCGCCGCGTCGCCAATGGCAAGGCCAAGCGGCTGCTGGGCTGGCAGCTCGCCTATCCCGATTACGAGGCAGGGCTTTCGGCCATCCTAGCGGGCGGCGGCTGACGCGCCTTAGCGCTCGAAGCGCTCGATCACCCAGGGTTCGGCCTCGGCAGCGGCGGCCCAGTCGAGCATCCACTCATGCTCCATGATCGCATCGCTATAGGCGCGGGCAAAGCCGGGCAGCGTGATGCCATAGGTCTGGAAGCGGGTGACGACAGGGGCGAACATGATGTCTGCCGCGCCAAAGCTGCCGAACAGGAACGGCCCGCCCCGCCCGAAGCGCGCGCGTGCTTCAGCCCACAAGGACAGGATGCGCATCACATCCTGATGCACTTCGGGGCTGACGCTGAAATCATCATAGCGCTTGCGCATGTTCATGCCGCATTCGCGGCGCAGCGGCAGGTATCCGCTGTGCATTTCGGCTGCCATGGATCGCGCGAGCGCGGCGGCGACGGGATCCTTGGGCCAGAAGCGGTCGCGGTGGGTCCTGTCGGCCAGCCAGCCGATCATGCCCAGCGAATCCCACACCACTGCCTCGCCGTCCCACAGCACCGGCACCTTGCCGGCAGACGGCTGGAATTCGGGCTGCTGGCGGGTCTCGGCCCAGGCATCGTCGTACAGCGGCACCACGATCTCTTCGAACGGCAGGCCGGACTGCTTACACGCCAGCCAGCCGCGCAACGACCAGCTCGAATAGTTCTTGTTGCCGATATAGAGTTTCATGGGCGCCCCTGACCTACCCCTGCCGTGCTGCTCATTCGCTGATGGAATCCATCACGAAGCCGCGCAGTTCGTCAATGCCCATGCGCTTTTCGGACGAGGTGATGATCACATCGGGGAAGGCCGCGGCGTGCTTGCGCGCCTCGGCGCGGGTCGCGTTGGCCACCTTTTCGAGGTCGCTTGCCTTGATCTTGTCCGCCTTGGTCAGCACCAGCCGGTAGCTGACGGCGGCCTCGTCGAGCATCTTCATGACGTCGAGATCGACCTCCTTGACCCCGTGGCGGCTGTCGATCAGCACCAAAGTGCGCTTCAATACCTGACGTCCGCGCAGATAGTCGTTGATCAGGAAGCGCCATTTCTTGACGACATCCTTGGGGGCCTTTGCATAGCCATAGCCCGGCATGTCGACCACGCGGAAGCGCGGGGGATCGCCGATATCGAAGAAGTTCAGCTCCTGCGTGCGACCCGGTGTCACCGAGGTGCGCGCGATCGCCCGGCGGCCGACCAAAGCATTGAGCAGCGAGGACTTGCCGACATTCGAGCGACCGGCAAACGCGATCTCGGGCACGCTGGGCGGTGGCAGGAATTCGAGCGCGGGCGCGGACTTCAGGAAGGTCACCGATCCAGAAAACAGCCGGTTGGCCTCCTGCAGCAGCGGGTGGATGATGGGTTGGGCTTCGTCGGTCACGCCGTGCCTTTATCTTTCTCGGCCTTGGCCGCCTTGGCTGCCGCCTCTTGCGCGGCGAGCTCCTTCAGCTGCGGATGGCGGCTGTAGAGCCACTTCTGCTGCGCGATGGTGAGCACGTTCGACATCGCCCAATAGAGCTGCAGGCCAGCGGCAAACGGTGCCATCACGAACATCAGCACCCAGGGCATGATCGAGAAGACCTGCTGCTGGACCGGGTCCATCGGCGCGGGATTGAGCTTGAACTGCAGCCACATCGTGACACCCAGGATGATCGGTAGAATGCCGATGGCGATCATGCTCGGCGGATCGAAGGGCAGCAGGCCGAACAGGTTGACCGGGGTCAGCGGATCGGGCGCGGACAGATCCTTGATCCACAGCACGAACGGCTGGTGGCGCATTTCGATCGCCAGCAGCAGCACCTTGTACAGCGCGAAGAACACCGGGATCTGCAGGAACATCGGCAGGCATCCGGCGAGCGGATTGACCTTTTCCTTCTTGTACAGCTCCATCATCTCCTGCTGGAGCTTCTGCTTGTCGTCCTTGTAGCGTTCCTGCAGCGCCTTCATCTTGGGCTGCACCGCGCGCATCTGCGCCATCGAGGCGAACTGCTTCTGCGCGATCGGGAACATCAGGCCGCGGATGATGATGGTGAGCAGGATGATCGCCACGCCGAAGTTGCCGACCTGTTCGAACAGCCAGTTGAGCAGTTTGAAGATCGGCTTTTCGAACCAGATGAACCAGCCCCAGTCGACCGCGCGGTCAAGCAGCTTGATGTCCTTGGCATCGACATAATCGTCGAGCAGCTCGGTTTCCTTGGCACCGGCAAACAGCATCGACTTGGTCTCGATCTGCTTGCCCGGCGCCACGACCGTGGTGTCGAACAGCAGCTCGGACTGATAGAGCTTGCCGCCGAGGCTGCGGAAATTGCCCGCCATCTTGCCCTTGGCACCCGGTGCGGGGATCAGCGCAGACAGCCAGTAATGGTCGGTGAAGCCCAGCCAGTCGATCGTGCCGGTATATTCGACCAGCTTCTTGGGGTTCTCGTCGAGATCGTCATAGTGCACGTCGAAATCGGCGACATCGTCGAACACGCCGAGCGGTCCGTTGCGCACGGTCCAGGTGCTGGGGTCGGCATTGGCGCTCGTGCGGTTGATCAGCCCCAGCGGCCGCACGATGGCGGGCGCGGCGCCCGCGTTGACGAAGCGCTGGGTGATGCTGATCAGGTAATTGGCGTCGATCGCATAGACGATCTCGAAGCGCTGGCCTGCCGGATTGGTCCAGCTGAGCGTCACCGGCGTTGCGGGGGTCAGCTTGGTGCCGCTCGGGGTCCAGACGGTCTGGCTGGTGGGGGTAACGACACCCTCACCGATCCAGCCGAACTGCGCGAAATACTGGTCCTCAGTCCCGGCGGGCGAGAACAGGTGGACAAGGTCGCTGTCCTTGTCGAGCTTCTCGCGATAGTCCTTGAGCACGATGTCATCGAGACGGGCCCCGGTGAGGTTGATCGATCCGGCGACGCGCGGCGCATCGATCGCAACGCGGCTGGTGCCGGCGAGCACGGCCTTGCGGCTGCGGATGACCTTGGGTGCGGTGCCGGTGTCGGGCATCGTTCCGGCCACCGTAGGCGCGTCCGCGCCCTTGGCCCCGGCCTTCACCGACCCTTCGACCACAGGCGGCGTGGGATACAGGATCTCCAGCGCATAGGGCCATCCAAACAGGACCAGGGCCATCAAACCGATGGCCAGGATGACGTTACGCTGATTCTCCACGCTTCAAACCTCGTTCCGGCAATTCATAAAGGGGCGCATTTCGCGCATCAGGGCACTGGATCATGGCCGTGCCCACCCCATGGGTGACAGCGCAATAGCCGCTTCATCGCCAGCCAGCCACCCTTAATCGCACCATGGCGGGTGAGCGCCTGGATGGCGTATTCGGAACAGCTGGGGCTGTACCTGCAGGTGGGCGGCAGGATGCGCGAAGGGCCCAGCTGCCAGCCTCTGGCGATCAGGATCAGCAGCTGGCGCATCGGTGGTCCATGGCGGGTACCATCATCACATGCATGTCCGCCGGACCAGCACGGCTCGACCGGCACACGCCAGTCTCCGACGGAATGCGCATGTCAGCGTCGCTTCGGCTTGCCGCGCGGCGGACGGCGATCGGAGGAGGCCTTGCCGTCGCGCACCTTGGCCAGCGCGCGTTCGAGATCGGCCTGCAGTGCAGCGAACTGCCGGGTCAGCGCGTCCTCGCGGCCGATCAGCACATGATCCGCGCCGGCCAGACCATGATCGGGCAGCACCTGCCGCGCCAGCGCGCGAAACCGGCGCTTGATGCGGTTGCGCACCACGGCATTGCCGGTCTTCTTGGTGACGGTATAGCCGATACGACAGCGGGCATCGGCATCCTTGCGCGGCTTGACCAGCAGCACAAAGCCCGGCGTGCCGACGCGCAAGCCCCCATTGGCGGCAAGAAAATCCGATCGCTGGCGCAACACAACGGGCGCTCCGGAAGGCTCCGGAGCGCCCGTCTGTTCGATATCTTTGCTGTCGTCCGCGCCCGCAATCACGGGCAGCGGCCCGATCAGGCGCTCAGGCGCTTGCGGCCACGGGCGCGACGCGCACGCAGAACGGCGCGGCCGCCGACAGTCGCAGTGCGCGAACGGAATCCGTGACGACGTGCGCGCACAAGGTTGCTGGGCTGAAATGTGCGCTTCATGCGGCACTCCTGAAAAATGCGGGTTCAAATGATTCGCCGCGCACATCACCTGCTGCGATGCCCGCGAAAGCAGGCCGCATACGGACGAGGGGGGGTAAAGTCAAGCAAGGAGCGGGTGGCACATGCCATTTACGGCCGGGCCATGGCGTGCGCCGATCAGCCCGCGGCCGCCTCGCAGGCTTCCAGCACCTTCATCGGATTGCCCGCAGGGCCGATATCGCGCAGCGAACGCGCAAACTGCCGTTGCATCGCGTCGGGATCGGTGATGCCGGCCGCCTTGGCGCGGTCTTCAGTCAGCCGGGCAGACAGACTGTCTGCCAGAGCGCCGACCCGCTGGCCGAACGGGCTTTCCCCCGAATCCTCCAACTCGCTCTCCGCCATGCCGGCCAGATAGCTTGCCAGCGCAAAGCACTGCATGTCGCGGGTGAACGGATCGCCGGGCAGCGCAATGGCGCGCTTCGAGCTGATCTGGGGATAGCGCCCGGCGCACAAGGGCAGCAATTTGGGCGCGTCGCCTGCCAGCGTGTCGAGATTGGGCGGTGGCAGGCCCGCAACCTCCTCCAGCCGCTCGACGAAGGTGTCGGGCGCCGCTTCGGTCTTCTGCCGGGCGATCTCGAACAGGAACCAGCTCGCCTCGGCCAGAGCCTCGGTCTTGCCGCCGCCGGTAACCACCGCCGAATAGAAGCAGGTGAGCCCTGCCTCCTGCGGATCGGCGGGCAACGCGAGCGGCACAGGCGAACCCTGCGCCGCCGCCTTTGGGGCCGCGCCAAGGGCCATGGATGCGCCGATCAGCGCAGCCATGGCCGATGACAGGACCGGGTTCATGCAGCCAGTTTGCGCAGCACGTAATGCAGGATGCCGCCGTTCATGAAATACTCGATCTCATTGGCGGTATCGATGCGGCACAGCGCTTCGAAGCTGAAGGTGGAGCCATCGGCACGGGTCACCTTGACGGTGACCTGCTGGCGCGGCTTGAGATCGGCCACGCCTTCGATGGTGAAGCTGTCGTCGCCGGTCAGGCCCAAAGTCTCGCGCGTGTCGCCGTTCTGGAACTGCAGCGGCAGAACGCCCATGCCGACCAGGTTCGAACGGTGAATACGCTCGAAGCTTTCGACGATCACCGCCTTGACGCCGAGCAGGTTGGTACCCTTGGCCGCCCAGTCGCGCGACGATCCGGTGCCGTATTCCTTGCCCGCGATCACAACCAAAGGCGTGCCATCGGCCTTGTGGCGCATCGCTGCGTCATAGATCGGCATCACTTCCTGGCCATAGCGGCTCATGCCGCCCTCGATGCCGGGGACCATTTCGTTCTTGATGCGGATGTTGGCAAAGGTGCCACGCATCATTACGTCGTGGTGGCCACGGCGCGCGCCATAGCTGTTGAAGTCGGCCTTGGCGACCTGGTGCTCCATCAGCCACTTGCCTGCCGGGCTGTCCGCCTTGATCGAGCCAGCGGGCGAGATGTGATCGGTGGTGATCGAATCGCCCAGGATCGCGAGCGGCTTGGCCTCGATGATGTCGCCCACCGGCGCCGGCGTCATGCTCATGCCCTCGAAATAGGGCGGGTTGGCGACATAGGTCGACCCTGCGCGCCAGTTGTAGGTTTCGGAGCCTTCGACATTGATCGCCTGCCAATGCTCGTCGCCGAGATACACGTTGGCATAGCGCGCCTGGAACATCGCGCGGTCCATGCACGATGCCATGGTGTCGGCGACTTCCAGGTTGGTCGGCCAGATGTCCTTGAGGAACACGTTCTGTCCGTTGCTGCCGGTGCCGATCGGGGTGGTGGTGAAGTCCTCGATCACCGTGCCCTTGAGCGCATAGGCGACGACCAAAGGCGGCGAGGCGAGGAAGTTGGCGCGCACGTCGGGCGAGACGCGGCCTTCGAAGTTGCGGTTGCCCGAGATAACGGCAGCGGCGACCAGGCCGTTCTCGTTGATCGCCTTGCTGATCGGTTCGGCCAGCGGGCCCGAGTTGCCGATGCAGGTGGTGCAGCCATAGCCGACGAGGTTGAAGCCGACCGCATCGAGATGCGTCTGCAGGCCTGCCTTGTTGAAATAGTCGGTGACCACCTGCGATCCGGGCGCCAGCGAGGTCTTGACCCAGGGCTTGGGCTTGAGGCCAAGCTCGTTCGCCTTCTTGGCGACGAGGCCGGCCGCGACCATCACGCCGGGGTTCGAGGTGTTGGTGCAGCTGGTGATCGCCGCGATCATCACGTCGCCATCGCCGATATCGAAGTCCTTGCCTTCGACCGCGACGCGCTGGTTCGCCTTCTTGTAGGTTTCCGCCATGTCCTTGGCGAAGACATCATCGACTTCCGTGAGATCGACGCGGTCCTGCGGGCGCTTGGGGCCTGCGAGCGAAGGCACAACGGTCGACATGTCGAGTTCGAGCGTGCTGGTGAACACCGGATCGGCGGCATTGGGCTCAATCCAGAAGCCCTGCTCCTTGGCATAGGCTTCGACCAGAGCCAGCGCGTCTTCATCGCGGCCGGTGAGGCGCATGTAGTCGAGCGTCTTGTCGTCGATGCCGAAGAAGCCGCAGGTTGCGCCATATTCGGGCGCCATGTTGGCGAGCGTCGCGCGGTCGGCGAGGCTCAGCGAGGCGAGGCCCGGACCGAAATATTCGACGAAGCGGCCGACCACGCCATGCTTGCGCAGCATGTTGGTGCAGGTCAGCACCAGATCGGTCGCGGTCACGCCTTCGTTCAGCTGGCCGGTCAGCTTGAAGCCGACCACTTCGGGGATCAGCATCGAGACCGGCTGGCCGAGCATCGCGGCTTCCGCCTCGATCCCACCGACGCCCCAGCCGAGCACGCCCAGGCCGTTGATCATCGTGGTGTGGCTGTCGGTGCCGACGCAGGTATCGGGATAGGCAACCGTGGCGCCCGACGCATCGGTGCTGGTCCAGACGGCCTGCGCGATGTTCTCGAGATTCACTTGGTGGCAGATACCGGTGCCGGGAGGAACCGCCTTGAAGTTGTCGAGGCTCTTGGAACCCCATTTCAGGAAGTCGTAGCGCTCGCCATTGCGGTAATATTCGATCTCGACATTCTGCTCGAACGCCTTGGGGTGACCGAATTCGTCGACCATCACTGAGTGATCGATGACCAGGTGGACGGGGACGAGCGGGTTGATCTTGCTGGTGTCACCGCCGAGCTTGGCAATGGCATCGCGCATCGCGGCGAGATCGACGACGCAAGGCACGCCGGTGAAATCCTGCAGCAGCACGCGCGCAGGGCGATACTGGATTTCCGCGTCCGACGAGGGGTTCTTCTGCCAGTCGACGATCGCCTGCGCATCCGCAACCGAAACGGTGAAGCCGCCATCTTCAAAGCGCAGCATGTTCTCGAGCAGCACCTTCATGCTGAACGGCAGCCGCGAGATATCGCCGAGCTTCTCCGCCGCCTTGGCGAGCGAATAATATGCGATGGACTTGCCGCCCACCTCCATGGTCGCACGGGTGCCGAGCGTGTCCTGTCCAACAGCGGTCATGTGAAGGTCCCTCCAAAAGTACCAGTTATATGTATGGCGCGTTGTGAGCGCCGGGTGTGACGGTTCGCACCAAAGGCCGGAATGGGGACGCGCGCGACCATTTTCTGCGCGAAACCGGCGGGCCGATGCTGAATCGGGTGTGTCGAGCGAGGCCTTAGCGCAAGGTTGTGCGGGGGGGAAGGGGGGATGGGGTGGAAGGGGGTGGTCGGGTGGTGGGGTTATCGCAGTTCCTGGAGTTGCTCCGGCCGCTGCTCAGTCTGGACAATCCAGACGCCATCGAGAATCTTTGGCCTCTGCGCCGAGACGTTTTGATGGTCGAACTCTCTCCCCCTCACCGATCAGCCGTCGATATTTGTTGGCGCCGCTGCCGCCTCTCCCCTCGCCATCCGGGATCGCATGATCTGAGCCAGATTGCCCTCGATACATTGCGCGAGCGCCAGCACCCTTTGCGCGACCTCCCGGCCCATCGGTGTCAGATCATAATCGACATGTGGGGGGACCACCTGATGGGCGGTGCGTTGGACAAGGCCGTCTTCTTCCAGCAGCCGCAGCGACTGGGTGAGCATGCGCTCGGACACCCCCCCGATGCGTCGGCGGAGCGCGCTGAACCGCATGGTGCCACCCAGCAGTGCGATCAACACCAGCGATCCCCAGCGGCTGGTGCAATGGCCCAGTACCTTCCGCGATCCGCATTTCTCGTTCAGCACATCGGGTGTGAATTCCACCGCCGCCGCCTTTCTTGATACTTACAAAAATGTGAGTACTTACGTTTTGTGCGTATTATTCTATCTGCTGGCGGTCAACACCTCGGAAGGAAGAACTACCCATGACCATCGCCATCACCGGAGCCAGCGGCCAACTTGGTCGCGCCGCCATCGATTTCCTCAAGGCCCGTGTCGATCCCGCGCAGATCGTCGCGCTCGCCCGCGACCCTGCCAAGGTTGCCGGCCTTGGCGTTGAGGCCCGCGCGTTTGATTACACCCACCAGCCCGATGCCATTGCCCCCGCGCTGGCCGGGGTTGAGACGCTGGTGCTGATCTCGTCGAGCGATTTCAACGACCGCGCCGGTCAGCACCGCAACGTGATCGACGCTGCCAAGGCCGCTGGCGTCGGCCGCATCATCTATACCTCGATCCTCAAGGCGGATGTCTCGCCCATGCTGATTGCGCAGGATCACCGTGCCACCGAAGCGCTCATCGCAGCCTCTGGCCTGTCGGCGACGATCCTGCGCAACGGCTGGTATTCAGAGAACTGGACCGGCACATTGGGAGCCGCGCTGGATGCTGGCGCGCTGATCGGATCTGCAGGTTCCGCCCGGTTCACGCCTGCCACCCGCAACGACTATGCCGAAGCCATCGCCGTTGTCGCTGCCAGTGCCGACCATGCAGGCAAGATCCATGAACTGGGCGGTGACGAGGCCTTCACACTCTCCGAACTGGCTGCAGAAGTCGCGCGCCAATCGGGCAAGCCGCTGCCGTACACTGATCTTCCGCCAGAGGTGTATCAGGGCATCCTGGAAAGCTTCGGCCTCCCCACCGGGTTCGCCGCGCTGCTGGTCGATGTGGACGTGAAAGCCGCAGAAGGCTGGCTGGAGGACCCCAGCGGCACCCTGTCGCGCCTGATCGGCCGCCCCACCATTCCGATGGCCGCGGCGGTCAGCGCCGCGCTGGGCTGAGAGGATTGCGCATTGTTTACACGCAGCCGCTACGGAACTGCCTGTAAACTGCAGGCCTTTACCCGGTCCCCCCCACCGTCAGCCCGTTGACCAGCAGCGTCGGCTGGCCCACGCCTGCAGGCACGCCTTGGCCGCCCTTGCCACACATGCCGACGCCTTCGTCGAGCGCGAAGTCGTTGCCGATGCCGGTGACCTTGGTGAGGACGGTGGGGCCGTCACCGATCAGCGTTGCGCCCTTGATCGGCGCGCCCAATTTACCGTTCTCGACGCGATAGGCTTCGGTGCAGGTGAAGACGAACTTGCCCGAGACGATGTCGACTTGGCCGCCGCCGAAGCTCTTGGCGAAGATGCCGTTCTTGATGCGGCTGAGCAGTTCCGCCGGATCGTCATTGCCTGCGCGCATGAAGGTGTTGGTCATGCGCGGCATCGGCGCGTGCGCATAGGACTGGCGGCGGCCGTTGCCGGTGGGGGCGACGCCCATCAGCCGGGCGTTGAGCCGGTCCTGCATGTATCCGCGCAAAATGCCGTTCTCGATCAGCACGTTTTCCTGGGTCGGCGTGCCTTCGTCATCGATTGAGAGCGAGCCGCGCCGGTCCTGAATCGAGCCATCGTCGACCACGGTGACGCCATCGGCGGCGACGCGCTGGCCGATGCGGCCCGAAAACGCGCTGGTGCCCTTGCGGTTGAAATCGCCTTCCAAGCCGTGCCCGATCGCCTCGTGCAGGATGATCCCGGGCCAGCCTGGGCCGAGCAGCACGGTCATCTCGCCCGCCGGTGCTGCGACGCTCTCCAGATTGGTCAGCGCCTGGGCCAGCGCCTCGTCGATCGCGCGGTTCCAGGTCGCGTCATCGAACAGGCCGTCGTAGAGGTAACGCCCGCCCATGCCGAAGCTGCCGACCTCGCGCCGCTCGCCGCTTTGCGCGACGATCGAGACGTTGAGCCGGACCAAGGGCCGCACATCGGTGGCGACGAAGCCATCGGCGCGCACCACCTCGATCACCGACCAGCTGCCGACCAGGCTTGCGGTGACCTGCGCAACGCGCGGATCGCGGGCGCGCGCTGCGGCATCGATCTTCTCGAGCAGCGCGATCTTGGCCTCGAACGGGATGCTCTCGAGCGGGTTGCCGTCGGTGTACAGATGCCGGTTGTTCTGCCGTGGCGGCGGGGCGGCCTCGCCCCTGGCGGGATCGAGCAGTTTCAATGTTTCGGCTGCGCGGCGGATGCCGGCTTCGCTGACGTCGTTGGCATGCGCAAAACCGGTCATCTCGCCCGAGACGCCGCGCAGGCCAAAGCCCGAGTCGGTCGAATAATCGGCAGTCTTCAGCCGTCCGTCATCGAACACGAAGCTCTCGCTCGCGGCATATTGCAGGTAGAGCTCGCCATCGTCACACGCGCTGAGCGCATCGCGGGTGAGCCGCTGCGCGGCGTCAGGATCGAGCGCATCGGGGCGGTAGAGGAACGAGCGGGGGTCTGCGGTGGCGATCATGGTCATGCCTATGCATATGCGCGTTCAAGGTGCATTTTGGAAGGGCAAGCGTCGTGCATGCGTCCCTCGACCTCGCTCGGGAACGCGGAGAGGTTGGACCGGCTGCCCACCTCCGTTTGTCCGGAGTGAAGTCGAGGGACGTATGCGCAAACCTCAGCCCGCCAGCCGTTCCAGCGCGCGATCCTTGCCGATCAAGGGCAGCAGCTCGCCCATGTCCGGCCCGTGGTCCATGCCGGTGAGCGCGCGGCGCAAGGGCAGGAACAGCGGCTTGCCCTTGCGGCCGGTGCTGGCCTTGAGCGCCTCGGTCCAGTCCTTCCAGACAGTGGGGCCGAAATTCAGTCCCTCCAGCGTCGCACGCGCCTCAACAAGGAACGCCGCATCCTCGGACTCGGGCGCAGGCGCATCAATCGGCCCCTCGATCACCCGCCAGTAATCGGCGACCTCGCCCAGATGCGCGATATTGGGGCGGATCGCGTGCCACGCGGCCTCGTCCACCTGAGGCGGCAGCTGGTCGGCGATGCTCACGAACTCGGCGGTGTGGACCAGCTGGCGGTTGATCCGCTCCAGATCCTCTTCGGCAAAGCGCGCAGGCGCACGACCGAAGCGGGCAAAATCGAACGTCTCGAGCAGGGCTGCCCGGTCATGCAGCGGCTCTACGGAATCGGATGTGCCCAGCCGCCCGAGCAGCGCGACGATCGCCTGCGGCAGGATGTGCTTCTCGCGCAGCTCGCCCACGCCCAGCGAGCCCAGCCGCTTGGAGAGCTTGCCCTCGCTCCCCACCAGCAATGCTTCATGCGCGAACGCTGGCGGGGTGCTGCCCAAAGCGGTGAACATCTGCAGCTGGACAGCGGTGTTCGAGACATGATCTTCGCCGCGCACGACATGCGTGATGCTCATGTCAACGTCATCGATCGCCGAGGGCAGCATGTACAGCCAGCTGCCATCGGCGCGGCGGATGACGGGGTCTGACAGGCTCGCCGCATCGAACTTCTGCGGCCCGCGGATCAGGTCGTCCCACGCGATCGGTTCGTCATGGTCGAGCTTGAAGCGCCAGTGCGGGCGGAGGCCCTGCGCCTCCAGCTGTGCGCGCTCGGCATCGGTGAGGTTGAGCGTGGCGCGGTCGTATACCGGCGGCAGCCCGCGACCCAGTGCGATCTTGCGTTTGAGGTCGAGCTCCTGCGAGGTTTCGTAGCACGCATAGACCCGGCCCGCGTCGCGCAAGCGGTCGAAAGCGGCGTCGTACAGCGCGCTGCGCTCCGACTGGCGATATTCGGCGTCGGGAGCCAGCCCCAGCCAGGCGAGGTCCGCGCGGATGCCGGTTACATATTCCTCGCGGCTACGCTCGGCATCGGTGTCGTCGATGCGCAGGATGAACTTTCCGCCGGTCTTCTTCGCCCACATCCAGTTGTGCAGCGCGGTGCGGATGTTGCCGATGTGTAGGTGCCCGGTAGGCGACGGGGCGAAACGGGTGGTGGTCATTGCAACAGGATTTCCAGATTTTCTGATCGTGCGGCGCGGACAAGCGCCTTGTCACGGGTCATGAGAGGTGCACCGATGCGCTGGGCAAGTTCAATGTATGCGGCATCGTAAGCTGTCAGACCATGGCGTTCGGCAAAGTCGACAGTTCGCCCCCATGCATGGATGTTGGTGCCATCGTCAATCTTGATGCGAAATTCGGATAACCCGGAAAGCGCCTCAGCCAACCCATCGGCGTCCAGCCGTTTGCGCCGCATTGCCATACGCCCAAGATTGAGCACTTCCAGCCGCCAGTGTTGAGGTACAATTGCGCGACCTTCGACAAGTACCGGCATCAGGCTGGCCAAAAGAGCTTCGGCCTCATCCGCAATAATCAATGGTCCGACCACGCTGGCATCGACGACACACAGGTTCAACGCTGGCCCTCGTTCTTCCAGGCAATCATTTCCTCGATAGTTGCCGTCCGGCCTTCTGCGCGTGCCTTTTCGCGCAGCACGCGCAGTTTCTCCCAAGCCGCGCGTCCGCGTTCTTCTACGACGTCCTGGTCCGTGATCGGAACAAGACGCGCTGCAGCCTTCCCATGGCGCGTGATGATGATTTCATCGCCTTGTTCAGCCGCAGCGATGAATTCAGAAACCTTGTCTTTAAAGGTAGCAACAGGAACGTGGCGCATGGAAAATCCTTTCGGCCAGAATTTTAGCCGAAAATCGCGGCCGCGTCTATGCCGTCCGGAACCGGTTGGTGATCGGATAGCGCCGGTCGCGGCCGAAGTTGCGGATGCCGAGCTTCACCCCTGGAGGCGCCTGGCGGCGCTTGTATTCGGCGAGGTACAGCAGCCGTTCGATGCGTGTCACGGTGGCAGGGTCAAACCCGCGCGCAACGATTTCGGCCACGCTCAGCTCTTCCTCGACCAGCGCATGCAGGATGGGGTCGAGTATCTCGTACGGCGGCAGGCTGTCGTCGTCGCGCTGGTCGGGGCGCAGTTCGGCGCTGGGCGGCTTGGTGATCACGCGTTCGGGCATCACGGGGCCTTGCGGACCAAGCGCCAGCGGCGGCCGGTTGGCGTTGCGCCAGCGGGACAGTTCGAACACCGTCAGCTTGTAGGCGTCCTTGAGCACATTGTAGCCGCCCGACATGTCGCCATAGATCGTGGCATAGCCGACGCTCATCTCGCTCTTGTTGCCGGTGGTCAGCAGCATCGGGCCGAACTTGTTGGAGAGCCCCATCAGCGTCACCGCACGGATGCGCGACTGGATATTCTCCTCGGCAAGGTCCGGGTCGCGCCCGGCAAAGCTGGGGGCGAGCATCGCATCGAACGCCTCGACTGCGGGCTGGATCGGAATGCTGTCGAGCCTGCACTGCAGCAGCCGCGCGCATTCGGCGGCGTCGTCGAGGCTCTCTTGGCTGGTGTAGCGGCTGGGCAGCATGACGCACCACACCCGGTCGGCGCCCAGCGCATCAACCGCCACGGCAGCCGACAGCGCGCTGTCGATGCCGCCCGAAAGCCCCAGCACCACACCGGGAAAACCGTTGGCATTCACATAATCGCGAAGCCCCACGACCATCGCGTGATAGACATCCTGCGGATAAGGATCGAGCGCGTGGATTTCGCCCGGTGCGCAGTGCCATCCGCTCTCGCGCCGCGTCCATTCGGTGCGGACCGTCGCCGCCTCCCAATCGGGCAGCTGGTGCGCCAGTGAACCATCGGCGTTGACCACGAACGAAGCGCCATCGAACACCAGCTCGTCCTGCCCACCGATGCGGTTGAGGAAGATGAGCGGCAGGCCCGTTTCTGCGACGCGGGCGCGCGCGACATTGTGCAGCCGGCGCTCGTCCTTCTCGATCTCATACGGGCTGCCATGCGGCGCGATCAGCAGTTCAGCGCCCAGCGCCTTGAGATGGCCGCAGACGGTGGGGAACCAGATGTCCTCGCACAGGGGCAGGCCCAGCATGACGCCCCGGAAGGGCACCGGCGGCTGCAGCGGGGCAGAGGTGAACAGGCGCTTCTCGTCGAACGTTCCGTAATTGGGCAATTCGTGCTTCAGTCGGATCGAGGTGATCTGTCCGTCGTCGAGCAGCGCGACGCCGTTGTACAGCGCATCCTCGCGCTGGAAGACGCTGCCCACCAGCATTGCGGGGCCGCCATCTGCGGTCGCCGCCGCCATCCGCTCCAGCTCGGAGGCAGCGCGCGCGATCAGCGCGGGTTTGAGCACCAGATCCTCGGGCGGGTAGCCGATCAGCTGCAGTTCGGGGAAAACGACCAGGTCGCTGCCCTCCGCTTCGGCGCGTGCGGCGAGCATGGCATCGGCATTGCCGGGCAAGTCGCCGATGGTCTGCGAACACTGGACGAGGGTAATGATAAGCCGGTCGGTCATCGCTGCGGGATAGGGGCTGGCCCGAAGGGCGGCAACCCATTTTGCCTCGGCTGACGGGCCATTGCGCCTTTCATCAAAGTTTCATCTTCCGGTTTGCAGGGCTTCTGGCTAAGGGGACGGCGTTCGATCAGGGCGACGGGGAAGCACGATCACATGAAAATCCTGTCTGGCAACAGCAATCTGCCATTGGCGCGCGCCGTAGGCGCCTATCTGGAAATGCCGCTTACCGATGCAAGCGTGCGGCGTTTTGCCGACGAGGAGATCTTCGTCGAAATCCATGAAAACGTGCGCGGCGAGGATGTGTTCGTCATCCAGTCGACCGGCTATCCGGCCAACGACAACCTGATGGAACTGCTGATCTGCATCGATGCCTTGAAACGCGCCTCGGCGCGGCGCATCACCGCGGTGATCCCCTATTTCGGCTATGCCCGGCAGGACCGCAAGCCCGGGCCGCGCACGCCGATCTCGGCCAAGCTGGTCGCCAATCTGATCACCAAGGCAGGGGCCGACCGCGTGCTCTCGGTCGATCTGCACGCAGGCCAGATCCAGGGCTTCTTCGATATTCCGACCGACAACCTCTATGCCGCGCCGGTGATGGCGGCGGACATCCAGGCGCGGTTCGGCGAGCACAAGCTGATGGTCGTCTCGCCCGACGTCGGCGGCGTGGTGCGCGCACGTGCACTCGCCAAACGGCTCGATAATGCGCCGCTGGCGATCGTCGACAAGCGCCGCGAGCGCCCCGGCGAATCGGAAGTGATGAACATCATCGGCAATGTCGAGGGCCGCTTCTGCATCCTGATCGACGATATCGTCGATTCGGGCGGTACGCTGTGCAACGCGGCGCAGGCGTTGAAGAATGCCGGCGCGGTCGATGTGGTCTCTTATGTCACCCATGGCGTGCTGTCGGGTGGTGCGGTGGCGCGCGTCAACAACAGCGCGCTGAAGGAACTGGTGATCACCGATTCGATCCAGGCGACCCAGGCCGTCGTCGCATCGGACCGCATCCGCACGCTGCCGATGGCGGCGCTGATCGGCGAGGCGATGCGCCGTATTGCCGATGAAAGCTCGGTCTCCAGCCTGTTTGATTGATCGCGGGACTTGTCCGGCTTTCTCCAACGCTATCTGGCGGCCGTCGGGCTGGCCGATCGCCCGGCTGTCGATCTTGGCGGGCTCGACGCACTGCTCTGGGCGCAGCGGCTCGCCGTCCCCTATGATGCACTGGATGCCCGGCTGGGGCGCGGGGTCGCTATCGATCCGGATGCGGTGGCCGACAAGCTGCTTTCCGGCACGCGCGGCGGCTATTGCTTCGAACTCAATCCGCTGTTCGCCCGCGCGCTGACCGAGATCGGTTTTCAGGTAGAGCCGCTGCTGGCCCGTGTCTGGTTCCGCCAGGAGGCCGACGACCCGGTGCCGCCGCGCACCCATATCGTGCTGGCGGTGACGATCGACGGCGAACGCTGGCTGGCCGATGCCGGCTTCGGCGGCGGCCATGTGCCCGCGATGCGGCTGGCCGAGGAGGCAGGGGCCGCCGGCAATGACGGCGCGGTGCACCGGCTTCGCCGTGACGAGGCGTTCGGCTGGATGCTCGAGCGGCATTTCCAGGGCCAGTGTCGCGCGCAGTACAGCTTTACCGACGAGATCGCGCATCCTGCCGACATCGCGATGTCCAACCATTGGACCGCGACCTCGCCCGAATCGCGCTTCATCCGCAATGTGCTGGTCAGCCAGGTGACGCGTGATGGCCTGAAGTCGATCACCAACGACCAGTTCAGCGTCCAGCGCGGCGGCGAGACCGAGCGGATGGCGATCGCAGGGCCGGACGCGATGCGCGCGCTGCTCGCCGATGAATTCGGCATCCTGCTATCGGGCGACGAGGTCAGGGCGCTCGCCGCATTCTGACCATATCGGTCTGGCCAAGGCTGGCGCGACGCGATAGCACCGGCGGCATGATACACAGCAAGGACATCGAGCTCGCCCAGCGGCTCGCCGACGCCGCAGGCGAAGCGATCCGCCCTTTCTATCGCTCGCACTTCACCACCGACCGCAAGGCCGATGCCTCGCCCGTGACCGAGGCCGACCGGGCGGCGGAAGCCGCTATGCGCGCGATCCTCGATGCCGAAGCGCCGCGCGATGGCGTGATCGGCGAGGAATATGGCGAAAAGCCGGGCACGACCGGCCGGGTCTGGGTGCTCGATCCGATCGATGGCACCACCAGCTTCATCGCCGGACGGCCGATCTTCGGCACGCTGATCGCGCTGATCGCCGAGGAATGGCCGGTGCTCGGCGTGATCGACCAGCCGATCGGACGCGAACGCTGGGTGGGGGCGACCGGGCGCGGCACCACCTTCAACGGCCAGCCGGTCAAGGCGCGGCTGTGCCCGGAGATCGAGGATGCCGTGCTGGCCACCACCAGCCCGCATCTGTTCAGCGATCATGATGCGATGCACTTCATGGCTCTGGCCAAGCAATGCGATACGCGCCGGCTGATCTGGGGCGGGGATTGCTACAATTATGCGCTCGTCGCCCAAGGCTCGGTCGATCTGGTGTGCGAAAGCGGGCTGAAGCTGCATGATTTTGCCGCGCTGGTCCCCGTGGTCGAAGGCGCAGGCGGACATATGTGCGACTGGAACGGCGATCCGCTGCACAAGGACAGCGATGGCCGCGTCGTCGCGATGGGCGATCCGGCGCGGCTGGAGGATGTGCTCGCCGCGCTGGCGCGGCACGATCATTGAAACATCATCCCCTGCCCCGCCATGTCCAGTGAGCAGGGCAGGGGAATGACGGCGCTCCGCCCGGCAATTGGCGGAGCGCCGACCCTTATCGGCCGGTGTGAGCGACCCGCTGTCCACCTGCCATCCGGGTATTGTCGTCGATCAGCTTGAGCGCTTCGGCCTTGGCCTTGCCTTCCGTCAGCTTGCCCTCGACTATCTCGTCGGCCATCGTCAGCAGCCGGGCGCTGATGATCGTCCCGGCCTGTGCCTCCTCCTGGATCGCAATGCCGCCCTTGGTGCTGGCGACCTTGTCCCAGGCGGCGCGCACCGCCGCCCAATAGCCCTGCGTCGCCGCCCAGTAATCGTCGGCGGCCTTGACGTTATAGCCATCGAACTTGGTGTAGGTGTTCAGCACATATTCCTGCACGATCGGTTGCAGCGTGCCGTCCTTCAGGCCCATCTTGATATTGTCCTGCCAGTGCACCCAGCCATCGGGCGTCGGCTGGTGGCGGTTGATCGCGTAATAGCGGTCATAGGCCGGATTGCGCACCGCATCGCGCCGGGCGAGCGGGCGCCACGTCCAGTTGGAGCGCCAGCGGCGCAAGCCGCCCTGGTCCTCGAACTGGCCCCAGCCGGCATAGCGCGGGCTGTCATCGACCTGCCAGACGGTCTGCGACCAGCGGCCGCGGCGCATCTTTTCGGGCACATCCTCCCAGGTCCAGGCATTGCGGTCAGAATAGACCAGCACCTTGGCGGGCTCATATTCCCAATCCTGCCGCCAGTGCTTGGTGATGTGCGGCTTGCCCTCGTGCTCGGACACCAGAATGTGCTGCAGCACGATGCGGCGGCCGGTGTCCTCGATCACCCGGACGACCTCGTGCCCGCCCGAGATCTTGCGGTCGAGCGGAGTGTAGCCCTGTTGCCAGGGCGTGGCCTCCTGCATGTCGAAGCGGACCTTGAAATTGCCCGCCATCGCCAGAATGTCGGCGCGGTCGGCCTCGAAGGCGGCGGCCTCTTCCATGGCAGGTCGCTCGGTGATCGGCGGATGGGCGAGGGTGGCGGTAGAGGCCAGCGCAAAGAGGCTGGCGGCGGCAAGCGAGATGATCTTCCTGTTCATGATCAAGACCCCTGGTTTATAATGCTAACAGTTTTGCGAATCAAAAGCGATAAGTCAACGAGACACTTCCGTTGCGGCCCGGCTGGGTGAAGGCATCGGCGATCATCGTGGTGCTGGCGAGACCGCGCACATCGGCCCACCAGGCGTATTTGGCGTTGGTGAGGTTGAACAGGCCTGCGCGCAGCGTCACCGGACCCAAGGCCACGAAGGCGGTGGCATCGAGGATGGTAAAGGCATCGGGGCGGAAGCACGATGGAGTGCACACCCCGGCGCTGCGCTCATCGGACTTGCGCGCGCTGTGCGTGGCGATCAACTGCCCGCCAAAGCGGCCCTTGGGGTCGCGCCAGCCGAGTCCGGCGACCAGCTTGAGCGGATCGACCGTGGCCAAAGGCAGACGCGTGCCCGCCTGCGGGTCGATGACATCGCCTTTGGCGTAGGACAGAGCCACCTGGCCATTCAGACCGCTTGCATCGCGCAGCTCAAGCCTGGCTTCGGCGCCTTCGACCTTCACCCGATCGAGGTTGATGAACTGGAAGACCGCCGGGTTCACGGGGGTAAAGCCGCCGCCGACGACTTCCTGGCTGATGAAATCCTTGTAACGCGCGCTGAACGCGGTGGCGCTCAGGCTCACCGCCTCGCTGGTGAAGCGAATGCCGCCCTCGAAGCTTTCGCTGCGCTCGGGCCCCAGATCGGCATTGGGGCGCGAGGTGTAACCCTGCGCCAGGTTCTCGAAGAACTGGTTGATCTGGCTGGGCTCGGGCGCGCGGAACCCTTGGGCATAATTGGCGAACAGCCGCACCTCCTGTCTGAGCTTGAGCACAGCGCCCATCTTGGGGCTCAGGCGGCTGCCCGACTGGCCGGTGGTAACGAAGGTCGCGGGCAGCAGTGGATCGGCCTGCGGGGTAAGCTTGTAATGGTCGAAGCGTAGCGCGGGGAACAGGGTCAGCGGCCCGACGCTGATCTCGTCGCCGACGAGCAATCCGGCGAGCGCATAGTCGGTCACCGGAAAGGCGCTGGACGGGAAAGTCTCGCCCGCAGGCGGCACCGTGCCGTTGCGCAGTCCTTGTTGCCGGGTCCAGCTGGCATCGCCGCCGAACACCAGTTTGTGCTGCAAGGGTCCGGTGGCCAAGCGCACGCGGGCCTCTGCCGCGAGGCCATAGACCCGGTTGTCGAATGTGTTGTCGCGGGTGCGGTCGGCCAGCGGGGTGCGATCTTCCTGCGTAAACTGGCGGTCCCTGGCCGATTGCCAATAGGCGTTGACCCGCGCCATCTCCAGTGCGCCTGAACTCTCCCAGATCCAGTCGCCGGCAATCCGCCAGCGCTCGCCGGTATCGCGCGCGACCAGATTGTCGACCGTGGCAGACCGACCGGAAAGCAGATCGGTGACCATGCGGTTGTCGAGATATTCGCCGGTCAGCCGGACCTTATGGCCGCCCGCGGGGTCCCACACGATGCGCGCGGTCGCAGCGTTGCTGTGCCCGTCCTGCGGATTGGGCGTGGTGCGATTGGCCCCCAGCGCGTCGTTGGTGCCTCGGTTGTCCAGCTCCTGAAAGTCGCGGCGGCTGTATGAGACCAGCGCCGATACATCGCCTGATCGGCCCGCCAGGATCGCGGTCTGGGCATATTCCTCGTCAGCGCTCGCATATTGGCTGCGCACCAGCCCTGCGACCTGCTGGCCTTTCAATATGTCCTCTGGATCACTCAGCGTGAAGCTGACCGCGCCTGCCAGGCCGTCGCTGCCATAGAGCGCCGAGGCCGGACCGCGCAGGATCTCGACCGATTTGACCAGGCCGATATCGACCGAATCGCCGCGGCCCACGCTTTGCGCGCCGAAGTTGAAGCCCATCGGAATGCGCACGCCATCGACCTGGATCAGCACGCGGTTGCCGCCGATGCCGCGGATGGTGAAATCCTCGTTGCCCGCGCGCCCGGTGCTGCCCAGCGCCGCGCCGAAGCGCGCGGGCTGGCGACGGACGCTGACGCCGGGCTCGAACCGCACCAGATCCTTGATATCGGTCGCCAGTTCGTCGGCAATCTCTTCATCGGTCTTGGCCGAAATGGTGGCGGGCGCCTCGTCGATGGTGATCGGGGTGCGCGTCGCCGAGACAACGATGGTGCGCCCGTCACCTGCTTCGGCATCAGCCAAAGCATCGGTGTCGGCGCGCGGGGCGGTTTGCGCCCCGGCAGACATTTGCGTCGCACACAGCCCCAGCACGGCCACGGAACTCAACCAGCGTGTCATGATGCCCCCTCAAATGATAATGCAAGCGATTCGCATTAGCCTATGAGATGTTTTGCTTGTGCGGTCAACAGCCGGAACGCATGCAGCGGCGCCGCCCGCGCGAACAGCCGCAGCCATCGGAGTGTCACCGGTTATCGCAAAAGGGGACCAGGGATCGGCCAATCAGGCAGCGAAGGCCGAAACGTCCGCCTCAACGGGGCGGGAAGGTCTCGCCGTCGCGGCGGCGCTTGTTGCCCCCGCCGAATTCGTGCATGTCGACATCGGGATAATGGCACGGGCCGTTGACGCTCTGCCCGATCACCACGAACACGCAATCGGCATCGCTTTCGTTGATCAGGCAATGGCCATTGCCGTCATTCTTGGGGAAGGCGGCGATATCGCCCGGATGCAAGGGCGTGCGACCCGAATCGTCGACCAGCACCGCGCTGCCCGACACCATCACCAGCAGCTCGTCTTCGCGTTCGTGCCAGTGGCGCTGCGCTGACCACGCGCCGGGCTTGAGCACGACATGACTGGCGGCGAAATCGACCAGACCGGTGGCGGGTGAAAGCCGGCGGTACCAGCGCTCCTGCACGACATCGGCGAGGTGCTCGGGATAGCCGGTGGCGTTGGTCTGGGGGATGGCTTGCAGGTCGACTTTGGGCATGGCGCAATGCTAATGCGGTGCCAGTCAAATAGAAAGCCGCCATGACCGACACTGCTCTTGTTGCCGCCGCCCCGCTAGACCTCGCCAGCCGCCTGATCGCATGCGAAAGCGTGACCCCGGCGCGGGGCGCGGTGTTTGCCTGTCTCGAGGCGATGCTCGAGCCCCTGGGTTTTGCGGTCACGCGCTTCGTCTGCGGCGAGGCACCCGATGGCCCAGTCGAGAACCTGCACGCCATCCGGCGGCCGGCGGGCGATCCGGGCCGACACTTCGCCTTTGCCGGGCATCTCGATGTGGTGCCGCCGGGCAAGGGCTGGGCCAGCGACCCGTTCGAACCGCACGTGCGGGGCGACCTGCTGCACGGACGCGGCGCCGTCGACATGAAGGGTTCGATCGCGAGCTTCGTTGCAGCGCTGCACGATATCCCGCGCGAGGCAGGCACGATCAGCCTGATCATCACCGGCGACGAGGAGGGCCCTGCCATCTACGGCACGCGCGCGCTCATCGACCTGATGGTGGCGCAGGGCAGCGTCCCCGATCTGTGCCTGGTGGGCGAGCCGACCTCGGTCGCGCGGCTGGGCGATATGGTCAAGATCGGGCGACGCGGCAGCGTCAACATGTGGATTCGCGTGGCCGGCCAGCAGGGCCATGTCGCCTATCCGCACCTCGCCGATAACCCGATCCCGAAGCTGGTGGCGATCCTGTCCGAGATCGAGGCGATCACGCTCGATACGGGCACCGACTGGTTCCAGCCGAGCAATATCGAGATCACCGATCTGGCGGTGGGCAACCCTGCGCACAATGTCATTCCGGCTGCGGCCGAAGCGCGGATATCGATCCGTTTCAACGATCTGCACAGCGGCGCCTCGCTCACCGAGCTGATCACCAGCGTCGCCGAGGCCATGGGCGGAACTGTCGAAGCGAAGATTTCGGGCGAGGCCTTCCTCACCCCGCCGGGCGAGCTGTCGTCAATGATTGCCGATGCGATCCGGGCGGAGACGGGGATCGAGACCGAGCTTTCGACCACGGGTGGAACGTCGGACGCCCGCTTCTTGTCGCGGATCTGCCCGGTGGTCGAGTTCGGGCTGTGTAACGCGACGATGCACAAGCTGGACGAAGCGGTGGCGATTGCGGATCTGGATACGCTGACGCGGATCTACCGTCGCGTGATGCTGGCGGCCCTGGTCGGCACGAGCTGATTGCGGTTGGCGCGCGACGTCCCTCGACTTCGCTCGGGAACTCTTGGAGGTGGGCGTAAGTTTGCCTTTGGTCGGCTACTCCCCCTCCGTTTGTCCCGAGCGAAGTCGAGGGATGTCGCGCAACCTTAGCGAAACCCAAAAACCTTCAATGTGCGGCGTCGCCGCTCACCCATTCCACCCATTCGGGGAAGAACACCGGTGCGCGCAGCGACCAGCCAGGCGCGGTGGCGGCAGCCTCGCTGATCGACTGGAGCAGGATCTTGCGGCGGTCGGGCTGGATCTGCGGTAGCGCGGCGGCGGCGCAATAGGCCGAGGGCAGCCAGGGCCGGACATCCGCGCCGAGCAGGCGTTCATACAGGAAACGGAACGACGAGAAGCTCTCGATGCGGCCCTGCGACAGATCGAACGCAGCCAGCCGCACGAGCAGCGCCATGAAATGTTCGAAGCCGTCTTCATGCGGCGCATCGGGCACGTTGCCGCGCAGCAGCTTCAGATCCTGATAGACCAGATAGTGCATGCGGATCGAGGCGGTTTCCTCCGCATTGCGCGCCCAGCGCTTGAAGGCATCCTCGCGCGCCAGGCCGATATCGAGCGCGCGCTTGATGTAGCGCTGTGCTCCTGGCGAGAAGCTCGCAAACTCGCGAAGTTCAGCGAGCGTCAATGCTGCTGCTGAATTGCCGGACGCTGCGCTGGGATGGCTGGCCATGCCCCATTCTCCTTGCCTTTCCGCAGCGGATGGTCCGCAGCGGAATGAGGCAGGATGGTCACAAGAGGGTTATCATCCGGTTAACCATGCGGAAAAACCCCCCGATATGGGGCGAGGCGGGTTACTCGACCTGGCCCGACAGCGCGTCGAGCATCGGGCGGATGGGGCTGAGGTCATAACCGGCGTTGGCGGCGACACGGGTCAGTTCGGCGGGGTTGGCCCCCTGCTTGGCCTGTGCCAGCGACCACAGCAAGGTCGAGCGCGTGCCCGACCGGCAATAGGCCAGCACCTTGCCGCCACCGGCCTCTGCCTTGCGCAAAGCCGCGATCATCGCGTCGACCTGGGGGGCGGAAAAACCGGCATGGGTGACGGGGATGGAGACATAGTCGATCCCGGCGGCTGTGGCCGCTGCCTCGATCTCGGCGCCCTGCGGCGCAGACGGATCCTCGCCATCGGGGCGGTTGTTGATGATCATGGTCACGCCCTGCGCCTTGGCGGCGGCGACCTGGTCGAGCGAAATCTGCGGCGCGACCTGGATATCGTCGGTCAGCGGTATGAACATGGGCATCCCTTTCGTGGTGATGAAGGCAGTCGTCTGGGGGGCCGTGGTCATCGATGCCAGGATCGGCGGCATCTGCACGGGTGAGCGTTCGGACTGGTTGCGGTCCTTGCAGCCCGGCAGCGCCAGCACAAGGCCGGCCAGAATCAACGCACTCCATCGCGAGTCAGTCACGCAAAGGCTCCCAGTGTGTCTCGACCAAAGCGCGCGACGGCGCGTCGGTTGCAGGATCGGCCAGGATTGCGGTGTAGCGCTCCTTCAGACCGGCGCAATGTTCGTCCATCATCGCATTGAGGAACGCCGCGCGCTCGGCATCATACGCCTCTTCCCCGGCAAAATGAAGACAGGCCTGCGCGGCATGCACGAACAGCCGCACGCGGTAGCTTGCGCCGGGATGCTGGGGATCGCCGTAAAGGTCGGTCCATGCGCCCGAAGGGGCAGGGCCTTGTGCCTCGCTGCCATCACCCTGCGCTGCGGCGAGTAGCAAGGCCGCCGCCGCGATCGTTCCGCCAAGCCCTGTCATGCCACCACCGCCGCTTCTTCCTTCTCGCGCTCCTGCGCCTGCCTTTCCCACATCGCAGCGTACAGCCCGCCAAGCTTCAGCAGCTCGCGGTGCGATCCCTGCTCGGCGACGCGGCCGTTTTCGAGCACCAGGATGCTGTCGGCATGGGTGACGGTCGACAGGCGGTGCGCGATCACCAGTGTCGTGCGCCCCTCGGCAAGCGATTTCAGCGTTCCGAGAATCTCGGCCTCGGTGGCGCTGTCGAGCGCCGAAGTGGCCTCGTCGAAGATGGTGAGCGGCGGGTTCTTGAGCAACGTGCGCGCGATCGCGACGCGCTGCTTCTCGCCGCCGGAAAGCTTCAGGCCGCGTTCGCCGACTTCGGTCTCATAGCCACGCGGCAACGATTCGATGAATGTGCCGATCGCCGCGCCATGCGCCGCACGCACGATTTCGTCCTGGCTGGCGCCTTCGCGGCCATAGCCGATGTTGTAGCCGATGGTGTCGTTGAACAGCACGGTATCCTGCGGCACGATTCCCAGCGATTTGCGCAGCGATCCTTGCGTGACCTTCGCGATATCCTGTCCGCCGATCAGGATGCGCCCGCCCTGCGGATCGTAGAAGCGGAACAGCAGCCGCGCGATGGTCGATTTGCCCGCGCCCGACGGCCCGACCAGCGCCAGCGTCTGCCCCGGCTCGACCTTGAAGCTGAGTCCGTGCAGGATCTGCCGGTCCGGATCATAGCCGAAATCGACATTCTGAAACTCGACCGAGGGCAGCGAGATGTCGATCGGCCGCGCACCGGGCACATCGACGATCTCCGCCGGCGTATCGATCAGATCGAACATCGCCGCCATGTCGACCAGCCCCTGGCGGATGGTGCGGTAGACCATGCCCAGCAGGTCGAGCGGGCGGAACAGCTGCATCAGCAGCGTGTTGACCAGCACCAGATCGCCGACGGTGAACTGTCCCCGGCTCCAGCCCCAGATGGTATAGGCCATCGCGCCTGCCATCATCAGGTTGGTGATCAGCGACTGGCCGACATTGAGCAGCGCCAGCGAGTTTTCGGATTTGACCGCGGCATTGGCATAGGTCCGCGCGGCATCGCCATAGCGCTTGGCCTCGCGCGCCTCGGCGGTGAAATACTTCACCGTCTCGTAGTTCAGCAGCGAATCGACCGCGCGCGCCAGCTGCTTGCCGTCGAGCGTGTTCATCGTTTCGCGCAGATGGTTGCGCCAGTCGGTCACCATCCGGGTGAAGGCGATGTAGATCGCCACCATCGCGATGGTCGCCAGCACCAGCCCGATGCCGAAGTTGATCCAGAAGATCACCAGCACCGCGATCAGCTCGAGCACAGTCGGGGCGATGTTGAACAGCAGGAAATAGAGCATCACGTCGATGCTCTTGGTGCCGCGCTCGATCACCTTGGTGACCTCGCCGGTGCGCCGCGCGAGGTGAAAGCGCAGCGACAGGCTGTGCAGCTGCACGAACACGTTCTCGGCCAGCGTCCGCGTCGCTTCCTGCCCGACGCGCTCGAACACCACGTTGCGCAGATTGTCGAACAGCACCGATCCCAGCCGCGCCGCGCCATAAGCCAGCACTGCGATCATCGCCGCCATCGCCATGGTCGTGCCATCAATCGTCATCCGGTCGACCGCCGCCTTGTAGGCGAAGGGCATCGACAGCACCGCCGCCTTGCCCAGCAGCACCATCACCATCGCGCCGCAGATGCGCAGCTTCAGGTCCGGCCGATCGGCGGGCCAGAGATAGGGCAGAAAGCGGGCCAGGGTCTGCCGCATGGCAGGCTGGCTGGCGCTCGCTGCCGGGGGCGCGTGGTGTGGGGAATGCATGACCCCCCTTCGATAGGGGTGATGGGGCAAGGTTCCAAGCCCCTCCCCGTAAAAAGACGATTATCCCCAGTCCGGTGCAATGTTACCGGTGAAATGTCGCTTTTTCAGTAGCAGTCTGCATTTTCATGTCACGGTTGATTGCAAAGTTACATCCGCGTCTATATCTTTCATTGGAAAGATGCGGATAGGATAACGAGTCCGGGCGCTTCATCCGTTGCTATCGAAGAACAGCCAACACTGAAGGGATTTTACCCAGGTGAGCGCGCCACACGATAGAAGCGCATTGCACGATGAGCTTAGCCTGGTGATGGAATCACCGGAGTTTGTTCGATCACCCGTATTGCGGCGTCTGCTCGAATATCTTGTGCAACAGACACTCGCAGGCAATGGCGAGCGGCTGAAGGCCTACCAGATCGCGGTCGAGGGACTGGGGCGCGACGACAGTTTCGATCCGCAGAGCGACAGCTATCCCCGTGTTCAGGTCGGGCGGCTGCGCAAGATGCTGGACCTGCACTATGCAGGACTCTCGCCCGAAAAGGCAGCGGGACGTGAGCGGATCGTCATTCCCGTCGGCCACTACAACGTCACCCTGGTGCCGCTCGCCCATCCGGCTGAACCGGCACCGGTACCTGGCACGCAACCAGCCACCAATGATGGTTCACCTTCCGATCATACGCCCAAGGCCTTTGAGCCTGTTGCCGGCGATCCGAGCCAGGTCGGCGGTCATTCTGCGGCATTGCCTGCCGATCCCGAAGGATTTGATCGTGGTTGGGCCTTGTGGGCCGCCGGAATTCTGGGGTTGCTCGCACTCGCGTATGTCGTGTGGCAGGTGGCGCGCCCCGATTCCGGGGAGGACACCGCGCGGCGCGATATGCGCTCGCAGCTGGCGCATGTGAACATCACCACCGATCCGCCGGCGGGCAACGATGATCTCAATACGGCTGCGCAGATCGCCGAAATGCACCTGCAGCGGTTCGAGATGCTGGCGGTCAGCACCGGCGGGCATAGCGATGTCGGCGATCGCGCGGGTGGCGATGGTCCGCGCGAATACGATTTGCTGGTTCGCGGCCCGCCCGATGGCGATGGCGATCGTACCGGCCCCATCTTTCTGACTCTGCGTCACAAGGCCAGCGGCACCACATTGTGGTCTTATGAAGTCGATTCTGCGGGCAGCAAGATGGCTGCGCCCGATATCGAGCAGGACATCGGCAACGGGATTTCCGCCATTGCCCGCTCGGGCGGGGTGATTATCCAGCACCAGCGCAAGTTGCTGGGTCAGGATGCTGCGCCCGGCTATCCCTGTCTGGTCCAGTATGACGCCTTCCGCCAGCGTCGCGCGCCCGAGAAGCGGGCGATGCTGGAACAATGCCTGGCCCGGTCGCTGCAAGCCTATCCGGATGAACCATTGGTGCTGCAGGCGCTGTCGTATCTGGAGCTGTCGAGCCCGCAGCGCGCCAAGCCTGCGCCGCTAGTCGCAACGCAACGCGGGCGCGAGCTGGCCGAAGCGGCGTTGCAATATGACAGCAAATCCTCGCTCGCGCAGATTGCCGTGGCGCGATCGGCGCTGGTGCGCGGCAATTGCCCGCGATCCATCGCGTTTTCGCGCCGCGCCATCGAGAGCAATCCGCTCGAGCCCGATACCCTGGGTCTCGCCGGGACTTTCCTGCTGTCATGCGGCGATCCCGTCGGGGCAGAGCCGGTGCTCGACCGGGCACGAGCGATGAACGACCAGCCGGGTGGTTATCAGACCGCATCCTTGGTGATCACCCGGGTGATCAACGGCAAGGCCAAGGAAGCGCTCGACCTCGCCTTGCGCGCAGACACGCCCGAACTCGATGTCCAGCCCAATTTCCTGCTCGCCAGGGCGCTGGCGCTCGCTGCCAATGGCCGCATTGCCGAGGCGCGCGAGAGCTGGGCACAGCTTGAACAGGCGGTTGGCGCAAAGCCCGGCACGCCGCCCGCTGATGTGCTGGCAACCTTCACCATCTCGCCCTATTTCGGCCGCCGCATGCTGGCCGAAGCCGAGGCGACGGGCCTGCTGCCCATTCCCGGCTGACCGCCGCGCCAATTCTCGCGGAAGCTTGCTACTGATTAATGGGAAATTTTCCCAACAGTCAGCATCTGTTCATCTTCCGCTTGAGCGCCTCTTGGCCCAAGTCACTGACAAATAGTGTTTTTTCAAACTGGCACGGCGTGTGCAATGTTTCTGGCATCTCCGGACACACGGTTCGGAACCACCAGAAACACTTGAAAGGACACTGCCATGACCATCTTCTCGAACGTTCAGAGCCAGCTCTTCGCCGCCGCTCTCGCCATCGTCTGCTCCAGCTTCTTCGTCGCTGTCAGCGTTGTTCCCGCCACGATCGTCTGATCGCAGAGCGCCTCACAAAACCACCCGAATTGGAAAGGACCACCATCATGAACATTCTCGCAACCGCCCTTGCCACCGTCTGCTCGGCCATCCTGATCGCCACCAGCGTCGTCCCCGGCATGATCGTCTGATCTGCAGCCCTCATACTTCCAGCACTCTTCAATCAAAGGACCTCAAACATGAACTTCGTTGCTTCCGCTCTCGCTGCCATCTCGTCGATGGTTCTGGTCGCCGCCAGCGTCCTGCCCGGCGTGATCGTCTGATCACGGCCTCCACCCCCAGCACTCAAAGGAAAACCCAATGTTCGTCCAGATCTACAGCCAGATCGGTTCCGCCGTCCTTGCCATCATGACCTCGGCGCTGTTCATCGCCGCCAGCGTTGCCCCCGGCACGATTGTCTGATCAGTTTTCGACAATCGCTGCCGCGAGCGCCCGGCCTGAGGCCCAGGCGCTCTCGATCCGGGGTCCGATGAGCCAGTCGCCGCTCACCCCCAGCCTCAAATCCCCATCCCACAACGCCGTCCGACCCGCCGCGCCCGAAAGCGCATAGCGCCAGCGATGCGCCTGCACCGCGAGCGTCGCGGGCAGGGGCGCTCCGGTCGCTGCGGCCAGATCTGCCAGCAGCGCCGCGATCACCGCATCCGCCTCATCTTCCAGATGCGCCGCCGACCACGCTGCCGAGCCCTGGACCACCCAGCTTTCCGGCCCGGTCCGGCCAGGCTTGGCGCTATTGCGCGCCGCCCAGCCGATCGCTCCGTGCTCGCGCAGGCAATCGGGCGCACATGCGACCCGCTCGGCAAACGCCGCCATCACCGTCCAGCAGGGCTGCGAGATCGTTGCCTCCGCCAGCGCCGCCCATTCGGGCATATGCTCCGCGAGCAACGGCGCAACCTGCTCGGCAGGCACGGCGACGATCACGGTGTCGACCGTCTCTGCACCCTCGGCATGCGCCAGCTGCCAGCCCGGGCCATCGCGCACGATGCTTTCGATCCGGCAGTTCCAGCGGACATCATGGCCTGCGGCTTCGGCCTTGATGATCGCGTTCATGCCGGGCGTGCCGACCCAGGCATTGCCACCGGCAGCAGGCCAGCGCGCGGCGGCGCCTGCTGCCTCCCAGTGCGCGACAGCCTTGGCAAAGCCGGCGTCGCGCACGTTGAAATACTGTGCGCCATGATCGAAGAACGCCATGCCTGCTGAGGTTTCGACCCGGCGCGTCGACATCCGCCCGCCGGGGCCGCGTGCCTTGTCGAACAGCATGATGGCATAGCCCGCGTTGGCCAAGGCTCGCGCCGCCGTCAGACCGGCAAGGCCCGCTCCGATGATCCCGATCTTCATGGATTTGTCCCTTATCGCCGCAGCAGAAAGACCGCGTGTTCGGCCAGCAGATTGGCCATCCCGCGCGAGGTGGGCTTGCCGCCGGACAGGAACCATTCGCCGTCGCAGGTCCAGCCGCGCTGCGCGATCAGGTCGCGGAAATCGTCGATGCTGACATGGTGGATATTGGGCGTGTCATACCAGTTTTCCGGCAACAGCCGGGTCACCGGCATCTTCCCCTGCGTCAGCAGCGACAGCCGCAGCCGCCAGTGCGCGAAATTGGGGAAGCTGACGAACGCCTGCCGCCCGATGCGCAACAGCTCTTCTAGCACCAGATGCGGTGCGCGCGTCGTCTGCAGCGTCTGGCTGAGGATCGCGTAATCGACGCTGTCGGAAGGATAATCGGCAAGGTCGGTATCGGCATCGCCCTGGATCACCGAAAGCCCGCGCGTCACCGCCGCGCTCACATTGACAGGGTCGAGCTCAAGCCCGCGCGCCCGCACCTGGCGGCTTTCGCGCAGCGCCGCCATCAGCGCGCCATCGCCGCAGCCGACATCGAGCACGCGTGCGCCGGGCGACACGTTTTCGGCGATGATCTGCAAATCGGGACGCAGGGCGGTCAAGCGTTGGACCCCGCGCGCAGGAAGCCGTCGACGATGCGGTTCATTTCCGGGCATTCGAGCAGAAAGGCATCATGGCCGAAGGGCGAGGACAGTTCGACAAAGCTGACTTCGGCACCGGCGGCATTGAGCGCATGGACGATCCGGCGCGATTCCGCAGTGGGGTAAAGCCAGTCGGTATCGAAGCTGATCAGGCAAAAGCGCGTCTTCGTGCCCATGAACGCGTGCGCCAGCACACCGTCGAACGGTTCGGCGAGGTCGAAATAGTCCATCGCGCGGGTGATGTAGAGATAGCTGTTGGCATCGAACCGGTCGACGAAGCTGATCCCCTGGTGGCGCAGATAGCTCTGGATCTGGAAATCGGCGTCGAAACCGAAGCCGCTGCCGTCACAATCTGTCCCGGTCTTGTCCTGCAGCCGCCGCCCGAATTTCTCGGTCAGCCCCGCCTCGGAGAGATACGTGATGTGTGCGGCCATGCGCGCAACCGCGAGACCCGATGCCGGTACATCGCCATCGGCATAATAGGCACCCTTGCGCCAGCGCGGATCGGCCATGATCGCCTGGCGGCCGACCTCGTGAAACGCGATGTTCTGCGCCGAATGGCGCGCGGTCGAAGCGATGATCAGCGCGGCGCGCACCCGGTCTGGGTACAGCACCGGCCAGCTGATCGCCTGCATCCCGCCCATCGATCCGCCGATGACGGCGGCCAGGGTGCCGATGCCGAGGTAATCGAGCAGCAGCGCCTGCGCGCGGACCATGTCGGCGATCGACAGCACCGGAAAATCCATGCCCCACGGCTCGCCAGTGGCCGGGTTGACCGTTGCCGGGCCCGACGAGCCCATGCAGCTGCCGATCACATTGGCGCAGATGATGAAGTCGCGCGCCGGGTCGACCGGCTTGCCTGGACCCACCAGCCTTTGCCACCATCCGGGCTTGCCGGTGAGCGGGTGGGTGGAGGCGACATATTGGTCGCCGGTCAGCGCGTGGCAGATCAGCACCGCGTTGCTCTTGTCGGCGTTCAGGCTGCCATAGGTTTCATAGGCGATCTGCACCGGCGCGAGCGCCGCACCGCAATCGAGCGGCAGCGGGCCAAGCAGCGTGATCCTGCGGTCCAACCCGAAGCGTTCATCAGAATGAGGGGCGATTGCGCTGGCCATGGCGCGTTCGCTTGGCGGCAAGCCGTGCGGCTGTCAATGGGGGGCGGATTCGCGCGCAATCACCCCGCGAAGAAATTGAGCTCCAGCAACACGCCATTGGGGTCCAGCGTGAAGATCTGCCTGAGGCCGATGGCATTGACCTCGTTGACTTGATAATCCGCCCCGCGCGCCTTCAGCTTCGCTTCGATGGCATCGAAACCCTGGCAGCGGAAGGCGACATGGTGGATCGACCCGGTCGGGCCGGGCGATACATCGCGGTCGAACCGGCGGGGACAATCCACGCTGTTGATATGGATCACCGCCTGGCCGCTGCGGTCATAGGCCCACCGGGCATTCTGCGGTGTCAGCGGCGGCGGCGCATCGCGGATCTCGAGGTCGAGCAGCTCGGCATAGAACTGCGCAGTGCCGTGCAGGTCCTGCGCGATGATGTTCACATGGTCGAGCCGCTCCACCGTCATGCTAAAATCACTCCCACACCGCTTCGGGGGGCAGGCTCATCAGGATTGCATCGATATTGCCGCCGGTCTTGAGGCCGAACAAGGTGCCGCGATCGTGGATCAGGTTGAATTCGGCATAGCGGCCGCGCCACACCAGCTGCTGGTGCTTTTCGGCCGGGGTGAATTCCTGCGCCATCCGCCGCCGGACCAAAGCGGGGAAGATATCGAGAAACGCGCGGCCGACATCCTGCGTGAAGGTGAAATTGGCATCGAACGTCGCCTGATCGGTGCATTCGAGATGATCATAGAAGATGCCGCCGACGCCGCGGTGGACGCCGCGATGCGGGATGTAGAAATAGTCGTCGGCCCATGCCTTGAACTTGGCGTGATAGTCCGGATTGTGCTTGTCGCACGCCGCCTGCATCCGGGCGTGAAAATCGTCCGTATCTTTGTCGTAAGGCAGCGGCGGGTTGAGATCGGCTCCCCCGCCGAACCACGCCTTGGTGGTCACAAGAAAACGGGTGTTCATATGCACCGCAGGAACGTGCGGATTCGACATATGGGCGACCAGGCTTATTCCGGTCGCAAAGAAGCGCGGGTCTTCCCCTGCGCCATTGATCGATTTGGCGAACTCCTCGCTGAATCGACCCTCGACGGTCGACACGTTGACTCCCGCCTTCTCGAAGACCTTGCCCTTGATCAGGCCGCGCACGCCGCCGCCGCCGTGCGATCCATCGGCTTCGGTGCGCTCCCAGGGGGTGTATTCGAAGCTCGCGTCGCTGCCGGCTTCGCGCTCGATCGCGGTAAATTCGGCGCAGATCGCATCGCGCAGGCTTTCGAACCAGGCCCGCGCTGCAGGCTTCTGTTCACTCCAATCGGTCATCATGCTCCCCTTGTCGGCGGCTGGCCTTCAAGCCTCGCCCAGATGCCGTGTCTGCCGCAGCGCTTCGCCAAGCGCAATCCCGGTGGCAACCGATATGTTCAGCGAACGGACACCCGGGGCCATCGGAATGGTGGTCAGAAGGTCGCAGGCATCGCGCACATGCGCCGGAACCCCGGCACTTTCCGACCCCATCAGCAGGATGTCGTTTTCCCCAAACGCGGTGCGATAGATGCTGTCGGTGGCCTTGGAGCTCATCAGCACCAGCCGCGCGCCTTGCGCCCGCACGAAATCCTGGAACGCCGCCCAGTCGGTGTGGCGGCGCATCTCGGCGAGCGGGCCATAATCCATCGCCGCGCGCTTGAGACGCTTGTCGTCAAAGACAAAGCCGCATGGTTCGATGATCTCCACCGGCACCGCCATACAGGCGGCCAGGCGCAGAATGGCGCCGACGTTTCCGGCAATTTCGGGCTGATACAGGGCGATACGCATGGCTGTGCTTTAGCGTGCCGTACGGTCAAGTCACGCGGGCTTTGGCGCGGGCAGGCAAGTTTGCTGCTGCCGCGCGCCACCATTGCGAAAAACTATGCTGCGGCGCGCCAATTTCGTTGTTGGCAAAATGACGGTTTTGCGTCTATCAGGCGCGCAATCATGCGGACGGGCCAGGGGCAAAGCCGTGCCATGCCGCTTCCAAAATCTAAAATAAGCTTTCACTTTTCAATAGCTTGAGGGTCAGGTTAGCGACATGGCAGAACAAGTCACGATGAATCAGGATGGCACCGCAGCGATCGAATCCGATGGCGTGCGCCGCCGCGATTTCATCAACATCGCCGCAGTCAGCTTCGCGGGCGTGGGTGGTGCAACGGTTCTTATCCCGCTCATCACGCAGATGGCACCCAGCAAGGACGTTCTGGCGCAGGCTTCGACCGAGGTCGATGTGTCGGCGGTGGAACCTGGCCAGGCCATCAAAACCGTATGGCGAAAACAGCCGATGTTCATCCGCAACCTGACGCCGGCTGAAATCGATGCTGCCAACAAGGTGGATGTCGCATCGCTGCGCGATCCGCAGACGCTGGCTGAGCGCACGCTCGAAGGCAAGACCAACTGGCTCGTGACGCTCGGCGTGTGCACCCATCTGGGCTGCGTACCGCTCGGTGCGGCACAGGGCGAAGTGAAGGGCGAATTCGGGGGCTATTTCTGTCCTTGCCACGGTTCGCATTACGATACCGCTGCGCGTATTCGCAAAGGCCCGGCCCCGGCCAACCTTGTCGTGCCGGAATATGAATTCCTGTCAGACACAGTCATCAAGATCGGTTGAGGAGCATAGAATATGAGCTTTTCCTGGGCCAAGCATTACGAACCGAAGTCCGATCTGACCAAATGGCTGGATCAACGGCTGCCGCTGCCGCGGCTGGTCTATGGGGCGATCGGTGGCGGCTATCCGGTGCCGCGCAACCTGAACTATTTCTGGAACTTCGGCGTTCTCGCCGGGGTTGCACTGGTCATGCAGATCGTGACCGGCATCATCATGGCGATGCACTATGCGCCCAACGCACTGGTCGCCTTTGATTCCACCGAACACATCATGCGCGACGTGAACTGGGGCTGGATGCTGCGCTATGCGCACGCCAACGGCGCCAGCTTCTTCTTCATCGTCGTCTATATCCACATCTTCCGCGGGCTGTATTTCAGCTCGTACAAGGCCCCTCGCGAAATGATCTGGCTGCTCGGCCTAGTCATCTTCCTGCTGATGATGGCGACCGCGTTCATGGGCTATGTGCTTCCCTGGGGCCAGATGAGCTTCTGGGGTGCCAAGGTGATCACCGGCCTGTTCGGCGCGATTCCCTTGATCGGCGAGCCGATCCAGACGTGGCTGCTGGGCGGATTTGCGCCTGACAACGCCGCGCTGAACCGCTTCTTCTCGCTGCACTATCTGCTGCCGTTCGTGACCGCCGGTGTCATCATCCTGCACATTTGGGCGCTGCACATTCCGGGCTCTTCGAACCCGACCGGTGTGGAAGTGAAGTCGGAATCGGACACCGTGCCGTTCCACCCCTATTATACTGCCAAGGACGGCTTCGGCCTGGGCGTGTTCCTGATCCTGTTCTGCTCGGTGCTGTTCTTCGCGCCGAACTTCCTGGGTCATGCGGACAACTACATCCCCGCCAACCCGCTCTCGACGCCCGCACACATCGTCCCCGAATGGTACTTCTGGCCGTTCTACGCGATCCTGCGCGCCTTCACCTTCGACTTCTTCATCGTGCCTGCCAAGCTGCTCGGCGTGCTGGCGATGTTCGCTTCGATCCTGCTGCTGTTCTTCCTGCCCTGGCTGGACCGTTCGCCGGTGCGTTCGGGCAACTATCGTCCGCTGTTCAAGATCTTCTTCGGCATTCTGGTCGCAGACGTTCTGCTGCTCGGCTATCTGGGCGGCGCGCCGGCTGAAGAGCCCTATGTGATGCTCAGCCAGCTGGGTTCGGCTTATTATTTCGCCCACTTCCTGATCATCCTGCCGATCATCTCGAAGATCGAAAAGCCCAAGCCGCTGCCCTTCTCGATCACCGAATCGGTGCTCGGCAAGACCAGCTCCGGCACGGCAGGCGGCCCTGTGCTGCAGCCCGCCGAGTAACGCCAGAACCCATAAGGAAAGTCATTCGACATGATTCGCATTGGTGCATTTTTGGTGGGGCTGTTCTTCAGCGGCTGGCTCATCGTCTCGTTTGGTGTAGGCGCAGCCGCCTACATCAGCGAGCCGCCGCAGGAGACGGCGGAACATGCCTTCCACCTCGAACCCAAGAAGCTCTCGCTCGCCAGCGACGGCCCGATGGGCAAGTTCGACCGTCAGCAGCTGCAGCGCGGCTTCCAGGTCTACAAGGAAGTGTGCTCGGCCTGCCATTCGATGCGGCTGGTCTCGTTCCGCAACCTGTCGGAACTGGGCTATACCGAAGACGAAGTGAAGGCGATCGCCGCCAACTGGCCAGCGCAGACCCCGTCGATCGATCCGGCCACCGGTGAAGCGACGACGCGCAAGCCGCTGCCCGCCGACTATATCCCTTCGCCGCATGCCAACGAAACCGCGGCCCGCGCTGCCAACAACAACGCCCTGCCGCCTGATCTTTCGCTGATCACCAAGGCGCGTCACGGCGGTGCACCCTATGTGTACTCGCTGCTGACCGGCTATCAGGAACCGCCGGCCGAACTCGCCAAGCGCTTCCCCGATTCGATGCCGGGACCGGGCCTGAACTACAACCCGTACTTCGCCAACCTGAACATCGCGATGGCCAACCCGCTGGGCAGCGACGGCATCGTCACCTACTCGGACGGCACCAACGCCACCCGCGAGCAGATGGCCAAGGACGTCGCCGCATTCCTCGTGTGGACCGCAGAGCCCACGCTGGAAAAGCGTCACCAGACCGGCTGGGCCGTGCTGGTCTTCCTGATCATCGCGACGGGCCTCGGCTACATGGCCTATCGCAACGTCTGGGCAGGCGTGAAGCACTAAGCTTCCAGCCTCTCAGAGCCGAACAAACGATCCGGCCCGGAAGTGCGAACTTCTGGGCCGGATTGCGTTTGGGGGGCGGGTTTGTCCGCGTCTGTTCGGGACTGGCTGCTCGGGCAGCCACTTTTGCGCTCCCAACCGGCCTGGCGCTTTCTTTCCAATTTGGAAAGAAATATCTTGCCAGATTGGAAAGTCAGGTTTATCGAGTTTCCATGATGGAAAACGATCACCGCATGATGAACCCGAAAGACGCTGCCGCCGCGCTCGCACAGGTCGAATTGGCTCAGACACGACTGGCCGCGCGCGCGCATTGGCCCCTGTACCGCCACGCCCTGTTCGGCCTGGTCGAAGGGTTGGTGGTCGCCGCCGTAGCCCAGCCGATCGCGCACGCTGGCCCATTGTTCGTCGTGGCGATGGGGCTACTGGTCCTGTGCGTGCAGGGGGACAGGCGGCGCGATGGCATGTTCGTTTCGGGCTGGCAGCGTGGCGCCACGTTGCCACTGACGATCCTGATCGTCCTGTTTGCGCTCGCCATGGCCTGGGCGTCCGCCAGCCTTCGCGATGGTAGTGCCATGGTGCCTATGGGCTATCTGCTGGGCGTCATCACCTTTGCGGTCTGCACCGCGGCGAGCCTGCGCTGGGAAAAGGTGTATCGGGCCAATCTGTCGGAAACGGGCCAGCAGTGAGCCGCAAGCTGGACACCATCCTGCATCCCCCTGCGCGGCTGCAGATTGCAGCGCTGCTGGCCCGCGTTCAGGAGGCCGAGTTCGCCACGCTGCGCGACCTCGTGGAGGTGAGCGATTCGGTCCTGTCCAAGCACCTGTCTGCATTGAAAGAGGCCGGCTATGTCGACCTGCGCAAGGCGGCGCTGGATGGTCGGCAGCGCACCTGGGCCTCATTGACACGCACTGGTCGCCAGGCCTTCGCCTCGCATCTCGCCGCGCTCCACGATCTGGTCGCCAGCGCGCAGGCGGCGATCGCGGCGGATTGATCGGTGATGTGCCTCAAAAATCCGAAACCCGTGAAGGCGAGCTGCCTTGCCGCCTGACAACCTCCGCTCAGCCCTGAAACACGTTCAGGCCAAGCTCTGAGCCGTGGTTTTCAGCCCGCGCAATCGAAGGACCCGCGCCCACCCTGGCCTGATTGCGGGGCCTTCGACTGGTTCAGGCTGCGCGGAGGTGGGCGGCCTTGGAGCTTTCGAGGAAAAAACCTGCCATTCTGCGTGCGACCCCGAAGTGGACGTCCAACACGTCTATACGTTCAAAACACGGCCGATGCTGAACGGACTGAAGAAAATTCGATGTCACCCTCACCGTCCTTGCAATAGACGTCTTTTAAACGACAGCGTTTAGTCGCCTCGCCAATGATCACCACATAACCGTCCTTATAGGATTGCACGCCCAATTCAAAAATTGTCGACTTTGATCCGGATCCGATTGAAACAGAAGGATGATCAGGGAATGGAGAGCCAGATATGTCTGCGCCATCCTCCATTTTTGCACGCATTGCTGCGATTGCGTGATTGAAGTCGTCAGACTCCCTCTTGTTCCGATAAAGCATACAATGAGAAACCTGACACTCACCAAGATAGCCGGTGACCGCGACCATTTCACCTTCCATCTGATCTATTTGGCGGACGAATTCATCGACTGTTAGCGGCCTGCTGAAAATGGAAATGCCATAAGCTACCATTGCAAGCGCAAATAATAACACAATTGCAGACCTTAGGCGTGATGCTTCCATCGTTTGACCATATCGTCAGCGATAGCTGCTTTCCACCCAGTTTCCGTCATTACCGATAGAAACGCCCGCTCCTGAAAACGGGCGCGCGCCGCAGCCAACTACTGCCCTTCCTCATCCCGCAGCCTTGGCGCGACGCGTTCGTCCTGCGGGTTGGGGGGCGGCCTGCGCACCGGCGGGCGGGGCTCGGCCTGGCGGACCTGCGGGCGTTGCGGGGCAGTATCGCGGCCCAAAGCGCGGTCGATGAAGTTCTCGTCGAGCCGCTCGGGCTGCGGTGCCTCGCCCGGACCGTCGTCGGGCGCTGGGCCGGGGCCAGCGCCCGGCTCTACCGGATTGCCGTTCTCGTCGATGAAGATGACATCGTCGGGCGAGCCGAAATAGGCCTCGTCATCGGGCTCGAGCTGCCATTCCGGGAGTTTGAGTTCGGTGTCGAACGGCTCGACCTTGCGCTTGGCCACGGCGACTTTCATGAACGATGCAAAGGCGCGCGCAGGCGCGGTGCCGCCCTGCAGTCCGCCGACGGGGCGGGCATCGTCGCGGCCCATCCACACGCCGGTGGTGATGCCGCTCGAAAAGCCCAGGAACCAGCCGTCCTTGTTGCTGTTGGTGGTCCCTGTCTTGCCCGCGACGGGCCGTCCGATCTGTGCCGCGCGGCCGGTGCCGACATTGACCGCAGTCTGCAGCAGGTCGGTCATCCCGGCAGTGACATAAGGCGGCACGAGCACCTGGCTCAGGTCCGCCTCATGGCTGTAGAGCAATACCCCCTTGCTGGTGGTCACCTTGGTGATGCCGTATGGCGCGATGGCAACGCCGCCGGCGCTCACCCCGGCAAAGGCGCGGACCATGTCGATCACGCGGACTTCGGACGAGCCCAGCACCATCGAAGGGACGGTGGCGATCGGCGTGGTGATGCCGAAGCGGCGCGCCATGTTGGCGATGGTGCTGGTGCCCACATCCTCGCCGATGCGCGCGGCAACGGTGTTCTTCGAATAGGCAAAGGCGGTGCGCAGCGAGATGTCGCCGGCATAGCTGCCGCCGCTGTTGCGCGGGGTCCAGCCGCCGATGGTGATCGGCGCGTCGGTGACAATGTCCTCGGGCGTATAGCCTGCCTCGAGCGCCGACAGATAGACGAACAGCTTCCACGCCGAACCCGGCTGGCGCAGCGCGCTGGTCGCGCGGTTATAGTTGGAGGTGACGTAATCGGTGCCGCCGACCATCGCCCGCACCGCGCCATCGCGGTCCAATGCCACCAGCGCGCCCTGCGCGCCGCCTGGAACATTCGCCTGGATGGCGTTGGTGCCCGCCCGCTGCATCGACAGGTCGAGCGTGGTCCACACCACGATCGGCTCGCCATTGTCCTCGATCAGAGTATCGAGTTGCGGCAGCGCCCAGTCGGTGAAATAGCGCACCGAATTCTGGGCCTTTTCAGGCGCGAACTCGACACCCTCAAGGTCGGCGTCCGCCGCCTGCGCCGGGGTGATCGTGCCGACATCCTGCATCACCTGCAGCACCACGCCCGCGCGGCCGATCGCCGCCTCGCTGTCGGCGGTGGGCGAATAGCGCGAGGGGGCCTTGACCAGCCCGGCGATGATCGCAGCCTCGGCCAGCGACAGCGTGGTCCCGTCGTGGTTGAAGAACTTGCGCGCGGCGGAATCGACGCCATAGGCACCGCCGCCGAAATAGACCTTGTTGAGGTACAGCTCGAGGATCTGGTCCTTGCTGAACTTCTGTTCGAGCGCCAGCGCGAGCACGCCTTCGCGGATCTTGCGGGTGTACGACCGGCTGTTGCTGAGGAAGATGTTGCGCGCCAGCTGCTGGGTGATCGTGGAGGTGGCGCGCAGGCGCCCGCCGCCGCTCGCGGTGGTGAAGATCGCGCGGCCGATGCCGATGGCATCGACACCCGGATGATAAGCGAAGCGCCGGTCCTCGACCGAGATCATCGCGTCCTTCATCACCTGCGGGATATCCTCGATCTCCAGCCATTCGCCGAAACTGGGGCCAAGCTGCATGATCTCGGTGCCGTCTGCGGCCCGGACAAGGATCATCTGGCCGTTGGGGGAGGATTTCATGTCCTGGAAGCTGGGCAGCGATCCCATCACGGTGAACACCGCGACGATCAGTCCGATCAGGCCGAAGATCGCGGTTGCGCCGCCGATCTTGACGATCCGCCAGAACCACAGGCGCACACCGCCTCTGGGGGCGGACTTGCCACCCTTGTCTTTCACCGCCATGCGCTGTTGGCCCCTGTTATCCCTGCCACGTCATCCCTGCCACGCAATCGCTGTTCCTCTCGTGGCAAAGCGCCGCGTTATGCAGTCTGCGGCTTTCGCTATGCTGAATATCGTGTCCACCGCGATGCGCCAAGCCGTTTCACCCCCGCTGTTCGGCGCGCCGCCGCGCTTCCACCAGATCGCCCGGCGTGTTGACGTTCATCAGCGCCGATGCATCGTCGAACGGCACGCCGACGGCGCCGAGCGCCTCGCCCAGCCGGTGCAGCGACCAGCGATCGCCGCACTGGTCCTCGGGCAATGCTGCCAGGACGGCGCGCGCGCTCCACAGCGCGAACACCGGCTGCAGCGCGCCGCCCGCCGCGGCCATCGCCACGGGACCGAAGGCACAGAGCCGCGCGACCAGATCCAGCGGCACGAACGGCGCATCGACCGGGCAGGTGACAAAGCTGTCCTGGCCCTGCGATGCGACATATGCCGCGATTGCGCGGATCGCGCCGACCGGCCCTCGCGGCCCGATCGGGTCATCGGCAATGGCAACAAGGCCTGTGACGTAATCATGCGGGGCAGACAGCAGGACCTCGCCCGCTTGCGGTCGTAGCCGCTCGATCACCCGGTCGATCATCCGCTGCCCGCCGATCTCGGCGAGCGCCTTGTCGTGCCCTTCCATCCGCCGCGATTGCCCGCCTGCCAGCAGCACCACGAGCGGAAGGCTATGTTGCGGGTCAGGCGGCTGCAGCGTCATCCGCCGGTGCGGTCAGTTCGCGCCCGGCTGGGGTGCCAGCGACGAGGGCTGGCCGATCAGCTGGCCGTTGGCATCGCGCAGGCCGCGCGGTTCCAGGATCGCAGCGCTTTCGATGATGTCGAGCGCACGGCGTGCCTCGGCATAGAGCCTGGCCTTGGCCATCCAGTCGGCGGCCTTGTCGCGTCCAGGCAGCCGTTCGATCTCGCCCAGCGCCGCTTCGACCCGGCCTGCCTCGAGATAGCGTTTGGCCCGCTGCATCCGCTGCGTCGGCGTCTGCGATACGGTGCCTTCCTGCTCGATGACGAAAAGCTCGCTCGCTTCGCGGGTCAGCGTGTCCCAGAAGCCCTCGCCATCGGCACTGCCCGAGACGATCGAGGGGCCGATCTCGTCCAGCGTGGCGCGCAGCTGGTCCATCGTCACTGGGTTCTTCGAGGCGCGGATGATGGTGGCGACCGCATTGGGCTGGGCCGCGCCGAAGCGCAGCTGCAGCTGGCCTTCCAGATAGCCCAGCGCCGATGCGCGGTCGAGCGCGCGGCGCGCGGCAAAGGCGATCAGCAGCCCTTCGGCACGCCCGGCATTGCCCGATGCGGCCTGCGCCTGCACGTTGATCAGCGACAGCCGGTTCTCGAGCTCTGCGACGCGGTCGTCGAGCGCGCGGCCGCCCACCGGCCCTGCCAGCATGCCGCCACCCATCGGCGGGGTGGCCGTGGCACCCAGCGCGGGATTGGCCGGATCGGCGGTGATCACGTTGCTGTCGAGCGCGGCTTGGGGTGCGGCGGCGGGCTCAGCAAACCAGCCCGACCGGGTTATCAGCCAGCCCGACAGGATCGCCCCGCCGATGAAGGCCAGCGCGAGCATGATCAGCAGCGTTCGGCCGCTCGCGCCGCGCGATTCGCGTGTATCAACGTTCATCATGTCTCCGGCGTTGCTGCCTGTTGCGTTCCCTCGCCATGCTGGCACAGCGCGGCTGCGGCGTCCAGCAAGGCACGGTCGTCGGTCGTCGTCGCCACGCGCACCGCGGCCCAGCCGGTGCCCGCTGCATCGACCAGCGCCGGGGCAAACAGGGCAAGGCTGATGTGGGCGCGCGACAGGCCGGCGTCATCGACCAGCTGCCCGAAATGCTCTGCCGCGCGCGCCGAATGCAGCAGCACGACAGCCGGTGATTGCAGCGCCTCGGCCAGCGCCTCGGGCATCGGCAGCGCGCGCGAGCGGTAGACGATGCGCGTATCGATCGCGAGCCGGGTGGCGGGCAGATCGACATGATCCTCCCCCGCCAGCCGCAGGATGTGGAGGTGCCCGTCGCCTGTCAGCATCGGCAGCAGGGCAGCAAGCCCGCCCTGGCCCTGGCCATGCACGCGAAAGCCCAGATCGAGCGCCATCCGCGCGGTCTTGCCGCCCACCGCATAGACCGGGAGCGATTTCAGGTCGGCCAGCGCAGGCCCCCCATGGCGGAACACATTGGCGCTGCCGACCAGCAGCGCGTCATAGGCGTCGGGATCGGCGGGCGTCCACGCGACCTGCTCGATCCTGAACAGCGGGCAGACCAGCGGATCGTATCCCGCACTGCGCAGAGCCTGCGCGGTCGCGGTCGCCCCCGGCTGGGGGCGCAGCACGATGATGCGCGGGGCGGTCATCAGCCGGCCTTGAACAGCCGCGTGATCGTGTCGGGTGCTCTGCCGAGCAGATCGGCGGCCAGCTGCGCGGGCGCGCCCGGATCGCTGGCCTCAAAGCGGATCTCGCCTGCGACATGCTCTGCGCCATCTTCCGAGTACAGCACCGCGCGCAGGTGGATCGTCCGGTCCTCAATGCGCGCCAGCGCCGCGATCGCCGAATGGCAATCGCCGCCCAGCGCCTCGAGCAGTGCGCGCTCGGCCATCACGCAGGCCGATGTCGGGGCATCGTCGATGCCGCCGATCAGCGCGCGCATCGGCGCATCGTCCCGGCGCACTTCGATCCCCACTGCGCCCTGCGAGGGGGCAGGCAGCCACACATCGGTTTCCAGCCGCACCGCAGCGATGCCGGGCAATGTCTCGCCCAGCCTGTCGAGCCCGGCGGCAGCGAGCAGGGTCGCATCCGCCTCGCCGCTCTGCAGCTTGCCGATACGGGTGGCGACATTGCCGCGAAACAGCACCGGAACGACATCGGGCCGGATCTGGCGGATCTGCGCGGCGCGGCGCGGCGAACTGGTGCCGAAGCGCGCGCCATGGGGCAGCGCATCGATGCTGGTGGCACCCAGCAGCACATCGCGCACATCGGCGCGCGGCAGCATCGCGGCGAGCACGAACGCTTCGGGGCGGATCGTCTCGACATCCTTCATCGAATGCACCGACAGGTCGATCGTGCCGCCACCCAGCGACCAGTCGAGCTCGCGCGTCCACAGCGCCTTGCCGCCGACATCGGCGAGCGGGCGGTCGGTGATCTTGTCGCCGCTCGCCACCACCGGCGACAGTTCGACCTGATCTTCGGCCAGCCCCCAGCGCGTGCGCAGTGCGGCGGCGGTCATGTGCGCCTGCGCCATCGCCAGCGGCGACGCGCGCGTCCCCAGCCGGATGGGCCGGGTGGCCAGGATTTCGGATATGCCTTCGGGCAGTTCGGCGGTTGCGCCGGGGTGCAGTGTCTCTCCCATGCCCTTGTGCTAGCGGCCAATCCCGATAAGGGGAAGCCTTATGGCAATCATCCTGGGCATCGAATCGAGCTGCGATGAAAGCGCGGCTGCACTGATCGGGTCGGACCGGACCATCCTGGCGCACCGGCTGGCGGGACAGGAGGACGCACACCGCCCCTATGGCGGCGTGGTGCCGGAGATCGCCGCGCGCGCGCATGTGCAAACGCTGACCCCGCTGATCGAGGCGGCCTTGAAGGATGCCGGAATGACGCTCGACCAGGTCGATGCCGTCGCCGCAACCGCAGGGCCGGGTCTGATCGGCGGCGTGATGGTCGGCCTGGTCACCGCCAAGGCGCTGGCGATGGCGGCAGGCAAGCCGCTGATCGCGGTCAATCATCTCGAAGGCCATGCGCTCTCGCCGCGCCTTTCCGATGCCACTCTCGAATTTCCCTATCTGCTGCTGCTGGTCTCGGGCGGGCATTGCCAGATCCTGCGCGTCGATGGCGTCGGGCAATATCGCCGCCTGGCCACCACGATCGATGATGCGGCAGGCGAGGCGTTTGACAAGACCGCCAAGATCCTGGGGCTCGGCTATCCCGGCGGGCCGAGGGTCGAAGCGCTCGCCAAGACCGGCGAGGCCAAGGCGGTTCCACTGCCCAGGCCGTTGCTGGGCAGCACGGAGCCGCATTTCTCGTTCGCCGGGCTGAAGAGCGCGGTGCTGCGCGCCAGCCAAAGCGGCAACTACCGCCCTGAGGATATCGCCGCGAGTTTTCAGGCAGCTGTGGTCGACTGTCTGATCGATCGGCTGGAAAGAGCCCTGTCCACCCAACCTCCGTTTGTCCCGAGCGAAGTCGAGGGACGTGATCGCGAAGGGTTGCGCATGCGTCCCTCGACTTCGCTCGGGAACGCGGAAAAAGTTCAGCGTCAAACTCCTCTAATGGGGACGAAGCCTCGCACCCTTGTCGTCGCAGGCGGGGTCGCGGCCAACGGCGCGATCCGCTCGGCGCTCGAGGCGCTGGCGAGCCGCCACGGCATGGGCTTTGTCGCCCCGCCTTTGTGGCTGTGCACCGACAATGCCGCGATGATCGGCTGGGCAGGGGCGGAACGCTTCGCGCTCGGGCTCACCGATCCGCTCGACATCGCGGCGCGCCCGCGCTGGCCGCTTGATCCGGCAGCAGAGGCCGCGCGTGGCGCGGGAGTGAAGGCATGAGCAGCAGCAAGCCCACGCTCGGCGTGATCGGCGGCGGCGCCTGGGGCACCGCGCTCGCGCAGATGCTGGCAAGCGATGGCAGCGACGTCAGGCTCTGGGCGTTCGAGGCTCCCGTGGTCGAAGAGATCAACGCGCATCACCGCAACAGCACCTATCTCGCCGGGATCGACCTCGACCCCGGTATCACGGCCAGCACCGATCTGGCGTACCTCGCCGATTGCGCGCTGCTGCTGGTGGTGACGCCCGCGCAGCACATGCGCCGGGTGCTGGCGCAATTGCCGCCGGGCAGCGCCGATCTGGTGTTGTGCTGCAAGGGCATCGAGGAGGCGAGCGGCGACCTGATGGTCGATGCCGCGCGCGCCGCAGCGCCCGGCAGGCCGCTTGCGGTGCTCTCCGGTCCCACCTTCGCGCATGAGGTGGCCGGGGGGCAGCCGACCGCAGTCACGCTTGCCTGCCAGGACGGCGCACAATGGGAGCGGATTGCACCGCGCATCGCCCGGCCCACCTTCCGGCCCTATTTCACCACCGACATCACCGGGGCCGAGATTGGCGGTGCGGTCAAGAACGTACTCGCCATTGCCTGCGGTGTGGTCGAGGGGCTTGGCCTGGGACAGAACGCCCGCGCCGCGCTGATCGCGCGCGGCTTTGCCGAGATGACGCGCTTTGGCCTGGCGTGCGGCGCGCAGGCGGAAACGCTGTCGGGCCTGTCAGGGCTGGGCGACCTGGTGCTGACCTGCTCGTCGGTCAGCTCGCGCAATTTCTCGCTCGGCAAGGCGCTGGGCGAAGGGCATAGCGCCGCCGCTATCCTCGGCAATCGGGCCACGGTGGCCGAAGGCGCATTCACTGCGCCGGTGCTCCAGCGGGTCGCGCGTGCGCGCGGCGTCGCGATGCCGATCGTCGATACCGTCTGCGCGCTGCTGGCGGGCGAGGTGGCTGCGGCCGATGCCGTCGCCGCCCTCCTCGCCCGCCCGCTCAAGGCGGAATGAAGCGGGAACAAAAGCGCCTTATTCCTTTCAGTCCCGAATCGCGCCATCACCGGGTCAGCGCTTTGGGTTGATGATGAGTTATGAATTATGGGCAAGGCAAAGTCGGCGATCGAGCATCTGGAATCGGGCCGCGAGCCCCATATCGTGCACATGATCCCGCCCGGCGCGCCTGGCTATCGCGAGGCTGCTGGCGGGGCCATGGTGGTGTCCAGCCCAGCCGAGGTCGATTCTCTGGTGCGCACGCTCAAGCCGGGAGAGGTGCTGACGCTCGATGACCTGCGCGCGGCGCTGGCACGACGTCATCAGGTGGCGACCGCGTGCCCGGTTTCGACCGCCATCTTTGCCAACATGAGCGCGCGTGCGGCCGAAGAACGCCGAGTGATGGGGCTGCCCGCTGCGGAGCTGACGCCGTGGTGGCGATTGCTCAAGCGCGACGGCTTTCTCAACCCCAAGCTGCCCGGCGGGATGGCCCGCCAAGCCGAACTTCTCGCCGAAGATGGCGTCCGTGCGTCACCGCGCGGCAAGCAGATGGCGGTCTATGACTTTGCCGAGCGCCTGCCGCGCGATCTGGTGGAGTTGCGCTGATCGGGGCCGCGTTACGGCGTGACCACCGCGAAGGCCGGGTCGAACGGCGGGTGGAGCATCAGCCAGCGCAGGAACAGCCCTGAATCGCCGTCGATCTTCATCGCGCCCGATTGCATCAGCTTGGGAAAATCGGTTTCTCCCAGCACGATCGCGTCGAAATCCTTGCGGTTCAGCGTCACGGTCGCATTCGCATTGGCCAGCGTTGCGCCATAGCGCGGGATCTCGACATCGCCGTTGACCATGATGCCCAGAGTTTCCTTGGTATCGGGCAGGATGAAATTGATCCGGGCGCGCATGTTGCCCGATCGCTCGGCGGCAAAGCGGGTGGCGAGCGCGTCGAAGAATTCCGCCGTGGGGATGGCGCTGATGAAGCTGCGGCTCTGGGTGCTGGCGCCCTTGCGCGGCAGTTCGGTGCCGCGCAGCGTCGCTGCGCCCGCGAGGTAATAGTTGCGCCAGATGCCCGATTCGGCGGCAAAGCCCAGGGCCTCGTAGCTGTCGGCGAGTGCCGCCTTGGCGGCAGCATTGCTCGGCTCTGCAAACACCAGATGGTTGAGCAATTCGGCCGCCCAGCGGTGGTTGCCCTGGCCTTGCGCCTTCTTGCCTGCCGCGAGCAGCGCGTCGGCGCCGCCGGCCAGATCGACATAGCCCTTGCCTGCGGCCGCCGGGGGCAGGGGATTGAAGTTGGCGGGTACGCCGTCCCACCAGCCGTAATAGCGCTGATAGGTCGCCTTCATGTTGTGGTTGATTGTTCCGTAATAGCCGCGCGAGGCATAGGCCTGCTGCTGGGCGGAAGGCTCGGCGATGCCGTCTGCGACCTCGTGCAGCGTCATCCCCGCATTGGCGCGGCCCAGCGTACGGTCGTGGACAAAGCGATAGGCATCGCGCTGGTTTTCCAGATAGCTGGCGACACGCGCCCGGCCCCAGGTCGGCCAGTTGTGCGAGGCGATTTGCACCTCGGCGCTATCCCCCCATTTGACCAGAGCACTGTCAAGGATCTTCGACCAGCGCAAGGCATCGCGCACCTGCGCGCCGCGCAGCGTCAGGATGTTGTGCAGCGTCTTCACCGAAACCTCGGTGGTGTGCAGCACCTTGAAATCGGGCAGGTAGAACAGGAACTCCGCCGGAGCCTCGGTGCCCGCCGCGTCCATGAAATCGAAGCGGACCCCGTCGATGGTCTTCAGCCCGCCTTCCGGGCCGATCAGCATGCTGGGGACCATATAGCCCGTGGTGCCGATCGACAGCCCGGTGCCCAGGCCGTTGTCGACCCGGCCCTCGGCTCCGGGGGCGAGCGCGGTGCCGAACATGTATGCGCTGCGGCGGGTCATCGCGTTACCCGCCAGCACATTCTCGCTCACTGCCTCTTCTGCAAACCCGTGCGGGGCGACGATCGGCACCTTGCGCTTCTTGACCTCGTCCGCCGAGATGATGCCGCCGACGCCGCCGAAATGGTCGGCATGGCTGTGGCTGAACAGCACGGCAGAGACAGGCCGCTTGCCGATCTTCGACTGCGCCAGCTGCATTGCGGCGGCGGCGGCCTCTTCGGTGAGCAGCGGGTCGACGACGATCCAGCCGGTCTTGCCCGATATGATCGTCATCACCGCAATGTCATAGCCGCGCACCTGCCAGACCTTGCCGGGCACGATTTCGAACAGGCCATGGATATGGTTCAGCCGTCCCTGTCGCCAGAGCGAGGGGTGGACGGTCGCAGGCGCGGTTTCGGTGTTGAGGAAATCGAACGCGCCCGCATCCCAGACCGTCTTGCCGTCGGCGGTCTTGATCAGGCCGCCGGGGATCTCGGCGATCTTGCCGCGGGTGGCATCGGCAAGGTCGCTGCCGTCATCGGCGGGCAGCCGCGCCAGGACGCTCGCGCGCTCGGCATCGCTCAACTGTGCCTGCGCTGCGCCGCTGCTGGCCAGCGCGAGCGCCATCATTCCGGTTGTCCAGAGCCGTTTCATCCTCACCCTCCTGCTTGTGCCGCCTGCGCGGTCCGATTTATTGGCAGTCATGCTGCCATATTGCTGGGGCCCTGTCAGCCACTGTTCGCGGGCCGCGCCAAAATCAAATCCCCCCCAAATGGGGTGTGGGCAGGTTGAAGCCGGGCGTAAGCCTGTTCTCAAGACAGCAATCAGCTTTTCGTTCGCATCTGCCAAACATCAGCAAACCGCGACCCTGCTGGCCGGTGGATGAGGACGAAAAGGCGATCCCGGCGGGCCTGGCCTGCCGGGATCGTCGCTTGGGTTCAATCGGGGGGAGCCGCCATGCAGATCGATCGCCGCCATTTCATCGTCGCCTCAGCCAGCGCCGCCGCCTGCGCTGCCTTGCCGCTGCCTGTGCTGGCGGCCAAGGCCAAGGCCAAGTCGCTGGTCGCTGTGAAGAACCCGGTAGCGCTCGCAGGGGTACGCCAGGCGGTCATCGGATCGTTCGCGGTCGGCTTCCTGACCGAGAGGGTCGACCGCGCCCGCGCAGGCGGCGGGCTGATGGGTGGCGGCTTTGGCGGCCGATCGACCGCCAAGAGCTATCTGGCCGGGCTGACCGATGCCGATTTCACCGCCGCGACCGAGACCGCTTATGCGGCCTTTCTCGACCGGCTGGGCAGCGCAGGGATCACGCTGGGCGATCGCCAGGGGCTGGTCGATGCCTATGGCACCAAGGTCAAGCCGCTGCCCAATGGCGAGGAGCGCAACCTGATCACCGGGCGCGACGACAAGGCCAAGGCGCGGCTGTTCAGCCCGGCGGCGCTGGGCGATCCGGTGGTGCTGATGGAATGGCTGGGCCTGCTCCACGGCGGCAGTTTCGATTTCAGCTTCAACATGAGCGTGGGGCAGGCGAGCATGGCCGCCAAGACCTTCGCCAAGGCCTCGGGCCAGTCGGTGATCAACGCGCTGCTGCTGGTCGATTTCGCCAATGCCGACAGCTATGGCGGATTTTTCACCACCAGTTCGGCGGTCAAGGTCAAGTCGAGCCTCGCCGCGTTCCCCGAGGTCAGCCAGCTCACCGTGTTCGCGCCCGCCGGCAAGGTGGGGCAGGTGATCCTCAAGGAACCGGTTGCGATGGGCGGCGACTATGGCACGTTCGAGGACACCACCGGCGGCACCGCCAAGACGGTAGAGACGATCAGCAACGTCATCGGTTTCCTCGGCGGAGTTGGCACCAACAGGTCGCGCAAATACACGATGACCGCGCATCCCGAGCGGTGGCGCGAAGGGGTGGACGGGCTTTCGCGCGAGGCCATGGCGCGGTTGACCGCCAGCCTGGCCGGGTGACACCCCCAAGGCCCGGCAAACGCCGCAAAAGGGCGATATTCGGTTGACTTGGGGGTGCACCGCCGCTCTTAAAGCCGCATGATCGAACTGTACCTCATCCCCATTTTGCTGGGAATCGTCGAAGGCCTGACCGAGTTTCTGCCGGTCTCTTCCACCGGCCACCTGATCCTGGCGACCGAGCTGCTCGGCTTCGATGCGCAGGCCTGGGCGGTGTTCAACATCGCGATCCAGCCCGGCGCAATCCTGGCGATCGTGGTGCTCTACTGGCGCACCTTCATGGATGTGCTCGCCGGGCTGCTGCGATGGGAGCCGTCGGCCGTCGCCTTTACCCGCAACCTGCTGATCGCGTTCTTCCCCGCCGTGGTGCTGGGCCTGGCGTTCGGCGACCAGATCGACCAGCTGCTGGAAAATGCCGTGGTTGTCGCCTGGGCGCTGATCATCGGCGGGGTCGCGATCCTGGTGGTCGAAAAGCTGGCCAAGACATCCGATGCCGGCGGCGTGGCCGGTGTGCCGTTCAAGACCGCGATCGGCATCGGCTTGGTGCAGTGCATCGCGATGATCCCCGGGGTCAGCCGCTCGGGCGCGACGATCCTGGGCGCGATGGCGATGGGTGTCGACCGCAAGACGGCGGCCGAGTTCAGCTTCTTCCTCGCACTGCCGACGCTCACCGGGGCCACCGTGCTGCAGCTCTACAAGAACCGCGATATGCTGACCCCCGATGACTTCGGCGCGATCGCCATCGGCTTTGTCGTCTCGTTCGTGGTCGCGCTGGTGGTCGTCAAGGCGTTCCTCAAGGTCATCACCCGCTATGGCTTTGCCCCCTTCGCCTGGTACCGAATCGTGGCTGGCGCGGCGGCTCTGATCTGGCTGGCCAACCGATAGGGCCGGTACGGACCCATGCTGGATCGAAAAGCCATGCACTTTCGATGATTTGGACCAGCACGGTTACATAAAAGGCAACACCCCTTACCTATTGTCATAAAAATGCGTGACTCAATGGTCTGAATCGCCTAAAGCTGCGTTCGTTGCGGCGGGCGCTTGCCTGGGCCGCGCATTGGATTTGCAGCAGGAAACAGGTGGGGCATGGCTGATCACCAGCACGAACAGGGTTTTGCCGAAGGATCGGCAATGGCGGCGGAAAAGCTGGCGATGCTGAAATTCGTCGATCTGGGCCAGTCCTATCCGCCCAAGCGCGCCGCCGATGCGCGCGCCGAGGATTTCGACGAAATCTCCGATCGGTTCGATGGCAAGGCCGCGCAGCATCAGTCCGCGCGCTGTTCGCAGTGCGGCGTGCCTTATTGCTCGACGCATTGCCCGCTGCACAACCACATCCCCGACTGGCTGCGGCTGACAGCAGAGGGGCGGCTGCGCGAAGCGTACGAGATGTCGAACCTCACCTCTACCATGCCGGAGATCTGCGGCCGCATCTGCCCGCAGGATCGCCTCTGCGAGGGCAATTGCGTCATCGAGTTTTCCGGCCACGGCGCAGTCACGATCGGCTCGGTCGAAAAGTACATCACCGATACCGCCTGGGAACAGGGCTGGGTCGAGCCTGTGGTCGTCGGCAAGCCGCGCGGCCAGTCGGTGGGCATCATCGGTGCCGGGCCTGCGGGCCTCACCACCGCGGAATATCTGCGCATGGGCGGCTATGATGTGCATGTTTACGACCGCTATGATCGCGCGGGCGGTCTGCTGACCTATGGCATCCCGGGCTTCAAGCTCGAAAAGGACGTGGTCATGCGCCGCGTTGCCCGGCTCGAAGAGGCTGGCATCGTCTTCCATTGCGGGTTCGAGGTTGGCCGCGACGCCACCATGGAAGAGCTGCGCGACCGCCACGATGCGGTGCTGATCGCCACCGGCGTCTACAAGGCGCGCGACATCAAGGTGCCCGGCATCGGCGCCGATGGCGTGGTGCCCGCGCTCGACTATCTGATCGCCTCGAACCGCAAGGGCTTTGGCGACGAGGTGCCTGATTTCGACAGCGGCGCATTGAATGCGCATGGCAAGAATGTCGTCGTCATCGGCGGCGGCGATACCGCGATGGATTGCGTCCGTACCGCGGTCCGTCAGGGTGCTGCATCGGTCAAGTGCCTGTACCGGCGCGACCGGATCAACATGCCCGGCTCGCAGCGCGAAGTTCTGAATGCCGAAGAGGAGGGCGTCGAGTTCGTCTGGCTGTCAGGCCCCGTCGCGGTCGAAGGCACGCCGCACGCCAGCGCCGTGCGCGCCAGCCGCATGCGTCTGGGTGCGCCCGACGCCTCGGGCCGCAGCGCGCCCGAGCCCGATCCCGACAGCGATTTTTCGGTTCCCGCCGATCTTGTCATCAAGGCCCTGGGCTTCGATCCCGAGGACCTGCCCGGCGCCTTCGGCTGCGACGACCTGTCGGTCAACCGCTGGGGTACCTTGCGCGTCGATCACAAGACGATGATGACCAGCCTGGATGGCGTGTTTGCCGCCGGCGACATCGTGCGCGGTGCCTCGCTGGTCGTCTGGGCGATCCGCGACGGCCGCGATGTCGCCGAGCACATGCACAAATATCTCAAGGCCAAGGTGCGCAGCGCAGCACAGTTGGCCGCCGCCTGAGACTGGATTGAGCGGACTGGTTGGCTGCGCAGGCAGCGCCGGAGGTCCGAGAAGAAAGACCGTTGACGATGACCCATTTCCCCACTCCCGAGCACGAACGCCTGGCCCGCGAGGGCATGTACCGGCCCGATACCGAATCCGATGCCTGCGGCGTCGGTCTGGTCGCTGCGACCGATGGCAAGCCTTCGCGGCGTGTCGTCGAAAGCGCGATCGATGCATTGAAGGCGGTGTGGCATCGCGGCGCGGTCGATGCCGATGGCATGACCGGCGATGGTGCGGGCCTGCATGTCGATCTGCCGGTGCGCTTTTTCGACGATGCGATCGCCGATTCAGGCCACAAGGTCCTGCCCAACAAGCTGGCCGTCGGCATGATCTTCCTGCCGCGCACCGATCTGCAGGCACAGGAGACCTGCCGCACGATCGTCGAGAGCGAGATCATCGAGGCGGGTTATACCATCTATGGCTGGCGTCAGGTGCCGGTGAACATCGCCGTCATCGGCGACAAGGCGCAGCGCACCCGGCCCGAGATCGAGCAGATCATGATCGCAGGGCCGATGCCCGACGAACAGGATGTCGCCGAGTTCGAGAAGCAGCTGTATCTCGTCCGCCGCCGTATCGAGAACAAGGTGATCGCGGCGCAGATCAACGATTTCTACGTCTGCTCGCTGTCGTGCCGGTCGATCATCTACAAGGGGCTGTTCCTCGCCGAGAGCCTGTCGGTCTTCTACCCCGACCTCACCGATCCGCGCTTCGAAAGCCGCATCGCGATCTTCCACCAGCGCTATTCGACCAACACCTTCCCGCAATGGTGGCTGGCGCAGCCGTTCCGCTGCCTCGCGCACAATGGCGAGATTAACACCATCCGCGGCAACAAGAACTGGATGAAGAGCCACGAGATCAAGATGGCGTCCCTGGCGTTCGGCGAGAACAGCGAGGACATCAAGCCGGTGATCCCCGCTGGCGCATCCGATACCGCCGCGCTGGATGCGGTGTTCGAGGCGATCTGCCGCTCGGGCCGCGAAGCGCCGACCGCCAAGATCATGCTGGTGCCCGAGGCCTGGCAGGGCGACCAGGTGCTGCCGCCCGAACACCGGGCGATGTACGAATATATGGCAAGCGTGATGGAGCCTTGGGACGGCCCGGCCGCGCTGGCGATGACCGACGGCCGCTGGGCGGTCGCGGGCGTCGACCGCAACGCGCTGCGTCCGCTGCGCTATAGTGTCACCAACGACAACCTGCTCGTCATCGGGTCGGAAACCGGCATGGTGGTGCTGCCCGAAAGCAGCATCGTCGAAAAGGGACGGCTAGGCCCGGGCCAGATGATCGCGGTCGACCTGCACGAGGGCCGTTTCTATCACGACCGCGCGATCAAGGACCGGATCGCCGCCGAACAGCCCTATCGCGAGCTGGTCAAGGGCTTCCGCAGCCTCGACGACCTGCCCCCGGCAGGCCCGGAGAGCCTCACCGACATGACCCGTGCCGAACTGACCCGGCGTCAGGTGGCAGCGGGTCTCACCATCGAGGACATGGAGACGATCCTTGCGCCGATGGCCGAGGACGGCAAGGAAGCCATCGGTTCGATGGGCGATGATACGCCGCTCGCGGTGGTCAGCGCCAAGCCGCGCCCGATCGCGCAGTTCTTCCGCCAGAACTTCAGCCAGGTCACCAACCCGCCGATCGACAGCTTGCGCGAACGGCATGTGATGAGCCTGAAGACGCGCTTTTCCAACCTGGCCAATATCCTGGAGCAGGACAGCCAGAACGAGCGTGTACTGGTGCTCGAAAGCCCGGTGCTGACCAATGCCGACTGGCTGCGGCTCAAGGCGGATTTCGGTAGCCTAGTGGCCGAGATCGACTGCGTCTTCCCCGCCGATGGCGGTCCGGAACAGCTGCGTGCGGCGATCACCCGCATCCGCAACGAGGCCGAGCAGGCGGTGCGCGAAGGCAGCACCGAAATCTTCCTGACCGACGAGAATGCCGACGAGGACCGGATCGGTGTGCCGATGATCCTGGCGGCGGCCGCCGTGCACACGCATCTCGTGCGCAAGGGCCTGCGCGCCTATGCCTCGATCAACGTACGCTCGGCCGAGTGCCTCGACACGCACCATTTTGCGGTGCTGATCGGCGCAGGCGCGACCACGGTCAACGCCTGGCTGGCAGAGCTTTCTATCGCCGATCGCCAGGCGCGCGGCCTGTGCGGCGACATCAGCCTCGACAAGTGCATCGCCAACTATCGCAAGGCGATCAACGAGGGTCTGCTCAAGATCATGTCCAAGATGGGCATCGCGGTGATCTCGAGCTATCGCGGCGGCTATAATTTCGAGGCGGTGGGTCTGAGCCGCGCGCTGGTGAACGATCTGTTCCCCGGCATGCCGTCGAAGATCTCGGGCGAGGGCTACGCCTCGCTGCACCTCAACGCCAAGCTGCGCCATGATTCGGCGTGGGACAGCAATGTCGCGCGCCTTCCCATCGGCGGCTTCTACAAGCAGCGCGATGGCGGCGAGGCGCACGCCTATTCCGCCGGCCTGATGCACCTGCTGCAGACCGCGGTCGCCAAGGACAGCTACTCGCAATATCTGCAGTTCGCCGAAGGCGTGCGCCAGTTGCCGCCGGTGTATCTGCGCGATTTGATGGAGTTCAACTACGCCACCAAGGCGGTGCCGCTCGACGAGGTCGAGGCGATCACCGAGATCCGCAAGCGGTTCGTGACGCCGGGCATGTCGCTCGGCGCGCTCTCTCCCGAGGCGCATGAAACGCTGGCGATCGCGATGAACCGCATCGGCGCCAAGGCGGTGTCGGGCGAGGGCGGCGAGGATTCCGAACGCTATCTGCCGCGCGACAATGGCGACAATGCCAACAGCGCCATCAAGCAGATCGCCTCGGGCCGCTTCGGCGTCACCGCCGAATATCTGGGCGCATGCGAAGAGATCGAGATCAAGGTCGCGCAAGGGGCCAAGCCCGGCGAGGGCGGCCAACTGCCCGGCTTCAAGGTGACCGAATATATCGCCAAGCTGCGTCACTCGACGCCCGGGGTGACGCTGATCAGCCCGCCGCCGCACCACGACATCTATTCGATCGAGGATCTGGCGCAGCTGATCTATGACCTGAAGCAGATCAACCCACATGCGCGCGTCTGCGTGAAGCTGGTCTCTGCCGCGGGCATCGGCACGATCGCGGCGGGTGTCGCGAAGGCGCATGCCGACGTCATCCTGATTGCGGGCAATGTCGGAGGCACTGGTGCATCGCCGCAGACCAGCATCAAATATGCCGGAACGCCCTGGGAAATGGGCCTTTCCGAAGCGAACCAGGTGCTCACGCTCAATGGCTTGCGCCACCGTGTGAAGCTGCGCACCGATGGCGGCCTCAAGACTGGGCGCGACATCGTCATCGCCGCGATCCTGGGCGCCGAGGAGTTCGGCATCGGCACGCTGTCGCTGGTCGCCATGGGCTGCATCATGGTGCGCCAGTGCCACAGCAACACCTGCCCGGTCGGCGTGTGCGTGCAGGACGAACGGCTCCGCGCCAAGTTCACCGGCACGCCCGAAAAGGTCATCAACCTGATGACCTTCATCGCCGAGGAAGTGCGCGAGATCCTGGCGCGGCTGGGCTTCCGCAGCCTCGACGAGATCATCGGCCGCACCGATCTGCTCCGCCAGGTCAGCCGCGGAGCCGAGCATCTCGACGATCTCGACCTCAACCCGATCCTCGCCAAGGTCGATGTCGCCGACGACCAACGCAAGTTCAACCTCGACAGCTGGCGCAATCCCGTTCCCGACAGCCTCGATGCGCTGATCCTCAAGGATGCGCGGCCGGTGTTCGACCGGCGCGAGAAGATGCAGCTGACCTACAATGTCCGCAACACGCACCGTGCGGTGGGCACCCGGCTGTCGGCGGAAATCACGCGCATCTACGGCATGAAGTCGCTCGACGAAGGTCATGTCCGCATCCGCCTGCGTGGGTCCGCCGGCCAGTCATTGGGCGCGTTCCTGTGCCAGGGCATCACGCTCGAAGTGTTCGGCGATGCCAACGACTATGTCGGCAAGGGCCTGTCGGGCGGCACCATCATCGTGCGGCCCACGGTCAGCTCGCCCTTGGTCAGCCACGCCAACACGATCATCGGCAACACCGTGCTCTATGGCGCGACGGCGGGCAAACTGTTCGCGGCCGGCCAGGCGGGCGAGCGCTTCGCGGTGCGCAATTCGGGCGCCGAAGTGGTGGTCGAGGGCTGCGGCGCCAATGGCTGCGAGTACATGACCGGCGGTGTCGCGGTGATCCTGGGAGAAACCGGTGGCAATTTCGGTGCTGGCATGACCGGCGGCATGGCGTTCGTGCTCGATCGGCATGACCGTTTCGCCGAGCAGGCCAACCCCGAATCGATTGTCTGGCAGCGGATCGACAGCGCGCACTGGGAAGACCGCCTCAAGGGGCTGATCGCAGGCCATATCGAGGGCACTGACAGCCAGTGGGCGCAGGAAATCCTGCGCAACTGGGATCGCTACCTGCCGCAGTTCTGGCAGGTCTGCCCCAAGGAGATGCTCACCCGCCTCGCGCATCCGCTGAGCGATGCGGTGGCGATGGAAGCGGCCGAATAAGCCGCGCTGCAAAAACAGAACCCCGCCTGCGACCTTGGGGAAAGAGGCCGCAGGCGGGGTCTGTTTTCAGCCGATGTCCATCACGGGATGGACATCACGCGCCGTGCGTTCAGAAGTTGAACGCCAGGCCGCCCGCGACGCGTGTGGTGTCGAAGCCCAGCGTATCGACCGTCACGCGCAGCGCGGTGTTGGTGCCGATCTTGTACTGGCCGCCAACGCCGACGAGATAATCGCCGCTGGTGTCGTCCAGACCCGACGGGGTCGGAATACCGGTCGCGCGGCGCACGTCGAGATCGACCCACTGATAGCCGCCACGGGCGAACAGCTGGCCCTTCTCGCCAACGCGCACGCCGACCTTGCCGGTCGCGCCATATTCGCTGTCGATGATGCCTGTGCCGAGGTTGAAATTGCCTTCCGCGCCGACGATCAGCGTCGGGCCGACGGGAACGTCGACACCGGCGAACACGCCATAGATCGGGCTGCCATCCTTGCCGAGCGGATTGTCGCTCAGGTCGTGATAGCCGCCCTGCGCGCCGACATAGACGTCAGCCTGCGGGGCTTCCTGCGCCAGGGCCGGGGCAGACAGCGCGAACGGGAGGGCTGCGGCGGCCGAAAGGCAGGCGAACTTGATGGGGGAGAGAGTTTTCATTGTTTTGTCCTTCATTGTCACGCCAGGACAAGCCCGGCGTCGGGCCGGGTGTAGCGGTTCGCCTTCGACCCCAAGCTGAACGAAAGATGCGGCAAATCGACAGAATCGGTCCGTTGGTCGAAACAAAATGACAGTCTGTTCAGCTTGGGGTGGAATTTGGGCGCGCGACGAACTGCCCCCGATCTGGCCGTAAAATGCGTTCAAGCCCGCCAGCATTGTGTGGACGCATCGGCGTTGCTGTTGCATGGATGAGCCATGTGGCAGTTGTTTCAGTTTCCCTTGTGTCCGTTTTCGCGAAAAGTCCGCCTGCTGCTGGGTGAAAAGGGCATCGGCTACGAGCTGGTGCGCGAATCACCCTGGGAACAGCGCGACGAATTCCTCGACATGAATCCCGCCGGGCGTACGCCGGTGATGCGGCACCGCGATCGCAACCAGACCCTTTGCGACAGTTGGGCAATCTGCGAATATTTCGAGGAAACGGTCGAAAAGAACCCGATGATCAACGGGTCCGCCGACAACCGCGCCGAAATCCGGCGGCTGGTGGCCTGGTTCGACGAGCAGTTCTTTGGCGATGTCGTCGCGCCGCTGATGCACGAGCGGATGCGCAAGCGCCTGATCTATCGCCAGCCGCCCGATGGCCGGGTGCTGCGCGAGGCGATGCGGCTGGCGAACACGCATCTCGACTATATCGATTATCTGCTCGACCATAACGCCTGGATCGGCGGGGCGACGATGAGTCTCGCGGATCTCGCCGCTGCGGCGCATATCTCGATCGCGGATTATCTGGGCGGCATCGACTGGCTGGCGCATGCCCAGACGTCCGACTGGTACCGCAAGTTCAAATCCCGGCCTTCCTTTCGTCCGCTGCTGGCCGAACGGATGGAAGTGATCAAGCCGCCCTCGCATTACGAGGAAGCGGATTTCTAAAGAAACTTTCCCCTACCGTTTGCGGGAGGGGAGAGGCTAGGGCTTCAATCCGACCTGACCTTACGCGCTCATCGCGACGTCGCGGCCGATCTGGTAGCGCTTCATCTTCTCGACGAAGGTCGTGCGCTGCAGCATCACCAGACGGGCTGCGGCCGAAACCACGCCATTGGTCGATTCGAGCGCTTCGATCAGTACGCGCTTTTCCTCGTTCTGCAGATGCTCGCGCAGGTCCATCGGGCGGGCGAAGCGCGGCGTGGCGGGCTGTGCCGGGGCCAGAGCCACGACGTTGACGGGCAGGTCCTGCGATGCCGGAGCGGCGCTGGCGGCCGGGCGGGCGCTGCGGGTGGGCCGCAGCAGCATCGCCATCTGGTCGGTGCCCACTTCCATGCCCTGAAAGAACACGGCGGCGCGCTCCACCAGGTTCTTGAGCTCGCGGACGTTGCCGGGCCATTCGTGCGCCATCAGGATGGCCAGCGCCTCTTCGGTGAACACCGGGGGATTGTCGGCCGCAAAGCCGCGCGACAGGAAATGCTCGACCAGCATCGGAATGTCCTCGATCCGGTCTGCCAGCGCGGGCAGCTCGATCGGCAGGACGTTGAGGCGGTAGAAAAGGTCAGCGCGGAACCGGCCTTGCGCGATTGCGCTTTCCAGGCACTGGTGGGTTGCCGCGATCATGCGGACATCGACGCTGACATCCTCGTTGCTGCCGATGCGGCGGACCTTGTGATCCTCCAGAACGCGCAGCAGCCGCACCTGCATGTCGAGCGGCATCTCGCCGATTTCGTCGAGGAACAATGTGCCATTATTGGCCGATTCGAAATGACCGATGCGCCGCGCGATGGCGCCGGTGAAGCTGCCCTTCTCATGGCCGAACAGTTCGGATTCGATCAGTTCGCGCGGGATCGCGCCGCTGTTGACCGCAACAAAGGGAGCCGCGGTGCGCGACGAGGCACGGTGCAGCGCGTGGGCGACCAGCTCCTTGCCGGTCCCCGAAGGTCCGGTGATCAGCACAGAAGCGCGGGTTTCCGCGGCAAAGCGCACCAGGCCCCGGATCTCGCGGATCGCCAGGCTGTTGCCCACGATCAGGTCCGCCATTGCCAGTCCGTCCAGCTTTTCCATGTCAACCTTGCCCCATTATCTCTTGATGGCAGTGCTTACCGCCTTGAGTTAACGATTTAGGGGTCATTCGTTAACGATGCGTAAAGCCGTCAGCTCAGGTGACACATTTCGCCAATTTTTTGACAGGCCCGGGCATTCCGGAATCCCGATCCGGGGCAGCGGCCGATCCAGCGCAGATCAGCGCTTTTCGGCGGGGCGGGCCAGGTTGAAGCAGTGTTCGAAATCGATGTCGGTGGCAGTCTCGTCCGTTTCGCGCACCGCTTCGGCCGCGATCGCGCTCTCGCGTGCCTTGATGAACCGGGCATCGGCCTCGTTTCCGCTCAGCCCCTCGTCGCGCATTTCGTCGCGGGCGCGCGATTCGAGCACGCTGGCGAGCGTCTTCAGGTCGCGCGCGGTGTTCGAATCCCCCTCGCGGCCGTTCACCTCGTCATGAGCCAGCTGCACATAGACCGCGCACTGCAGCATCGAGGGCGGCGGCGGCAGCGGGACGGCGGCGTCGAGCTTCTTGAGGCACGGCTCCATCACCGCATCGACCACGCCGGCGGGGTCGTTCGACTGCGCAGCCTCGGCCTGCAGCGTCTCGACGATGCCGTTCAGCGCGACAGCGACACCCTCGTCACTCGATCCGGTTTCGGTAACGATGCGTTCGGCGGTGGTGACAAAATAGACGCGTCCGCGGCTCACCAAAGTGGGATAGGCCAACGCGGATGTGACACCGCGCGCCTGTTCCGACGCGATGATCGCAAAGGCTGCGGCGCAAGTCAGGTCATCGCGCTGCGTCTGCGACAGCGCAGGCGCAGAGGCCGTCACGGCGGGGGCAGGAGCGGGGGCGGTCTGCAAGGTCAGAAGCAGGGCAGCAAGGATGGTCATCGGCCAAGCTTATGCGCAGCGCCACCGAGCCTGTCACCTGCTTTCGCATGTCGCTACAGGCCGCAGCCCAAGTGTTTCAGCCCAAGTGTGACAGGCAGGTTGCAACGCCGATTGTCAGCGCCCGCGCGCGCGGGCATAGGCTCACACCCATGATCCAGCGCTACCCCCGTTTGCTCGCCCTGCTCGCGGGCGGCCTGTCCGCCACCGGTTTTGCGCCCTTGGGCCTGTGGCCGGTGACCCTGCTGGCTATGGCGCTACTGATCCATCTGATCGCCACCGCCCCCAACCGCCGTGCCGCCTTTGCCCGCGGATGGCTGTTCGCGCTGGGGCAGTTCACCATCGGGCTCAACTGGATCGCGATCGCCTTTACCTATCAGGACACGATGCCGCACTGGCTGGGCTGGGTCGCTGTTGTCGGGCTGTCCTGTTATCTCGGGCTGTTCCCGGCGCTCGCGGCGTTTTTGGTCAAGGCCGCTCGCCCGACCACCGATGGCCGGGCGGATGCCGTGCAAGTCCTTGCCTATGCAGGACTCTGGCTGATCACCGAATGGATGCGCGCCTGGGTGTTCACCGGCTTTGCCTGGAACCCTCTGGGCGTGGTTGCGCTGGAGGCGGGCTGGGCGGGACGGCTTGTCGGCACCTATGGGCTCGGCGCACTGGTCATGCTGACCGCAGGCGCGCTGCTGCTGCTGGTGCAGCGGCAATGGCGACCGGCTGCGGCCCTGCTGGCGGGCGTGGTCGTTGTCAGCGGCGCAGGCTGGGCGATCCAGCCGCGCGCCGCCGCGCCGACCGCAACGCCGATCACCGTGGTCCAGCCGAACAACGACCAGTCGGACAAATACGATCCGCAAGAGGCGATGCGCAACTTCGCGCGGCTGGAACGGCAGACGCTCGATCGCCAGGCTGTGCGCCCGCGTATCGTCTTCTGGCCCGAGGCTGCGACCGAGGATTTTGTCGAGGATGGCTATCCCCGGCGCTATTATTATCCCGAAACGCCCGCTGGTGTCCGCGCCCGGCTGACGCGCTCGCTCAACGATGGTGATCTGCTGGTCACCGGCGGGGTGAAGCTCGACTTCGACCGCAACGGCCAGGCGGTGGCCGCAGCCAACAGCGTGTTCGCATTCTCCAGCCAGGGCAAGATCCTGGCGAGCTATGACAAGAGCCATCTCGTCCCCGGCGGCGAGTATCTGCCATACGAAGAGATTCTCGGCCAGATCGGCCTATCGCGGCTGGTACCGGGGACGATCGGCTTCACCCCGGGCCCCGGAGCGCAGACGCTGGATCTGGGGGCGTTTGGCAGGATGGGGCTGCAGATCTGCTACGAGATCGTGTTCTCGGGCGAGGTGGTCGATGCGGCCAACCGGCCAGCCTTCCTGTTCAACCCCAGCAACGATGCCTGGTTCGGCCCCTGGGGTCCGCCGCAGCATCTGGCGCAGGCGCGGATGCGCGCGCTGGAAGAGGGGCTTCCCGTCATCCGATCGACCCCGACCGGCATTTCGGCGGTGATCGATGCCGATGGGCGGCTGCTGCAGTCGCTCGCCCACCACAGCGCCGGCCATATCGACAGCGTGCTGCCCGGTGCGCACGCCGCCACGCCATTTGCGCGCTGGGGCAATCTGCTGGCGCTCGCGCTCGCGGGACTGCTGTTGCTGTTGGCAGTTGCACTGGCGGCATTCCGCCGTTAAGGGCGGGATATAAGGAAATCTTTATATGTGCCTTGCCGGGGGTTTGTCTCGGGAGGGCCCCAGCAAGAAGGCGACCCATGCGCAAGAGCTTCCTCTTTACCTCCGAATCGGTCAGCGAAGGCCATCCCGACAAGGTTGCGGACCAGATTTCCGACGCCGTCGTCGATCTGTTCCTGTCCAAGGACCCCTATGCGCGCGTCGCCTGCGAGACGCTGACGACGACCCAGCGCGTGGTGCTGGCCGGCGAGATCCGCTGCAAGGGCGTGTACGAGAACGGCGAGTGGGCCGCAGGCGCGCTCGAAGAGATCGAACAGGTCGTGCGCGCGACGGTCAAGCGCATCGGCTATGAGCAGGACGGCTTCCACTGGGAAACCTTCAGCTTCGAAAACCACCTGCACGGCCAGTCCTCGGAAATCGCGCAGGGCGTCGATGCCAAGGACAACAAGGACGAAGGCGCCGGCGACCAGGGCATCATGTTCGGCTATGCCTCGGACGAGACCGAAGACCTGATGCCCGCGACGCTCGACTATTCGCACAAGATCCTCGAACGCATGGCGGCCGACCGTCATGCCAAGACCGTCGATTTCCTCGAGCCCGACGCCAAGAGCCAGGTGACGCTCGCCTATGACGACGAAAAGCCGGTGCGCGCCACTGCGCTGGTCGTCTCGACCCAGCACGCGCCGGGCTATTTCTGGCACGAAGGCAAGGGCGATCCGGCCAAGTATCAGGAACTGTACGACTATGTCGTCGGCGTGATGCACGACGTGCTGCCCGAGGGCTTCATCACCGACGAGACCGCGATCTATGTCAACCCGACCGGATCGTTCGAGATCGGCGGCCCCGATGGCGATGCTGGTGTCACCGGCCGCAAGATCATCGTCGACACCTACGGCGGTGCATCGCCGCACGGCGGCGGCGCGTTCTCGGGCAAGGACCCGACCAAGGTCGACCGTTCGGCGGCGTATATCAGCCGTTACATGGCCAAGAACATCGTCGCAGCCGGCCTCGCGCGTCGCTGCACGATCCAGCTGTCGTACGCGATCGGCATTGCCGAGCCGCTGTCGCTTTATGTCGATACGCACGGCACGGGCACGGTCGCTGACGACAAGATCGAGGCGGTGCTGCCGCAGCTCGTCCGCCTGACGCCGCGCGGCATCCGCGAGCATCTGGGCCTCAACAAGCCGATCTACCAGAAGTCGGCCGCTTACGGTCACTTCGGCCGCAAGCCCGAAGGCGACTTCTTCCCCTGGGAGAAGACCGACCTCGCCGACAAGCTCAAGGCCGCGCTCGCCTGATCGCAATCACGCACCAGCGCTGAAACACAAAAGGGCCGGGTCATCACAGCGATGATCCGGCTCTTTTTGTTGCTTGTCCCTGGTGCAGACCTGCTCGACCAGCGGTGGATACTACATGGTGCACCGAAGCCAGTAGGTGCGCTTGCCGTAGACGAGCGTGCCGGCATGGCTTGGCCCGTTGTCCGACGCGTTGCCACGATCAGGTACAGGGCGAAGGCGGAGCAGCCCCGCCTCGCCGCCTTTGGCATTGAGCAGGACGATCCTGACCAGCGACGGCGAGGCCATGGTCTGACGCCATCCCCAACGGGCAAGGTCGCGTTTGCCTTGCCGAATGCTCAGCTGATCAAGCGCCATTGTCGAGCCCACCAACGCGGACACATTCGGGGTATCGCCAAGCCCCGAGCATTCCAGATTCACCGTCGCGAGAGCCGGGCAGGACGTCATGGCCAGCAGCCCTAGCCCCACGCCCGAGGCCGATTTCAGCAGACGGGCCAAGGCGGGCCAGTGGCTCACAGCTTGCCGAACTTCGCCTCGAACCCGGCGATGTCACCCTTGGCGAGGAAGCCGGCCTGTTCGACCCAGGCATCGCGCGCGATGCGGCCCTTGAAGGTGCCGAGATACGGGTCGACTTCGGCGACGTCCGCCGGCGTCCACGCTGCAATCTGGTCGTAGCGCGAGATGCCCAGCTCACCCAGCAGGGTATTCAGCTTGGGGCCGATGCCCTTGATCTTGCGAAGGTCGTCGGGTTCGCCGATCGCCGCTGCGATGCGGGGTGTCCCGCTGGCCTCGGCCTCGGCGGCCTGGGCGGCGATCTGGGCATCGATCTGCGCGGTCGAAAGCGGTGCGACGACCGGCGCTGGCGCTCCGCCGAGGGTCGGAACGATCGCGGGCGGTGCCTCGACAGCGGCATGGCCATGGTCATCATGCCCGTGATGATCGTGGTCGCCATGACCGGCATCGTGATGGCCCGCGCCGCCGCTGCGCCCGACCAGCGCCCACAGGACGATCATCGCGACGATCACCAACGCGGCGATCAGGAAAAATAGCTGCTGTCCATCCATGGCAGTTCAGGGCCTTTCATCAACGCTGTCCGGCGCAGATCCGCCGGGTCCGTGCGCTGGCCCTTACCGGCTGGATCGATTCGTGACCAGTCCCGCGATAACGCGCAAGATCACATCACGCGGTCGCGCTCGTCGTCGATCTGGTCCTGGATCTCGCGCGCCAGCGCGCAGGCGGCATCATCGCCATCGTCGCACTTGCGCAGCGCCTTGTCGCGCTGGCGCTGCAGCTTGCCCAGCCGCTCTTCGGCCTTGCGCATTGCGCGGCCGCGATTCTCGTCCGCCTCGGACTGGCTGGTGGTGGCAAGGTCGACGCCCTTGGAGACGATCTTGACCGGTGCGGTGACGACAGCACCCACCGCGCTGGCAATGCAGCCTGTGAGCGCGAGCGGCGCCAGAATGACAAGCGGAAGAACAGGCTTCATCGATACGACCCTCCGGCACGCCGGACCGCGCACCCCTTCAAGGCGTCTGCTATAGCCCGGCTGAGCGAATGCTGAACTGCTATTTCAGCAGGTCGAGCGCAAACGCCCGGATTTCCGCGCCCATGTCTTCGCGGCCCAGCGCGATCGCGAGGTTCGCCTGGACATAGCCCGCCTTCGAACCGCAGTCATAGCGCTTGCCAGCGAAGGTCACAGCGTGGAACGGCTGGGTGCCGATCATCCGCGCCATCGCATCGGTGAGCTGGATCTCGCCGCCTGCGCCCTTTTCCTGGTTTTCGAGCGTGCGCATCACTTCGGGCTGCAGGATGTAGCGACCCGAGATGATGAGATTGGACGGGGCGTCCTCGACCTTGGGCTTTTCCACCAGGCCGGTCACCTCGGTGATGTCGCCATCGCTCGCGCCCGGTGCGATCACGCCATAGCTCGACACTGCCTCGCGGGGGACTTCGAGCACGCTGATCAGGTTGCCGCCGAGCCGGTCATAGGCCTCGACCATCTGCTTCATGCAGCCGGGCGAGCCGACCATGAACTCGTCGGGCAGGAAGATCGCGAACGGTTCGTCGCCGACGATCGCGCGCGCACACCAGATCGCATGGCCGAGCCCCAAGGGCTCCTGCTGGCGCACATAGGCGCAGTTGCCCGGGCCCAGCCGCGTCGGCGCGAGCACCTCGAGCGACTTGCCGCGCTCTGCCATCGTCTTTTCAAGCTCGAAGGCGATATCGAAATGGTCCTCGATCGCGCTCTTGCCGCGTCCGGTGACGAAGATCATCTGTTCGATGCCCGCCTCGCGCGCTTCGTCGACCGCGTACTGGATCAACGGGCGATCGACGATCGGCAGCATCTCCTTGGGGATCGCCTTGGTCGCGGGAAGAAAACGGGTGCCAAGCCCGGCAACCGGAAACACTGCTTTGCGGATGGGCTTCACGTTTTGTCCTCTTTATCGATCCCGACAGCCGGGCGCAGACCTTGCAGCGCGCCGCCCGGCTGTCAAGCCGCCACCTTATGGGACCATATTCAAGCCTTCACGCGCGCCGCAAAACTCTTGCGCAGCTTCTGCAGCTTGGGCGGAATCACTGCGAGGCAATAGGGATTCCGCTGGCCTTCACCGGCCCAATATTCCTGGTGATAATCCTCTGCCGGATACCAGACAGCCGCCTCTTCGATGGTGGTGACGATGGGCGCAGGCCAGTTCGGCGCGTTGCGGCTCATCGCGGCCTCGGCCTCGACCTGCTGCACGGCATCGAGCGGGAAGATGGCCGAGCGGTATTGCGTCCCGACATCATTGCCCTGGCGGTTGAGCTGCGTCGGGTCGTGCGTGGCAAAGAAGATGTCGAGCAGATCGGCATAGCTCAGCTGCGTTTCGTCGAAGGTCACGCGGATCGCCTCGGCATGGCCGGTGGTGCCCGAGCAGACCTCCTTATAGCTGGGGTTCTCGGCATGGCCGCCGATATAGCCGCTTTCGACCTTGCTCACCCCGACCACGTCGTTGAACACGGCCTCGGTGCACCAGAAGCAGCCTCCGGCGATGATGGCGGTCTGCTGGGTCATGGAAATATCCTTGCTTATCTCCCCTCGCGCTCGCGGGAGGGGTGGCTGGGCCGAGGGCTCAGCCGGGGTGGGAACGGCTTTGGCACGGTTCAGGCCCACCCCGGCTCAGCGGGCTGAGCCTGCCCCTCCCGCAGGCGGGAGGGGAGAGATGTCCTGCATCACTTCATGAAATAGAACATGCACCCGTCAAATCAACCACCTCAGCCTTCGACCTGCAGCACCGGCGGTGCCTTGGCCTCGTCGTCCTTCTCGCCGCCGCGCGCGATCAGCAGGTACATCACCGGGGTCACGATGCGCGACAGCAGGGTGGACGAGATCAGCCCGCCGATGATCACGCTGGCCAGCGGCGAATAGAGCGATCCCCCGAACAGCGCCAGCGGCAGCAGCCCGCCGATTGCGGTGACCGAGGTCAGCAGCACCGGCAGGAAGCGGACTTCGCCCGCGCGCTCGATCGCCGCGCGCAGCCCCATGCCCTCGCGGCGCAGCTGGGTGGTGAAATCGACCAGCAGGATCGAGTTCTTGATCTCGATGCCGACCAGCGCGACGAAGCCGATGATCGCCATGTAGCTCAGCGATGCTCCGGACACGAACAAGGCGACAAAGCCGCCGAACGTGCCCAGCGGGATGACGCCTGCGACCACGATGGTCTCGCGGAAGCGGCCGAATTCTGCGACCAGCACCGCAAAGATGCCGAACAGCGCGATCAGGATGATCGGCCCCAGTCCGCCGAACACGGTCGCGATCGCCTCGGCCTCGCCGCCTGCCGACACGCGATAGCCCGGCGGCAGCTTGAGCTCGCCCACCTTGTCCATCGCCTGCTGGCTGATCCGCGAGGGCAGCGCGCCGGGCTGGGCATTGGCGGTCACGGTGACCGAGCGTTCGAGCTGATAGCGCTGAATTTGCGGTGGCACGCTTTCGAGCCTGGGCGCGCTGATCTGCGACAAGGCAATCGCCTCTCCGGTGCGGCTGGCGACATAGACCTTGTCGAGCACCGAAATCGGCTGGGTGCCGGCGATCGGCAGACGCACCATGACGCGATAGCTGTCGCCCTCTTCGTCTCGGAACGTGCCCGCAGCCTCGCCCGACAGCGCCAGGCGAATCGCGCGGCGCGGCTCGCCAGGCGCGATGTTGAGCAGGGCGGCCTTGCCCTCGTCGAGCCCGATGTCGAGATCGATGCCATCGTTCGCCACCGGGTTGATCACGTCGCGCGCGCCCGGTGTCGAGCGCAGGATCGTCTCGACCTTGCCGGCGATGTCGCGCAGCGTTTCCAGATTCTCTCCGGTGATGCGCAGCGCGACGGGCGAGGCGATCGGCGCGCCGTTCTGGAACAGCTCGACGTTGAAGCGTGCGCCGGGAATCGTCTCCAGCCGGTCGCGGATACGCTGGATCATCTGGGGGCTGCGATCGGGATGCCAGCGATCCATGACCGCGAAGACCTCGCCGAAATTGGGCCGCTGGTCGAGCGCGAACACGTTGTAGAACACCTGCGGGTTCGAGCTGCCGGTGTTGGCGGCGCGCACCTTGATGTCGGGTTCCTGCGCCAGCACCGCCTCGGCCTTGCGCACCAGTGCATCGGTGGTGATGATGCTGCTGCCCTGTTCGGCATCGATGGTGACGCGGAAATAGCTGGTATCGGCATAGGGGAACAGGCTGAAACCCAGCAGCGGGATCAGCGCAAACGCCGACAGGGTCAGCGCCATCGAGGCCCAGAAGGTGCGCTTGGGCTTGTCGAGCGCGGTGTGCAGGATCGGACGGTACAGCCGTTCGATCTGGTGCGTGAGCCATCTGAGAATGACATTGCCTTCCGGGTCCTCGTCGCGCGCGAGGATGCGGCTGCCGAGGAAGGGAATGATGGTGAGCGAAACCACCAGCGAGGCAAAGACCGTGAAAATGATGGTGTAGATGAACGACTGGGTGAACTTGCCCGCGCCTTCGGGCAGGAACAGCAGGGGCGTGAAGGCGAAGATCAGCACCCCGGTCGAGCCCAAGACCGCAGGCGTGATCTCGCGCGTGGCATCGATCGCCGCGATCGAGCGCCTTTTGCCCATGCGCAGATGCCGCGCGATATTTTCTGTCACCACGATCGAATCGTCGACCAGCAGGCCCAGCGCCACGATGAACCCTGCGACCGCGAGCTGGCTGAGATTATAGCCCATCACGCTGATCGCCAGCAGGCCCGAGGCGAGCGACAGCGGGATCGAGATCATCACGATCACCGATGCACGCCAGCCCAGCGGCAGCAATGTGAAGATGACAAGGAACAGCGCGATCGAAAAGTCGCGGGTCAGTTCGCTCAGTCGGTATTCGATGTCGCGGCTCTGGTCGAATATCTGTTCGAGGCGAATGTCCGGCGGGAAGTTCGCTTCCTGGCGGGTGAGTTCCTGTTCCAGCGAATCGCGCAGGCGGATGACGTCGAAGCCGTCCTTCTGCAGGATCGACAGGAAGATGGCCCGCTTGCCATTGAAGCGGGTAATGTAGACCGGCTCACCGACCCCCCAATCGACCGTGGCGACGTCCTTGATGCGCAGAAGCGTGCCATTGCCAGCGCGGATCGGCAGGTTGGCGATGGTCTCGATGTCGCGATAGGCGCCGCCGGCCTCGACGTTGAAGCGTCGCCCTGCGCTTTCCACGGCGCCCGGCGGAAGCTCCGTCCCACCCCGGCGCAGCGCATCGGCAATGGCGGAGGGGGCCAGCCCCAGTTCGGCCAGGCGGCGACTGTCGATCGCCACCTGCATCTCGGGAGGCGCCAGGCCATCGATCACTGTGTTGCGTACGCCGGGGTAGCGCACGAAGGTGTCGCGGATATCCTCGGCGTATTTCTGCATCCGCCGCCAGCTGGCGGTGTCACTCACCATCGCCAGCTGCAGCACCGCCGCTTCGGTGGTGCGCGCCTTGCGATAGCGCAGCTCGGTAATGCCTTCGGGAAGCTGGCTGCGGATGGCGCTGACTTCGCGCACGACATCGTTGAAATACTGGTCGGGGTCGCCGTCCCAATCGAACTCGGTGGTGATGGTGACAAAGCCGTCGGTGATCCCGGCGCGGATCTCATCGACATCGTCGATGCCGCGCAGCACCTCCTCGATCGGCTTGGCGATAGTCTGCTCGATATCGGCGGCATCCGCGCCGGGCAGCGCGATGATCACGGTGATCACCGGGATCGGGAAATGCGGATCGACCGAACGCGGGATGGTGAGCAGCGAGGTGAGACCGAGCGCCGCCAGCAGCAGGAATGCCACCAGGCTGAGCTGCCATCGGCTGATGGTGAAGGCGGCCAAATTCATGCGTGCGCCCCCTGCAGACGACTAGCGCGCGGGGGCATTGGCGGCAGCGGCGGATGCACCGGGCGCTGCCCGGGTGCGGCTGGGCTGGCGCGTGGTCAGCGGCTTGACCCTGGCGCCGTCGGTCAGCAGGCCCAGGCCCGATGCGACGATGCGGTCGCCCGCCTTGACCCCGCCGGTGATGATCAGCTGGCGGTCGTCGACCCTGCCGATCTGCACCGCACGCGCGCGAACCTTGCTGCTCTTGGCGTCGAGCAGATAGACGAAGCCTTCGTCGGCACGGACGTTGAACACCGCGCTCGCCGGGACCGCGAGGCGTGTGTCACCCGTGCCGGCCGCCACGCGGAATTCCGCGGTGCCGATCTGGCCGGATCGCAGCGCCGGATTGGCCGGCAACGCGATCGTCACCTCGAACGCCCCCGACGACGGGTTGGCGCGCGCGTCGATCTCGCTGATCACGCCCTCGATCACATCGTCTCCCAGCGCGGAGAGGCGCACTGTCGCGGTCATCCCGGGGGAGAGCCGGGCGATATCGCTGTCGATCATCGGCGCGCGCAGCACCATGCCGCCGCTGGTCTCGCCCAGCACCACGATCTGCGTGCCCGCCGCGACGACCTGGCCGGGCTCTGCGGTGCGTGCCAGGATGATGCCGCCCGAAGGCGCGAGGATGCGCGATGTGCCGCTGGCAAAGCCTGCGGTACTGACCTGTGCGGAGGCTGCGCGGGCTGTCGCCTCGGCACGCTCGACCTGCGCGCGCGTCACCCAGCCCTTGTCGAACAGCTGCTGGAAGCGTGCCAGCTCTGCCTGCGCGCGCTGCTGCTCGGCGCGGGCGCTTTCGAGCGATGCACCGACCTGCGTCGCATCGAGCGCGGCGATCAGCGCGCCGGGCATCACCCGGTCACCTTCCTGGAAACGGATGCTGGCGATCTTGCCCGCGGTGGTGAACCCCAAAGGCGTCTCGTAGCGGTAGCGCACGGTCCCCGCCGCAGTGATCATGGCGGAGGTCGCTGCCGGTTGCACCACCGCAATCGTGACCGGATAAACCTTGTCGCTCGCCACCGGGGCTGCCTTTTCGGCGTCATCCGAACAGGCGGCCAGGGCAAGCGCTCCGCTGCTGAAAAACAGGAGGGTGATGGACCTGAGGCCACGAGCGGAAGAAAAACGCATATTGAGTTTCTATATGCAACCAGTTTTGCTGGCAAGCGTGAACCTGCGCTCGTGGGGCAGATTCTGGCGGCAACACAATGGCGTTATCCGCCTGTTAAGCAACCTGGGTTAGTCCGATGGTTCGTGTTGGTCGCTCACCGGCACACGGGGGCAACACCATATGAACTGGCGGTTTGGACAATTGCAGTCCCAGCATGAAGCGTGCCTTGCCATCGTGGAGGATATCCAGGCGCGGTCCGACCATATCGCTGATCGGCCCTCGGCGGTCGACATCACGCTGATGCTCGCGCGGCTGACCGGCATATTGCGCATCCATCTGGCGCTCGAAGACGAGATTCTCTACCCCGCGCTGCGCAACGCCAAGGACCCGAAGATCGCCGCGGCGGCCGAACGGCACTGGCAGGAGATGGGCGGCCTCGCCGACACGTTTCTCGACTTTGTCGACCGCTGGAAGCGAGCGGACATGGTGTTGGCAGAGCCCGAGCTGTTCCGCAGCGAATCGGCGGTCGTGTTCAAGGCCTTGGGCGATCGCATCGGCCGCGAGCACGACGAGATCTATCCGATGGCAGAAAGGCTTGGCGCGGCGCGCGCTGCCTGATCAACCCTGTGTCGCGTCAGCAGGCCGGGGCCGCGTCCACAGGCCATCGCGGCCGGCAGGCTTCGGGTCCCCCAGCGCCTGCGCCAGGCTGCGCGCCACCCAGCCGATCTTCTGTGCCCGTGTGGTGATCACCCGGTGGTCCCACGCCTGCGCACCGCGCCTGCGCACCTCGCGCGCGATATCGCCATAGATGCCCGCCGCCGCCAGCACCGCCCAGCGCGCACGAAACGGCAGCTTTTCCGCGCCAACCCGGGCCGATGCCTCATGCGCTTCCGATCGGTCTGCGAGCCGCGCTGCCAGCGGCACCAGCTGCGAGCGCAGCCAGGGCTTCATGTGCTGGCCGGGCGGAATGTCCATCTCGGCCAGCCACTCCATCGGCAGATAGCAGCGGCCCACCGAATCGTCCTCGGACAGGTCGCGTGCGATATTGGCGAGCTGAAACGCCAGCCCCAGGTCGCACGCCCGATCGAGCGTCTCGTCATCGTGCGGATCGACGCCCATCACGATTGCCATCAGCAGGCCGACGGCGCCCGCGACATGATAGCAATATTGATACAGGTCGCGTTCGTGCCGGGGGCGCCACTCGTCGGCATCGAGGTCGAAGCCGTCGATCACGTCGTAGATATAGCGATGCGGCAGACGGCATTCGCGCGCCACACAGGCCAATGCGGCAAAGGCCGGGTCGTCGGTCGGCTCGCCTGCCAGCGCGGCGCGGGTCTGCTCGCGGATATAGGCGACCCGGGCATGCGCGTCGGTGACCGCACTCATGCCATGGCCCATATCCTGCCCGTCGGCGAGGTCGTCGCACTTGCGGCACCAGGCATAGAGCAGCCAGGCGCGTTCGCGGGTTTCAACGTCGAACAGCTTGGACGCGAGGGCGAAGGATTTGGATCCGCGCGCGATGGAATCGCGGGCGTATTCGACGAGGGATACGCGATCAAAGCCCCTCTCCTCCAGTGGAGGGGTCAGGATGGGGGAGGGAGTCACAGCTCCGCCCTAACCTTCAAAGATCATCCGCCGTCATCGCGAAGATCGTCTGGTGCGGGCGATAAGCCTCCATCTTGGCGAGCAGCCCGTCGAGCGTGTCGTCGACGATCAGGATATCGGCATGCTGCGGGCGGATGAATCCGACCTCGATCATGTGGCGATTGAAGGCGATCAGCTGATCGTAAAAGCCGTTGATGTTGAGCAGCCCGACCGGGTCGCTGTGATAGCCCAGCTGCGACCAGCTGATTGCCTCCCAGAGCTCATCCATCGTGCCGACGCCGCCGGGCAGCACGACAAAGCCATCAGCGAGGTCAGTGAAGCGCTGCTTGCGCGCGTGCATGCCGGGGACGACGTGCAATTCGGTGCAGCCCTTGTGCGCAACTTCGGCCTGAACCAATGCTTCAGGAATGATGCCGATCACCTCGCCGCCCACCTCGAGTGCCGCGTCCGCGACCGCGCCCATCAGCCCAAGCCGGCCACCGCCATAGACCACGCCGATCCCGCGCCCCGCCAGTGTCGCGCCGACCATGCGGGCGTTCTCGATATACACCGGGTCGGAAGGCGTGGCTGAGCCGCAATAGATGGCAAGGCGCTTGAAGGGGGCGGTCATGGTGATTCCTGTTTCGATTGGCTCCGGGTCCATCGCCGGAATTCGGGCACGGGGCAAGGCCGTTCGACCCTCCCCGAGACAAGCGGGGGCAGGATTTAAAGGGCATCACTCCTGCGGCAGGCCGTCGGCGATGTCGTAATAATCGCCCTTGTGCGCGGTGAAGATGTGGACGTGCAGCTGCGTGTCGGTCGGCGCATCGAACGCGCCCATCGCGATCGCCATCGAATCGCGGTGGGGCGGGTCCCAGAACAAAAAGCTGCCGCAGGTGCCGCAGAACCCGCGCCGAACCTTCGGGCTCGACTGGTACCAGCGGACATTGTCTTCGCCGGTGATGGCAAGGTCGCCGCGCTGGACGTCGGTCGAGGCCCAGTAATGGCCCGACTGCTTGCGGCACTGCGCGCAATGGCACGCGTCCGGCCCCTTGAGCGGGGCGGAGACGGTAAACGATACAGCGCCGCACAGGCATGATCCGGTGTGCATGATGGTGGCTCCGTCTGCGCGCGGAACCGTTTCAAACCCCGCTCAGCCTGAGCCTGTCGAAGGCCCCGCGCCTCGGTCCGCAGGATATAACCTGCAAGCGAACGTCAAGGCAAAGCCAAACCCAGCCGTGTTCGCGGGGCCTTCGACAGGCTCAGGCTGAGCGGACGGGGTTCAGGCGACGCTCAACCTCGCTGCCCCTCCACCACCCGCTGTTCGGGTGGTCCCCCTCCCCGAGACAAGCTCGGGGAGGATGGAAGTTCAAAGCATGTCTTCCAGCATCAGCGCGGCGGTCGCCTTGGCGCTGCCGACCACACCGGGGATGCCCGCGCCCGGATGCGTGCCCGCTCCCACGAAATACATGTTGGGGATGGCATCATCGCGGTTGTGCGTGCGGAAATAGGCGCTCTGCGTCAGCAAAGGTTCCAGGCTGAACGCGCTGCCCAGATGGGCATTGAGATCGTTGCTGAAATCCTGCGGCGTATAGTGGAAGCTGGTGACGATCCGTTCGTGGATGTCCGGGATCAGCCGGTGGCCGATCTCGTCGAGGATCCGCTTTTCGTAGATCGGGCCCATTTCCTTCCAGTCGATCGGCAGCTTGCCCTGGTGCGGCACCGGCGAGAGCACGTAGAAAGTGCTGTGTCCCGGGGGCGCCATGCTGGGGTCGGTGACGGTCGGGTGGTGCAGATAGAGCGAGAAGTCCTTCGACAGCACGCCATGATCGTAGATGTCGTCGAGCAGGCCTTTGTAGCGTGGGCCGAACAGGATCATGTGGTGCGGAATGCCCGGCCAGTCGCCCTTGATGCCAAAATGCGCGACGAACAGCGAGGGCGAGAACTTCTTCTTCTTGAGGCTGGCCGCTGCGCGCTTGCCACGCCCCGACTTGCCCAGCAGGTCGCGATAGCTGTGGACGATGTCGGCATTGCTGGCGACCGCATCGAACGTGTCGCGCCAGCCGCTCTTGGTCACCACGCCGGTGACCTTGTCGCCCATCGTCTCGATCTCGGTGACCGGATCATTGAGCCGCATCGTGCCGCCGATCCGCTCGAAATGCGTGACCATGCCGGCGATCAGCTTGTTGGTGCCGCCCTTGGCAAACCACACCCCGCCGTCCTTTTCCAGCTTGTGGATCAGCGCGTAGATCGAGCTGGTCTTCATCGGGTTGCCGCCGACCAGCAACGTGTGGAAGCTCAGGGCCTCACGCAGCTTCTCGTTCTTCACGAACGACGAGACGATCGAATAGACCGAGCGCCACGCCTGATATTTCATCAGCGCAGGCGCGGCCTTGATCATGCTGGCAAAGTCGAGAAACGCCTTGTGGCCCAGCTTGAGATAGCCCTCGTCGTGCACGCCGGCGCTGTATTCGAGGAACTTCTCATAGCCCGCGACATCGGACGGATTGAGCTTCTCGATCTCGGCGCGAAGCCCTGCCTCGTCGTTCGAATAATCGAAATTGGTGCCATCGGGCCAGTTGAGCCGGTAGAACGGCATCACCGGCATCAGTTCGACATCCTCGCTGATGTGATGGCCCGAGAGCGCCCAGAGTTCTTCCAGGCACGGTGGATCGGTGATCACCGTCGGCCCGGCGTCAAAGGTGAAGCCGTCCTTTTCCCAGAAATAGGCGCGGCCGCCCGGCTTGTCGCGGCCTTCGATGACGGTGGTGGCAATTCCGGCAGATTGCAGGCGGATGGCGAGTGCGAGCCCGCCGAATCCGGACCCGATAACAGCAGCTTTCTTCACTTAGGCTTGGCCCCTGGTTGCGACCCGAATGCGCGGGCAGATTGTGCAGCACTATAGCGTTACGTTTGCAATGTGCCAGCAGATGCGCAGTCGGGCGTCATTCAGATCGCGCCGCCCGGGTCACTGCGCCATCGCCGCCATCGCTGCCCCTACGGATGCCGCGATTTCCTCCGGACGCGGATTGCGCCTGAGCGTAAGCCCGCCGTTGGCATGGATATTCTGCCCGGTGACGAAGGTGCGATCATCGCACAGCCACAGGACGGTGTGCGCGATATCGTCTGCCGTGCCGATGCGGCCCAGAGGATATTCCCTGGCGAACGCCGCCTCGAGCCCGGGCGTCGCCACCGCGCTCGCTGCCATCGGCGTGGCGGTCAGCCCCGGCGAGACGATATTGGCGCGGATGCCTTGCGGCCCATACTGGTTGGCAAAGCAGCGGATCAGCGCCTCCGACCCCGCCTTGGTGCCGATATAGGCGGCATGATCATGGATCAGGCACTGCGTGGTGGCCGACGAGATCTGGATCACCGATCCGCCGTGCGTCATCGTGCGCAGGCACGCGTTCAGCATATGGTGCACGCCGGTGAATTGCAGCGCGACCATCGCCGCGAGATCCTTGTCGGTGACATCGGCCCAGGGCTTCATCAGCCCCCAGCCGGTGGCGTTTATGGCGATATCGACATGGCCGTGCCGCCCGGCTGCGCCATCGAACAGCGCATCGACATCCGCGCGCGATGTCAGGTCGCAGGTGACCGCCTCGCCGCCGATCTCCGCCGCCAGCGCTTCGAGCGGCTCGCGCTTGCGCCCCGAGACAATCACCTTCGCACCTGCGCCAGCCAGCAGCCTTGCGATCACCTGGCCCATATTCTGCTCGCCCGCCGCGCCGATGACGATCGCGGTCTTGCCCGAAAGGTCGGTCATGCTGCGGCCTCGCTCGCAAAGCGCGCAGTGGCAACGCCATCGGGGCCGTAGACCGGTTCCTTGAGGTCGAACCGGTATTTGCGCGTCTCGGCGTTCAGGATCGTGAACTGCGACAGATGCAGCAGCATCCCCTGATAGGCGGGGCCCTCCAGATGGAATTGCAGTTCATCGGCGCTGTCCCATTCCTCGAACACGTGCACCCGGCCCGGATCGTGCGGATCGGCGGTCCATGCGTAATGGCGGCAGCCGGGCTCGGCGAGCGCCATCAGGATAAGGTCGCGCGCTCCAGCGAGCGCGGTGTCACGGTTCCCGATCGGAAAATCGACTTCGCCTGCAATCACGATACTCATTTGGCCTGGGTCTCCTTGAGGATGCTGAAGTGCCGTTCGGCAAAGCGCCAGCCATCGGCGGTGCGGGCATAGACATCGAGATACTGGCCGATCGGACGGCTGACCGATCCATCGGCGAGTTCGAGATATTCGTGGGTGTAGACGCGGCCCGTCGCGCGATCGCCATCAATCACGATGCTGCCGACCTGAGCGAAGAACGCCACGAACGGGAAGCCCGCCATCGCGTGCGTCCATAATCCGACGATCGCCTCGCGGCCGCGCACCTCGGTGCCCGCCAGGTTCCACAGCGCATCTGCGGTCCAGGTCGCGCCCCAGTCCTGCGGGTCGCGGCGAAACACCGCATCGGTATAGCTGTCGATCAGCGCGCGGATCGCAATCTGGTCTTCTGGGGGGCCACTAAATGCCATGTCGTGAAATTCTCCCGTGTTCCCGAGCGAAGTCGAGGGACCTAGCGCCACCCGTTCCGCGTACGTCCCTCGACTTCGCTCGGGACAAACGGTGAGGGGTTAGCCATGACTTCGCTCATGGCAGCTGCCCGTTCAGATATTTGTCCATCGTCTGGTGGAACTGACGGATGCGGCCTTCCTGGTAGCGGCCCAGCTCTACGCGGTTGTTGGCCGACGCGATCAGGCCTTCCTGCACATAAGGCAGGTTTTCCATGTCCTGATCGAATACCTCGCCAAGCGCGCCCCATTCGGTGACGGTGGCCCAGGGCTGTTCGGGGGTGAGGAAGCGCATTTCGGCCGCTTCAGGCATCGCGCCATCCTTGGGCTTGCGGCCGAGCAGGCGCACTTCCATCAGCGTCGCGTTCTGGTCGGGCCAGGGGCGCCAGCGATAGACGATATTGGGCACGAACCCGCCCCAGGGCGAGAGGTTGGGGAAGATGTTGTAGGTGAACGCATCGAGCATCTCGCTGTCCGAAATGTCCGAGCTGTCATAGCCCAGAGCGTCGAGATAATTGGCGCGGTTGGTCTCTGCCATTGCGGTGCGCGCGGTCTCGCCATCGGCGAGCTTGCGGCCCTCGAGCGAGGCCGAGCGCCCCGAGGTGCGGCTGAACGCGGCGATGATGTCATCCTCGCTGAGGTTGTCCGCCGCCAGATGCGGGCTGGGCAGCCCGAACGGGGTCAGCGCGAGGTTGGCATGGTCGCCCCACATCGAATAGCGGGTGTTGGCATCGCCGGTGTACGGCAGGATCTGCGGGTGGGTGACGATCGAGTGCCAGGCCTCCATGAACGCCTCGGACACCGCCTTCCAGTTGGCGTTGATCACCTTGCCGACCCACAGAGCGGTATAGCATTCGTCGAGCCGCCAGCGGCCGAACCGGTCATAGACTTCCGCGCCCATATAATCGCGCAAGCTCACCTGCGTGGTGCTTTCGGTGACGTAGATAAAGCCCTGCCAGCGCTCGACGCGCAGCTCGGGCAGGTTCATGTCGCGGTCTTTCAGGTGCTGAAAATCCCATTCGCACGGGATATGCTTGATCGCACCATCGGTCTTCCAGGCAAAGCCGTGGAACGGGCAGGTCAGGTCATCGGCAGAGCCGCTTTCGGTGCGCAATTTGCGGCCGCGGTGCA
>CALRRI020000021.1:0-80593 GCA_943370475.1 Hydrogenophaga intermedia
CCCAGCGACCCCGCTCAGGCGGCAGCAGCGGCCCGATCAGTTCCCACTCCGCATCCGACAAGTCCCCACGACCCATGACTGCTCCTCAAAAAGCAGTCTTGAATCAGAACTCGGAGCGATTGGGAATCCCTTTTGTCAACACGGCCTAGAGTGAGCGCATCATAATGTTGGGAATCATCACCCTTATAGTAATTGCGCCGCACTCCGACCTGTTTGAAGCCGAATTTTTGGTAAAGATGGATTGCAGAGTTGTTACTTCTCATTTCAAGATGCAACCTGTTCACCCCGGCCTCTTTCGCATCGTCAATGACTTCTGCCAAAAGGGCCGATCCGACACCATATTGACGCCATTTTGGGGCTACCGCAATCAGCAGCAATTCTTCCTCGTCAGCAACGCGGCGGGTCATGGCAAATCCGATCGTGCCACCCTGGCCTTCGGGCTGAACAGGGCCGGGCGCTTCGGCGAGAAGCACGCGGGTCAGCGGCATCGCCAGCATCGAGCGGGTCTGGCTGTGGTTCCAGGCCTCGCCGAACAGCGGATCGAACGCCTGCTGCATCACCTGCATCACCGGGCCGATCGCATCCTCCGCTGCCAGCCCGGCAACGAGCTGGAAAAACGGTCGATGGCCGGAATCGGGGGGCTGGCTGACCATCAGGCTAGCCCGGAACGGCCACGGCCATGGGCTTGGCATCTGCCCCGCGCCCGTACAGCGGATCGGCGGGAAGCGCGCGCGCCGCAGTCGGCAGCAGCAGCGCCTCGCGCGCATCGGGCATCACGGCGAGCGCGCTGCCCTGCCCGCGCGCCTCGACCAGCGCCTGCGCCATGCTGCCCGCCACCAGGTGCTGCGTGCAGGCCTCGCGCGCGGCATCGGGGGTGAGCGATGCCAGCGCACCTGTCGGTTCGCCCGTGCCATCAAAGGCTTGCACGAAATATTCGCCGTGACCGCCGGTCATCACCACATCGACGCCAGCCGCGCCGGGGGTCTGTGCAAGCGCCATCGCCGCCACCAGCCGGTGGGTCGAATAGCCGGTGACCGGAACGCCCCAGGCGAGCGCCAGCGCGCGCGCTGCGGCCAGCCCCACGCGCACCCCGGTAAAGCTGCCGGGACCGCAATTGACTAGGATCGCCTGCGCCTGGCCTCTGCCGGGGAGGCTTGCGATCATCGGCACCAGCCGTTCGGCATGGCCGCGTCCCATGACGGCATGGTCGGACGCCACCAGATGCGCGCCGTCGAACAGCGCGACCGAACAGGCTTCGGTCGCGGTGTCGATGACGAGCAGACGGGGCAGATCGGGTATCATACCCGAAAGCCGCTAGCTGATTGTGTTGAACCGGTCAAAACCCGGACGCGGGCTGCGACCGAAAATTGTCGCAGGGTCGCCATATCCCAGGGTCGAAATGAAGTTCGAGGTGATATTGGGGGTATCGGCGAAGAACGCCTTGTCGACCGCAGCGTTGTCGAAGCCCGACATCGGACCGGTATCGAGCCCCAGAGCGCGCGCGGCAAGGATGAAATACGCGCCCTGCAGCGAGGAATTGCGCAGCGCCGAATCGCGGCGGAACTGTTCCTTGCCCTCGCCGACGAACCAGCTGCGTGCATCGGTATGCGGGAAGAGTTCGGGCAGCAATTCGTAGAATTCGAGGTCCATGCCGATGACGACGCTGACCGGCGCGGCGAGGATCTTTTTCGCATTCGCTTCCATGCAGCAGGCCGCCAGCTTCTGCTTGGCTTCATCCGACACGCACCACACCAGCCGCGCGGGCAGCATGTTGGCCGATGTCGGCCCCATCTTCATCAGATCCCAGATGGCATGCAGCTGCTCGGGGCTGACCGGCTGATCGGTATAGCCATTAAAGGTGCGCGCCGTGCGGAACAGCTGGTCGAGCGCGGCATCGTCAAGCGGTGCAGTCATGGAAGAAGCCTCTGGTCTGGGGAGAAACGGCGCGCGTCAGGCGGCGCGAACCTCGATCACTTCGGGGACATAATGCTTGAGCAGGGATTCGATGCCGTGCTTGAGCGTAGCGCTCGACGAAGGACAGCCCGAGCAGGCGCCCTGCATCTGCAGATAGACCACGCCCTTGTCGAAGCCCCGATACAGGATGTCGCCGCCGTCGTTGGCGACGGCAGGGCGAACGCGCGTTTCAATCAGTTCCTTGATCTGCGCGACGATATCGGCATCTTCGGGGTTGCTCGGCCAGTCGGACTCTTCGGCCGGCACCGCGATGCCCGCAGCGGTTGCGGCGCGGAACAGCGGCATGTCGGCCGAGAAATGATCGAGCAGCACCGAAAGCACTTCGGCCCTGAGCGAGGACCAGTCAGCGCCGGGACCTGCGGTCACCGAGATGAAATTGTGGCCGAAGAACACGCCGGTCACATCGCCCAGGCCAAAGATCGCTTCGGCGAGCGGCGAGGCTTCCGCCTCCTCGGGCGAGGCAAAGTCGCGGGTGCCCATGTCCATGACCTTGCAGCCTGGCAGGAACTTGAGCGTGGCGGGGTTCGGAGTGGTTTCGGTTTCGATCAGCATATCCGGTATCTGGTGCAGTGCCGCCTCGCGTGCAAGGCAGTTTTTCTTTTGCACCGGCAAACAGCGCGGGTGCGGTGCACCTGCGGGCCAGGCGGTCTGCCGCATATTCACTGGCCAGTCAGATTGGGGCTGCCTATAGATTGCACATGACCCTTCCCCTGATGCGCTGCGCGCCCATGGCAGCCGCCCTTGCGGCCCTTTCGCTCGTTATCTCACCGCCGCTGCTTGCCAACCTGCCCGGCGAACCGGTGGCGAGCGGCAAGGATGCCAATGGCAAGCCGCTGCGCCCGCCCAATCTGGAGCCGGGCGAAAAGACCCCCTGGCTGTATCAGCGCAGCAACGTTCCCGTAGACAAGGGCTGGACCTTCGGCGAGCTGAGCAATGGCGTACGCTATGCCGTCCGCCGCAATGGCGTACCGCCGGGCCAGGTCTCGATCCGGGTGCGCATCGACGCCGGATCGATGATGGAAACCGACCCCGAGCAGGGCTTTGCCCATCTGCTCGAGCATCTCACGTTTCGCGGCTCCAAATATGTCCCCGATGGCGAGGCGATCCGCATCTGGCAGCGGCTGGGCGCCAGCTTCGGCAGCGACAGCAATGCTGAGACCACGCCGACGCACACCGTCTACAAGCTCGACCTGCCCGCCGCGACGCCGGCCGGGCTCGACGAGAGCATGAAGATCCTCTCGGGCATGATCCGCGAGCCCGGGCTCACCGGCGAGGCGGTCAAGGCCGAGGTGCCGGTGGTGCTGGCCGAACTGCGCGAACGATCGGGCGCGCAGGTGCGGGTCGGCGATGCGACGCGCCAGCTGTTCTTTGCCGGGCAGAAGCTCGCCGAACGCTCGCCGATCGGCAAGCCCGAGACGCTGAATGCGGCAACATCCGATGTCGTACGCGCGTTTCACCAGCGCTGGTACCGGCCTGAAAACACCGTGATCGCGATCGCGGGCGATGTCGAGCCGGCGACGCTCGAGGCTCTGATCAAGACCTATTATGGCGACTGGAAGGTCAAGGGCAAGCAGGCCCCCTATCCCGGCTTCGGCGCGCCCGATCCGGCTGCGCCTGTTGCCCGCACGATCGTCGAGCCCGGCTTTCCTTATCTGGTCAGCATGGGAATCCTGCGGCCGTGGAAGCCGGTCAATGACACCATCGAATACAACCAGCAGCTGCTGATCGATCTGGTGGCGACGCAATTGATCAACCGCAGGCTCGAGGGCCGCGCGCGCGGCGGCGGCAGCTTCCTGCAGGCGCAGGTCAACAGCGAAGACGTCAGCCGTTCGGCCGATGGCACGTTCATTTCGGTGGTGCCGATCGGTGACGACTGGCAGGCAGCGCTCGCCGATGTGCGCGGCGTGCTCGCCGATGCCACCACCACCGCGCCGACGCCCGAGGAAATTGCGCGCGAAATGGCCGAATTCGATGCCGCGCTCGCGGTCAGGGTGGAAAGCGCCGATACCGAGGCAGGCGCCAAGCAGGCCGATGACATCATCGGGGCTGTCGACATCCGCGAGACCATCGCCGCACCGCAGACCGCGCTCGACGTGTTCCGCGGCATGAAGGACATGTACACGCCCGAGAGGCTGCTGGAATCGACCCGGCGGCAGTTCAGCGGCGTCACCACCCGCGCGATCCTCGTCTCGCCCAAGGCGGTACCGGAGGGTGAGCAGCTGCTTGCTGCTGCGCTGACTCGCGACGTCAGTGCGGACGCCAGCGCGCGCCTCGCGGCCGCTGCAGTGACCTTCGATGATCTGCCCGCGCTGGGAACGCCGGGCACGGTCGCGTCGACCACCGACCTCAAGCTGCTGGGCATCGAAATGATCGAGCTGTCCAACGGGGTAAAGGCGATCCTTTATCCCAATGACGCCGAAGTCTCGAAGATCATGGTCAAGGTCCGCTTCGGCAACGGCTATCAGGCGTTTCCGGCGGACAAGCCCTCGCTCGTCTGGGCGGGCCAGTCGGCACTGGTCGCCAGCGGCGTCGGCGAGATCGGCCAAGAAGGGCTCGACCGGCTGACCAACGGCCGCCGCATCGGCTTCGGCTTCGAAGTCGAGAACGACGCCTTCGCCTTCTCGGCCGATACCCGCCGCGCCGATCTGGAGGACCAGCTCAAGCTGTTTGCGGCCAAGCTCGCCGCGCCGCGCTGGGATGCCAACCCGGTGCGCCGCGCCAAGGCGGGGACCGAGCTAGCCTATCGCAGCTTCTCGATGTCGCCGCAGACGGTGCTCGAACGCGATCTCAACTATCTCACCCGCAGCCGCGATCCGCGCTGGAAGGTCCCCGACCCGCAGGACGCCGCCCAGCTGACGCCCGAAGCGTTCCGCGCCACATGGGAACCGATGCTGGCTCAGGGCCCGGTCGAAGTGCTGCTGTTCGGCGATTTCGACAAGGCCGCTGCGATCGCGGCGCTGGAAAAGACCTTCGGTGCACTCCCGCCGCGCGCGCCTGTCCCCGTGATCGCGGGCCCGGACACCGTGTCCTTTCCCGCGCCGACCAGCGAGCCTGTCGTCGTGCGGCATGAAGGCGCACCCGACCAGGCCGCCGCGTTCATCGGCTGGCCGACGGGCGGTGGCATTGCCGATGTGCAGGAAAGCCGTCAGCTGGAAATCCTGACCGCAATCTTCAACAGCCGCCTGTTCGATCAGCTGCGCGCGCAGGCGGGGGCAAGCTACGCTCCGCAGGTGCTCAACAACTGGCCGACCGCTTTCGACAAGGGCGGTTATGTCGGAGTCATAGGTCAGCTTGCGCCCGAGAATGTCGGCAAGTTCTTCGAGATCGCCAATGCGATCGCGGCAGACCTTGCATCGACGCCGGTGAGCGCCGACGAACTGGCGCGGGCGACCGAGCCTTTGCGGCAGCTGGTCTCGCGTGCCAGCACGGGCAACAATTTCTGGCTGAACCAGCTGCAGGGGGCCACGCGCGATCCGCGCCGCATCTCGGCGCTGCGCACGATCCTGCCCGATTACACCGTCACCACGCCCGAAAAGATGCAGGCGCTGGCGGCGAAATATCTGCTCAAGGACAAGGCGTGGTCGTTCGTGGTGCTGCCCGAGGACGCGGCTGCGTCCCCGGGTCGCTGAAGAGGTATCGGATCGAGTAGCCGATGGTGAGGATCACATCGTCTGCGGTGGCACCTCGTCGGGGCCGCGATCGGGTTCGATGATGTCAGGGCCGACCGGGTCGATCTCGGGTGGCTGCTGGACCGGGTCTTCCATCGGCGGATCGTTGACCGGAAGTTCGGTCGGGCTCTGCGGCTCGATACGATCGGGTGCGGGGATTGCGGGGTCTTCGGGACGGCTAGCCATAAGGAAATTCCTTTCTGATGAACTTACGTACGCACGGGGACGAGGTTGCAAGGCTGTCCCGTGCACGACCGCGCGGGCCGATTTGCCCCCCTTGCCCTTTGCGGCAACCTTCTTTAGACGCGCACGCTTGATTACCGCGACGCGGGCGTGGCGAAACTGGTAGACGCGCCAGATTTAGGTTCTGGTATCGCAAGATGTGGGGGTTCAAGTCCCTTCGCCCGCACCATCGCATGGATGGCCGGGAAGGGGAGAAAATTCCCTTCTTTTTATGGAAAGACAAGAGTTTAAGCCGATGCAGATTGTCGAGACGCTGAACGAGGGCCTGAAGCGGGCCTACACCATCACCATCCCCGCCCAGGATCTGGAAGCGCGGGTGGATGCGGAAGTGAAGAAGATTGCGCCGCAAGTGCGCATGCCCGGCTTCCGTCCCGGCAAGGTGCCCGCCAACCTGATTCGCAAGATGCACGGCGAATCGATTCACGCCGATGCGCTGAACGCGACCATCCAGGAAAGCGTCGACAAGGCGATCCGCGACAACAACCTGCGTCCCGCCATCCAGCCTTCGGTCGATCTCAACGAGGATTACACCGCCGGCAAGGATGCCGAAGTGACGATGTCGCTCGAAGTGCTGCCGCAGGTGCCGGCGCCGTCGATCGATTCGATCACGCTCGAGCGTCTGACCGTCGAGCCCGGCGAAGCTGCTGTGACCGAGGCGCTGCAGCGCATCGCCGATGGCCAGAAGAGCTACGAGACCGCCGCCAAGACCTACAAGGCCAAGGACGGCGACCAGGTCATCATCGACTTTGAAGGCAAGGTCGATGGCGTTCCGTTCGAAGGCGGCAAGGGCGAAGGCATGGCCGTCGTCATTGGTTCGGGCCAGCTCATCCCCGGTTTCGAAGACCAGCTTGTCGGCCTGAAGGCCAATGACGAGACGATCATCAACGTGACCTTCCCCGCCGAATACGGCGCCAAGGATCTCGCCGGCAAGGCTGCAACCTTCGACATCGTCGTGGGCGAAGTGAAGAAGCCCGGCGAAACCAAGCTGGACGACGATTTCGCCAAGTCGCTGGGCCTCGAGAGCCTCGAGCAGCTGACCGGCCTGATCAAGGGCCAGCTGGAGCAGGAACTGAACGGCCTGACCCGCACCCACATGAAGCGTCGCCTGCTCGACCAGCTCGCCGAAACCCATGATTTCGAAGTTCCGCCCTCGATGGTCGAGGCCGAGTTCAACCAGATCTGGGCCCAGCTCGAGCAGGAAGCCGCGCAGGAAGAGGACGCCGAATCGGCCCGCGCCGAGATGGAAAAGGACCGCGACGAATATCATTCGATCGCCGTGCGCCGCGTCCGTCTGGGCCTGCTGTTGTCTGAAATCGGCCAGGCGAATGGCGTCGAAGTCTCGCAGCAGGAAATGAACATGCTGGTCGCGCAGGCTGCGCAGCAGTATCGCCAGGAAGACCGTCAGCGGTTTGCCGAGTATATCCGCAACACCCCGATGGCCGCTGCCCAGCTGCGCGCGCCGCTGTATGAAGACAAGGTCGTCGACTTCCTGTTCGACAAGGCAACGATCACCGATCGCGCCGTGACTCGCGAAGAGCTGGAAGCAGCGATCGAGGCCGAAGAAGACGCCAGCTCCAATGGCGGCCATGTCCATGGTCCCGATTGCGGTCATGACCATGGTCATGATCACGCCCATGACGAAAAGCCCAAGGCCAAGAAGGCCGCGCCGAAAAAGGCTGCGGTGAAGAAGGACGCCGAAGCGGAAGCCGAAGCAGCGCCCGAAGCGGCTGAAAAGCCCGCGAAAAAGGCTGCGCCCAAGAAGGCCGCTGCAGCGAAGGAAGAGGCTCCCGCCGAGGAAGCCAAGCCCGCTGCAAAGAAGGCTCCGGCCAAGAAGGCAGCCGCCAAGAAGGACTGATCTTAGGTCCACTGGTCACAAGAATTCAGCCCCCGCCAGGTTCGCCTCGCGGGGGCTTTTTCTTGCGCGCCGAACCCTTGCGTTATCCACGCCGCCAGCGCCGGTCGGAGAGGATCACGCGCGCAGCATTGTGCCCCGGCGCGCCGGTGACGCCGCCGCCGGGATGCGTGCCCGATCCGCACATGTACAGACCCTTCAGCGGCCCGCGATAATCGGCATGGCCCAGCACCGGCCGTGCCGCCCACAGCTGGTCGAGGCTCATCCGGCCGTGGAAGATATCGCCGCCGATCAGGCCGAAGGTGCGCTCCAGACCCTTGGGGCTGAGCACCTGCTGGCCCAGGATCGAGGCGCGGAAGCCCGGCGCATGCGCTTCCACCGTGGCGATGATCGTATCGGCGGCAGCGGCTTCCTGCGCGGGTGTCCATTCCAGCGCAGGGTCGAACTGCTGGCAGAACAGGCTGGCGACATGGTGACCTGCAGGCGCAAGGCTGTCATCGACGATCGAGGGGATCAGCATCTCGACAATCGGTTCGCGCGACCAGCCTTGTGCCTTCGCGTCGGTAAAGGCGCGGTCCATGTAATCGAGGCTGGGCGCGATGACGATGCCGGCGCGCAGATGCTCGCCGTCTCCGGGCAGGCTTGCAAAGCTGGGGAGACGGTCCAGCGCGACATTCATCCGGAAGCTGCCCGATCCGGTGACATAGCCGCGCATCCGGCGTGCGAAATCCTCAGGCAGCGCAGCTTCGGGCACCAACCGCCCGTAGAGCAGCTTGGGGCCGACATTGGCAATGATGCGGGGGCTGCGAAGCGCCTCGCCGCTCGCCAGCCGCACACCGATGGCGCGGCCGCTTTCGACCAGCACCTGCTCGACCGGCGCGTTGAGGGTGATCTCGATCCCCTGCTCTGCGCACGCCTCGGCCATCATCCGGGTGATGCTGCCCATGCCGCCCAGCACATGGCCCCAGCTGCCCTTGTTGCCGTTCACCTCGCCGAACACATGGTGGAGCAGCACATAGGCCGAGCCCGGCGTATCGGGGCTGGCATAATTGCCGACCACCGCATCGAAGCCGAACGCCGCCTGTACTGGATCGCTCTCGAACCAGGGCGCCAGGAACTCGCGCGCCGACTTGGTGAACAGATCGAGCATGTCGCGCTGCACCTCGCGCGGCAGCCGCGAGAGCAGCCGCCCGGTGGTCAGCGCCTCGACCAGCCCGGAGACGCCCCCGCCGATATTGGGCGGCGGCCGCAAGGCCAGATCGCGCAGTACATCTGCAACCCGCTCGAGCATCGCGTAGTATGCCGGCAGCGCTGCGGCATCGCGTTTCGAGAAGCGCGCGAAGGCAGCCTGCGTCCGCTCCAGCCCGCCGCCCAGGATCAGATGGTCGCCGTGCGGCAGCGGCAGGAAATTCGACACCGGCCGTTCGATCACCCGGTAGCCGCGCTGCACCAGCCCCATGTCGGCAATGACGCGCGGCTGGAGCAGGCTGACGGTGTAGCTCGCCACCGAATTGCGGAAACCGGGGTGAAACTCTTGCGTTACCGCCGCGCCGCCGACGACATCGCGCGCCTCGATCACGCGGACCTTCATCCCCGCGCGTGCCAGATAGAAGGCGCAGGTCAGGCCGTTATGCCCCCCGCCGATGATGATCGCGTCCGCCGCTGTGCTGGTATTGCCCATCGTCAACGACTAGCCCAGCACCCTGCCGCCGCCAAGGGGTGCACAACCTCGCCATTCGCCCCAAGAAATCACTGGCGCGCTGTGTCGGATATTGATAGCGGTTCGCAAAACCATGCTTCTTGACCAGCTTCCCAACGGCCAGCGTGCGGAGATTGCCGCGATCGACTGGAGCGTCCTGCCCCCAGACGAGGGCAAGCGCCTGCGTGCGCTGGGCGTGGACACCGGCGCGATGGTCTCGATCCGCCATCGCGGCATCTTTTTCGGGCGCGATCCGATCGCGCTCAGCATCGGGCGGATGACAGTAGCGATCCGCCGTGTCCATGCCCGCGCGATAACCTTGCGCGAGCCGGGAGCCGCCGCATGACCTTGCACCAGCCGTTGATCGCATTGGTCGGCAACCCCAATGCCGGCAAGAGCGCGCTGTTCAATGCGCTGACTGGCGCGCGGCAGAAGATCGCCAACTATCCAGGCGTCACCGTGGAGCGTAAATCGGGCCGTTTCGCCTTTGCCGATGGCAGGCCAGCCGAGCTGATCGACCTTCCCGGCAGCTACAGCCTCGACCCCACCAGCCCCGACGAGGCGGTGACCCGCGACGTCGTGATGGGCCGCCAGTCGGGCGAGCGCCGGCCCGATGCGCTGATCATCGTGCTCGATTCGGCCAATCTTGATCAGCATCTGGTGTTCGCGCTCGAGCTGCTGCAGCTGGGCCTGCCTACCGTCATCGCGCTCAACATGGTGGACCTAGCCGAACGCGACGGGCTGACGCTCGATGCGGCGCGGCTGGCGGCGGACCTTGGCGTCCCGGTCATCCCCACGGTCGCGGTGCGCCGCCGGGGCCTTACCGAGCTGGCCGAAGCGCTCGATGCCGTGATCCAGGCCAAGCAGGTGCCGCACGCACCCTTGGGCGAGCCCGACATGCGCGCGCGGCGCAGGCGCGCAGAGCATATCGCCAATGCCGCCATCGTCAGCCAGACGCACAGCCGCCGCTGGACCGACCGTGCCGATGCCGTGCTGCTCCACCCGTTTGCCGGGCCTTTGATCCTGCTCGCCTTGCTGTTCATCATCTTCCAGGCGGTGTTCAGCTGGGCCACGCCCTTTGCCGATGCGCTGGAGGCCGGTGCGGCGGCGCTGGGCGAACTTGCCACCGCGACGATCCCGGAGGGCTTCTTTCGCTCGATGGTGGTCGATGGCGTCATCGCGGGCGTCGGATCGGTCGTGGTCTTCCTGCCGCAGATCATCATCCTGTTCTTCTTCATCCTGATGATGGAGGCGACCGGCTATATGGCGCGCGCGGCGTTCATCATGGACCGGATGATGGCGAGCGTCGGCCTGTCGGGCCGCTCGTTCATCCCGCTTCTGTCCAGCTTTGCCTGCGCAATCCCCGGCATCATGGCCACGCGCAGCATTTCGGACGAGAAGGACCGGCTGACCACCATATTGATCGCACCGCTGATGACCTGCTCGGCGCGGCTGCCGGTCTATACCGTGATCATTGCCGCGTTCATCCCGCAGATCACCGTGGGCCCGGGCGTAGGCCTGCAGGGGCTGGTGCTGTTCGGCCTCTATGTCTTCGGCATCATCGGCGCGATGGTGGTGGCCCTGGTGCTGCGCTCGACCGTCGCCAAGGGCGGCGCGAGCGGCTTCCTGATGGAGATGCCGAAGTACCAGCTGCCGCGGTTGCGGGATCTGGCGCTCGGCCTGTGGCAGCGTGCCGCACTGTTCCTGCGCCGCGCGGGCACGATCATCTTTGCCGTGACCATCGGCCTGTGGCTGCTGCTGACCTATCCGCAGGCGCCCGCAGGCAGCGGCATCAGCCAGCTCGATTATTCCGCCGCCGGAAGGATCGCGGGCGTGCTGGAGCCGGTTGTCGCCCCCGTGGGCTTCAGCCGCGACATCGCGCTCGCGCTGATCCCCGCGATGGCCGCGCGCGAGGTCGCCGTCTCGGCGCTCGCCACCACCTATGCGATCGACGCCACCGACGAGGACGAACAGGCGCAAGCCCTGGGCGAGCGGCTCGCCGGGCGCTGGTCGCTGCCCACAGCGCTGGCGTTCCTCGCTTGGTTCGTCTTTGCGCCGCAGTGCATATCGACGATCGCGGTGACACGCCGCGAGACCAATGGCTGGAAATGGCCGATCTTCATGTTGGTCTATCTGTTCGGCCTGGCCTGGATCGCCGCCGGGATTACCTTCTGGACCGCAACAGCTTTCGGGCTATAAACGCCGCAACGGATCGGGGCGATGTTTCGCCCGATCATCCACCACATCACAGAAATCCTAAGGAAAGCATATGTCGGGCAGCGTCAACAAGGTCATTCTGATCGGCAATCTGGGCGCCGACCCCGAGGTCCGCAGCTTCCAGAACGGTGGCAAGGTCGCCAATCTGCGGCTTGCGACCACCGAAACGTGGAAGGACCGCAATTCGGGCGAGAAGCAGGAGCGCACCGACTGGCACACTGTCGCCGTGTTCGGCGATGGCCTGGCAGGCGTCGCCGAACGCTTCCTGCGCAAGGGCTCCAAGATCTATGTCGAAGGCCAGCTGCGCACCCGCAAGTGGGCCGACAAGGACGGCAACGACCGCTACACCACCGAAGTGGTGCTGCAGGGCCCCGGCGCCGTGCTGACCATGCTCGACGGCAAGCCCGGCGGTGGCGGCGGAATGGGCGGCGGCGGCGGCGGCGATTTCGGGGGCGGTCGCAGCAGCGGCGGTTCGTCGGGTGGCGGCTCGCGCGGCTTCAACGATGGCGGCTCGTCGGGCGGCGGCGCCGGCAGCAGCTGGGGCGGCGGCGGCTTCGACGACGATCTGAACGACGACGTGCCGTTCTGATCAACTGATCCGTGGCAGGGCGTGGCATGAGTGACCGGGCCGACAGTCTGAGGGCGCTTCTGGTCCGCAATGTCGGCTCGATCCCGCTGGAGCACCGGACCCGCACGGCCACCGTCGATTTCCACCACGCCCGGCTGACCGAAGGTACGCCTGCGACCAAGCTGGGCGCAGCGGTGCTGGTCGTCGCCCCTGGCAAGATCGCCTGCCCGTATCACCTGCACCACGCGCAGGAAGAGATGTTCGTGATCCTGGAGGGCAAAGGTACGCTGCGGGTCGCAGGCGAACATGTGCCGATCGGCGCGGGCGATGTCATCACCATACCGCCGGGGCCGGACTATCCGCGCCAGATCATCAACACCTCGGACGCGCCGCTGAAATACCTCGCGATCAGCACCCAGGAAGACCCGGAGATCTATGAATATCCCGACTCGGGCAAGTTCATGGCCGAAGCCGGGCTGGCTCGGGAGCATCCGTTCGAGGTGATCCAGCGCAGCGGCGAGAGCCTGGATTACTGGGACGGCGAACCCTGATTTCGTTCACGACGGAAAGAGACTTCGATGCAGATCACGATCTATCACAACCCGAAATGCGGCACGTCGCGCAATGTGCTCGCCGCGATCCGCGAGGCGGGGCACGAGCCTGAGGTCATCGAATATCTCAAGTCCCCGCCGACGCGCGCCACGCTGGAAGGCCTGATCGCGCGCGCGAGCGACGGCGCTCGCGGGCTGCTGCGCGCCAAGGAGCCCCTGGTCAAGGAACTGGGACTCGACGCGGCAGGCGTGACCGACGCGCAGATCATCGACGCGATGATGGCGCACCCCATCCTGATCAACCGGCCGATCGTCGTGACGCCGGATGCGGTGAAGCTCTGCCGCCCCAGCGAGACCATCGCCGAACTGCTCTGAATACAAAAACCCCGGCGCGGTGACGCCGCGCCGGGGCCAGGAGTGTTCGTGCGAGGGCTATTCAGCCCAGATAGTCGTGCAGGACGCGGCCATATGGCAGCGTCATGTCTGTGACGAGATGCAGGCCGCCGGTGTGTTCGAGCACCGGCAGGTCGGCGAGCGGGCAGTTGACCGAATCGACCAACTCGACCCGCGCGCGGCCCGTCCACGCGCCCTTGACCACCACATCGACAAAGGTGATGCCGACCAGCTGCGCGATGGCAGGCGTGCCATCGATATCGGGGATCAGCTTCAGCGTCACCTGGGTGCGCTTGAGCAAGGCCTCGATTTCGCCCGGATCGGTCGGGCCGCTGTGCTTGTACACCATCGTCCCGCTGGCAACGGTCTGCCCGGCATAGGTCAGCACGCCGGTCAGCGTGTCGCCCACGGTCTCCAGCTTGGCGATGCCGTATTTCATCGGATAGCCCCAGATCTCGCGACCACCGGCCAAAGGCGGGCAGTTGTCGACATACATCTGGGTGAGGAAGCTGCACTTTTCGCCATTGAAGGTGCAGGGGATCGCCTGCGCCGCGGCGGAATAGGCACCAAAGCCTTCGCCATCGGGCAGATCGAGCCACTGGATCGAGACCACGTCGCCATCGGGCTCGAGCGGTTCGGGCAGCATCTTGCGGATCATCGCCGGGTCTGTCCGGTAGTTGATGATCATGTACTGGCGTTCAAAGAACTTGTACGGGCCCACCGGATAGGTCGGGCTCTGCAACGGCATCGAGCTGAGCTTCAGCACATCCTGCTTGTTCATCGTCTGTCCCCCCTCAGCCCGCGGCGTCTTTGATATAGTCGAACAGCACCCGGCCATGCGGCAGGGTGAGATCGCTGACGAAATGCTTGCCGCCGACAATGCGCAGGATCGGCAGGTCTGCGACCGGCGCGTTGACATGCGGGATCAGCTGCAGCCGCGCCGGGCTGACCCAGCAGCCCTTCACCGTGATATCCTCCAGATTATAGGCGACGAGCTGGCAGATCTTGGGGCTGCCATCGACATCGGGGATGATCTTGAGGTTGCACGATGTCTTGGTCATCGATTTGGCCTGCGCCTCGCAGCCACCGGGGGCTTCGGCCCATTTATAGGCCATCGTGCCCATTGCCACCGTCTGCCCCGCATAGGACAAGGTTCCGGTCAGCGTGTCCGAGGCGACCACCAGCTTGGGCAGCGCGTATTTCTTGGGAAAGCCCCAGATTTCGCGGCCACCATCGATCGGCGGCTGGTCATCGAGATACATTTGCGCGGTATAGTTGATCGGCTCGCCATTATAGGTGCACGGGATGACGATGCCGCTCTCGGTGTAATCGCCGAAACCCGAGCTGTCGGGCATCTTGATCCACTCGTAGAGCACCAGATTGTCTTCATTGGGCACCAAAGGCTCGGGCACCGCGGCGCGCAAGGCGACAGGATCGGTCTCGTAGGTGACGATCATGAATTCGCGGTTGATGAACCGGTAGGGGCCCAGCGGATAGCTGGGTGCCGCCGCCGGCATCGATGGCAGTTTGAGGATCTCTTCAGGCGTCATTGTTCGGTAAACCCCCTGTAATGGTGGACGTTACGGAAACACGAAATGGCAGGAATTTAGAGGAAGGAAGCCTTGATGTCGGCCGATGAGCGGATGCCGACATCGTCGAAATGGCTGTCGAGCCACAGCGTGGCACTCTGCCGACCGACATCGCGCAGCTTCTTCATGAAGGTCCAGTCGGGGTTCAGCTTGCTGGTCGCCCCCAGGCTTTCCATGAACAGCTCATCCTGGATCGAATGGATCAGCATCCGGCGATGGTCCTCGTCCACCAGCTGCCCCTGATCGATCAGGTGACTGACGAAGGCGATCGCCCGCATCTCGCGCATCAGGCTGGAGTTGAAGCTGATCTCGTTGATGCGATTGAGAATATCCTTGGCGGTCTTGGGGATTTCCTCGCGGTTCAGCGGATTGATGTGCACGATCACGACATCGTTGGTCTCGCTGCCATAGATCAGCGGGAAGATCGCCGGATTGCCCATGTAGCCGCCGTCCCAATAGCCCTCGCCATCGATCATCACGGTCTGGAACATGAACGGCAGGCAGCCCGATGCCAGCACCTGATCGGGGCCGATCTCGTGATTTTCGAACAGGCGCACCTTGCCCGTGCGCACGTTGGTGGCGGACAGGAACAGCTTGATCGGGCAGCCTTCGCGCAGCACGCCGAAATCGACGCTGCTCTCCAGCACCGCGCGCAGCGGATTGATGTTGAGCGGGTTGAGCTCATACGGCGACATCAACCGCGAGAGGATATCGAAAAAGGTGAAGGCCGGGCTGAAATCAAGGCTGTGGTTGCCCATCGCCTTGTCGATCCACGACGGCTGCAGCGGCCCCTTGGCGCCTTCATCGCTGATCTTCTTCCAGAATTTCTCGAGCTCTTCGCGCGCGCCGTCGGCGCCGCCGATGGTCAGGCCATAGCCCAGCACGGTGGCGTTCATCGCGCCCGCGCTGGTCGCGCTCACCGCATCGAAGCTGAGCCGCCCATCCTCGAGCAACCTGTCGAGCACGCCCCAGGCAAACGCCCCGTGCGCACCACCGCCCTGCAAGGCCAGGTTGACCGGCTTGCTATTCGCGGCTGCAACATATTTGACATTTTTAGATTTCGCATCCGCAGCATTAGCCGCAGACGACGGGCTAGCCTTAGCCATCGCATGTCCCCCCAGAAACTGTTGCGAAACCCGTCTTTTCCGTTGGAACGTAGGGGTAACTCACGTTAGACGAGTCGGCAAGAGTGATTCGCTGCACTTGCGAACATTGCTGTCGGGCCGCACCGTGCAACTGTTTCTGAGGGGATCTCACATGCTCAAAGGATTGAATGCCATCGTCACCGGCTCGACCAGCGGAATTGGTCTGGGCATCGCCAACGTCCTGGCGTCCAAGGGTGCCAATCTGGTCATCACCGGCTTCGGCGATGCCGACGAAATCGAAAAGGAGCGCGCTGGTCTCGCCGCCAAATACGGCGTCGAGGTGGTCTACAGCAGCGCCGACATGTCCAAGCCCGATGATGTCAAAGCGATGGTCGAGCTGTGCGTCGAAAAGCTGGGCTCGGTCGACATCCTGGTCAACAACGCCGGCATCCAGCACACCGCGTCGGTAGAGGAATTCCCGGCCGAAAAGTGGCACCAGGTGATCGCGATCAACCTGTCGGGCATCTTCTTTGCCATCCAGGCCGCGCTGCCGCACATGAAGGCCAAGGGCTTTGGCCGCATCATCAACATCGGATCGGTCCACGGCCTGATCGCCAGCAAGCACAAGGCGGCCTATGTCGCCGCCAAGCATGGCGTCGTCGGCCTCAGCAAGGTGGTCGCGCTGGAAAACGCCGGCACCGGCATCACGTCGAACACCATCTGCCCCGGCTGGGTCCACACCCCGCTAGTGCAGAAGCAGATCGAAGCGATGGCCGCCGAACAGGGCATCAGCGTGGAAGCGGCGACCGAAAAGCTGCTGATCGAAAAGCAGCCCAGCAAGCAGTTCGCCACGCCCGAACAGATGGGCGAACTCGCCGCGTTCCTCTCGAGCGAGGCCGCAGCGCAGATCACCGGCACCGCGATCCCGGTGGATGGCGGCTGGACCGCGCAATGATGCGATGACGGCAGTGGGGCCGGGGGCTCCGCTGGCGTTAGGCTAAAGACGGAAGCGGCGGGGCTAATGCTCCGCCGTTTTTCGTTTGAGTCGGACGATGGTGACGTGTGCGGGCACCATGCATTGCATTGTTGCCCGCAAGGCGATATCTTATGAGATATGCTTAAGGTCGTTCTTGACACCGATGTGGTCGTGACGGCTCTGCGGAGCAGACAAGGCGGCAGCAATGTCGTTTTGAGATACGTAAGCTCCGGACATCTGACGCCGCTGGTCACCCCGGCGTTGTTTCTCGAGTATGAAGCCGTGCTGAAACGCCCGGAACAACGCGCTGTGCACGGTTTCGAACTGGATCAAGTCGATCAATTTCTGGCTGCTTTTGCGAGCGCCTGTGTTGCTGTTGATGTCAGCTTTCGTTGGCGACCTTTGTTGAGCGATGCGAACGATGAAATGGTGCTGGAGGCAGCGATCAACGGAAACGCGGACAGGTTGGTAACCCACAATGTGCGGGATTTCGCCAAAGGTGCGGAGCTGTTTGGACTGCCGGTGGTTCGCCCCGGCGAACTGCTGAAGGAGTTACGGCAATGACCAAGGCATCGTATCCACTGAAGCTGCCGATGTCGATCAAGGCTGCGGCAGCGCGGCTTGCCAAGGAAGACGGCGTTTCGCTCAACCAATGGATTTCGGTCGCGATTGCCCAGAAGATTGGTGCCGTTGAAACAGCTGCCGATTTTCTGAAGGAGCGTGCCGGGACTGCGAAGCCAGCTGATATGCTGACGTTTCTCAACCGCGCAGCAGATGAGGCTCCTCCTCCCGGCGACGAAATCTAGAACGGCAGAGACACAGGTCACCCCACCGGCGCTCGTCTGCGATAGCTCAGCGCCTCGGCGACATGCACTCTCCCCACAGTTTCCGCGCCGCTGAGGTCCGCGATGGTGCGCGCCACTCTCAACACCCGCGTGTAACCTCGCGCCGAAAGCCGCATTGCTTCGGCCGCTCTTGCCAGCAGCTGGCGCGCGGGTTCGTCGGGGGTGGCGAAACGCTCCAGTGCTTCGCCGTCGATCTCGGCATTGGTGCGGGCCTTGATGTCGGCATAGCGCGCGGTCTGGAGGGCGCGGGCTGTGGCGACTCTGGCGGCGACCTCGGCCGAGCCTTCGGCGGGCGGGGGTAGGGTCAAGTCGGCGGCGGTCACCGCCTCGACCTCGACATGCAGGTCGATCCGATCGAGCAGCGGGCCGGACACCTTGGCCTGATAATCCGCCGCGCAGCGCGGCGCGCGCGAGCAGCCGAGCGCCGGATCGCCCAGATGCCCGCAACGGCACGGGTTCATCGCCGCGATCATCTGCACCCGCGCCGGGAAGGTGACATGCGCATTGGCGCGCGCGACGCTGACCTCGCCGGTCTCCAGCGGCTGGCGCAGCGAATCGAGCACGGTGCGTTGGAATTCGGGCAGTTCGTCAAGGAACAGGACCCCCAGATGCGCCATCGAGACCTCGCCCGGGCGTACCTTCAGTCCGCCACCGACGAGCGCAGCCATAGAGGCGCTGTGATGGGGCGCGCGGAACGGACGCGCACGGCTGATCCTGCCATCGGTGAGCGTGCCCGCAACGCTGGCGACCATCGAGACCGCGAGCGCCTCCTGCGGGGTCAAGGGCGGCAAAATGCCGGGCAGGCACGAGGCCATCAGCGACTTGCCCGCGCCCGGGGGCCCGACCATCACCAGATTGTGCCCCCCGGCCGCGGCAATCTCCAAAGCGCGCTTGGCGGTCTCCTGTCCCTTGACCTGGCGCAAGTCCGGCCCCGGCGCGGGCTCTTCGGCGATGCCGGGCCGGGGCGGGCTAAGCCGACCGTTGCCCTTCAGATGGTTGAGCAGGGTGAGCAGATCGGGTGCGGCGATGACATCGATGCCGCCTGCCCAGGCCGCCTCTGCCCCCTGCACGGCGGGGCAGATCAGCCCGCGCCCGGTGGCGGACGCATGCAATGCTGCGAGCAGGACGCCGGGCGAGGCAGCGATCCGCCCGTCGAGCGCGAGCTCGCCCACCGCGACATATTCGCTCGCAAGCTCGGCATCGATGATCCCCATGGCCGCCAGCAAGGCGAGCGCGATCGGCAGGTCGTAATGCGAGCCTTCCTTGGGCAGGTCCGCCGGGGACAGGTTCACGGTGATGCGCTTGGGCGGGAGCGACAGGCCCAATGAGGCGATCGCGGCGCGCACCCGCTCGCGGCTTTCCCCTACCGCCTTGTCGGGCAGGCCGACCACCGCGATGCCCTTTTGCACGCCGGGCGAGATCTGCACCTGCGCCTCGACGCTGCGCGCCTCGAGCCCCAGATAGGCCACGGTCTGGACGATGGCGACCATGCGCTGCCCCCTGTGTGTTCGCGCGGAAAGACTGACGTGGCGCTCTTTCCGAGTCGAGGGGAAACCGCGCAATTGGTTCATTCCGGAGGCAATTGTCCCAATGCCAAAGTGCGATACTCCGGCGGTCGCGGCAGGCGCGCTTAATGGGGCGATGACCATGTCCGGCAAGGCAATGGTGATGCGAGGGGCGCATCCCGGCATGATCGCCCCTGTGCCGTGGATACCTTAGCCTCATGCCGATCCTGCGCCGCCTCGTTCTGCCTTTCGCGATCGGGCTGGCTCTGTGTCCGGCCTCCGTGGCCGCGAACGAGTCGGGGCTGCCTTTCATTGCGACGATCGAGATCGAATGGCGCGATGACCTGACCAGGTCGGGGGCAGCGGATAACGCGGCGGATGCCGTCCCTGCGCTGGCGCAATACGGGCCGTTCCGCGTCGTCGATTCGCGCACCGCCGAGATGCACGGGGTCGTCGGTACGTCCACCCCGGCGCAGTTCGCCGCGATGCTCAAGGCCTGGCCCGAACTCGCGATGCTGCGGATGATCGAATGCCCCGGATCAGACGATGACGAGGCAAATCTGAAGCTCGCCCGCATGCTGCGCGCGGCGCGAATCGAAACTGTGGTCCCGGCGGGCGGATCGGTGCGATCAGGCGCGGTCGAGCTGTTCCTGGCGGGGGTGCGCCGGCGCGCCGATTCGCGCGCGGAATTTGCGGTGCACTCATGGCGCGATTCGCTGGGCCGCGAGGCGGAGGATCTGCCGAGCGACCACCCGGTTCACCGCGAATATATTGAATTTTACCGTGAAATGGGGCTGAGCGAGGACAAGGCGAGACAGTTCTACGCTCTGACAAGCAGCGTTGCCTTCGACGATGCGTTGTATGTTGCGCCGTTACATTTGGCGGCGATGGGATTGCTGGACGTCATTTGAAAGCCGTGAAGCGCCTGAAAAGAGCGACGAAAGTGTCAAGAATTGCGTCCAGCGCATGTTGCAATTGCTCACAGATTATGGAATACGGCAATGGCTAGCAGCATGTCTGAAGGGACAAACGTATGAAACTTGCAAAGACCGCACTGGCTGCGCTTGCTCTGACCACGATGGTCGGCGCTCCGGTACTGGCGAAGGCTGCGAACCCCGCGGTTCGCGTCGCCAGCACCTCGAGCGAAGAGAGCGACGCAGAAGGCAGCACCGGCATCATCATTGGTGTCGTGGCCGCTGCCGCTGTTGTCGGCGGCATCATCGTCATCGCTGACGATGATGAGCCCAACAGCCCCTGATTTTCCTTCGGGATATCAGGTTCTGATTCGGGAAAGGGCGGCCAGCAATGGTCGCCCTTTTTCGTGGGCGCCGATTCGACAGGGCACCGCTGCCCTCCCCCCATTTTGCGCCCTTGACTGAGACCGGACCACCGCCATGTTGAGCGGGAACGCATCTGCCGCAGCAACCTCGCTGCGCGCGCGCCGCCCCTTTGCGAAAGGCCCCCTGTCATGACCAACTTCCCCGCCGATTACACGCCCCCTGCCGTCTGGACCTGGGACAAGGCCAATGGCGGTGCCTTCGCCAACATCAATCGGCCGGTCGCCGGGGCAACGCACGACCAGGAGCTGCCCGTCGGCCAGCACCCGCTGCAGCTCTATTCGATGGCCACGCCCAATGGCGTGAAGGTGACCGTCATGCTCGAGGAGCTGCTCGCGGCGGGGCATGCGGGCGCGGAATATGACGCCTGGCTGATCGACATCCGCCAGGGCGGCCAGTTCGGCAGCGATTTCGTGGGCATCAACCCCAACAGCAAGATCCCCGCGCTGATGGACCGCAGCGGCGCGCAGCCAGTGCGGCTGTTCGAATCGGGTTCGATCCTGCTGTATCTTGCCGAAAAGTTCGGCGCGTTGCTGCCCAGCGATCCGGCCCGCCGAGCTGAGGTGATGAACTGGCTGTTCTGGCAGATGGGCAGCGCGCCCTATCTCGGCGGCGGCTTCGGCCATTTCTATGCCTATGCGCCGATCAAGATCGAATATTGCATCGATCGGTTCACGATGGAGACCAAGCGCCAGTTCGATGTGCTGAACCGCCATCTGGCCGACAATGAGTATATGGGCGGAAGCGAATATTCGATCGCCGATATCGCCATCTGGCCCTGGTATGGCGGGGTTGCGACCGGCACCGTGTACAACGCGGCCGAGTTCCTGCAGACGCAGGAGTATCCGCACCTGCTGCGCTGGACCGACCAGATTGCCCAGCGGCCGGCGGTCAAGCGCGGCAAGATCGTCAACCGCACCTGGGGCGACGACCTGAGCGAACAGCTGCACGAACGCCATGACGCGTCCGATTTCGACCTGCGGACGCAGGACAAGCTCGCCGCCGCTCCGGCAGAATAAGGTTACGCGATCAGATCCGCTGCCAGCTCGAAGGCGCCCGCCAATCCGGAAATGGGGGCGAGCGCCGGGCGGCGGATCACCTGCGCAGCCGGGAGCGCGAAATAGCCGCCATCGCTGGTCTGCGCTGATTCGACGATGCGATCGAACAGCCCGGGCGTGCCCATCACCCCGCCGCCCAGCACGATCGCATCGGGGGCCAGCGCGGCGCGCAGCGTGTTGCACATTTCGGCAAGATAGCCGGCGATGATGTCGTGCGCCGGATGGTCTGGCGCAAGATGCGACAGCGACTGGCCCCAGCGCGCGATGATCGCAGGGCCGCTCGCCAGGCCCTCAAGGCAGTCGCCGTGGAACGGGCAGACGCCCGCGAAGTCCATGTCATCCGCAGCGCGGCGCGGCCGCATATGGCCAAGCTCGGGATGACCTGTGCCACCAACGATCTTTCCATCGGCGATCACCCCGCCACCGATCCCCGTGCCGATGGTGACATAGACGCTCACCCGGGCGCCTCGCGCGGCGCCTGTCCGCGCCTCGGCCAGCGCGGCTGCGTTGACATCGGTATCGAAGGCGACCGGCACAGCCAGCGCGCGGGCGATGGTTCCGGCCAGGTCGCAATCGCTCCAGCCGGGCTTCGGAGTAGCCAGGATATGCCCCCATTGGGGGTGGCCCATCATGCGTTCGAGCGGGCCGAACGAGCCGATGCCGATGGCCGCGAGGCCGCGATGCTCGCGGAAGAAGGCGATCGTCTCGGCCAGCGTCGTTTCCGGGTCGCGCGTGGCGATCTGCTGCTGATCGATGATCTCGCCCGGTCCATAGCCGACCCCGAGGACGAACTTGGTGCCCCCTGCCTCGATAGCACCCAGCAACGGGCGGTCAGTCGGCATCGCACACGGCATGAAGCCGCTCCATAGCAAAATGCTCGACGATGGCCGAACGGTCCCCATCGAGCGCGATTCGCACCATGGGCGCGGGTGTGCCGCCAAAGGTCTCGGCGGCGACGAACGCGCTGTCGGTCGGGTGGCGGCCGTTCAGCCCCCAGTGGTCGACAAAGCTGCACACGACAAGATCGGCGCTGGCGAACCAGCTATAGGCCTGCATCGGCTCGGCATCGGGGTTGGCGATCACCAGGCCGCTGCCGTTGAGCGGCCGCCACGGTCCCGACAGTTGCTCTGCAACCATGCCGTAAAAGCCGGTCGGCCCGGTCGGGCCTTCAGGGTTGAACACCGACCTTTGCGTGGACCAGAAAGCATAATAATGCCCCTGATGCGCGATGATCTGCGCGCGCTCAAGCTCGTTGTTGAGCGTGTCAGCGTGGATGATCGGCGGCAGCAGCTGCCATTGGCCGGCCTCGTCCAGCCGCGCCAGTCCCACCGCACCATTGAAGGCACTGCCCGATGCGGCGAGCGATCCGGTGAACACCAGATAGCGCGCGCCATCGGCAGGATCGATGAAGAAGGCGGGGTCGCGGAATGCCTTGACCGTGCCGGGCGCACCATCGTGCCGGTCGGCGGCCAGATAGACCGTGCCATCGGCGACGATGCTCTCGCGAACCTGCGTCCACCCGGTGATCCGTCCATCGGCCTGCAGCGTGCCGCTCGTCTCCGCCAGCCGCTGCTGGAAGCCGCCGGGCCGGTCGGCATAGCCGGCCGCGGTGAAGTAGAGCGTGACGCAATCGCCTTCCAGCATCGCAGATCCCGACCATTCGCGCTCGAAATCACCGAGGCCCGCAGGCAGCATGTCGCCCAGATCGTGCCAGCTCGACGCGTCAAGATGAAGCAGCCGGATCTTCGCCTCGAAATGGCGCAGGATCGGATCACCCCGGTCGGGGGCGGCCAGCACCATCCACAGGCTGCCCCCGTTCACCGGGGCGATGCGGCCATCTGGCCGCTGCAACGGCCACATGTCCCACAACAGCAGATCGGGCAGGATCCGCTGCGCATCCTCCGCCCCGATCAGCCCCAGAGCGGGAAGTGGCTGATCGGCCAGAGCGGCAACATGCGCGGCGGTCCAGGCAGTGGTCATCGTCTGCGTCAGAAGTCGTAACGCAGCGTGGCAGAGATGGTCCGGCCGTTGATCGAGCGTGCGCGCACGATGCCATTGGCCGGGATCGCGCCTTCTTCCGCCTCGGTGAAGCCGCGGGTGTCGAACAGGTTGTTGGCGTTGACCGACAGCTGCACCCGGTCGATGGGACGTACCGCGACGAACGCGTTCACCTGGGCAAAGCCGGGCAGCACGAGCAGGTTGTTGTCCTGCGCATAGCTGTCCGTCGTGCCGACCATGTTCGCGCCGACGGTAAACATGTCCTGCTCGTACTGGCCGCTCAGCTGATAGATGAAATCGGCCTGACGACGCGGGGTGTTACCCTGGTTGGCGGGGCTGATCCGGTCGCGGCTGATTTCCGCATCGGTATAGGTGCCGCCTGCGCTCAGCGTGAAGCCGCCTGCGCGGTACGACGCTTCCAGCTCGATGCCGTGCGCCTTGAACTGACGGTCGAAGGTCTGGCGGCTGGTCGCTTCGAAGTTGGTTTCCTCGGTTTCCGCGTAGAAGCCGGTGGCATAGAGCGCGAGGCCACCCGAGCGATACTTGACGCCGGCTTCGGCCTGCTTGACGAAATCGACCGCAATGCCTTCGCTGCGGATATCACCGGTGACGAAGTTGACGTTGTCGTTGTTGAACAGGATGCGGTCGGCATTGGCGCGGCCGCCCTTGCTGTAGCGCGCGAACAGCGCCAGATCATCGCTGACCCGGTAGTTGGCACCGAACGAATAGCTGAAATAGTTGTAGCTGTAATCGACCAGGGCCGGCGCGTTCAGCGGAATGGTCGCGGTCTGCGCCTCTGCCGGGCTGATAGCGCCATTGCGGTTGAAATCGAAGCTGGTGATGCCGACGCGGCCGCCGCCCAGATCCGAACCGAAGGTCCGGCCCGAAGCATCGCCGAAGTCGTAGCGGATGCTGCCGTCGAGCGTCAGCTTGTCGAATGCCAGCGACAGCGAGGCAAAGGGCGCATTGGTATCATATTGCAGGTCATAGCTGCGGCGGCAGCAGTTGCCGAAGAAGCTTGCGGAATAGGCGACGGTGCCCAGATCGCTGCGACGCTGACCGTTGGCGGCCACTACGTCGATCAGCGCGGCATTGCTGCCGCCACGGACTTCGAGCAGGTGCGAGGTCCACAGCCAGTCGGTATTGATGTCCTGCTGCGACTTGTAGAAGCCCGCGGTCAGCGTGGCGGTCCCGCTGCCGACCTGGAAATCGCCGGTGATGCGCAGATCGTTGGTGATGTTGTCGAGGCTGTTCAGGCGCGTGTTGAACAGCACGACGTTGGCGACCAGCGCGTTGCCCGGGACGTTCTGCCCGGCCTGCAAGCCGTTGGCGAAGACCAGCCGCGAACCGGCGCCGGCAAGTCCCGTTGCGGTGGCTGCGGCGGTATCGACCGATCCGGGGAACGGCGAGGCAAAGCTGCCCGACACGTCGGAGAAGCGGAAGCGGTTGGTCACTGTCCAGCCATCGGCGACCTCGAACTCGCCTTCGAAGCCGAACGCCTTGACCAGCGGACGCTGGCCAGCGGTGATGTCATAGCGCTGCGGCTGGTTGTTGCCGTTCAGGCTCTGCGCCGAACGGAAGAAGCGCGAGTGCAGGCTGTCGCCGCTGATGTCGAAGCCGGGAACGTTCGAATAATTGGGGTTGGCGTTGGTGCCGGTCACCCGCACCGGGTTGGGCAGATAGGCCACCGCGCGGTCGTTGAGATACTTGCCGTAGAAGCGGATGAAGCCGCCGGTGAATTCCTTCGTGATGTTGATCTTGAACTGGCCGCCGCGGTTGCCGTCATAGCCGATGTCGCGCGGGCCTTCGCCCTGGCGCACGAAGCCGCCCATGTGGAAATACAGGTCCTGGCCCAGCGTGCCGCCATAATCGAAGTCGAAGCGCTTCTCGTCATAATCGAGGCCGAGCGTCGCCTGGATCGTGCCGCCGTCCTGACCCTTGCCGGTCTTGGAGATCATGTTGATCACGCCGCCGGGCGAGTTGGAGGCGAAGGTCGAAGCCGAGCCGCCGCGAATCGCCTCGACGCGGGCGATGTTGAGGTCGGAACGCAGGAAGATGTCCGAGTTGCCGAAGGTGATGTCGCCGAATTCGAGAATCGGCAGGCCGTCTTCCTGGAGCTGCAGGAACTTGGCACCGCCCGATGCGATCGGCAGACCGCGCACGGCGATGTTGGCATTGCCCTCACCGCCCGACGATTCGGACCGGATGCCGGGGATGTTGCGGAAGATTTCCGCCGCGCTGCGCGGCGCGGTGGTAGCGATCTGGTCGGCATCGATCGCGCTGACCGAGACCGAGCTGTCGAGGACATTGGCGCCGCGCGCCACGGCGGTGACGATGATGACATCATCCTGCTCGCCATTGTCTTGGGCTGCATCCTGGGCCAGGGCGGCGGACGTGAAACTGATGGAAGCTGCGGCGAGAACTGCATATGCGCTGCGAACGCGCAGGGCCTTTGAAATCGTCATGACATCTCTCCTGAACCTGCCGGTTAGTCGGCTTTGAACGCTTATGCTATCATCACCGCAAACGATTGCAAGAGACATTCTGCAATCGTTTGCAAAAAGGCTTGCCAACCCCGTCGCCTCAGGCATAGCATGCAGGGCAAGGCGCAAGGCAAGACGCCATTCGAGGATGAAGGACCGGCCCATGACCAGCGCCACGCACGCCCCGCACCCCGACGCCGCGATTGGGAAGCCCGTCGCGCCGCGGCTGTCGCTGCCGCGAATCGTCGAGATGAACCTCGGCTTTTTTGGGCTGCAGTTCAGTTTCGGCCTGCAGCAGGCGAACATGACGCCGATCTACACATTTCTGGGCGCAGACGAGGCGACGATGCCGCTGCTGTGGCTGGCGGGCCCGATGACCGGGCTGCTGATCCAGCCGCTGGTCGGCGCGCTGTCCGACCGCACCCGATCGAAGCTGGGGCGGCGTACCCCCTATTTCCTGATCGGCGCGGTCATCTGTTCGCTGTGCCTGTTCCTGATGCCCTATTCGAGCACCCTGTGGATGGCCGCCAGCCTGTTGTGGCTGCTCGATGCGGGCAACAACATCACGATGGAGCCCTATCGGGCCTATGTCGCCGACCGGCTTGAGCCGGGGCAACGCCCCGCAGGCTTTCTGGTGCAAAGCGCGTTCACCGGGCTGGCCCAGTGCCTGTCCTACGCGACGCCCAGCCTGCTGGTCGGGTTCGGCATCAGCCAGAATCTGGTGGATATCAACGGCATTCCGGTGATCGTGCGAGTCGCGTTCGTCATCGGGGCGATCCTGTCGATCTCCAGCATCGTCTGGTCGGTGGTTCGCGTCCCCGAGATCAAGCTCAGCGACGCAGAGCTGGCCGAAATGGCGGCCAAGCCCTCGGGCGCGCTCGCCGCACTGGCGGAAATCCGGGACGCCTTTGTCGCCATGCCGCGCCCCATGCGCCAGCTCGCCTGGGCAATGCTGTGCCAGTGGTATGCGATGTTCGTCTATTGGCAGTTCATCTCGCTGTCGGTGTCGCGCACGCTGTTTCCTGGCGGCGAGCGCGGCAGCGGGGCCGATTTCATCTCGGCCTCGCTCACCGCGCAGCAGATGGGCGTCGTGTACAACGCCGTCGCCTGCGTCGGAGCGCTGCTGCTGATCCCGATCGTCCGCCGGCTGGGCGCAAGGCCGGTGCATGCGGTGTGCCTGGTGGCCTCGGGCATTGCGATGATCAGCCTGCCGTTCATCGACAATCGCACCGCGATGTTCATTCCGATGATCGGCATCGGCCTTGGCTGGGCGGGGATGATGGGCAACACCTATGTGATGCTCGCCGATTGCATTCCGCCCGAACGCACCGGCGTGTACATGGGCATCTTCAACATGTTCATCGTGGTGCCGATGCTGATCGAGACGGTGACCATGCCGCTGCTCTATGCCCCGCTGCTGGGCTCCGATCCGCGCAATGCGATCCTGCTCGGCGGCGTCCTGATGCTCGCCGGTGCCTTGGCCACGCTGATGGTCCGCGCAGGCGGCCAGCCATCGTCCTCGCCGCCTGCACCCCGGGCCTGAGGGCAGGCTCGGCGCCCCCGCCACCGGCCCCGCTTCGGGCGTTCCGGGTGCCAGCGCGCATCGGGGCTTGAACTCTTGCGCAAACAGGCCGATTTAGACGGGCGATACACACCCGATCCAACGGCGCAGAAAGAAGGCCCTCTATGTACGATACCGTCCGCGATGCTCTGGTCCCGATTGTCATCGAACAGTCGAACCGGGGAGAGCGCAGCTTTGACATTTTCTCGCGGCTGCTGCGTGAGCGGATCGTGTTCGTGACCGGCGAGGTCGAGGACAACATGGCCTCGCTGATCGTCGCCCAGCTGCTGTTCCTCGAATCGGAAAATCCGAAGAAGGACATCTCGATGTACATCAACTCGCCCGGTGGCGTGGTGACGGCGGGCATGGCGATCTATGATACCATGCAGTACATCCGCCCGCGCGTGGCAACCGTGTGCATCGGCCAGGCCGCATCGATGGGCAGCTTCCTGCTCGCCGCGGGCGAGCCCGGCATGCGCACCGCGCTGTCGAACGCCCGCATCATGGTGCACCAGCCTTCGGGCGGCGCACGCGGCATGGCATCGGACATCGAGATCCAGGCGCGCGAGATCCTGCGCATCCGCAAGCGCATGAACGACCTGTACGTGCAGTTCACCGGCAAGGATCTGGCGACCATCGAAAAGGCGATGGACCGCGATACCTTCCTCGAAGCGCACGAGGCCAAGGAATTCGGCCTGGTCGATCACGTCATGGAAAAACGCCCCGCTCCGTCCGACGAAGCAGGGAATTGACAAGGATTGCACCCTATCACGGGTGCGCTGCAGCCTTATCCGCTGTGGGGTTCATCGCAGCACCGGTGCCATGCATCGGTGTTGCGTGTTGAATTTCGCATTTTAGGCATTAGGCTGAAACGTCACGTTCCGGGCAAGAAGGCGCCGGAACAGAAGGAAGAGCTATGACCAAGCTGAGCGGTTCCGATTCGAAGAGCACCCTGTACTGCTCTTTCTGCGGCAAATCGCAGCATGAAGTGCGCAAACTGATCGCCGGACCCACGGTGTTCATCTGCGACGAATGCGTGGAGCTGTGCAACGACATCATCCGCGAGGAATCGAAGGCCGGTCTTGCCGGCAAGAAGGATGGCGGCGTGCCCACGCCGCAGGAGATCTGCGATGTCCTCAACGATTATGTCATCGGCCAGGACCGCGCCAAGCGCGTGCTTTCGGTCGCGGTGCACAATCACTACAAGCGCCTCAACCATTCGGGCAAGGGATCGGGCGAGGTCGAACTCGCCAAGTCGAACATCCTGCTCGTCGGCCCCACCGGCTGCGGCAAGACCCTGCTCGCGCAGACGCTTGCCAAGACGTTCGACGTGCCTTTCACGATGGCCGATGCAACGACGCTGACCGAGGCCGGCTATGTCGGCGAGGATGTCGAGAACATCATCCTCAAGCTGCTCCAGGCGTCCGACTACAACGTCGAGAAGGCCCAGCGCGGGATCGTCTATATCGACGAGATCGACAAGATCAGCCGCAAGGCCGAAAATCCCTCGATCACGCGCGATGTCTCGGGCGAAGGCGTGCAGCAGGCTTTGCTCAAGCTGATGGAAGGCACCACCGCTTCGGTACCGCCGCAGGGCGGGCGCAAGCATCCGCAGCAGGAGTTCCTGCAGGTCGATACCACCAACATCCTGTTCATCTGTGGCGGGGCGTTTGCGGGTCTGGAAAAGATCATCGGTGACCGCCTGCAGGGCAAGTCGATCGGCTTCGGCGCGCATGTCGCCGCGCCCGAGGAACGCAAGACCGGCGAGATGCTGACCAAGACCGAGCCTGAGGATCTGCTCAAGTTCGGCCTGATCCCCGAATTCGTTGGCCGTCTGCCGGTGATCGCGACGCTCGAGGACTTGGATATCACCGCACTGGTGAAGATCCTCAAGGAACCCAAGAACGCGCTGATCAAGCAGTATCAGAAGCTGTTCGAGCTGGAAGACGTGGAGCTGAGCTTCACTGATGACGCGCTCGAGGCGATCGCCAAGAAGGCCATCGAGCGCAAGACCGGCGCGCGTGGCCTGCGCTCGATCGTCGAGGCGATGCTGCTCGACACCATGTTCGAGCTGCCCGGCATGAAGGGCGTGGCCGAGATCGTGGTCGACAAGGACGTGGTCGAGGGCCGCAAGGACCCGATCCAGGTGTTTGCCGCCAAGGACAAGATCGAGGCGGGCGACGCCGCCTGACGGGCAGACAATCGCACCTCGAAGAGTCTGAAAAGGGGCGCGGAGCTGGTCTTCGCGCCCTTTTTCTATGGATTGGTTGCGCGACTCGCATCGGGGCGGCCTGCTTCGCTGCAGTGCAACACATTTATGACAGGCACCCCGCGCAATAGCGTGTCATTTATGCCGCAGTTGCGAACAAAACGTCATGAAGCCCTATCGCGCCCGCGCGCAGCATCGCGCGTGCCAGGCCGAAAACGGCCCCATTTATATCGATAATTCAAAGCTTTACGTCAGCCACCCGGCGATTCCGGCGCAGCTGTCATATCTTGACTTATAACTGTCACATATCTTTCACATTGTTTTCGCTTTTGTGTCCTTAGCGCCGACTAGTGCGCCGCTCATCTCTTGATTTGTGAGAGCGCTTTCATCGCCGCCAGTGTCCACAGGGCGGCAAGAAACGGGGAAAGACACATGCATATTCGCTATTATCTCGCAGCCAGTGCGGCTGCGCTCTCGCTGGCTACCGTCATGGCAGCCCCGGCCCACGCCCAAGAAACGACCTCGTCGGTCCGCGGTTCCGTCACGGGTGACGGCGCGCCTCTCGCTGGTGCTGACGTCAAGGTCATCCACACCCCCTCGGGCACGATTGCATCGACCACCACCGATGCAGAAGGCAATTTCAGCGCCGTCGGCCTTCGCTTGGGCGGCCCGTTCACGGTTGAAGTAAACGCCCCCGGTTTCGAACAGTCGTCTGTCACCGACATCTTCCTGCAGGCCGGCCAGCCCTTCCGTCTGCCGATCGAACTGCAGTCGCAGGCTGTCATCGTCGTGACCGCATCGTCGATCGCCGCATCGACCCCGCTGGAATCGGGCGCTGGCACCGTGCTGACCTCGCGTGATATCGCTGGCGTATCGAACGTCAACCGCGACATCCGCAACCTCGCTGCCCGCGATCCTCGCGTGAACCTCGACCCGACCAATGGCGGTGCGATCTCGATTGCCGGACAGAACAACCGCTTCAACCGCTTCACCGTTGATGGCGTCGCCTTTGGCGATCCCTTCGGTCTGGAAGCCGGCGGCCTGGTTTCGACCCGTGGTCCGGTGCCGCTCGATGCTATCGGCGAATTCTCGGTCGAAGTCGCCCCCGTCGACATTCAGCAGGGTTTCTTCCAGGGCGGTGCGATCAACGCGCAGCTCAAGTCGGGTTCGAACCGCTTCTCGGGCATCGCCGGCTTCTATTACGCCGATGACAGCCTGCGCGGCGACACCGCCCGCGGCTTGCGTCGCACCGGCGCGTATGAATCGAAGATCTATACCGGCCAGCTCACCGGTCCGATCATCAAGGACAAGCTGTTCTTCTCGCTGACCTATGAGCGGCTGCGTGACGTGGTGCCTGCCCCCCTCGAGCCGGCGGCTCTGGGCATCACCGATGCGCAGATCAGCAACATCTCGTCGATCGCGCAGAGCGTCTACAACTTCGACACTCAGGGCGTCGCCGGAAACATTCCGGAAAAGGACGACAAGTTCGTTGCCAAGGTCGACTGGAACATCGCCGACGGTCACCGCGCAACCTTCACCTATATCTACAACAAGGGCAACGTCACCGCGGGCCAGACCGGCATTGCCGCGCTGAACGCAACCAACCCCAATTTTGCTCTGCTCTCGAACAACTACAACCAGGGTGCGACCAACCATTTCGGTATCGTCCAGTTCAACGATCAGTGGACCGACAGCTTCTCGACCCAGATTCGTGCGTCCTATGCCGACTATGTCCGTCTGCAGCAGCCCTTCGGTGCCAATGCCTTCGGTGAATTCCGCACCTGCCTTGATCCGGTGTCGCCCGCTCCGATCACCGGTCAGACGGCAGCCCAGGCAGCCCTCGCCTGTTCTGCAGGCCAGCGTCAGCTGACCTTTGGTCCGGACATCAGCCGCCAGGCGAATGAACTGGATGCTCAGTCGCTGAACATCGAGTTCCAGGCCACGTTGCAGCTCAACAACCACACGCTGAAGCTGATCGCCGAGCGCCGTACGCAGGACATCCGCAACCTGTTCGCCCAGCGCGTCTCGGGTGCCTTCTACTTCGACTCGATTGCCGGTCTTCAGAACCGCCGCGCCAGCGAGCTCGATTTCGCGGTTCCGCTGCGCGGCGGCATCGACACCGTCACCGCCGATTTCGAGAACAACAGCTGGACCTTCGGTCTGCAGGACACCGTCGATGTCACCGACACGCTGGTCGTGACTGCCGGTTTCCGCTGGGACCTGTTCGACTCGCCGGATCGTCCGTTCGTCAACAACGACTTCTTCAACCGTTTCGGCTTCACCAACGCGCAGACCCTGAACGGTCGCCAGCTGTTCCAGCCGCGCTTCGGCCTGAACTGGAAGCCGACCGATCGCCTGACCGTGCGCGGTTCGGCAGGTCTGTTCGGTGGCGGCAACCCGAACGTCTGGATTTCGAACAGCTACTCGAACCCCGGTCCGACGCTCGGTCGCGCTCAGGTTCGCCGTGTGCAGGGCCTGAACGGGGCGCCGGATACCTTCGCGATCGCAGGCATCACCGGCCTGACCGCTGCGCAGATTCAGGCCATCGGCGCTGCCACGCTGAACAACGTTTCGGGCGGCACCGGCATCCCGCAGGCGCTGATCGATGCGATCCGCACCACCGGCACCGCACAGGCACCGACCAACGCGCTCGACCCGAACTTCAAGGTGCCTTCGCAGTGGCGCGTTTCGGGAACCATCGACTATAACGCCGATCTCGGCTTCCTGGGCGACAACTGGAACTTCGGCGTCGACGTGGTCTATTCGAAGGTGAAGGACGGTCTGGAATGGACCGATCTGCGCTCGGTTGCGACTGGCGTTCTTCCCGATGGCCGCCCGCGCTACAGCGTGCTGCCCGGCCAGGGTGCGACCACCAACACCGACATCCTGATGACCAACCGCGACCAGGGTTACAGCTGGAACGTGGTGGCCCGGTTCGACAAGCGTTGGGACAACGGCCTGCGTCTGGGGGGTGCCTATACCTACCAGCGCGCCAAGGACCTCAACCCGGGCACTTCGTCGGTGGCGTTCTCGAACTACACCAACTCGGTGGCGGAAGACCCGAACTTCTCGGCTTATGGCATCTCCAACTACCAGCGTGACGATGCCTTCCGTCTGGTAGCCGGCTATGATGCCAAGCTGTTCGGCGACAACACCACCCGGTTCGAGCTGTTCTTCAACTCGCTGTCGGGTCAGCGTTACAGCTACACCTTTGCCGATCAGGCATCGGGCAACAACCGGTCGGCGGTCTTCGGTGTCACCGGCACCAACAACCGCTACACCATGTACGTGCCCAACGTCGCTTCGGCGACGGCTGACCCGCTGGTCAGCTATGCGGCTGGCTTCGACTTCGCCGGTTTCCAGCGCTTCGTTCAGAATTCCGAGCTGAACAAGTATCAGGGCCGGATTGCTCCGAAGAACATCGGCAAGAGCCCACGCTACAACAAGCTCGACCTGTCGCTGCGTCAGGAAGTGCCGTTTGTGCTGGGCACCAAGCTCGAACTGCTGGCAGATGTTGAAAACGTCCTCAACCTGCTCGATTCCGATTGGGGCACCATCCGTCAGGTTGGCTTCCCTTATTACGGAACGCTGGTGAACGTGACCTGCGTTGCGCAGGGTGCCAACACCTGCGCGCAGTACCAGTATGCCAACCGTACCGGTACGACCTTCCAGGCTCCGGCCGAAGCGGTGAACTTCAACGGTTCGCTGTGGTCGGTTCGTTTCGGCGCACGCATCACCTTCTAAGTCCAACCTATTCCCTTCATGGGAGAGGAACGGGGCGCGGTGGTTTCGGCCATCGCGCCCTTTTTCTTGGCGCCACGGGCTGCATGACGCGGACACAAAAAAGCCCCCTGTTCCGATGCTGGAACAGGGGGCTTTTTGCGTCCGATCGCGTTCGGGCTCAGCCCTTGAGATCGGGCGGCAGGGCCTCGGTCTTGAGCATCGCCACCACCTCGTCGAGGCTGAGGAACTGCTGCTGCTGTTCGCCCAGGCGGCGCAGCGCCACGGTGCGCTTTTCGGCCTCCTGCTTGCCGACGACCAGGATGTTGGGCACCCGGCCCACCGAATGCTCGCGCACCTTGTAGTTGATCTTCTCGTTGCGCAGATCCTCCTCGACGCGGATGCCCGCCGCCTGAAGCGCCGCAACGACTTCGCGGGCATAATCGTCGGCATCGGAGACGATCGTCGCAACCACCGCCTGCACCGGCGCGAGCCACAGCGGGAACTTGCCCGCGTAATGCTCGATCAGGATGCCGATGAACCGCTCGTAGCTGCCCAGGATCGCGCGGTGCAGCATGATCGGGCGGTGGCGGTTGCCATCCTCGGCGATATAGCCGGCGTCCAATCGCTCGGGCAGCACGGTGTCGGTCTGGATCGTGCCCACCTGCCAGGTGCGGCCGATGGCGTCGGTCAGGTGGAATTCCAGCTTGGGCGCATAGAACGCGCCTTCGCCGGGAAGCTCTTCCCAGCCCCATTCTGTCGTGTTGCGGCCGGTTGCTGCGACCGCATCGCGCATCGACTGTTCGGACCAGTCCCACATCTCGTCGGTGCCAAAGCGCTTTTCAGGGCGCAGCGCGAGCTTGATGGCATAATCGCCGAAGCCCAGATCCTTGTAGACCGTGTCGAGCAGGTCGCAGAACTTGGCGATTTCGTCGACGATCTGGTCCTCGCGGCAGAAGATGTGTGCATCGTCCTGCGTGAACTGGCGCACGCGCATCAGCCCGTGCAGCGCGCCGTGCGGCTCGTTGCGGTGGCAGCAGCCCATTTCAGCCAGCCGCAGCGGCAGGTCGCGATAGCTCTTGATGCCCTGGCGGAAGATGAGGACGTGCGCCGGGCAGTTCATCGGCTTCAAGGCCATCCACGCAGCATCGTTCGACACCACCGGGCCTTCGTCCTCGGTATTGGGCACCTCGTCGGGGATGACGAACATGTTCTCGCGATACTTGCCCCAGTGCCCGGATTGCTCCCACTGGCGCGCGTCCATCACCTGCGGGGTCTTCACCTCGAGATAGCCTGCCGCGTCGAGACGGCGGCGCATATAGGCTTCGAGCGCGCGATAGATCACGAACCCGCGCGGATGCCAGAAGACGCTGCCATGCGCTTCCTGCTGCAGATGGAACAGGTCCATCTCCGCGCCGATCTTGCGGTGGTCGCGCTTGGCCGCTTCCTCGAGCCGCACCAGATGCGCATCGAGCTGCTTCTTGCTCAGCCAGCCGGTTCCGTAGATGCGCGACAGTTGCGGATTGCGCTGGTCGCCGCGCCAATAAGCGCCCGACACGCGGGTCAGCTTGAACGCTGCCGGATCGAGCTTGCCGGTCGAAGCCAGATGCGGGCCGCGGCACATGTCCATCCACGCGCCGGGACGGCCCGGTTCGCCCGACCAGTAGACCGTCAGCTCCTCGTTGTCGGGAAGCTCGGCGGCCCATTCGGCCTTGAAGCTTTCGCCCGCGGCCTGCCAGCGCGCGATCAGGTCGCTGCGGCTCCACACCTCGCGCACCAGCGGAAGATCGGCCGCGATGATCCGGCGCATCTCGGCCTCGATCGCGGGCAGGTCCTCGTCGGTAAACGGCCGCTCCTTGGGGGCGAAATCATAATAGAAGCCATCGTCGGTCGAAGGGCCAAAGGTGATCTGCGTGCCGGGAAACAGGCTCTGCACGGCTTCTGCCAGCACATGCGCAAAGTCATGCCGCGCCAGTTCCAGCGCATCGGCCTCGTCGCGCGCGGTGACCAGCGCCAGCTGCGCATCGCCGTCGAAGGGACGCATGATATCGCGCAGTTCGCCATCGACGCGCGCGGCAATCGCCGCCTTGGCAAGGCCAGGGCCGATCGCGGCGGCGACATCTGCCGGGGTCGACCCCTCGGGCATTTCGCGCACCGAGCCATCGGGCAGGCTGATCTTCAGAAGCTGGACCATCGCATTGTCTTTCCTGTCGCGTGATGCTGCGCCATGGCACAATCCGGCGCAGCCCAAAAGGGGTTCCCGGCGTCAGTGATCAGAGGAAGTGCAAGGGAGCCCGACGCCAAAGCCGCCCGCACCCGGGTGGCTGGCAGTCGCGAATTCAGCCCGCGACCGCCCGCCCCCGGTTGCCCGGAGTGGTGCTAGTCGTGACTGTGGTGCGGATGCTTGCCATGCGCCGGGTTATAGCGGGGCTTTGCGCGCGAGTCACTATCCCTCTCTCCCCTCCCGCCTGCGGGAGGGGTGGCTGAGCCGCAGGCGAAGCCGGGGTGGGCTTGAATGACTGCACCCTCCAGGCCCACCCCGGTCCGGCAGGCCGGACCTGCCCCTCCCGCAAGCGGAAGGGGAGAGGTGCCACACACGACAAGCACCCCAATCCTTTTATCAAGGATCCTTGACATTCAGGCTCAAAAAAGACAATGTTCCTTTACATCGAATCAAGGGAGCTTGACTATGACCACCTATCTTCATGCCCTGTGCTGGGCGCTGGCCATCATCGGCCTGGCGGTTTTGAATGTCCTCGATGTGATTTCCGATGGCATGGCGCAGAGCCTGTTCATCGCCCTTCCCATTGTTGCGGTCCTGTCGATCAACGCGCGCGGTCGGTGCGTCCGGCACAAGGCAGCCTGACGATGCGTGCCCCCCATCATCCTGCGATCCGCCGCTATGGCAAACGCATCATTCCGATCACGTTCGGCTATCTCGCGGCGATTGCGCTCGCCACCGCGCTTGTTCCGGACAATGCACCCGCGAGCGCGCTGACGATCGGCCTGGCGCTGCTGCCCGGCATGGCCGCGCTCGGCTGGCTCTGGGCGATGGGACGGCTGCTGATCGAGCTGGACGACGAATATCTGCGGATGCTCGAGGTACGCAAATTCCTGGTCGCCACCGGCATGACGCTGGCAATCACCAGCGTGTGGGGCGTGCTCGAGCTCTATTCGCCCGACATCCCCAAACTGGCGGTGTTCTTCGTCTTTCCGATGTGGTGCGGCGGTCTGATTCTCGGGCAGTTGGTCAACCGCTTTGCCTTTGGCGACCAGGGCAGCTGCCAGCCGGCGGAGGACGCGTGACATGACGACCCTCAAGACAATGCCCGGCTATATGCGCCGCTATACTGCGCGGCTGCTGCTGTTCATGGGGGCCTATATGGCGATCCTGACCGGCAGCCTGATGTTTGCCAACAATGGCGGAGACCATGGTCAGGGCACGCTGATCGGGCTCGCGCTGATCAGCGCCTTTCCGATCATCGGCGTCTTCTGGGCGATCTTCCGCCTGCTGGTCGAGGCGGATGACGAATATCAGCGGCTGCTGATGGTCAAGCAGACGCTGCTCGCCACCGCGCTGACGCTGGCCGTCGTCACCGTCTGGCAGTTCCTGCAGGTGTTTGATGTGCTGGAAACCGGCCCGCAATGGATGGGGGCGATCTGGTTCGGCATGCTGGGCGTGGCCGCGCCTTTGGTGCGGTGGCGCGCGTGAAGAACCGGCTCAAGGTGCTGCGCGCCGAACGCGACTGGACGCAGGGCGACCTTGCCGATGCGCTGGCGATCTCGCGGCAGAGCATCAACGCGATCGAGACCGGCAAATACGACCCCTCGCTCCCGCTCGCCTTCCGCATCGCCGACCTGTTCGAACTGCCGATCGAGGCGATCTTCCTGCGCGACTGATTTGCACCATCTGGGCGCGCGACAGTTTACATCGCTGCTCCCTCGACTTGGGCTTTGCGCCCCGGCTATAGACGGGTCAATATCAGCATCAGGGGAGCGCATGGCCATGTCCGATATCTTTCTGGGTCTGGGCGGCGGCGAGCGGCAAAACCTGGTGCTTGCCCGCGCCAACCGCCACGGCATGGTCGCCGGCGCGACCGGCACCGGCAAGACGGTGACACTGCAGGGCATTGCCGAAAGCTTCTCTGCCGCAGGCGTGCCGGTGTTTGTCGCAGACGTGAAGGGCGACCTTGCCGGGATCGCGATGCCCGGATCGCCGACGCACAAGGCGCACGAGAAGCTGGTCGCGCGCGCCGCCGAAATCGGGCTGGAAGGCTTTGCCTATTCGGACAATCCGGCGATTTTCTGGGATCTGTACGGCGAACAGGGCCACCCGATCCGCACCACGATCAGCGAAATGGGTCCGCTGCTGCTCGCGCGGCTGATGGGATTGAACGACACGCAGGAAGGCGTGCTCAACATTGCCTTCCGCTATGCCGATGAGCAGGGGCTGCTGCTGCTGGATCTTGCCGATCTGCAGTCGGTGCTCGCCTATACCGCGGAAAATGCCGCCGATCTGTCCGCGCGTTTCGGCAATGTCACCAAGGCCAGCGTCGGCATCATCCAGCGCCAGCTGCTCCAGCTCGAAAGCCAGGGCGCAGCGCAGTTCTTTGGCGAACCCGCGCTGGAGATCGACGATTTCCTGTGCTGTGACGACCAGGGTCGCGGCTATATCAACGTACTCGCCGCCGACAAGCTGATGCAGAGCCCCAAGCTCTATGCCACCTTCCTGTTGTGGCTGCTGTCCGAACTGTTCGAGACTTTGCCCGAGGTCGGCGACCCCGAAAAGCCCAAGCTCGTCTTCTTCTTCGACGAGGCGCACCTGCTGTTCGACGATGTCCCCAAGGCGCTGGAGGAGAAGATCGAACAGGTGGTCCGCCTGATCCGCTCCAAGGGCGTGGGGGTCTATTTCATCACCCAGAACCCGATCGACATCCCAGAGAAGGTCGCAGGCCAGCTCGGCAACCGGGTGCAGCATGCGCTGCGCGCCTTCACCCCGCGCGACCAGAAGGCGATCAAGGCGGCGGCGGATACCTTCCGCATCAACCCCGATCTCGATGTCGAAACCGCGATCACCGAGCTCAAGACCGGCGAGGCTCTGGTCTCGACATTGCTCGAGGACGGATCGCCTTCGATCACCCAGCGCACGCTGATCCGGCCGCCGCGTTCACGCCTGGGACCGCTGACGCCGAAGGAACGCGCGATCATCCAGTCGGTCTCGCCCTATGACGGCAAATACGACACGCGGGCGGAGCGCGAATCGGCGATGGAGGTGCTGGCCCAAAAGGCGGCCGATGCGGCGGCCGTGGCCGAGGAAGTCGAAGCAAAGGGCAAGGAAGAGGTCGCCAAGTCGCCGCGCAAGACGACATCGATCTGGGCCAAGGCGGGCAATGCCGCAGCAGGGGCCGCCGCCGCTTCGGCCGGTGCGGTCATCGCGGGCGCGATTCGCGGCAAGAAGAGCAGCGCCAAGCCGGTCTCGACCGCCGCCGGCGCGGCCGTCGGCACGGTCGCGACCGAACTGGGCAAGGCGTTCGGATTTCCAGGGCTCGGAAAGTTCGCGCGCAACCTGCTGGGCGGATTGATGCGGTAGGCTGATCGCGGGGGTTTGGCGCAACGTCCCTCGACTTCGCTCGGGACAAACGGATAAAGGATGCACCACGCAGAATGGCGCTACCCTTGCCGAGTTCCCGAGCCCTTCGACGCCGCCTGCTGGCGACGCTCAGGATAAACTTCAGCAACACGCTGAAGTCGAGGGACGTACGCGCCGCCCCCCCTCAGTCCCTGCCCCTCAAACGCTCTGGATATAGTCCCTGAGCGCTGCCGCCTCGCTTTCGATCTTGTCGATGCGGTATTTCACCAGATCGCCGATCGAGACGAAGCCGATCAGCGTGGTGCCTTCGACCACCGGCAGGTGTCGGATCCGCCTGCGCGTCATCAGCGACAGCGCGGACATCACCGGGGTATCGGGGGTCACGGTGATCGGCGGCGCGGTCATCGCCTGTTCGACCGGCTGGTCGAGAATGGCGGGCCCGTCCGAGTTCAGCCGGTAGACCAGATCGCGTTCGGAGAAGATGCCGACGACCTCGCCATCACGCACGATCGGCAGCGCGCCGATCCGCCGTTCCGCCAGCAACGTGGCGGCATCGCGCACCGTGGCATCGCAGGTGCACTGGTGCACGGTGCCGTCACGGGCGGACAGGATTTGGGCAATGGTCATGGCATGCGCTCTCCTTGGCAAGGCCCGGTCACCTTGGTCGGCGGTACCGCATGCATGCAGGCCGCCATGGCGACTCAAGCTTGGCCAATGGTCCCACGAAATGCTTGGAAAGAAAAGCACGCAAGCCCTATATCGCTCGCATGCCACGCTTTTCCAATCTCGATGATCCCGATTATGCCCGCTTTGCCTGGCGCCGCTATTGGCGGGTGATGGGCTGGATGGGGGGCGTCACTGGTCTGGCGGTGGTGCTGACCCTGGCGGGGCTGTTCCTGCTCCACGGCACGGTGTCGATCCATCTGTATATTGCAGCCGCGCTCGGCGTCGGCTTTACGATGATGCTGACCGCGGCGCTGATGGGGCTGGTTTTCCTCTCCAGCGGCACCGGCCACGACGAATCGATCGACGACGCGCTCGATCCCGACGCACCTTGAGGGGGACAAATCCATGGCTGAACTGACCGGAACGCTGGCTGCGGGCCGCGAACCCATCCTGCGCGTCGTGCCCGCGCCGTCGGACATCAATTCGAACGGCCATATCTTCGGCGGCTGGGTGCTGGCGCAGATGGACATTGCCGGCGGCATCGTTGCGGGTCGCGAAGTACAGGGGCCGTGCGCCACCGTGGCGATCGAGACGATGCAGTTCCTTGCCCCCATCCTGCTGCGCGACATCATTTCGATCTATGGCGAGGTCGAACGAGTCGGCCGCACCTCGATCGCGATCCGGCTCGACGTCATCGCCTCGCGCGGACGCGGCGCGGAAGAGGTCCGCGTCACCAGCGGACTGTTTACCTTCGTGGCCTTGGACGAGAACCACCGGCCCCGCCCGATCGTGCGCGAGGCGCCGCTCGCTTAGGCGGACTCGATCTGCCCGAGCAGATTGCCCAGTGTCTGGATCAGCAGCGCGATATCCGCGTCGCGCGACAGCCGGTGGTCGCCGTCCTTGATCAGCAGCAATTGCACATCGGTGCTGCGCAGCTGTTTCTGCGTTTCCAGCGCATATTGCCACGGCACATCGGCATCGGCTTGGCCGTGGATCAGCCGCACCGGGCCATCGAACGCGATCTCGCCGATCAGCACCCGGTTGCCCTCGCCCGACTGCCAGAAGCGGCGGGTGGTGACCATCGGCTCGGGGCCGTATTCGCTCGCCCGCTCCAGCCGTCCCTCGGTGAGGATGGTCATCTTCTCTTCCTGCGAGAAGCCCCACATCGTGAAATCGGGCGCAGCAGCGATGCCGACTAGGCCGACAACGCGCTTTGGCCGCGCCAGCGCTGCGAGCAACGCCAGCCAGCCCCCCATCGACGATCCGATCAGCACGACCGGCCCGCTCGGCACCGTGTCGATCAACGCGAGCACATCGCCCAGCCAGTCGGCCAAAGCCTGGTCTTCGAACGCACCGCTGCTCGCACCGCATCCGGCGTAATCGAAGCGCAGCATCGCCAGGCCCTGGCGCGCCGCCCAGGCATCGAGCGCCAGCGCCTTGGTGCCGGTCATGTCGCTGGCATAGCCGGGCAGGAAGACGAGCGTCGGCGCAGCGGCGCGCTCGGCGCTGGCGCGGCGGTGCTGATAGACGATCCGCGGCCTGTCGGCACGGTCGAGAAAGCTGATCGAAGGGTCTGTCATGCCGGGTGTCTAGCGAAGCGGATGGGCCATGGCCAGCACCCCATCTCTCCCCTCCCGCTGGCGGGAGGGGCAGGCCCGGATTCCCGGGCCGGGGTGGGCCGGGAGCAAGACCGAAGATGCAGCCCCACCCCGGCTTCGCCTCAGGCTCTGCCAACCCTCCCGCATGCGGGAGGGGAGAGAAGGCTCATATCCAGCCACCCAGTTCGCGGCGGATCAGGGTTTCCAGCATGTCCATGCCTTCGGTGCTGGCGTTGAGACAGGGCAGATAGGCGAACTTCTCGCCGCCGGCTTCTTCGAACTGCTCGCGCCCCTGGATCGCGAGTTCCTCGAGCGTTTCGAGGCAATCGACCGAAAAGCCCGGCGCGATCACCGCGATGCGCTTGACGCCCTTCTTGCCCAGCGCCTCGAGCGTGGCGTCGGTCGCAGGCTCGAGCCACTTGGCGCGGCCGAAACGCGACTGGAACGAGACGACGAGGTTGCGGCCCATCGCCTCGGACAGCAGCCGCGCGGTCTTGCGGCACTGGCAGTGATAGGGATCGCCCAGGTGGAGCGTGCGCAGCGGCATGCCATGAAAGCTGGTGACGATTTCCTCCGGCTCGAAATCGAGCGAGGCAATCGCATGCTCGACGTTGCGCTTGAGCGCATCGATATGCGCCGGGTCATCGTGATAAGGCGGCAAGGTGCGGATCGCGGGCTGCCAGCGCATCGCCTGCAGCACCTCGAACGCCTTGTCGTTGGCGGTGCCGGTGGTCGCGCCCGAATATTGCGGATAGAGCGGCGCGAGCAGGATGCGGTCGCAGCCGGCATCCTTCATTGCCTTGATCCGCGATTCGATCGACGGCTGGCCATAGCGCATCGCGTAATCGGTCAGCACCGCATCGCCGAGCCGCGTCTTCAACGCCTCGGCCTGGCGGCGCGAATAGACCGCGAGCGGCGAGCCCTGGTCGGTCCAGACCTCGGCATATGCGGCGGCGGATTTCTGCGGGCGGGTGTTGAGAATCACGCCGCGCAGCAGCGGCTGCCAGACGATCGCGGGGATTTCGACCACGCGCTTGTCGGACAGGAACTCGCCCAGATAATCGCGCACCGCCTTGGTGGTGGGGGCCGCCGGGGTCCCCAGGTTGATCAGCAGCACGCCGATGCGCGGCTGCACGATGGCTGGGTGATCGGCGGGAGGTGCCATTCCCGACATGGATATCTCGATCTCGCTCACAGGCCACCTGACAGCAAGGGAAGCTGGCGCAGGCGCAGGCCCGTGGCAGAGGCCAGCGCATTGGCGATGGCGGGTGCGACGGCGGGCACGCCGATCTCGCCCAGCCCCGCGGGCGGCTCCTGGCTTTCGATAAAGTCCACGCGGATCTCCGGAATGTCGGCCAGTAGCGGCAGGGAAAGGTCTCTCAAGGTGCGGGCGTCGGGATAGCCGTCGGACCAGCCGGTCGCGCACCCCATTGCCATGGCAAGGCCGAATATCATGCCGCCCTCGATCTGTTGCAAGGCTATGTCGTGATTGATGATGCGTCCGGCGTCGACCACCGCCGACAGCCGCTCGACCTGAAAGCCGCTTCGCGCGGCGCTTCCGTCGGCTCCATCACTGGCGCGCGACGCGCTGGCGATGACCGCGATATGCGCGCCGTTCCAGCTGCAGCAGGCCACGCCCTGGCCGCTGTTGTCGAGCCCGCCATCCCATTCGGCGAGCCCAGCCACCCGCGTCAGGCAGTTGGCGAGGCGGATGTTCTGGCCGAGCATCTGCACCCGGTACGACAGGGGCTCGCGCCGGGCACGGCCTGCAAGCTCATCGATGAACGATTCGGTGACGAACACGCCATAGCTCGCCGAATTGCCGCGCCAGCGCCCGGTGGGAATGTCGATCCGCACCGGATAATGATCGATCGCCAGGTTCGCGATGTCATAGGGCACCATCGCGCCCGAAACTGCCATCAGGTCCGCATCGCCGCTGGTCGCATCGATCGCTGCCGTACCATGCGAATCGTTGAACAGCCGCTGGGCGAATTCGCGCGCGCTCGGCGGGCAGGCGATCTTGACCGAGAGCGCGGTGATATTGGCCTGCGCGTCGGTGAGCGCGGCGACGCGCGCGGCGACCGGGGTGCGCACAGGGTCGCGCACCGCTTCTTCCTGGCGCGACCGGATCAGCTGCACCGGGCGGCGCAGATTGCGCGCCAGCACGGCTGCTGCAGCGACGAGATCATCGTCCAGCCGCCGATCGAACGATCCGCCTGCGGGCATCGGGTAGATCTGGACATTGGCGGCCGGAATGCCGAGCGCGGCCGCTGCCCGGCGACGCGCCACCTGCGGCGCCTGGCTTGCCACCCACAATTCCAGACGGTTGTCGGCAAAACGCGCGGTGACCGCGCCGGTTTCGGGCGTGGCATGCGGCGCGGCGGCGATGGCATAGCGCGCCGCCAGCCCCTTGCCGCCGGCAAAACCTGAATCCTCCTCGCCGCGCGCGATCAGGCGATAGCCGGTACGCCCACCCTTTTCGGGGCCGTCGAGCGCCTTGTCGAGCAGTTCGGCGACCTCATCGCCGCTGCGCTGCTTGCCGATATGACGGAAGCGCGGGCGCAGGGCGCGCACCGCCTTGTCCGCTGCCCACCAGCTGGTCGCGACCGCAGCGACCCAATCGTCTCCCTTGACGATATCGATCAGACCGGTGACGCCCTCTGCGGGCTTGCGATCGACACTGACCAAAGCCACTGCGCCCAGCGGACCCTGGCGGATCGCAGCATAGACCATGTCGGGCAGGCGGATGTCGCCGGCAAAGCTGGCGCTGCCATCGACCTTGCCGGGCAGATCGAGCCGCGCGAACGGCGGCGCATCGCCGATCGGTTCGGCGCGGACATTGCCGGGAAGCGTGGTGCGCAGCGGCGCAGGGTCGGGCACCGGATACTCCACCGCCTCGGCGGCGAGTTCGGCAAATCGCAGTTTTTCGTTGCCCCAGACGACAAAGCCGTCGCGCGTGTCGGTCTCTTCCACCGCCGCGCCCCAGCGGTCCGCCGCTGCCTGGCAGAGCAAGGAACGCGCGGTGGCCGCAGCAGCGCGATAGCCGGGCTCATAGGCCGTGATCTCTGTATCGCCCGCCGTCACCACGAAATCGCGCATCGTCGCCCAGCGGCGCACCAGGATGTCGTTCTCGTCGGGCTCCAGCCCCAGCACCGGCGGCAGCAGCAGCGGCGCCCATTGGCTGGCGAGACGGGTGTTGGCAAACACCGGGGCCGGCGGCGCGGGTTCCAGCGCGATGGTGCGCCAGTCCGCGCCCAGCTCTTCGGCCACGATCTGCGCCAACACGGTGCCGACCCCCTGGCCCATCTCGCAATGCGGGTTGCTGACGATCACCGTGCCGTTGGCGGCAATGCGCAGATACGCGCCGAACACCGCCTCGTCACCGACCAGAGCGGGCGGATTGTCATAGCGGCGCGGCCACAGCGCCCAGGCGATGGTGAGGCCCGTGCCCGCGGCCGCAGTGACCAGCAGCCCGCGCCGCGTGATCTGCGCCATGTTCAGCCCGCCGGTCCGAACCGGTTGTCGATCCAGGTCGAGATACGCGCGGCGATCGCGGCAAAGCTGTCGGAGATCAGCCCTTCGCCCGAGGCCGGCGGCACGCCCGCATCGCTCGACCGGCGGATCACCATGTCGAGCGGCACGCGGCCGAGGAACGGCAGGTTCATCGACTTTGCCGCCGCTTCCGCGCCGCCGATACCGAACGGATCGGACAATTCGCCGCAATGCGGGCAGACATAGCCCGCCATGTTCTCGATCAGGCCGATGATCGGGACGCTGCCCTGTTCGAACAGGCTGATTGCGCGGACCGCATCCATCAGCGCCAGATCCTGAGGGGTGGAAACGATCACCGCACCTGCCGGCTTGTGCTTCTGCAGCATCGACAGCTGAACATCGCCCGTGCCCGGCGGCAGATCGACGATGATGTCGGTGACATCGCCCCAATGCGCGTTGATCAGCTGATCGAGCGCCTTGCCCGCCATCGGGCCGCGCCACGCGATCGCCTGACCCTGCGGCACGATATGGCCCATCGAGAGCAGCGGAACGCCATAGTCATTGGGCACCGGCACCAGCTTTTCGTCGCGTGCGGTGGGCTTCACATCCTCGCAATCGAACAGCCGCGGCTGGCTGGGTCCGTAGATATCGGCATCGACCAGCCCGACCTTGCGGCCCGCGCGGTGGAGAGCGACCGCCAGATTCGCCGAGAAGGTCGATTTGCCGACCCCGCCCTTGCCCGATCCGACCGCGATCAGCCGCGGCGGACGGCGCTCGGCGGTCATCGCCACCTGCACCTTGGTCACCCCGTCAAGCTTCAGCAGCGTGCCCTTGAGCGCGATTTCCATTCGATCGCGCGCCAGAGAATCGAGCCCGGCGACATCGAGCACCAGCGACACGATTCCGCCTTCGCGCAGCTTGACCGCGCTTGCCCTGCCCTCGCTGGCGGCCGCTGCTGCAGCGGCAATGTCGTTCAGCTCTGCCATAAGTCCCCTTAGCGCATAATGCGGCGCACCAACTGACAGCAAGCCCTGCTGCCCCATGCGCACGGCCCGTCCATGCCCTCCGCCTAGACGAAATGCACGTCCACGCAAAACAGATGCGCATGTAACCCCTGTTTTTTGCGCATTCACGCCCTATAAAGACAGCATGACAAGACTGACCGGCTGGTTTCCCCGCATATTGACGATGGCCAATAACAGCCCCTGGGGCAACGGATCGGGAGGTTCGGGCGGCTCCGGCGATTCCGGCTCGGGTGGCAACGAGGGCGGCGGCGGCCCGCGCAACCCCTGGCAACCTGCCGGAAGCGGCGCGCCTGGCGGACGCAAGACATCGAACATCGAAGAGCTGTTCAAGCGGCGCGGCGGTGGCGGCGGCGGCTTTGGTGGCGGCGGCTTCGGCGGTCTGCCCAAGCGGCCCAACGGCAAGAGCTATCTGCCCATCGCCATCGGCCTGATCTTCGTGCTGTGGCTGCTGCTGACCAGCATCCACCGCGTCGGCCCGCAGGAGCGCGGCGTCGTGTCGTTCCTGGGATCGTATTCGCGCACGCTGGAGCCCGGCATCGCGCTGACCCTGCCCTCGCCGATCGAGTCGTTCGATGCGGTCGACGTGCAGAACATTCGCACCATCGATATCCCCGCCGCAGGCACGCAGGAAAACCTGATCCTGACCGGCGACCAGAATCTGGTCGACCTTGCCTATTCGGTGCGCTGGACGATCAAGGATCCCACCTTGTACCTGTTCCAGCTGGCTGATCCCGAAGCCACCATCCGCGAGGCGGCGGAAGCCGCGATGCGCGCCAGTGTCGCCGAAGTCACGCTGGACGATGCCATCGGCCCCGGCCGCATCGAGGTCGAGCAGAAGGTGGAGCAGCGGATGAAGGAGCTGCTCGACGGCTATCGCTCGGGCATCCAGGTGCAGGGCGTCGCGATCAAGAAGGCCGATCCTCCCGAAGCGGTGAACGAGGCGTTCAAGGCCGTCTCCGCCGCGCAGCAGGAAGCGCAGACCTATCTCAACGAAGCGCGTGCCTATGCGCAGCAGCTGACCGCTGCCGCCCAGGGCGAGGCCGCTGCGTTCGACAAGGTCTACGAGGAATATCGCATGGCGCCCGAAGTGACCCGGCGGCGCATGTATTACGAGACCATGGAGCGCGTGCTGTCCAAGCTTGACAAGACGATCATCGAACCGGGCAACGTGACCCCGTATCTGCCGCTGCCCGAATTGCGCAAGAAGATGCAGGAAACCCCGCCGCAGACCCCTGCCCAGCAGGGAGGGACACGCTGATGAACAGTCTGATGCAACGCCCGATGCTGCTGCTCGGCCTGCTGGCGCTGGTGCTGATCGTGCTCGCCAGTTCGATTGCGGTCGTCCCCGAGACCAAGCAGGCGGTGATCGTCCGCTTCGGCCAGCCGGTGCGCACCTTCAACGTCTATCGCGAGAACGAGGAATTCGGCCAGACCGGCGCGGGCCTGATCGCGCGCATCCCGTTTGCCGAACAGATCGTCTGGATCGACAAGCGCGTCATCGCGGTGGAAATGGAACAGCAGCAGGTGCTGTCCACCGACCAGCTGCGGCTTGAGGTCGATGCCTATGCCCGTTTCCGCATCGTCGACCCCGAACGGATGTATGTCTCTGCCGGCAGCGTCGAGCGCGTCGCCGCCGAACTGCGCCCGATCCTGGGTTCGGCCTTGCGCAACGAGCTGGGCAAGCGCCAGTTTGCCGCCCTTCTGAGCCCCGAGCGCGGCGGCATCATGGACCGCATCCAGGCCGGGCTCGACCGGATTGCCGCGCAGTACGGCGCGCAGATCGTCGACGTGCAGATCAAGCGCGCCGACCTGCCGCAGGGTACGCCGCTGCAGAGCGCCTTCCAGCGGATGCGCACCGCGCGCGAGCAGGAAGCCCGCACCATCACCGCGCAGGGCCAGAAGAACGCGCAGATCATCCGGGCAGAGGCCGATGCATCCGCATCGCGTACCTATGCTAACAGCTTCGGCAAGGATGCCTCGTTCTACGAATTCTATCGTGCCATGCAGAGCTATGAGCGGACGTTCCTGGGTGGATCGGGCGAAACCTCGATCATCCTGTCGCCGAACAACGAGTATCTGCGCGAATTCCAGGGTCGGGGAAATCGCTGAATCTGTGCGGCGCGGGTCAAACGTGCTGCACCATTCAATCTGCGTTCAGGCGTGGATTGCAAACCGGGGATGCCATCGTTTGCGCCGTTGATGCGGCGGTCCGGGGCAGACCGGTGGACGCGTCTTGAGACATGAAGAGGATATATACGTGCGATATGCCTATGCAGTGACGTCAGCCCTTTTGCTTGGTGGCAGCGCCGTGGTGCTCGCCACCGGCCAGCCGCTCGGCGCACAGGTGGCCCAGAACGACCAGAGCGCGATGATGGCCGCAGCCCCGCGTCCCGGCGCGCCGATGAGCTTTGCCGACCTGACCGAACAGCTGCAACCGGCGGTGGTCAACATCTCCACCCGGCAGCGCGTGCGCGTGCCCAACAATCCGTTTGCCGGAACGCCGTTCGGCGGCCTGTTCGGTGCGCCCGAAGGCGGCAGCGGCGGCGGCACCCGCGAGGCGCAGTCGCTGGGTTCGGGCTTCATCATCTCGGCCGACGGCTATGTCGTCACCAACAATCACGTGATCGCCGCCGAAGGCAATGCCTCGGTCGAATCGATCACCGTGACCATGCCCGATGGCACCGAATACCCGGCCCGGCTGATCGGCCGCGATCCGCAGTCCGACCTTGCCGTGCTCAAGATCTCGGGCACCAAGCCGTTCCCGTTCGTGCGCTTCGGCGATTCGACCAAGACCCGCGTCGGCGACTGGATCATCGCCATCGGCAACCCGTTCGGCCTTGGCGGCACGGTGACCTCGGGGATCATCTCGGCGGTCTATCGCAACACCGGGCAGGGCGGCGCGTATGACCGCTATCTGCAGACCGATGCCGCGATCAACCGGGGCAATTCGGGCGGCCCGATGTTCGACCTCAACGGCAACGTGATCGGCATCAACAACGCCATCATCTCGCCCACCGGCGGCAGCGTCGGCATCGGCTTTGCGATTCCTGCCGAAGTCGCAGCACCGATCGTCGAGAAGCTGCGCAGCGGTGCGGCGATCGAGCGCGGTTATCTGGGCATCGGCATCAACCCGCTGACCGACGACCTGGCGGCCTCGCTGGGCCTGCCCAAGAAGCGCGGTGAGTTCGTCCAGCGTGTCGAGCCGGGCGAAGCGGCGGAAAAGGCCGGGATCAAGGCGGGCGACGTCGTCATTTCGGTCGATGGCAAGGATGTCACCCCCGATCAGACGCTGTCGTTCATCGTCGCCAACACCGCGCCGGGCAAGCGCATCCCGATCGTGCTGGTCCGCAATGGCGAGCGCATGACGGTGACCGCCCTGGTCGGCAAGCGCCCGAGCGAGGAAGAGCTGGCGGCGCAGAACTTCAACCCGGAAGCTGCCGAAGACTTCTCGGACCAGGACGAGCAGGACAGCGAACAGGCCACCCGCCAGGCGCTGGGCATGGCTGTCACCGAACTGACGCCGCAGATCGCGCGCCAGATCGGCGTCCCGCCCGAACTCCAGGGCGTGGTCGTTGCAGCGGTCGATCCTTCGGGTGATGCTGCCACGAAGGGCATCCGCCGTGGTGACGTGATCCTCTCGATCAACAACCGTCCGGTGGTGACCTCGGCCGATGTCGACCGGGTGATCGCCGAGGCGCGCGCTGCTACTCGTGAGGCCGTGCTGCTGCGCGTCCAGCGCCGTGCCGGCCAGCCGCAGTTCCTGCCGGTGCGCCTGCGCACCAAGTAAGCCCTGCTGCAAGCGACAACGATCAGGGGCGGCGCCGATGGTGCCGCCCTTTTTCGTTCCGCCCCGCCGCAGGGCCATCACCAGCCGCATCCCCTCCACGCTTTTCGCAAGCGTCAACTTGTCTTGATTGCGCCGCCTTCCTAGTGTGGGGCGGAAAGCCCTGATTCATGGGCAACACAGGAGACTATGGATGGCCCGAATCGCGATCGTAACAGGCGGAACACGCGGCATTGGCGAGGCGATCAGCCTGGCCTTGAAGGATGCCGGTGCGCACGTGGTGGCCAGCTATGGCGGCAATGACGATGCGGCTCGCGCCTTTTCCGACCGCACTGGAATCGCTGTTCAGAAGTGGGATGTCGGCGATCACCAGCAGAGCATGGATGCCGTTGCCAAGATCGAGGCCGATCATGGCCCGGTCGACATCCTGGTCAACAATGCCGGCATCACCCGCGACGCGACGATGATGAAGATGACATGGGAACAGTGGGACGAGGTGATTCGCGTCGACCTGACCGGATGCTTCAACATGGCCAAGGCCTGCTTCCCGGGCATGCGCACGCGCGGCTGGGGCCGTATCGTCAACATCGGTTCGGTCAACGGTCAGGGCGGACAGATCGGCCAGGTCAACTATGCCGCCGCCAAATCGGGCATCCACGGCTTTACCAAGTCGCTGGCGATGGAAGGTGCGAAATACGGCGTTACCGCCAACGCCATCGCGCCGGGCTATATCGCCACCGAAATGCTCTCGACCATCCCGCAGAACGTGATGGACAAGATCGTCGCGCAGATCCCGGTCGGCCGTCTTGGCAATCCCGAAGAGATCGCGCGCGGCGTGGTGTTCCTGACCGGCGAGGATGCCGCGTTCGTCACCGGATCGACGCTGTCGATCAACGGCGGCCAGCACATGTACTGACCGGGTTTCCGGACTGTCCAAAGGGGCCGCGCGGGAAATCCCGTTGCGGCCCTTTTGCTGTCAGGATTTGGCGAACATCCCGGCGATCAGCCCCCGCTTGCCGCCGCCCGATTTCAGCACATTGCGGCGGAACAGCCGCGCACCGAAGCGGATCAGCAGCAGCACCCAGAACGCCTGCCAGCCGAGCGCCAGCAGATGCTGCCACAGCACGTCCTGCTGTGCTGCACGCGCCAGCATCGCGAACGGCGAGCTGAACGGGAACACCACCGCCACCAGCTCGATCGGCTCGCCCAGCCGCGTGACCGAATAGGAGGCAAGGAAGAAGAACAGCAGCTGGCCCATGGTGGCTGGCATCGACAAGGTCTGCACCTCGCGCACCGTGCTCGCCATCGCGCCAATGCCAAGGAACAGCGAGCCGAGCAGCAGATAGGCCATCGCGAAATAGGCGATACCCAGCGTCAGGAACAGCGGCCAGCCGGTGGCCGGAGTCGGCAGCGCGGGCAGGCCGTTGGCCGCGAGCAGGATCGCCCCCAATGCCAGCACCGTCCAGCAGGCAATGCCGATCAGTGCCATGCCCAGCATCGCGAACAGCTTGCCCAGGAAGATCGCATCGATCGGCACGGCCGCCGCGAGGATTTCAATGATCTTGTTGGTCTTTTCCTCGACCAGGTTGGACAGCACCATGCCTGCGAGCAGCATGGTGAGCAGCACCAGCAGCGCCTGGCCGACCTGCGCGGTCATCAGCCTGCCCTGCTCCTGCGATCCCGCGCTCTGCGCCACGGTGCGCGTGTCGAGCGTGGCGGGCGCTGCTGCCCCCCCTGCCCGCGCCCGTTCGACCAGCAGTTCGAGCGGCCCCTTCCAGCGAATGATCTCGCCCTCGGTGCCGATCAGCTGCGGCTTGGCGAGGCTGCCGGTGAGCACGCCCAGAAAACGGCTATCATTGCCCGAATCGAGCACGCTTTGCGGATCATCGGTTTCCACCGCCGCGAGCATCGGCACACGCGTTTCGCCCAGTTGCAACGCCAGCGCGGTGCGGGCCTTGAGCACCGCCTGCGCATCGCCCTCGGCCATCACCAGCGCAAAGCTGGGCCGGTCGATATCGCGTGCCACCTGGCCGCCAATGCTGCCCGCAGCGATGCCGATGGCGAGCGGAAAGACCGGGCCGAGCAGGAAGAAGAAGAACGCCTTGGAAAAGATGATCGCGGCGAAATCGCGCCGGGCGATCACCCAGGCGGCGCGCAGAAGTTCAGGCATCGGCGGCCTCCTGCTGCTGATCGGCTTCGAGCTGACGGGCGGCATCGGCCCCGGCAATGGCGACAAACGCATCGTGCAGCCCGGGCCGCTCGATCGACAGCGACTGGATCCCCGCCTCGCCTTCGATCAGCGCGCGCAGCAGCGGCTCGACCCCGGTCTCGGGCAGAGTGAAGTGCCAGAAATGGCCCTCAGGCGCGGCATCGGCAGGAAGCGCCGCACGCCATGGCCCGTCGAGCGTGCGCGTCTCGAGCCGCACCTGCGGGCGAAGGCGATCGCGCGCGTCCGAGACCGATCCGGTAAACGGCACCTTGCCACCAGCGATGATCGCGATGCGCTCGCACAAGCGTTCGGCATGCGCGATGACATGCGTCGAAAAGATCACGGTGACACCCCGGTCGGCCTGCGCGCGGATCAGCCGCTCGAGCTTGGCCTGGTTGAGCGCGTCGAGCCCGGAAAACGGCTCGTCGAGCACGATCAGTTCGGGGTCATGCACAAGCGTGCCCAGCAGCTGCACGGTCTGCGCCATGCCTTTCGACAGCGTGCGCACCTCCTTGTCCGCCGCCTTGCCGAGGCCATGCTCCTCGAGCATCGCCCGCCCGCGCTTGCGCCCTTCGGCGAGCGGCAGCCCGCGCAAGGCGCCCATGAAGGCGATGGCGTCATAGGCCTTCATCGAAGGATATAGGCCGCGCTCCTCGGGCAGATAGCCCACCCGCCGCGCGACATCGAGCGGACGGTCGGTGCCCAGCAGCGTGCGCGTGCCCTCGTCGGGATCGACGATGCCCAACAGCATCCGCAAAGTGGTGGTCTTTCCTGCGCCATTGGGGCCCAGGATGCCGAAGATGCTGCCTGCAGGAACGGTCAGGTCGACGCCGTCGACCGCGCGCTGACGCCCGAAGATCTTGACCAGGCCGCGCGCTTCGATGGCATTGGCGGTCACGCGATATCCTTGGGCAAACAGTGTCGATGGAAGGGCCACCGGTATTGGTGGCCGGGCGTTAATCGGGTAGCGGACAAACATGGTTAGCGGCAAGAAAAACCTTGAAGCGGCAATCGCGCAGGAGGCCACCCGGCTGGGCTTTGCCGATTGCGCCATCGCGCCTGCCAGCCTGGGTCCCGAGACCGCTGCCCGGCTGCAGCGCTGGCTCGCGGATGGCTGCCATGGCGACATGCTGTGGATGGAGGCACGCAGCGATCAGCGCGCCGATCCGCAGGTGCTGTGGAGCGAGGTGCGATCGGTGATCATGCTGGGGATGAGCTATGCGCCGGGGCGCGACCCGTTCGCGCTGGCCGATCACCCTGACCGGGGGCGGATATCGGTCTATGCGCAGGGCGGCGATTATCACAAGACGGTGAAGTCCGCATTGAAGGCCCTCGCGCGCTGGCTGGTCGAGGCGAGCGACGACGGCCCGGAATCGACAGGGGTGAAGGTGTTCGTCGATACCGCGCCGGTGATGGAAAAGCCGCTGGCGATGGCGGCGGGGCTGGGCTGGCAGGGCAAGCATACCAACCTGGTCAGCCGCAGCCACGGCAGCTGGCTGTTCCTGGGCGCGATCTACACGACGCTGGAGCTGCAACCCAGCGGCGCCGGGCAAGACCGCTGCGGATCGTGCACTGCGTGCCAGGATGTCTGCCCGACGGAGGCGTTCCCTGCGCCCTATCGGCTCGATGCGCGGCGCTGCATCTCGTATCTGACGATCGAGCATGCAGGGCCGATCCCTGCAGACCTCAGGCGCGGGATCGGCAACCATGTCTATGGCTGCGACGATTGCCTGGCCGTGTGCCCCTGGAACAAGTTTGCCAATGCCGCGCACCGCAACCAGGCGTTCCTGCCGCGCGCCGAACTGGCCGCGCCGTCGCTCGCCGATCTGCTCGCGCTCGATGATGCACAGTTCCGCGCCGTGTTCGCAGGATCGCCGATCAAGCGCAGCGGCAGGGTACGGATGGTGCGCAATGCGCTCATCGCGGCAGGCAACAGCGGCGATCCGGCGCTGGTCGTGAAGGTGGCGGCGCTGCTGGACGATGGCGAGCCGGTAGTGCGCGGCGCGGCGGTGTGGGCCTTGGGCCAGCTCGATCCAGCACGTCTGGCCGCAGAGCGAGCGGCGCGCATCGCGCACGAGCCAGATGCCGACGTTCTGGCCGAATGGCGGCTTGCCGACGCGCCCGCGCCCGTCTAGGCGCAAAACCCTATGCGCGCGCCCTTTGACCATATCCGCACCTGGATCTTCGATCTCGACAACACGCTCTATCCGGCGGAGACGAACCTGTTCGCGCTGATCGATGTGCGGATGACCGATTATGTCAGCGAGCGGCTGGGGCTGGACCGCGATGCCGCGCTCAAGGTGCAGAAGGACTATTTTTACCGCTTCGGCACCACCCTTTCGGGACTGATGCTGGAACACGGCACCGATCCGCACGAGTTCCTCGATTATGTCCACGATATCGATCTCGACCGCGTCGCCCCCTGCCCCGTCACCTCGGCCGGGCTCGCGCGGCTGCCGGGGCGCAAGCTCATCTTCACCAACGGCGATGTCGATTATGCCGGGCGCGTGCTCGATCGGCTCGAGCTGGCGCATCATTTCGAGGCGATCCACGACATTCACGCCACCGCCTATCAGCCCAAGCCGCACGAGGCGGCGTACACCAGCCTGATTTCGGCGCTCGATATCGATCCTGCCACCGCGGTGTTCGTCGAGGACATGGCGCGCAATCTCAAGCCCGCCAAGCAGCTGGGTATGACGACGGTGTGGATCAACAACGGATCCGAAGGCGGCACGCACGATGCCGATCACAGCTTTATCGACCATGAGATTCCCGCGCTGGGCGACTGGCTCGCGGCGCTGACACAGGAGACTGCAGGATGACCGAGACTTTGCAAACCCGCATTGAAGCCGCCTGGGACGGCCGTGACAGCCTCGACACCAGCCCCGGCAGCGCCACGGGCAAGGACGTCGCCGAAGCGCTCGCGCTGCTCGACAGCGGCGCGGCGCGGGTTGCCGAGCCCGACGGCCAGGGCGGCTGGCAGGTCAACCAGTGGCTCAAGAAGGCGGTGCTGCTCTCGTTCCGGCTGAACCCGATGGCCGAGATCAGCGGCGGCCCCGGTGGTGCGCACTGGTGGGACAAGGTGCCCAGCAAGTTCGACGGCATGTCGGCAGATGATTTCAAGGCCGCTGGCTTCCGTGCCGTCCCCGGATCGATCGTGCGCCGCGGCGCATTCATCGCCAGGGATGCGGTACTGATGCCCAGCTTCGTCAACATCGGCGCGCATGTCGGTGAAGGCACGATGGTCGATACCTGGGTCACGGTGGGCAGCTGCGCGCAGATCGGCCGCAACGTGCACATTTCGGGCGGCGTCGGCATTGGCGGCGTGCTCGAGCCGCTGCAGGCAGGCCCTGTGATCATCGAGGACAACTGCTTCATCGGTGCGCGTTCGGAAGTTGCCGAGGGCGTGATCGTCGGCGAAGGCGCGGTGCTCTCGATGGGTGTGTATCTGGGGTCGTCGACCAAGATCATCGACCGCGCCACCGGCGAGGTCCATTACGGCAAGGTGCCGCCTTATGCGGTGGTTGTCCCCGGCTCGATGCCCGGCAAGCCGCTGCCCGATGGCAGCCCGGGCCCGTCGCTTTATTGCGCGGTGATCGTCAAGACGGTCGATGCGCAGACGCGTTCGAAGACCGGCATCAACGAGCTGCTGCGCAGTTAAGTCCGGTTTCACGCAAAGGCGCGAAGACTCGGAGAGGATGTAATCGCAAACCCTGGCGCGCACGTCCCTCGACTTCGCTCGGGACAGACGGCCGGGGGGTGCGAATGATACTTCCCCAAGGGTATCCACCTGCGCACAGGGCCGTACCCACATCCCGTGTTCCCGAGCGAAGTCGAGGGGCGTTGTGCACCGCCTGTGCACGCTGCGCGCTATTGCCGAAAAACGAAAATCTTCGCGCCTTCGCGTGAACTCCCCCACCACCAGACACGAAAAAGGGCGGCCTGCGCGAAGCAGACCGCCCTTTTTTCCATCCCTGCGACGAGAGCCGCAGGAGCGGCAAGATTACTTGAGCTCGACGGTGCCGCCGGCTGCTTCGATCTTCGCCTTGATGTCTTCGGCTTCAGCCTTGCTGACGCCTTCCTTGATCGCCTTGGGAGCGCTTTCCACCAGGGTCTTCGCTTCGGTCAGGCCGAGCGAAGTGATGGCGCGGACTTCCTTGATGACCTGGATCTTCTTGCCGCCGTCGCCGGTCAGAATGACGTCGAATTCGGTCTGCTCTTCAACAACCGCAGCAGCGGCTGCAGGTGCAGCAACTGCAACAGCAGCAGCAGCCGAAACGCCCCATGCTTCTTCCAGGGCCTTCGAGAGTTCAGCGGCTTCCAGAACGGTCAGCTTCGAGAGTTCTTCGACCAGGTTTGCGATATCTGCCATTTTAAGTCTCCAGTTTCTAAATCATATTTCACGCCGCAGCTGCCAGGACGTGGCAGCGATGCGGCAAAGGTTTGAAAAGCTTATGCGTCTTCCTTGGTCGCATAGGCGCCGAACACGCGGGCGAGTTGCCCTGCCGGTGCCTGAATGACCTGGACAACCTTGGTTGCCGGGGCATTGACGAGACCAATGATCTTGGCACGCAGTTCGTCGAGCGAGGGCATCGAGGCAAGCGCCTTTACACCTTCGGCATCCAGAACAACGTCGCCCATTGCGCCGCCGACAATCTCAAGCTTTTCATTGTCCTTGGCGAAGTTCACCGCAACCTTTGCAGCCGCGACCGGATCGGCCGAGGTGGCAAGGGCAATCGGTCCGGTCAGCAGGTCAGCGATGGCCTCATAGGGAGTGCCCACCGCAGCCAGCTTGGCCAGGCGATTCTTGGTGACTTTGTAGCTGGCGCCTTCTGCGCGCATCTTCGTGCGAAGCTCGGTCGACTTGGCAACGGTCAGACCCAGATTACGGGTCACCACCACCACACCGGCTTCACCGAAGGTTGCGTTCAGCGAAGCAACAGCGGCTTTTTTATCAGCACGATCCATGCTGGTCTCCTTCCACATGAGCGCATCGAAAAGCCGCTTGCACGGCTCGCCGGTACGCCCGGTTCATTGCGCAGCGACCTTCCTCCTGACGAGGGAGGGCACTGCAGATCAGTCCGTGGGGGTGTTTGCCGAGCCGTTGCCTCGTCCTGATGAGGAGAGGCGAAAATGGCAGCGTCTGCCCTGATGAAATCAGGAGCAGTGAAAAACAGTTCCCCGTCTAGGCTGGACATTAAGCGGGGCAAATCCCCCGCACCAACTGTCTCGGACGGCGATCGGTCGGGCCTTTCGGCCGTTCCGGTCAGGGGCGGCACATAGCAGCGATGGCCCGTGAGTCAAGCGTTGTCGCGGTTTCGTCCCGGCGCAATGCAGGTTCGAGTGATCGCAATCACATTGTCAATCATTGCACTTGAGTTATATCCATCGCATCGCCACGCTTCTGATGATGCCATGGCGACCGCTCCGCCTTCCCCACGGAGCGGAATTGAAACGAAAGGTGCCCCATGACCGGATTTCGTACCCGTTCGCTTGCAGACCCGACGATCCTCACCATCCCCGGCCTCGACAACAGCGGCCCTCAGCACTGGCAGACCCTGTGGGAGCGGCAGTGGCTGAACTGCCACCGGGTGGACATGGGCAACTGGCATACGCCCAATCGCAACGCCTGGGTCAACCGGCTCAACCTTGCCATCCGCCAGACCGAAGGGCCGATCGTGCTGGTCGCGCATTCGCTGGGCTGCCATGCCGTCGCCTGGTGGGCGGCGCTGGAGCGTCCGCGCAGCGATGGTCCGGTCGTGGGTGCCCTGCTGGTCGCGCCGCCCGAGGTGGACAACGCGCCGATCGACTCGCGCCTTTGCGGCTTTGCCCCCTCGGCCCGGGGAGTACTCCCTTTCCCCAGCCTGCTGGTCAGCAGCCGCGATGATCCCTTCATCACGCCCGACCGCGCCTATCGCCTGGCGAGCTTCTGGGGAGCCGACCATATCGATGCAGGCCGGGCCGGGCACATCAACGCCGAATCGGGCCTCGGCGATTGGCGCTTTGGTCAGCAGCTGCTGGCGCGGCTGGTCGACGCGGCAGAAACCGCGGGCGCTCCGAGCCAGAGGCCGGTGCCAGATCGGCGCGCGGATCTGAGCCAGTGAATCGCTGCGTGCAGGCGTGATGCGGGTCAGTCGACCTGCGTCACGCTGACATTCTGCTCGACCAGCTCGACGGTGCCAAAGGCGGTGAGGAATGCAACGTCGAGCGCATCGCGGCCGACCCCAATCTTCACCATGTCGGCGGCGGTCGCCATGCCGGTGGGATCAATGAGGTGCCATGCCCCGCCCTCGCCCGACGGGTCGCCGAGGAACACCTCTGCCACCGCATGGAAATCGGGCGGCGAGACACCGGGCGCATAGACGCTGGCGAAGCGCGCGGGGATCGAGCAGGCGCGCGCCAGCACGATCATCACATGCGCATAGTCGCGGCATACGCCCTGGCGCATCACGAAGCTGTCGAGCGCGGTGGTGGTGCCATCCGAACTGCCCGGCTGATAGACGAAATGCTCGGCGATCCAGTCGCGCATCGCCGCGATCCGTGCGCCTCCGCTCAGCTCGCCGAACTCGGTATCGACGAAGCTGTGGAACTTGGTCGCGGGGCAGTAATGTGAATCGAACAGATATTGCACCGTCTCGCCCGGCAGCAGGTGCAGCGGCATCTGCGGCAGGGTGGCCACATCGGCAAGGTCGCGCAGTACGGTCATCCGCGCGCGGTAATCGATGCTCAGCCGTCCGCTGGTGCGCAGCCAGATCCGATCGCCAATTCCGTCCAGCGCCGCCACGCGGACGAAATGATCGCACCGCGATGCCTCGATATGCGCCCCTTCGATCCGCTGTTCGGGGATCGCCGCAGCCTCGACCTGGAGCAGGATGTCGGTCGGCACCTCCATGTCATAGGTCAGCGTGATGTGCAGATCGAGGGTCATGAAAGGTGCTCCGGCGTGGCAGGACAAGGGTCTGTCCAAGCCAGACACCAAAAAGGGGCCGAGGTTCCCCCCGGCCCCTCAATTGGGCTTAGCAGCAATGTATGACGATTAGCCGGCGTGGACCTGCGCCACGTCAACCTTCAGGCCGGGGCCCATCGACGAGCTGACCGAGATCTTGCGCAGATACTTGCCCTTCGAGCCCGAGGGCTTGGCACGGATGATCGCCTCGACGAACGCATCGAAGTTGGCGCGCAGCGCCTCGTCGGTGAAGCTCGCCTTGCCGATGCCGCTGTGGATGATGCCGGCCTTTTCGACGCGGAATTCGACCTGGCCACCCTTGGCTGCCTTGACCGCTTCAGCAACGTTCGGCGTCACGGTGCCCAGCTTGGGGTTCGGCATCAGGCCCTTGGGACCCAGCAGCTTGCCGAGACGACCGACCACACCCATCATGTCGGGAGTGGCGATGATGCGGTCATAATCGATCTTGCCGTTCTGGATCTCTTCCATCAGGTCTTCGGCGCCCGCGCGCTCGGCGCCAGCAGCCAGAGCCGCTTCGGCCTTGTCACCGCGTGCGAACACGGCGACGCGGACGTCCTTGCCCGTGCCCGAGGGCAGCGACACGACACCGCGAACCATCTGGTCAGCATGACGCGGGTCAACGCCCAGGTTCAGCGCAACCTCGATGGTTTCGTCGAACTTCGAGGTGGCGAGTTCCTTGATCGTCTTGATCGCTTCATCCACGCCGTACAGCTTTTCAGCGTCGAGCTTGGCGGAGAGGGCCTTTGCCTTCTTGGTCACTTTTGCCATGATACTCAGCCCTCCACAACTTCAAGGCCCATCGACGTCGCCGAGCCTTCGATAATCTTGGTTGCCGCTTCAATGTCGTTGGCATTGAGGTCGGCCATCTTCGTCTGGGCGATTTCCGCCAGCTGCGAACGCTTGATGGTTCCGGCGCTTTCCTTGCCCGGCAGCTTCGATCCGCTCTTCAGGCCGGCGGCCTTCTTGATCAGATAGCTGGCAGGCGGCGTCTTCGTCACGAACGTGAAGCTGCGGTCGCCATAGACGGTGATCACGGTCGGAAGGGGCGTGCCCTTTTCCATTTCCTGCGTGGCAGCGTTGAACTGCTTGCAGAATTCCATGATATTCACGCCGCGCTGACCCAGAGCCGGGCCGATCGGCGGGGAGGGGTTGGCAGAGCCCGCAGGCACCTGCAGCTTGATATAGCCTTCAATCTTTTTTGCCACGATGGCACTCCTTCATTCTGTCGGGCGGTTGCCCTCAAATTAAGCGGTCAAGCAGCTGGTTTGAGGCCAGCCTCCCGCAATCGACCCCTCTCCCTGAGGGGAGAGGGACAGCTTCACGAAGTGAAGCAGGGAGAGGGGAAAGCGCGATACCGCCAGGCCCTCTCCAACTTCGCCTAGGCAGCAGGCTGCCAAGGCTGCGTATCCTCTCCCCTGAAAGGAGAGGATAAATTCTTACTTTGCCAGTTCGACATGCTCGAAATCGAGATCGACGGGCGTGGCGCGACCGAAGATCGAGACCGAGACCTTGACCCGGGCCTTGTCGAAATCGAGCTCCTCGACGATGCCGTTGAAGCTGGCGAACGGACCTTCGAGCACCTTGACCGAATCGCCGATTTCGTAATCGACATCGATGCGGGCGCGCGGCGCGTTGGCGGCTTCTTCCTTGGTATTGAGGATGCGGGCAGCCTCGGCATCGCTGATTGCCTGCGGCTTGCCGTTGGGGCCCAGGAAGCCGGTGACCTTGGGCGTGTTCTTGACGACGTGATAGACGTCATCGGTCATCGCCAGCTTGGCCAGAACGTATCCGGGGAAGAACTTGCGTTCGGTCTGCACCTTCTTGCCGCGACGCACTTCGGTCACGGTTTCGGTGGGCACCTCGACCTGTTCGACCAGAGCCGACAGGCCCATGCGCTCGGCATCGGCGAGAATCGCGTCGCGGACCTTGTTCTCAAAGCCGGAATAAGCGTGAATGATGTACCAGCGCGACATTCAACTCTCTTTCAACAAGCAGGTGGCGTGATCACGCCAGCGTGAGCAGCCATTTGACGATGGCGCCGAAGAACGAATCGACCGCCAGGAAGAAGATGGCGAGGATCGTCATCAGGATGAACACCATGATCGCGGTGGTCACGGTTTCCTGGCGGGTGGGCCAGACGACCTTCGAGGCTTCGGTGCGGACCTGCCGCACGAATTCACCAGGACTGGTCTTCTTTCCTTCGGTGGCCATGGCCTTCAACTTTCCTGTTTCCGATTTACGGGCGCATCTGCTGTTGCAGGCACATCGCCGCCAGCCTTGCCCGGCTGAAACACGATATATGCACCCTGTCGGAGAAAGACAGCCCCATAACCGCGCAGGTCCGCAGAAGCAAGGGGATTCAATTGAGCGGGACCGGCTCCCCAGACGGGGGAGGCTCTGGAATCGCCGCTGGCAGGAGTGGAGGGATTCGAACCCCCGGCATTCGGTTTTGGAGACCGACGCTCTACCAGCTGAGCTACACTCCTTCGCGGGCAGGCGACGCCCTTAGCCGCTGGCGCAGCGCTGTGCAAGCACTGCCGTGCGCCAGCCTTGCACCCAAACGGAAAGCGGGGCGACCGCTACCCTTTGGAACCTGCCGAAATGGCGTTTTCCAAGGGGGGCGATCACCCCGCTTCTGTTCAGATCGGCAATGCGCAGAGCCGAAAAACGGCTAGCACAAGCAGACGCATCAACGCTTCGAGAACTGGAAGCTCTTGCGCGCCTTGGCCTTGCCGTACTTCTTGCGCTCGACGGCGCGGCTGTCGCGGGTCAGGAACCCTGCGGCCTTGACCGTGCTGCGCAGCGTGGGCTCGTACTTGCTCAGTGCCTGGCTGATGCCGTGCTTGACGGCGCCGGCCTGGCCCGAAAGGCCACCACCCTTGACGGTGCAGATGACATCATACTGGCCGCGACGGTCAGTGATGTCGAACACCTGGTTGATCACCAGACGCAGCGTCGGACGTGCAAAATACACTTCCTGATCGCGCTTGTTGATGATGATCTTGCCAGTGCCGGGCTTCAGCCACACGCGAGCTACGGCGTCCTTGCGGCGACCGGTCGCATAGGCACGGCCCTGCTTGTCCAGTTCCTGCTCGCGCAGCGGTGCGTTCGAAACCTTGACCGCGGGCGCACCCGGGGTTTCGATGTCGGCGGCGATGTCCTTGAGGTCGGACAGGGATTGCACGGTATCAGACATTATGCACCCACCTTGTTCTTGCGGTTGAGCGAGGCAACATCGAGCACTTCAGGCTGCTGGCCTGCGTGCGGATGTTCGGTTCCGGTGAAGAGGTGCAGGTTGCGCATCTGCTGGCGACCCAGCGGACCACGGGGAACCATGCGCTCGACAGCCTTTTCCAGCACGCGCTCGGGGAAGCGGCCGTCCAGCACCTTGGCTGCGGTCACTTCCTTGATGCCACCGATATAACCGGTGTGCTTGTAATAGACCTTGTTGGCGCGCTTGTTGCCGGTCAGCATCACCTTGCCCGCGTTGATGACGATGACATGGTCACCGCAATCGACATGGGGGGTGTAGCTGGGCTTGTGCTTGCCACGCAGGATGTTGGCGATGATCACCGCAACGCGGCCAACCACCAGTCCGTCGGCATCGATAATATGCCACTTCTTTTCCACTTCAGCCGGCTTGATCGACTTGGTGGTCTTGAGCAAAGCCTTCATGGCCTTCAACCTTCCAAAACGTCACCCGTTTCAGCACCGGACCCTGATGAGGGCTGGCCTGCGATCGGCTGACAGCGTTTCTTGATACGACAGGCCAGCCAAGGGACGGCCTGAACGAAGCGCGGCTAATGACGATGGAGGGTCATTTAGTCAAGCAAATTGGGGCGATTTGCAAGAGGTATCATGATACCACCGGGTTTAGGGCGTCTCCGGTGCACTCTCCAGACGGAACGATTCGCGCGCATGGCGGGTGGTCCCTGCCACGCTGGTGACGGTGTGGCGATCGAATAGCGTGACCAGCCCGGTGCTGCGCGACAGCGTGATCGCATCGGTCACCGCCAGGCTGGAGCCGCCCTCGCGCGCCGATTCGTGCGCGGCCGAAAGGTGCAGTTCATCGCCCGATTCGCGCAGGACGCGATAGAACGTGCCCCCGGCCGCCTCCACCTGCCCGTCGCTGCAGGACCGCCCGGCCAGCATCACCGGTCGTTCCAGCCGGGCGCGCTGGAGCTCTATCCGCTCTGCCGGCGGCAGCGTGGCGAGCCGGTCGAGCAGCGCGCTGATCTGCGCGCGCTGCGCGGCGGGGCGCGCCGCCAACGCCGGGTCGGCGCGCAGCCGATCGATCGCCGCTGCCAGCCGCCCGGCAGATTCGGACGATTCGCTGATTCCGAGCACCGGACCCTGGGCATCGAGCGTGACATCGAACGTATCGCCCGACACGCTGCGTTCCTGCAGGTCGAGCAGCCGAAGCAGCTCGGGCGGGCCTTCGGAGCGTTCGTGCGTCTGCTGCCACTGCATCCGATATCCGCGCCCGGCCTGAGCAAAGATCAGCCGGTAGCTGGCTTCATGGACGAACAGACCATCGGCCAGCGCGCGCTCGATCCGGCGATGCAGGACCATCGGCCTGTCCAGCGGCGGCGCAAAGGCAATGGTGGGGGCGGGGCAGGGGGCGGTAGCGACGCCGGGGGTGGCGAGCAGCAGGGCCGCTGCCCAGACCATCAGTCGATAGCCAGAGTCTGACCGAGCACCCACGAGCGGAAGCTGGGCGGGCAATATTCGACCGGCAGCACCAGCACCGCAGGCTCGTCATAGCTGTGCAGGTGCACGATCCGCGCGACCAGCGCCTTGCACTGGGGCAGCGCGGTCTTGAACAGGACCGGCACCTCGGTCTGCTCGGCGAGCTCTCCTTCCCAATGGTAGATCGAGAGCGAGGGGGAGAGAACATTGGCGCAGGCGGCAAGCTGTTCGCGCACGATCGTGCGGGCGATCGTGCGGGCTTCTTCCTCGTCGGAAAACGGGCAGTAGACCAGCCGGATGTCGCTGGTCTCGCTGACGGAAGCGCCGATCATGCGGCGCGAATGTCCACCGTGCGGCCCTGACCCAGCCGATGCGCACCCCACGCGACCGTGACGACAAGAATTGCGCCCACCGCCTGGTGCAGCACCGCCAGGTTGAGATCGACGCTCGTCATCACCGTGGCGATCCCCAGCAGCACCTGCACGCCGAACGCAGTGTGGATCGCGAGCGACGCGCGCCGGTCGACGCCGCGCACCGCGCGCGCCATCACCACCAGCGCTGCAACCGCCGCAAACGCCCACCAGCGGTGCAGGAAATGCAGCAGGAAGGGATCATAGGTCAGCGCGTGGATGAAGCCCTGCGACCAGTCGACATCGACCGGGAAGAATGACCCGTTCATCAGCGGCCAGCTGTTGGCGGCATAGCCCGCATTGAGCCCGGCGACCCATGCGCCCAGCAGCAACTGCACGAACAGGATCAGGATGGTCGCGAACGCCAGCCCGGTCATCTTCGCGGGGCGGGCGCCGGGATCGCGCGCCAAGGCCTTGAGGTCGAGCGCGGTCCATACCAGGCCTGCGATGATGAAGAGCGCGTTGAGCAGATGCACTGCGAGGCGGAAATGGCTGACGTCGGTGCGCTCGGACAGGCCCGATGCGACCATCCACCAGCCGATCGCGCCCTGCAGCCCGCCCAGCGCGAACAGGGCGGTCAGCCGCCAGCCATAGCCCTTGGGAATGGCACGCCGGATCGCGAACCAGGCGAAAGGCAAGGCGAACGCGACGCCGACCAGCCGGCCCAGCAGCCGGTGGACATATTCCCAGAAATAGATGTTCTTGAACTCGGCCAGCGACATGCCGACGTTGACCTCGGTATATTCCGGGATCAGCTTGTACTTCCCGAACTCGGCCACCCAGGCCGCTTCGCTGAGCGGCGGCAGCGTGCCGGTGACGACATTCCATTCGGTGATCGACAGGCCCGATTCGGTCAGCCGGGTGATCCCGCCAACCACCACCATGCAGAACACCAGCAACGCCACCCCGAAAAGCCACAGGGCAATGGCATCGGGCGCGGTGCGGCGCTGCGAGGGCAGGGTGGAGGGATGGGCTTGCGAAAGGCTGGTCATGACCTGCTGCATTTCGGATCGCGCACCCCGGCTTGCAAGGGGTTTTTTGCAGCGCGGCGAACGATGTTTCTGGCGCCCGTGGTGATCACGGATTGCGCAATGATATTATATCACCTATATCCCCGGCATGTTGTCTCGTATCACCAGGTCCGGCCAGCTCGATTCGGCCGCGATTGCGCTGTCGGCGCTGTGCATGGTGCACTGCGCCGCAGGGATCTGGCTGGTTGCCGGATTCGCCTCGCTGAGCGGGCTTTTCCTTTCTCCCTGGGTGCATGAAGTCGGCTTCGTGCTCGCTGCGATCATGGCGGCGCTGGCACTGGGCCATGGCGTCCGCCTGCACGGTGCGCGGTTGCCGCTGGCGATCGGCGTTGTCGGCATCGGTTCGATGCTCGCCGCGATGACGGTGCCGCATGGCGGACCCTATGAATATGCGCTGACGCTCGCTGGCGTGGCCGCGCTCAGCATCGCGCATCTGCTCAACTATCGCGCCGCCCGGCAGCGTTAAACCGAAGCGCAATTGCAACTTTGGGGCTTGCCCTTGCCCCGCGATCCGCGCCAAGAGTCGCGGCCTATGAACAGCACCGCTCCCCACACCTCCGCCCAGATCACCGTCCATATCAATGGCGAGCCGCGCCGCGTGCCTGCAGGGCAGAGCATCGCCGCGCTGGTCGAGACCCTGGGCCTCAATCCCGCCAAGGTGGCGGTGGAGCGCAATCTGGAGATCGTGCCGCGCTCGACGCTGGCCGATGTCCTCGTCCACGAAGGCGACCGGCTGGAGATCGTCCATTTCGTCGGCGGCGGCGACCATGCCCCGTCCGATGACAGCTGGACCGTGGCGGGTCACACCTTCCGCTCGCGGCTGATCGTCGGGACCGGCAAGTACAAGGATTTCGCGCAGAATGCCGCTGCGGTGGAAGCCTCGGGCGCCGAGATCGTCACCGTCGCGGTGCGCCGGGTCAATGTCTCCGACCCCAATGCGCCGATGCTGACCGATTTCATCGACCCGAAGAGGATCACCTATCTGCCCAACACTGCGGGATGCTTCACCGGCGAGGACGCGATCCGCACCCTGCGGCTGGCGCGCGAGGCGGGCGGCTGGGATCTGGTCAAGCTCGAGGTGCTGGGCGAGGCCAAGACCTTGTATCCCGACATGCACGAGACGCTGCGCGCGACCGAGATCCTGGCCAAGGAAGGCTTCAAGCCGATGGTCTATTGCGTCGATGACCCGATCGGCGCGAAGCGGCTGGAAGATGCAGGGGCGGTCGCGATCATGCCCTTGGGCGCACCGATCGGATCGGGCCTGGGAATCCAGAACCGCGTCACCATCCGGCTGATCGTCGAGAACGCCAAGGTGCCGGTGCTGGTCGATGCGGGTGTCGGCACGGCCTCGGATGCCGCGATCGCGATGGAGCTGGGCTGCGACGGCGTGCTGATGAACACCGCGATTGCTGAAGCCAAGGACCCGATCCGCATGGCGCGCGCGATGCGGCTGGCGGTGGAAGCGGGTCGCGAGGCCTATCTTGCCGGGCGCATGGGCACGCGCAAATATGCCGACCCGTCCAGCCCGCTTGCCGGACTGATCTGAACCCGTTCCACGTGGAACCCTGTCATCGCCATGCGCCCCGCCCGTAGGTCGGGGTCTGCGCGGTCTTGCAGGCAAGACATGCAACGCCGCACTTTCCGTAACGGCATGCGTTAGCGAACTTGCCGATTCTGTGACAGTTTCTTTGCACATGTAACACTCGTCGATGGAGCTTGGTCGTTCGTCGACAGCTGTAGTCGTTGAGCGACGTGGCAAGCGCCCTTGTCGAGCACGGCGCGACGACGGGCGGTGGGCGGCCTATCCAGATGATGTCGCCGATGCTCCTTAGCTCCCCAGGCCGGGGCATCGGCGGCAAACAACAACAAGACCGGTCCTGACGGGACCCTTGCCAGCAGGACCGGTCAAAGTTTCAGTTTGCTTGCCCCATCGAAAGGACCCCACCCCATGTTCGCCCGTGCCCTTGCCCCCATTGCTTCCCGCACTCTGGCCGCCGCTGCTGCCTCGGCCATTCTCTTTTCCGCTGCCGTCCAGGCCAATCCGGTCCACACCGAACAGGCCGCCGGCGGCCGCGTCGTCCGCAGCGTCGAGGTTCCCTTTGTCGACCTGGACCTGACCTCGCCCGAAGGTGCAAAGACCCTGACAACGCGGCTGCGCGCTGCCTCGACCAAGGTCTGCGGCGGTTCACCGCGCGGCCCGCTGCGCGAGCAGATCGATCACCGCAACTGCGTTACCCAGACCATGGCCAGCGGCCAGCGCGCCATGGTGACGCTGATCGCTCGCGCCGAAGCCGGCGAACGCTTCCAGCCCGGCGAGCGCATCGCCGTCGGCAGCTGATTTCACCCGTTTACCAACCCTTGGTAGAACCCGACTGGACCGGCAGCCCCCAAGCTGCCGGTCCTTTTCTGTCAAGGGTAGTGCTCCATTCCATCAGCGGCGACGCTGAGGAACCGATGCATGCGCGATTCGAAGACCGAATATTCGGGTACAGGAAACAGCGGTTCGGCGAATGTCCCGACAGGGACAGTGACCAGCCCGGCCATCGAATCGAGCCTGTAGAACACGGTCACGCCACAGCGCGGGCAGAAGCTGAAGCACGCCGCCGATCCGGTATGGTTGTGCTTGGTCCATGTGGAAACGTTGCCGGTGAGGACGACATCCTCTTCCGCCCAGCGTGCCTGATAGGCAAAGGCGCTGCCGCTGCGCCGCTGGCAATCGAGACAATGGCAGATCGAGACCCGAACCGGATTACCGCGGCATTCCAGGCTGACCTGGCCGCACGAACAGCTGGCCTTGCGAATCGTCATGGCTGGCTCCGATGCAGCTTGCGGACCGCGCAAGGGTAGAGGGGCAAGCGCGCCTTGCACGCAAAAAGGTCGAGGCGGACGCACCAGGTGCGCCCGCCTCAGTCCTTTGCGACCCAAAGGACTATCCTGTGGCCTGTCCGTCCGTCCCCGGTGCGAAGACCGGAGCGAATGGATCAGCGATAGAAAACGTGATTGTCGACCGCAGCGAGGCGCTGCATGCGCCAGCCAGGCGATACGTGCCGCGCATGGAAGAACAGGGCGCCTTCGACGGGGCTTTCCCATGCATCCTTGATCGCGATCTGGGCGATGGCGACAGCCTCTTTCCAATCCTGGCTGGTCGCGGGAATGACGGGCATGCGTCCGCCACGAACAAACGAGAACTGGCTGGGCTGGTAGACCACGCCGCACAGGCTGCCGGCAAAGCGACCCGAATCGCGGCGGGCGATCACGACCTTGGCGACCGCGAGCTGGCCATTGAGCGTTTCGCCCTTGGATTCGAAATAGACCGCGCCGGCAAGGCACCGGGTCTCTTCGTCCAGATCGGCAGGAACATCGTGCATCGACACAAGCTGCGCCAGGCTGTCGGCCTTGAGCGGCGGCTGCGCGGTCTGGGTGTCGATCTGAAGGGGGGCGGGTTCGGCCTGAGCGGAGGTTTCGACAGCGGCCTCGGGCGCGCTGGAAAAAGCATCTTCGCGGGTCTGGGCGGGAACCGGCTGGATCGTCTCGGCGGTCAGCGGCGATGCAAAGGCGGCTGAGGCGTCGGTGAAGGTCAGTGTAGCAATCGAATAAAGTGCTACGGCAGCCATGCTGGCGGCCTTGAGGATCGTACTCATCAAATTCTTTGACTGTGCGGTGGATCACCATGACCGGGACACGAATCGGGCAGATCATGGATCTGCCGACCGGTTCCGGCGAGTCACCCCCCGTCTGCGTGCTTGCCCTCGGTTCGTCGCCTTTTGGAAAAAGCCGTGGAACCTGTGAGGCCGCCTGCGCGTTTATCGGTGAACGGGCCCCTCTAGCAGGTGGCTGTGCGAGTCAACTCGCCTCACCGATTATCGCGTCGAACTGTGCGCGGCTGGCGACATCCAGTTCAATTACCCACAAATCGCCGTCGCGACCGCGTCTTCGGGCGATATACTCGGCCTGATTCCCCTTGCGCGCGATGGTGGCTTCGTCGTCGGCCCAGATTTCCTGCCAGTCGGTGCTGCCATCAAAGGCGATCATGCCTTCGAGCAGCGCATTGTCATGCCCACGCACCGTGCGCGCAATCAGGATGACGCCCGAAACCGGGTCGCCCTTGGCCAGCACCGTGGCGAACCCGCCCGCTGCCGCTGTCAGCCGTTGCAGCGCACCAATCCGCATATGCGCTGCCAGCCGGGGTTCGATCATCCCGGGCTGTCCGCAACGGGGCCGGAATAGCCAGCCAGGCCGGAAAGCCCGATATGCGATCGCATGAAGGTGCCGGTGCCGCGCGCGATCTCTTCACCATGGCTGTCGACAAGCCGCGACTCGCCGACGAACACGCGCCTTTTGCCGCTGACCCAATGGCCCTCGGCATAGACCGGCCCGGCGCGCACCGGCGCGGTGAAGTGCAGGTTGAAGGCCGTGGTGAGCAGGAAGCGGTCGGTGACCAGCGCATTGCAGGCGTAGAACGCCGCATCGTCGAGCATCTTGAAATAGAGCGTACCGTGCGCTGCGCCCGCCGCGTGGAAATGCTCCTGAGTCACATCGAAATCGATCCGGGCGCGGCCCGCGCCGGTGATCGTCAGCCGCGATGGAAACAGCCGGTTGATGGCAGCGGCGGCATAAAGCCGTTCCAACGCACGGAAATGCGCGCCTTCGCCGGTCCCGGCTGCGGCGTCGGGCGCAGGCGCAGGATCAGGCAGCGTCACGATCCAGCTCGGCGGTCACCAGCGCATAGATGGCATCGGGGTCATCGGTGCCCTTGATCTTGGCCAGCGTCTTTTCATCGCGGGTCAGACGCGAGATGTGCGCCAGCGCCTGCAGGTGCATCGCGCCGGTCGCCAGCGGCGACAGCAGCGCGATCACCAGATCGACCGGCAGATTGTCGATCGAACCGAACTCGATCGGCTTGCCGAGCCGCAGCAGCACCGCCACCGAATGATCGAGCCCTTCGAGCTTGCCATGCGGAATTGCGACGCGGCGGCCAAAGCCGGTGGAACCCAGCTGCTCGCGTTCGAGCAGGCAGGCGAGCACCTGATCGGCATCCAGCCCGTAGCAATGGCCGAACTGTTCGGCGGCCAGCTCCAGCGCCTGGTGCTTGTCAGCGACGCGCGCCGAGGTCAGCACCGCCTGCTTGTCGAGTTCGAACCACGCCATGATTGTCAAAATTCTCGATTCTGTCGTGCCGCCCCCGATCGTTGCGGAACCGGCACGCTCGAATGGTCATCCAATGATCGCCGGTCCTGCCGGAAGAGGCCAGGCCTGCTCCCGCCGACGTGTTGCTGCGGCGCCCATGCACCAGATCGCGCAAAAAACCAAGCCGTGCGATGCTCTGGCGCACAGCGCCGCAGATTTTATCGGGAATCAGGCGTGGGGTTCGACCCAGCCGATCGAGCCGTCCTGGCGGCGATAGACCATATTGTGCCGTCCGGTCCCGGTATTCTTGAAGAACAGGGCATTGGTGTTGCGCAGATCGAGCATCATCACGGCGTCGGACACGGTCGCTTCGGGGACATCGACCCGCGTTTCGGCAATGACCACCGGCGCATCGCCGACAACCTCTTCTTCGCTGCCGCTATCGAACACCGTATAAGCGGCCTCTTCCTCCCGCGCTGCGTGCTGAACCTGTTCGTGGCGGCCCTTCAGCCGGCCCATGTAGCGGCGAAGCTGCTTGTCGATCTTCTCGGCAGCGCCATCGAACGACACATGCGCGTCGGGCGCCAGGCCGTGGCCCTTGAGGATCAGACCCTGCATCACATGGGTGACGATATCGCACTGGAACTGGTCGTGCGGCCCTCGCCCGAAGGTCACATGGGTGGATATGGCCTTGGAAAAATACTTTTCGACAATCGCATTGAGCCGGTCCGCAACATGCACCTTGAGTGCTTCGCCGGTGTCGACCTGATGACCTGAAATACGAATGTCCATGATGTTCTCCATGACTGGAGCGTTTTCACCCTGAGCGAAAACGCTCATATTTTTGACGTGTCATCTTCTGATGCAATGACCGCGAACGGTCAGGGCGAAGATGCTTTTGGGCCGGTCGCTCGTTGGGCGCGACAGGCCGGGTAGAAAGCCCACTGGCGATCATGCGCAGAGGGTGGTTGAGCGTTGGTGAATGAACCTCCTTTCGTTGAAGGGGTGGGCAGGGGTGGATGGTATCAACGCTTGGACAGCCACAGTGGCTGCTTGATCTTGCCCAGAAATTCGCGGTGTGCGGCCAGTTCTGCCTCGCTTGCGCCGAAGGGCCGCGGGAGCCGGCGCGGACGCTGCTCGAGCGGGATGAGCCGGGGCCTTGCCGACACCTGCGCACCATCGCCTGCTGAATCATCGGCAAGACCAAGGCCGATCTGCCGCCCGCCGGTGAGCTCGATATAGACCTGCGCCAGCAATTCGGCATCGAGCAGCGCGCCGTGCAGCACGCGGTGGCTGCGGTCGACACCGAAGCGCTTGCACAAGGCATCAAGGCTGGCAGGCGAACCGGGAAAGCGCGAGCGGGCCATCGCGACGGTATCGACCACGCGGCTCATCGGGATCGCCGTCCGCTCCACCCGCGCCAGTTCGGCATTGAGGAAGCGCATGTCGAAACCGGCATTGTGCGCGACCAGCACCGCATCACCGAGAAACTCGAGCAGGTCATCCACCCCGGCGGCAAACAGCGGCTTGTCGGCCAGAAAGGCGTCGCTGTGGCCGTGCACGCGCTCGGCTTCGGGCGGCATCGGCATTTCGGGGTTGAAAAAGGCGTGGAAGGTGCGCCCCGTGGCCATCCGGCCAACCATCTCGATACAGCCGATTTCCACCATCCTGTGTCCTTCGTCGGGCGACAGGCCGGTGGTCTCGGTATCGAAAATGATCTCTCTCATTCCAACTAGTATTGGACCGATTTGATCATCGCGCAAGAGACGAGCGCAAATTCCCCAGCAGCTTTCGCACCGCCTGTCGCGTGGCAAGCAACGTGCCGCCGGTGGGGATCACCCAATCGGCATGCCTGCGCTTGTGATGGTCTGCCAGCTGGAGGTGGCGGATGTGCCGCAGCCTCGCTGCGGTCATTCCGGGGCGTGCCATCACCCGCTGGCGCTGCTGCCACGCCGCAGCAGACACCACGATGATGCCATCGACGCTTTGCGTGCCGCCCTTTTCAAAAAGCAGAGGGATATCGAACACGATGATCTGCCGGGCGCGGTTGGCGCGAACGAACGCCGCGCGCGACCGGCCCACTGTGGGATGGACGATATGTTCGAGCGTCCTGAGTGCGGCTGGATTGCCGAACACCGCCGCACCCAGCTTCGCGCGGTCCACGCCCTGCGGTCCGGTGGTGCCAGGGAAGGCGGCCTCGATTCTGGGCAGCAACGCGCCACCGGGCCCCTGCAACAGGTGCACCTCGGCATCGGCATCGAACACCGGCACGCCCTGGGCACGCAGCATCTTGGCCACCGCCGATTTGCCCATGCCGATCGACCCGGTGAGCCCCAGCACCATCGGGCGGTGACGGTGATGGGGGGGCAGCCGCTTGACGTGCGCGGTCATGCGGTCAGCAGCGCGCGCAGCTCCGCATCGCGCGCGCGCGGCGGGGCGGCGTCGAAGAAGATCTCGAACGCCAGCGCCGCCTGGCCGATCAGCATCTCCAGCCCGTCGACCGTCTCCAGCCCGCGTGCGCGCGCCGCCTTGAGCAATCCGGTTTCAAGCGGATTGTAGACGATGTCATAAACCAAAGCGCTGTCGGGCAGCGGCGACAGATCGATCTCGAGCGGATCGAACCCCTTCATGCCCAGGGGACTAGTGTTGACGAGCAGATCGACCTCGCCCAGCGCATCGGCCATGCCGCGCACCTGGCCCTTGAGCCCGAACGCGGCGAGCAGTCCCATGGCTTTCAAAGGGCTGCGCGCATGGATGGTGACGCTGACGACGTCCATCCGCGACAAGGCAAACAGAACCGCCCGAGCCGCGCCGCCCGCACCGATCACCGCGACATCGGCTCCGGCGAAGTCGCTCTGCCCCAAAGGCGCGTAGAAGCCGCCCGCATCGGTATTGGTGCCGAACAGTGCGCCGTCTGCATCGCGGGCAATGGTGTTCATTGCGCCGATCGAGCCGCGCACGTCTCCGGGATCGCCGACATGCTCCATCACCGCGAGCTTGTGCGGGATGGTGACGTTGCAGCCGCGCCAGAGCGGATCGTCGCGGCGCGACGCGATATAATCGCCCAGGGCTTCGGGGGTCACATGGGTGGCGCGGTAATCCGCCTCCAGCCCCAGAGCCTTCAGCCAGAAGCCGTGGATCAGCGGGGATTTGCTGTGCGCAATCGGATCGCCGATGACTTCGGCGAAGGGCAGGGCCTGGGTGCTCATGAAAGACGGCTCAGCTGGGCATCAGTTCGCGTTCACGCAGGAAGCCGAGCAGCGGCAGCAGCGGCATTCCCAGCACTGTGAAATGATTGCCTTCGATATGGCTGAAAAGCTGGGCTCCCGCGCCTTCGATCTCATAGCAACCCACCGTGTATCCAATGGTTTCCCAGTGCTTTTCCACATAGTTGCGCACAAAGGCGCTACCCAGCGGACGCACGTGCATCACCGCCTTGTCGACATGCCGCCAGATCGGACGGCCGCCCTCGACGATCACCGCGGCGCTCCACAGTTTGTGCGCCTTGCCCGACAGCGTTTCGAGCTGGCGGATCGCATCCTCGGGCGTCTGCGGCTTGCTCAGCATCTCGCCCGATGCGGTCTCCAGGATCTGGTCGGACCCCAGCACCATCGCCTCGGTACGACGGGTGCCCACGCGCATCGCCTTGGCTTCGGCCAGTGCATCGGCGATATCGCGCGGGGATGTGCCATCGGCGTGAAGCGAAGCGCGGATCGCCGATTCATCGATATGCGCCGCCACCACCGAAAAGGGGACATCGGCGGCATCGAGCATGGCCCGGCGCGAGGCGCTTTGCGATGCGAGTATCAGCATTTCATTTCGTCCTTATGCTTCGTCGGTGGTCAGGCTGGGTTGCAGCCCTGACCTTGCCCTGCTCTCGCGCGCGGCTTCGCGCTCGTTGAACAGGTTGATGATCGCCGCCGCCGTTTCCTCGATCGACCTGCGGGTCACATCGATGACCGGCCAACCATTATCCGCAAACATGCGCCGCGCAAAGGCCAGCTCGGCCTTCACCTTCTCGTCGTTGACATAGTCGGTTTCCGGGGCCTGGTTCAAGGACAACAGGCGGTTGCGGCGCACCGCAATCAACCGTTCGGGATTGGTCGTCAGTCCGACCACCAAAGGATGCTTCAGCGTGAACAGCGCAGAGGGTGGCGGGGATTCGACCACGATCGGAATGTTCGCCGTCCGGTATCCCCGGTTGGCCAGATAGATCGAGGTCGGCGTCTTCGACGAGCGCGAGACTCCGGCGAGAACGATCTCGGCGGTTTCCCAGTTTTCCCAGTTCTGCCCGTCGTCATGCGCGATGGTGAACTGGATCGCCTCGACCCGCGCGAAATACGCGGCATCGAGCACATGCTGGCGGCCCGGACGCGCCTTGGCCGCCTGGCCGAGCAGGTTGGACAGGGCATCGGTCACGGCATCGAGCGCGGGCACCATCGGCAGCCCCAGCACCCGGCAGCGGCGTTCCAGCTTGGCGCGGATATCGGGGTTGACCAAAGTGAACAGCACCAGCCCAGGATTGGCGGCGACCTCGTCCAGAATCCGGTCGAGATGCGTTTCGGACCGGACCATCGGCCAGAAGTGTTTTATGATCTCGACCGCGTCGAACTGCGCCAGCGCCGCCTTGGCGATGTTCTCCAGCGTTTCGCCGGTGGAATCCGACAGCAGATGGAGGTGAAAGCGGCTCATGCGCATGGTCTGTGGGCAGAGCGGGGATAAATCAAGGCATGATGTTGTGGGCAAAACCGGGGACGGATTTGCTCCCCCCTGGCCGGACTCTCGTCCCGACATTTGTCCACACGGGACAAGGTTACCCACAGGCTGTTGAAAGGCGGGATAATTTTGCCGACTCACCGCAACAGGCTCACTTGCCGACTGTCAATCTGTCGATACATAAGGCAAGAGTGGGTCATGCCGGTTATCAAGCGGCCTTCTTCAACAGACTCCTTATATAAAGGATATAAGAATAAAGATGGGTGGGGACACAGCTGAGATGACGACGCGCAACGCACCATTGCTCGACTGCCTGGCAGGCAAGGTGGCCGATGTGCCGCCGATGTGGATGATGCGACAAGCCGGACGCTATCTGCCCGAGTATCGCGCGCTCAGGGCAGAAAAGGGCGGCTTTCTGGAACTGGTCTATGACAGCCCCGCCGCTGCCGAGATCACGCTGCAGCCGCTGCGGCGGTTCGAGATGGATGCCGCGATCCTGTTTTCCGACATTCTGATCGTGCCCTATGCGATGGGCCAGAATCTGCAGTTCCTGGTGGGCGAGGGACCGCATCTTTCGCCCAAGCTCATCGATCATGCGCTGGAAAGCCTTGTACCGGTTCCTGAGCGGCTGAATGCGATCTACGAGACAGTGCGGCTGGTAAAAGCCGATCTTGCGCCTGAGAAGGCGTTTCTGGGCTTTGCAGGGTCTGCCTGGACGGTCGCGACCTATATGGTCAACGGCGAGGGCAGCAAGGACCAGCACGCCACCCGCGAATATGCCTATCGCGATCCCGCAGGCTTCCAGGCGCTGATCGATGCGATCGTCGATGTCACCATTGGTTATCTGATCGGTCAGATCGATGCCGGTGTCGATGCGGTGCAGATCTTCGACAGCTGGTCGGGATCGCTCTCCCCTGCGCAGTTCGAACGCTGGGTGATCGCCCCCAATGCCCGGATCGCTGCGGCCATCCACGAGGCGCGCCCCGGTATTCCGGTGATCGGCTTCCCCAAGGGTGCGGGCGAAAAGCTTGCCGCCTATGCCCGCGAAACCGGCGTGGACGCTCTCGGGCTCGACGAGACGATCGATCCGGTCTGGGCCGCAGCCAACATCCCGGCGCATCTGCCGGTGCAGGGCAATCTCGACCCGCTGGCCTTGCTGGCCGGCGGCGAGCAGATGGAAAGCGCGGTCAGGCACATCATCCGCACCTTCGAGGGACGGCCGCACATTTTCAACCTGGGCCATGGCATATTGCAGCAGACGCCCATTGAACATGTTCACGCACTGCTTACACTGGTGAAGCAGGGCGCATAATCGCGCTGCCACACCAGCGGGCGGCTCAGGCTGCCCGCACACACGGCATGGCACCATGAACGAGCTCCTCCTGACGACGGATTACGTTTTCTCAATGCTCTATCTCTGGCTCAAAGCGGCGCACCTCATCTTCGTCATCTTCTGGATGGCGGGCCTGTTCATGATGCCGCGCTTCCTGGTCTATCATCAGGAGGCCGAGCATGGATCGGAAGAGGCGACCCGCTGGATCGACCGTGAATCCAAGCTCAAGAATATTATTCTCAACCCATCGATGATCATCGTGTGGGTCCTGGGACTGATACTGGCGACGCAGGGCGGCTGGTGGACTTCGGGCTGGATGCACGCCAAATTGCTGTTCGTGCTTCTGCTCAGCGGCTATCATGGCTGGATGATCGGCTATTCGCGCAAGCTCGCCAAGGGCGAGCGCAAGCTGACCGGCAAGCAGCTGCGGCTGATCAACGAGGTCCCCGGCATTGCCGCGGCGGTCATCGTCATCCTGGTGATCGTCAAGCCGTTCTAGATCCGATAACTGTTACAACCTCCGCTCATCCTGAGCAGCGGGCGTAGCCCGCGTCGTCGAAGGACCCGGGAAAACGCTGACTTGGGCGCGGGGCCTTCGACAGGCTCAGGCTGAGCGGACGAGGTTGGCAGGCGGTCAAGCGCACACCGCCATTCGCCCCATCGCAGCGCGGATTGACTTTGCCCAAGCCGGGGCTTATCTCGCATGCGTCCCGTCCGGGACCTTTCGACGACCCATTTCTTATTGACCGGATCACCGGTCGGGCGCTTTCGAACATTTTCCCATACCTGCCGCTCTCCAATTTTTGCGGCACCCACATCACGGATTCCTGCACCTCATGCACCTTAAAGAACTCAAGCAGAAAACCCCCGCCGAACTCGTCACCATGGCAGAAGAGCTGGGCGTCGAGAGCGCATCGACGCTCCGCCGTCAGGACCTGATGTTCGCGATCCTCAAGGAACTCGCCGAAGACGGCGAGCAGATCATGGGTCTGGGCACCATCGAGGTGCTGTCCGATGGTTTCGGCTTTCTGCGCAGCCCCGAGGCGAACTATCTCGCCGGGCCCGATGACATCTACGTCTCCCCCAACCAGGTGCGCCGCTTCGGCCTGCGCACCGGTGACACGGTCGAAGGCGAGATCCGCGCACCGCGCGATGGCGAGCGCTATTTCGCGCTGACCAAGCTGACCGCGGTCAATTTCGACGACCCCGATGTCGTGCGTCACCGCGTCAATTTCGACAACCTGACCCCGCTCTATCCTGACGAGAAGCTGCGGCTCGATACGCTCGACCCGACCGTCAAGGACAAGTCGGCGCGCGTCATCGACATCGTCTCGCCCCAGGGCAAGGGCCAGCGCGCGCTGATCGTTGCGCCGCCGCGCGTCGGCAAGACCGTGCTGCTACAGAACATCGCCAAGGCGATCACCGACAACCATCCCGAGGTTTTCCTGATCGTTCTGCTGATCGACGAACGCCCGGAAGAAGTCACCGACATGCAGCGCAGCGTGAAGGGCGAGGTGATTTCCTCGACCTTTGACGAGCCTGCGCAGCGCCACGTCCAGGTCGCAGAAATGGTGATCGAGAAGGCCAAGCGTCTGGTCGAGCACAAGAAGGATGTCGTCATCCTGCTCGATTCGATCACGCGTCTGGGCCGCGCCTACAACACCGTTGTCCCGTCGTCGGGCAAGGTGCTGACCGGCGGTGTTGATGCCAATGCGCTGCAGCGTCCCAAACGCTTCTTCGGTGCTGCGCGCAACATCGAGGAGGGCGGTTCGCTCTCGATCATCGCCACCGCACTGATCGATACCGGCAGTCGCATGGACGAAGTAATCTTCGAAGAGTTCAAGGGCACAGGCAACAGCGAAATCGTTCTGGATCGCAAGGTCGCCGACAAGCGTATCTTCCCCGCATTGGATGTCGGAAAGTCCGGCACCCGCAAGGAGGAACTGCTGGTGGAGAAGGATATCCTGTCCAAGATGTGGGTGCTGCGCCGCATCCTCATGCAGATGGGCACCATCGATGCGATGGAGTTCCTGCTCGACAAGATGAAGGATTCGAAGACCAACGAAGACTTCTTCGATTCGATGAACCAGTAATCCTGAAGGGCTGCGACACCTCATCATGATGGAACTGTGGAATCATATCATCGCCGATTTCTCGAATATCGGCTCTCCCGCCGCGCTGGCCGCCTTTGGCCAGGTGCTGATGATCGACGTACTGCTCGCGGGCGACAATGCCATTGTCGTCGGCGCGCTGGCCGCCGGTCTGCCAGCCGATCAACGCCGCAAGGTGATCATGATCGGCATCATCGCCGCATTGGTGCTGCGCATTGGGTTCGCACTGGTGGTCACCCAGCTGATGCAGGTCGTCGGCCTGATCTTCGCAGGTGGCCTGCTGCTGCTTTGGGTTTCGTGGAAAATGTACCGCGAACTCCAGCCAGCCGGTGCCTCCGGCGGTTCGCCGGAGATCGAGGGCGACGAGCATAGCGGTGTAAAACCCGCGAAGAGCTTTGCCGCGGCTGCCTGGGCCGTAGCCGTCGCCGATGTCAGCATGAGCCTCGACAACGTGCTCGCCGTGGCTGGCGCTGCGCGCGAGCATCCCGGCATCCTGATCGTCGGCCTGATCCTGTCGGTCGCGCTGATGGGGATCGCGGCGAACTTCATCGCCAAGTATATCGAACGTTATCGCTGGATCGCCTATATCGGCCTCGCCGTGATCCTCTATGTCGCGGGCAAGATGATCTATGACGGCTTTGTCGATCCCAGCGTCGGTATCACTACGCTGTTCAACTGAGCTTCTGCTGCTACATTTCCTCCCAATCGCTGCCGGGTTCCTGATAGGATCGCGGTAACGATTGGGAGGATTTTTGCATGAAAAGCCTGTTCCTGGCCGCGATCGGCCTCTCGTTGGCCGCTAGCCCTGCCGCTTGGGCGAAAGAGCGTGCGCAGATTGCCGCTTCCGCTGAAATCGGCCGCAACATCCAGCTGTTCGAACTGCCCAAGGGATCGCGCCCGCACGATGTCGCGCCCGCGCCCGATGGCAAGATCTGGTATACCGCGCAGCGCCAGGGAGCGCTCGGCATTCTCGATCCGGTTTCGGGCCAGGTCGTGCAGGTCCCGCTGGGCGCCGAATCCGCCCCGCATGGCGTCATCCAGGGACCCGACGGCATGGCGTGGATCACCGACGGCGGACAGAACGCGATCGTCCGCTACGACCCCGCCAGCGGCAGGATCGACCGGTGGACGCTCCCTGCGGACACCGGCTATACCAACCTCAACACCGGCGCGTTCGATGCCAAGGGCGTGCATTGGTTCACTGGTCAGAACGGCATCTATGGCCGTATCGACGCCGCCACCGGCAAGCTGGATGTGTGGAAGGATCCCAAGGGGCGCGGTCCCTATGGCATCGCCACCGCGCCCGATGGCAATGTGTGGTACGTTTCGCTCGCCGGCAGTCATCTCGCGCGGATCGATAATGCCACCGGCCAGATCAGCGTGATCGAGCCGCCAACCCCGGATGCCGGGCTGCGCCGGGTCTGGGCGGACAGCAAGGGCGATCTGTGGATCACCGGCTGGAACAGCGGTGAGCTGTATCGCTACCGCCCGTCGAACAGGAGCTGGAAAACCTGGAAGCTGCCCGGCGACGCGCCCAAGGCCTATGCCGTGTATGTCGACGAGCGCGACAAGGTGTGGGTCAGCGATTTCGGCGACAATTCCACCCGCGTTTTCGACCCGCGCAGCGAAAAGTTCACCGCGCGCTATCCCGGCAGCGGTGAGGGCGCCAATGTACGCCAGATCCTGGGTCGCAAGGGCGAGGTCTTCCTGCCCGAATCGGGCACCGAGCGGCTGATGGTGATCCGCACGGACGCGCGATGAGCCGCTGGCTTTGCTTGATCGCGCTGGTGTTGTCTGCGCCAGCCTTCTCGCAACAGGCGAACCTGCCTGGTGAACGCGCCTTCCAGCGCTGCTATAGCTGCCATTCGGTCGACAAGGGTGACAGGGGGCTGAGCGGGCCCAATCTGCATGCGCTCGATCAACGCGCCATCGCCGCCGATCCGGACTTCGACTATTCAAAAAGTTTCAAGGACTTCGCCGCGCGCAACCGCCGGTGGACCGCCGCGTTGCTCGACCGCTTCCTGACCGATCCCGAAGCGGTGGTGCCTGGCAACCAGATGGGCTTTTTCGGGCTCAAGGATACCGAAGAGCGTGCCGCCATCCTGGCCTATCTGATGGCTGACGACTAACCTCAACGGTTAGCATCCTCGGCTCGCCCATGTGTTATACCAACCTGCATTGATCATGACCCACGCGCCCATTTGCGGCGTCCGATGGTCATGATGTGCCATGGCTGATCGATGAGCCTGTTCCAGGCCTCGCAGCAGTGGTCGACGATGTTGTCGTAGGATGTGAAGACGCGGTTGGAGAGCCA
>CALRRI020000022.1:0-79236 GCA_943370475.1 Hydrogenophaga intermedia
GACCAACGCGACGGATAATCCAGCTGGTGGTCCAATATCATCCGCACCGCACGGGCGCGAACCTCGGGTGAAAACTTGTTCGTTGTTTTGCTCATAACGGCTCCATCTACTCAAGAGTTGGAGCCTCCGACAATCCCGGTGCGGTTCAATCCCCTACCCAACACCCTCCCAGTGGACACCCATCAGCCACCTACCGAAAGGCCTTTACGGAAGCAGGAGCGAAGAGTCCCCGTAAGAGTAGAAACGGTATTCATTTTCAACGGCATAAGCGTAAGCCGCTTTCATCACATCCAGCCCCATCAGCGCCGAGACCAGCATGAACAGGGTCGATCGCGGCAGGTGGAAATTGGTCATCAGGCCATCGATCCCCTTGAAGCGGTAACCCGGGGTGATGAAGATCGCGGTGTCGCCCTTGAACGGGTGGATAATGTTGTCCGCGTCGGCTGCGCTCTCGATCAGCCGCAGCACAGTGGTGCCCACCGCGATCACCCGGTTGCCGCGAGCGCGCACCGCGTTGAGCCGCGCGGCGGTCTCGGGATCGATGCGTCCCCATTCGGCGTGCATCTGGTGGTCGGCGGTGTCGTCGGCCTTGACCGGCAGGAAGGTGCCCGCGCCGACGTGCAGCGTCAGCGTGGCATGCTCGATCCCCGCCTCTGACAGCTCGGCCATCATCCGGTCGGTGAAATGCAGCGATGCGGTGGGTGCTGCGACCGCGCCATCCTTTTGCGCAAAGCGGGTCTGGTAATCCTCGCGGTCAGCCTCGTCGATCGCGCGCTTGGCGGCGATATAGGGCGGAAGCGGCATGGTGCCTGCGCGCTCGAGCAGCAGTTCGACCGGCTCGTCGCCCTGAAACGCCAGAGTGATCGATCCGTCGTCGCCGCGCGCCTCGACATCGGCGAGCACGCTGGCCCCGAAATCGACGACGTCGCCCACCCGCAGCCTTTTGGCGTTGCGGACAAACGCCTGCCAGCGGCGCAGGTCGATGCGCTTGTGCAGCGTCGCACCGATGCGCGCCTGACCGCCGAGCTTCACGCCCTCAAGCTGCGCTGGGATGACCCGCGTGTCGTTGAACACCAGACAATCGCCAGGCTGCAGCAGGCGGGAGAGGTCGCGCACCGTGACATCCGCCAGGCCGTCTTTGCGCACGCACAGCATCTTGGCTGCGTCGCGCGGGCGGACGGGCCGCAAGGCTATGCGTTCGGGGGGAAGGTCGAAATCGAAATCGTCTACGCGCATGGCGCGCCCCTAACACCAAAGCGTTTTCCGGTGAAAGCGGGAATTGTGGCGGCGCGCAGGCCGACCGTTCAGTTCCGGATCGGCGCGTTCAGATCATCCACCGAGATCGCGCGTTCGGCAGGCTTGGCCGCCGCAGCGAAATTCGGTTCAGGCTTGTTCTGCGACTTCAGCGAGGCCTGCAGGATTCGGGCGGGCTCCGTGGGCGGCTCGCCACGCGGAATGGCATCGACATATTGCATGCCCGAGAACACGCGACCGAAGTTGGTATAGCTGTTGTCGAGCGAGAACCGCGGATAGAACACGATGAAGAATTGGCTGTTGGCGCTGTTCGGATCCTGCGCGCGTGCCATCGACAGGCTGCCACGCAGATGCGGGAACTTGTTGAACTCGGCAACGACATCGGGAAGGTCCGATCCGCCGGTGCCGGTGCCGGTCGGGTCACCGGTCTGCGCCATGAAGCCCTCGATCACGCGGTGGAAGATGATGCCATCGTAAAAGCCCTGCCGCGTGAGCGTCTTGATCCGCTCGACATGGTTGGGTGCGATTTCGGGATAGAGCTGGATCGCGACGCGGCCACCGGTCGACACATCAAGATACAGGATGTTGTCGGGATCGGCCTGGTCGGGGGCCGGAACCAGCGGCGCTGCGAGCACCGAGGCATCGGCGGCGTTATTGTCGCGCTGATCCTGCGCTTCCTTTTCGGCATTGCGCGCGGCCTTGCGGGCTTCCTTGTCCTTGTCCTTAGAAGCCTCTGCTTGGGCTTTCTCGGCTTTGCGAGCTTCCTTGGCGGCAGCCTTGGCCACCTTGTCCTCTTCCTTTTGCGCAGCTTTCTCCGCCTTCTCGGCTTCCTGTTCCTGCTGCTTGCGGACCTTGGCCGCTTCCTTTTCGGCTTCGCGAGCGACGAGGCCGGCTGCCCTGTCAGCCTCAAGCTGGGACTGGCCGGCCGGCGTGGCGTCCTGCGCCTGGGCAGCGATGGGGGCGAGCAGCATCGGGATGAACGACAGGGCAGCAAGCGATTTCAAGATATTGGGCATATAACCGGGCATTCCTGTTCCATTCAGCCGGGGTGGCGCAGCTGGGCGTGCCCCGTTTCGGGCACGGCTATAGCCAAAGCATCTGAGCCTGTCATGAATGAACTTGGGGGTGAAGCGCTGTGCGCTCAGTCACCCTTAAGGCCGATTTCGCGGACCCGCTTTTCGACATCGATCCGCACCGTATCGGTGACGAAACGATGGATCTGCCCGCCATAGATCGCGATTTCCTTGACCAGGCGCGAGGCAATCGGTTGCAGCGAGACGTCCGCCATCAGAAAGACGGTCTCGATCCTCGGGTTGAGCTGGCGGTTCATTCCAGTGAGCTGATATTCATATTCGAAATCGGTAACACCGCGAATCCCGCGGATCACCACCGACGCGCCCTGCGCCTCGGCGAAATCCATCAGCAGCGAGCTGAAGCCCACCACGCTGATGCTGGCGTCATCGATCTGCGCGACTTCGCGGCGCACCATCTCCATCCGCTCGTCGTCCGAGAACATCGGGTTTTTGGCGATGTTGGTGGTGACGCCGATGATCAGCCGGTCGACCAGCTTCGCGCCGCGACGGATGATGTCCATGTGCCCCAGGGTGATGGGGTCGAACGTGCCGGGATAAACGCCTATCCGCATGGTATTCTTCCCCTTTGTCGCGCCGCTGTTGCGGTCAGTTGTCGCGCTCGACGATATAGCGTGCCAGCGCACGCAGCAGATCGGCCTCGCGCCCGTAGCTGGCGAGGTGTCCGACCGCCTGATCGACCAGGAAATAGGCCTGTTCGCGCGCGCGATCGAGCCCCAGCAGCGACAGAAATGTCTCCTTGCCCGCCGCCGCATCCTTGTGCAGCGCCTTGCCCGCCAGCGCCTCGTCGCCAACCTCGTCCATGATGTCGTCGGCAATCTGGAAGGCAAGACCGATATCGCGGGCATAAGCACGCAGCGCGGTGCGCCCCTCGATCGGCACATTGCCCAGGATCGCGCCCATCTCGACCGAGGCGGCGATCAGCGCACCGGTCTTCAGCCGCTGCAGCTTGGTGACGGTGGGCAGGTCAAACCGCGACTTTTCCGCCTCCAGGTCCATCATCTGGCCGCCCGCCATGCCATTGGGACCGCTGGCCTCGGCCAGGGTCATGATCAGTTCGGAACGGATGAACGGTTCGGGGTGCGACTGGGTGCCGGCCAGAATCTCGAAAGCCAATGCATGCAGCGAATCGCCCGCCAGCACCGCAACCGCATCGCTGAACGCCTTGTGCACCGTCGGCTTGCCGCGCCGCACATCGTCATCATCCATGCACGGCAGATCATCATGGATCAGCGAATAGACATGGATCGCCTCGACCGCGCAGGCCACCCGCACCGCCAATGGCCGATCGACATTGAACATCGCAGCGGTGGCCGTGAGCAGCAGCGGACGAACGCGCTTCCCGCCGCCAATCGCCGCGTGGCGCATCGCCTGATACAGCACCGCGCGCGGATCGTCCGGCACGGCCAGCAGGGCATCGAAACACGCATCGACGTCGTGCGAAATCTGGCGGAACGCATCGGTCAGCACGGAATCGCTGATGGCGGTGGTCATTGGTTCTGCTCCCCTGCCCCGGTCTCGTCGCCGGATTGTTTGCCTGCGCGCATTGTGAAACCGTCAGCCAGCATCGAAGGGCGTCGTGCCCGCAGCCTGGCCATCAGCGCCCACGCGAATCTTCTCGATCCGCGCCTGCGCCGCGTCGAGCCGCTTCTGGCAGTGGCCGCGCAGCAGGTCGCCGCGTTCATACAGGCTGATCGAGGCATCGAGCGGAACATCGCCCGATTCCAGCTGGCGCACGATGACCTCCAGCTCCTTCAGGGCGTCTTCGAACGACAGATCGGCGGGAACGGGATTGGCTTCACTCATCCGCGCAGCTTTGACCGCTGGTCTGCGCGTGGTCAAGGCGATTGCAGATGCGATGCGGCCATGCGCAGCGTAGTTTCCTATGTTGCAACTGCGAAGACACTAATTGCATTTGCCAGATTCGCTGGGCTTTGACATGTTGCATCGCACAATAACAGAGGATGATGACGGCAGTTCAATTCAAAAGAACAGGGACCACCATCATGAAAAAGCACAGCCTTCTCGCTCTCCCCCTCGCCCTCGTGGCGCTGCCCGCCGCCCTCCACGCCGCCGAACCGGAGCAGGTCACCTTTGAACATGCCGGCGATCGGTATGTCTACACCGTCAAGATGGTGGGCGACGACAAGATCATCGACGGCACCGAAACCCGTTCGGGCAAGCGCTTCAGCCTGCGCGTCTCGGACAAGCGAGTCAGCGGCACCGTTGGCGACAGCCAGGTCCGCTTTAGTCGCAGCGCGGTTGTGCCTCTCGCCGAAACCGACGTCGTCAGCGACCGCTGATACCTGAATGCGGGCTCGCCAGCCGATGCGAGCCCGCATTCACGCGATTTTTCCGGGGGCTCAATTTTCCCCGCATTCTCCCCCTTCCCCGATCGCGCACAGCCGCGTAAAGCGCGGGGCCATGAGCGATATCCAGACAGCACCCGTGGCACCCATCACCCCCGAAATCGTGGCCGAACATGGCCTGAAGCCGGACGAGTATCAGCGCATCCTGGCTGCGCTGGGACGCGAGCCCAACCTGGTCGAACTGGGTATCTTCTCGGTGATGTGGTCCGAGCATTGCAGCTACAAGAGCTCGCGGGTGCACCTGAAGACCCTGCCGACCACCGGCCCCCAGGTGATCTGCGGCCCCGGCGAGAACGCCGGCGTGGTCGATATCGGTCCCGGCGCGGACGGCAAGCCGCTTGCCGCCATCTTCAAGATGGAGAGCCACAACCACCCGAGCTACATCGAACCCTATCAGGGTGCGGCGACCGGCGTCGGCGGCATCCTGCGCGATGTGTTCACGATGGGCGCGCGGCCCGTGGCGCTGATGAATGCGCTGCGCTTCGGGCGTCCCGATCACCCCAAGATGAAGCACCTGGTGCAGGGTGTGGTCGCCGGGATCGGCGGATACGGCAATTGCGTCGGCGTACCGACTGTGGGCGGCGAGACCAATTTCGATCCGGCCTATGATGGCAACATCCTGGTCAACGCGATGGCCGTCGGCATCGCCGAGCAGGACAAGATCTTCTACTCCGCCGCCTCGGGCGCGGGCAATTCGATCGTCTATGTCGGCTCGAAGACCGGACGCGACGGCATCCATGGCGCGACCATGGCGTCGGCCGAGTTCGGCGAGGACAGCGAGGAAAAGCGCCCCACCGTGCAGGTCGGCGACCCGTTCACCGAAAAGCTGCTGATCGAGGCCTGCCTCGAGCTGATGGCATCGGATGCCATCGTCGCGATCCAGGACATGGGCGCAGCGGGCCTCACCTCCTCCAGCGTCGAAATGGCGAGCAAGGGTGGCGTCGGCATCGAGCTCATCCTCGATAACGTCCCCCAGCGCGAAACCAACATGACCGCGTACGAAATGATGCTCTCGGAATCGCAGGAACGCATGCTGATGGTGCTCAAGCCGGGCCGCGAGGATTTTGCCGAAAGCATCTTCCGCAAATGGGAGCTCGATTTCGCCGTCATCGGCCATGTCACCGAAACCGGCCATATGGTGCTGAAGCACAAGGGCGAGACGGTGTGCGACATTCCGCTGGGGCCCCTGGCCGACGATGCGCCCGCCTATAACCGGCCCTATGTCACCACCGCACCGCCCGAGCCGCTGACCCATGTGCCCGCAAGCACCGATCTGGCCGCCGATCTGACCGCACTGATGGCCTCGCCCGCGCTCGCCAGCCGCAGCTGGATCTGGCAGCAGTACGACCATATGGTGATGGCCGACACGGTGCAGATCCCCGGCGGTGACGCCGGTGTCGTCCGCATCCACGGCACCAACCGCGGCCTTGCCATCACCACCGATTGCACCCCGCGCTATTGCTTTGCCGATCCGTTCGAAGGCGGCAAGCAGGCGATTGCCGAATGCTATCGCAACCTGGTCAGCACCGGCGCACGTCCGCTGGCGACCACCGATTGCATGAACTTCGGCAACCCCGAGCGGCCTGAGATCATGGGCCAGTTCGTCGGCTGCATCGAAGGCATGGGACAGGCCTGCCAGGCGCTCGACATGCCGATCGTCAGCGGCAATGTCAGCCTGTACAACGAGACCACCGGCCCTGATGGCATCGCCCGCGCGATCCTGCCGACGCCCGCCATCGGCGCGATCGGCCTGATCGAGGATCTGGGCAAGATGGCCACGCTGGCGTTCAAGGCGGCAGATGAGACAATCATTCTCATCGGCGGGGATGGCACCCAGGAACTCGGCCAGTCGCTGTGGCTCGACGTGCTGCATGGCCGCCGCGAAGGCGCGCCGCCGCAGGTCGATCTGAAGGCTGAACTGGCGGCAGGCGGCGTGATCGCCGGGCTGATTGCCAATGGTGCCGCCAGCGCGGTGCACGACTGCTCGGATGGCGGCCTCGCCGTAGCCGTCGCCGAAATGGCGCTGGCATCGGGCATCGGCGCGACCCTTTCGGCAGAGGGCGATGCAGGTTTCTGGTTCGGCGAAGGCCAGGCGCGCTATGTCGTGACGGCAGCAGATGCCGATGCGGTCATTGCAGCGGCCAAGGCGGCCGGCGTCAGCGCGCAGGTGATCGGATCGACCGGCGGCAGCGCGGTGGCATTCGGCAGTGGCAACGCGGTCGAATTGGCCGATCTGCGCGAGCGCAATCTTGCATTCTTCCGCGACTGGATGGAGGCCTGAACCCTCCGCCCGGTCGCCGGGCTTTCCGTAACTGGGGCATGGCATGACGACGGGCTATTCGGGAACGCCTCTTGCCCGCAAGCTGGGGCTGAAGCCTGGGATGCGGGTGTGGTTCGATGCCATGCCCGGCAGCGTCCATGCCGAGATTGGCGCCGAGGTCGAAGATCTTGCGCCGGTTGCCTCCCCCGAAACGGGCTTTGCCGCCGCGCACCTGTTCACCACCGAACGTGCGGTTCTGGAACGCGAACTGGCCCGGCTGATGGCGCTGATGGATCGGGACGGATTTATCTGGGTGAGCTGGCCGAAAAAGGCAGCGAAGATGGATACCGACATCACCGAAGACGTTATCCGAGCGGTGGCTTTGCCCATGGGGCTGGTCGACGTGAAGGTCTGTGCGGTGGATAGGATTTGGTCCGGGCTCAGGCTCGTGATCCGCAAGGAGCTCAGGTGATTTTCCATTTCCGCGTGTTCGCACTGATGGCGCTCATGGCCTGCGGCCTTGCCTCCCGCCCTGCAATGGCCTGGGGCGACTTTGGCCATCGCACCATCGCATCGATAGCAGAGGCGAACCTTTCGCCGCGCGCCAAGGCGCGGATGAACGCGCTGTTTCGCGCCGAAAGGCAGCTTGCGACACCCGATTGCCCGCTTCGCAATATCGGCGATGCCAGCGTGTGGGCCGACTGCATCCGCCGCGACGACCTGCGCTGGGGCTACACTGCACCGTGGCACTATGTGAACATCGACATTTGCAAGCCCTTCGACCTCAAGGCCAACTGCCCCAATGGCAATTGCGTCGGCGCGCAGGTGACACGCAACGAGGCACTGCTCGCGGACCGCAAGCTGCCCGTGCACGCCCGGCTGGAGGCGCTCGCCTGGCTGGCGCACACGATGGGCGACATGCATCAGCCGATGCACGCCGGGGATCGCGGAGATCTGGGCGGCAACCGGGTCAGCGCAGCTTATGGCATCGTCGAAGGCCGGATGAACCTGCATCGGCTGTGGGATGGCCCCATCGCCGAACGTGCAATCACGCAAGGCGCTCCGATGGTTCGCCGCTACAGCGCCGACGAGCGCAGCCCTTATCTTGCCGGATCGGTCGAGGACTGGGCGCGCGAGGCGTGGAGCATATCGCGCGACACCGTCTATCCGACCGCCCAGCATGGCCCGGCCTGCGGCCCCGCACTGGCGCGCGAAGAACGGGCGCGCCACGACGATGCCGATATCGAAGCGCTCGTCCCGGTGGTCCGTACCCAGGTGCTGCGCGCAGGTCTGCGCCTGGCGGCCGCGCTGGAACGTGCGCTCGGCTGACCCCCCATACTCTTGCAGCACGCAAGCCGAACACCTCGCTACAGATTATTGCAATCGATTGCATAAAGCTGCATAGCTATACATGGCCAACAGCGGTGGACATGCGGGCGGGCCGACCTTAACAGGTGGATCGCCAGCAAAACCGCGGATAATCAGGATAGGAAAACCGATGGCGAATGCGCAATCCCGGACGCTGCTTCTGTTTGGCGCGACCGGTGACCTGTCCAAGCGGATGCTGCTTCCCTCGCTCTATGCGCTGCACAGCGACGGCCTGATTGCGCCCGACCTCAGGATCATGGGTACCGCGCGCAGCGAAATGGATGACGCCGGCTTTCGCGCGCTTGCGGGCGAAGCGCTGGCGCAGTTCCTGCCCGACGAACGGCAGGACGAGGCGAAGATCGCAAGCTTTCTCGAACGGGTCAGCTACCAGCCGCTCGACGCCTCGAAGCTGGATGGCTTTGCTGCGCTCGCCGACAGGCTCGGCGACATATCGGGCGGCATGTCGATCTTCCTGTCGACCGCGCCGTTCCTGTTCACCCCGACGATCCAGGGCCTCAAATCGGCTGGCCTGGCAGGTGACATGGTCCGCATCGGCCTGGAAAAGCCGCTGGGCAATGATCTCGCCTCGTCCTGCGCGATCAACGATGCGGTGGCGCATGCCTTCCCCGAAAACCGCACGTTCCGCATCGACCATTATCTGGGCAAGGAAACTGTGCAGAACCTGATGGCGCTGCGCTTTGCCAACATGATGTTCGAGCCGCTGTGGAACGCCAACGGCATCGAGCATATCCAGATCACCGTCTCCGAAACCGTCGGGCTGGAAGGTCGCCACGCCTTTTACGACGATACTGGTGCCCTTCGCGACATGGTGCAGAACCATATGCTGCAATTGCTGGCGCTGATTGCGATGGAGCCTCCCGCAGAGTTCGATGCCACATCCATCCGCGACGAGAAGGTCAAGGTGCTGCGCTCGCTGCGCCCGGTTTCCCCTGCCGAGGTGGTCCGCGGGCAATATGGTGCAGGTGCTGTCTCCGGGGCGGCGGTCCATTCCTATGCCGACGATCTGGGCAAGCCCTCCGATACCGAGACGTTCGTGGCGATCAAGGCGCATGTCGACAACTGGCGCTGGCAGGGCGTGCCCTTCTATCTGCGCACCGGCAAAAGGTTGGCCGAACGGCGCAGCGAGATCGTGATCCAGTTCAAGCCGGTCCCGCACAACATCTTTGCCCAGCGCGGTGGCAAGCTGTCTGCCAACCGGCTGGTCATTCGGCTGCAGCCGGAAGAATATGTGCGGTTGCTGGTGATGGCGAAGGAGCCGGGACTGGATCGCGGCGGCGTGTCGCTGCGCGAGGTGCCGCTCGATCTGTCGCTTACCGCCGCCTTTTCCAAGGCACAGCGACGCATCGCTTACGAGCGGCTGCTGCTCGATCTGGTCGATGGCGAACCGACGCTGTTCGTCCGCCGCGACGAGGTGGAGGCGCAATGGCGCTGGGTCGATGCGATCCGCAAGACATGGGCCGACAACGCCATTGAACCCAAATCATATGGTTCGGGCAGCTGGGGGCCGAGTGCTGCCATCGCGCTGACCGAACGCGACGGAGTAAGCTGGAATGACTGAGATTGAATGGTGGGACTATGACGATGCCGCCGAGATGGCGGGCGCGCTGGCGGGCGACATCGGCTTCATCATCGAGAACGCGATCGATGCGCGCGGCAATGCGGTGATCGCGCTCGCTGGCGGCAGCACGCCGCTGGCGGCCTACGCCAAGCTCGCCGAAGCCAAGATCAACTGGAAGAAGGTCACCATCATCCCCACCGATGACCGCATTGTGCCGATGGGCGATGCGCTGTCTAACGTGACGATGCTGGCCAAGACCTTCCTGCCCAAGGGCGCGCGCGTCATTCCGATCATCAGCGAGGCGGCGAGCGACTACAAGGCGTGCGGCAATGCTGCGAACGCCCGTCTCGCCGATTTCCACTGGCCGCTCGACCTGTGCCTGCTGGGCATGGGCACCGACGGACACACCGCCTCGATCTTCCCTGGCCCCGATCTGGAAGAGGCTCTCGCCGCTCCGGCCGATCGCCGTGCGCTCGGCGTGATGCCCGATCCGCTGCCCAAGGATGCTCCGGTGGCGCGGGTCACGCTATCGCTGCCCGCGATAGCATCTGCCCGCGCGCTGATGATCGCCATCACCGGCAAGGACAAGAAGAAGGTGCTGGAAACCGCGATCAAGCAGGGCGACACATCGGCCTATCCGATCGGCAAGGTGCTGAGCGCGGTCGAACTGCCCGTCGACATTCACTGGGCGAAATAACCCGGCCGGTTATAGCAACTGAAACGAGACCACCATGACGACGCTTCACCCCGAACTCGAACGGATCACCCAGCGGATCATCGAACGATCGCGCCCCGGTCGGCAGGCGTATCTCGATTTCATTGCGCGCGAACGCGAAAAGGGCGTGCATCGCCCGACCTTGTCGTGCGGCAATCTGGCCCATGGTTTTGCTGCATCAGGCGAGGACAAGGCGGCGATCCGATCGGGCAAGGCGATGAACATCGGCATCGTCACCGCGTATAATGACATGCTTTCGGCGCATCAGCCCTATGGCCGCTACCCCGAGCAAATCAAGATCTTCGCACGCGAAGTCGGCGCGACCGCGCAGGTCGCAGGTGGCGTGCCCGCGATGTGCGACGGCGTGACCCAGGGCCAGCTCGGCATGGAGCTGTCGCTGTTCAGCCGCGACAACATTGCCATGGGCACCGCGATCGCGATGAGTCATGGCATGTTCGAAGGCGCGCTGATGCTGGGCATCTGCGACAAGATCGTGCCGGGCCTGTTCATCGCCGCCGCACGCTTTGGCCATGTGCCGACGATCTTCGTGCCGGCAGGACCGATGCCGTCGGGCCTTGCCAACAAGGAGAAGCAGCGGGTCCGCCAGCTTTACGCCGAGGGCAAGGTCGGGCGCGAGGAGCTGCTCGAAGCCGAGGCCGCGAGCTATCACGGCGCAGGCACCTGCACCTTCTATGGAACCGCCAACTCCAACCAGATGATGATGGAGATGATGGGGCTGCACGTCCCGGCATCCGCCTTCATCAACCCCGGCACCAAGCTGCGCCAGGAGCTCACCCGCGCCGCCACCCACCGCGTCGCGCAGATCGGCTGGGATGGCGAGGATTATCGTCCTTTCGGCCATTGCGTCGATGAAAAGGCGATCATCAACGCCTGCATCGGCCTGCTTGCCACCGGCGGATCGACCAATCACGCGATCCACCTGCCCGCGATGGCGCGCGCGGCAGGCATCCATATCGACTGGCAGGACCTGAGCGAACTGTCGGCGATCATCCCGCTGCTGGCGCGCGTCTATCCCAACGGATCGGGCGACGTGAACCATTTCCATGCGGCCGGCGGCATCGGCTTCATCATCCGCGATCTGGCCGCAAATGGCCTGTTGCACACCGATATCCTCACCGTCTCGGGCCAGTCGCTGCTCGACTATGCGGTCGATCCGGTGCTCGATGACGCAGGCACGCTGGCGTTCGTGCCCTCGCCCGAGGTCACCCGCGATGAGGCCATGCTGCGTCCGGTCAGTGCCGCGTTCCAGCCCGATGGCGGCATGCGGCTGGTCGAGGGCAATCTGGGCCGCGGCGTGGTCAAGACCAGCGCTGTCGATCCGGCGCGTTGGATCATCGAGGCGCCCGCGCGGGTGTTCGACGATCAGGATGCGGTCATCACCGCGTTCAAGGCCGGCGAACTCGACCATGATGTCGTCGTGGTCGTCCGCTTCCAGGGACCGCGCGCTAATGGCATGCCCGAGCTGCACAAGCTGACCCCATCGCTTGGCGTGCTGCAGGATCGTGGGTACAAGGTGGCGCTGGTCACCGACGGCCGCATGTCGGGCGCATCGGGCAAGGTGCCCGCCGCAATCCATCTGTGGCCCGAAGCCTGCGATGGCGGGCCGCTGGCGCGGCTGCGCGATGGCGATATCGTGCGGCTTGATGCGGTCGCGGGCACGATCAGCGTGGCGATCAGCGGGACCGAATGGGAAACCCGCCCGGTCGCCAGCCAGCCCGCGCAGCCGATGGGCACCGGGCGCGAGATGTTCGCGATGATGCGCGCGGCGAGCGACAATGCAGAAGCAGGCGCGTCTGCGATGCTCGCGGTGGCGGGATTGTGATGCCTATCTGCACGCGAAAGACAGCGCATAACGTCCCTCGACTTTGCTCGGGAACTCGGAAAGGCTTGATGATCGCTCAACGCACCCCTCCCCCGTTTGTCCCGAGCGCAGTCGAGGGACGTTGCACGCCACTCGTTTCCAATCGCTCGCCCCAATAGGTAGGCCCATCATGCAGATCGTCACAGCCGACATTGGCGGCACCCACGCGCGGTTTGCGCTGGCGACCATCGAGGACCGCCGCGTCACTGATCTAGGCGAACCGGTCACGCTGAAATGTGCCGAATATGCCAGCCTGCAGACCGCGTGGGAGGCGTTTGCGGAGGCGATCGGACAGCCCCTGCCCCGCGCTGCAGCGATTGCGCTCGCCACGCCGATCCGCGGCGACGTGCTAAAGATGACCAACAATCCCTGGGTCATCCGCCCGGCGATGGTGTGCGAAAAGCTGAATGTCGACCGGTTTGTCCTGATCAACGATTTCGGCGCGGTGGCGCATGCGGTGCAGCATTGCGAGGCCGCCAGCTTTTCGCATCTGTGCGGACCCGAGGGCAATCTGCCCGGCACCGGCGTGATTACCGTCATCGGTCCCGGCACAGGGCTGGGCGTCGCCTATGTCGTGCGCAGCGCGGATGGCTATCGCGCGGTCGAAACCGAAGGCGGGCATATCGATTATTCGCCGCTCGATTCGATCGAGGATGCGATCCTCGCCCGGCTGCGTCGCCAGCATCGGCGCGTTTCGGTGGAGCGGGTATGTTCGGGCCCGGGCCTGGCTGAGATCTACGAGACCCTGGCCAGCATCGAGGGCCGTGCAGTCGTCAGCCTGGAAGACAAGGAATTGTGGCAGCTCGCGCTATCCGGCGACGACAGCCTCGCCGCTGCTGCGTTCGACCGGTTCTGCCTGAGCCTGGGCGCTGCAGCGGGTGATTTTGCGCTAGCGCAGGGCGCGGGCGCGGTGGTAATCGCCGGCGGCCTTGGTCAGCGGATTGCGGACCGTCTGCCGCAGTCCGGGTTCGAGGAGCGCTTTGTCGCCAAGGGCCGGTTCCAGCGGCTGATGGAAACGATCCCGGTCAAGCTGATCGACCATCCCCAGCCCGGCCTGTTCGGGGCCGCCGCCGCCTTTGCCCAGGAGAATGCCGCATGACCACCAGCCCCGCCGCCATCGAGACGATCATGCTGACCGCACCGGTCATTCCGGTGATCGTCATCAACGATGTCGCCGATGCCGTGCCGATGGCTCAGGCGCTGGTTGCAGGTGGCCTCAAGGTGCTCGAAGTCACGCTTCGCACCCCCGCCGCCCTCGAGGCGATCACGCTGATGAAGCAGGTCGAAGGCGCAATCGTCGGCGCAGGCACGGTCATCGATCCGAAGACGCTCGATGCGGCGCTCAAGGCGGGTTCGGAGTTCATCGTCTCGCCCGGGCTCACCGACAGTCTGGGCAAGGCCGCCATCGAAAGCGGGATTCCCTTCCTGCCCGGCACCGCCAATGCAGGCGACATCATGCGCGGGCTGGACATGGGCCTCACCCATTTCAAGTTCTTCCCGGCGATGGCCGCGGGCGGCATCCCTGCGCTCAAGGCTCTGAGTGCACCTTTTGGCCAGTGCAAATTCTGCCCCACCGGCGGCGTGACGCTGGAGACGGCGGGCAACTGGCTGGCGCTCGATCCGGTGCTGTGCGTCGGCGGCAGCTGGATGATCCCGGCGGGCGCGATCGACCCGGCCGTGATCCAGCGCAATGCCGCTGCAGCCTTCGCGCTGACCTAAACGAGCAGCTCTGCCGCCTTGCCATGGCCGAGAAAATCGGCCGGGCTGGCGGTGGCGCCATAGGCTCCGGCGCAGAACACCGCGACCAGATCCCCCACTTGAGCCGCGGGCAATAGCGCCTTGTCGGCCAGCCGGTCGAGCGGCGTGCACAGGCAGCCGACGACATTGGCCTCCTCTGCTGGCTCCGCATCGAAGCGGCTGGCGATCGCGACGGGATAATTGCGCCGCACCACGGTGCCGAAATTGCCGCTGGCGGCGAGCTGGTGATGCAGCCCGCCATCGGTGACGAGATACAGTTCGCCATGGCTGGTCTTCTTGTCGACGATGCGGGTCAGGTACACACCCGCCTCGCCCACCAGCCAGCGGCCCAGCTCCATCGCGAAATGCGTCTCGGCCAACGTCGCGGGCAGCGCGGCGAAGCGTTCGCTTAGCGCCGCTCCGACCTTGGCGATATCCACCGGCGTGTCCCCCGGAAAATAAGGAATGCCCATGCCGCCGCCGAGGTTGAGGTGTTCCGGCGCGTGCCCGACCTCATCGGACAGAGCGGCTGCGAGATCGAGCGTCTTGCCCTGCGTCTCGATGATCGCATCGGCATCGAGCGCCTGCGACCCTGCAAAGATGTGAAAGCCGCGCCAGTGCGCGCCTTCGGCCAGGATATGCCGAACCAGCGCAGGCACGCGGTCCTGATCGATGCCGAACGGCTTGGCGCCGCCGCCCATCCGCATGCCTGATCCGCGCAGGTCGAAATCCGGATTGACCCGCACCGCCAGACGCGGCTGCACACCGATGCGCTGGCCGATGGCGAGCGCGCGGTCCGCCTCGCCCTCCGATTCGAGGTTGAGCGTCACACCAGCGGCAATCGCCGCTTCCAGATCACGATCGCGCTTGCCGGGCCCGGCAAAGCTGATCTTCGATGGGTCCATGCCCGCCGCCTGCGCCAGCACCAGCTCGCCCGCTGACGCGATGTCGATACCATCGACCAGCGATGCCATCAGCTGCAGCACGGGGGCAAACGGGTTGGCCTTCATCGCGTAATGGATCGACAAACGCTCTGGCATTGCCGCGCGCAGCGCAGCAACGCGTGCGCGCAGCAGGTCGGACGAATAGATGAAACACGGCGTGTCACCAGCGCGCTCGACCAGATCGCTCGCCTGGATGCCCTGCACGGCCAGTTCGCCTTCGATGGCCGCAAAGCCCGGCGGAATGGGTCCCAAAGGCTTCATGCGAAACGTTCCTCGATCTGGGCGACCAGCAAAGCGCGGTCGATCTTGCCATTGGGGTTCTTGGGGAAGCTGTCGAACAGCTCGATAGCCTTGGGCAGCATGAACGCAGGCAGCTCGCGTTTCAGCGCAATCACCAGATCGTCGATCAGCTGATCGGGTTGCGGTACCAGTGCTGGTCGAACGAGCAGCAATATCGCCTGGCCCAGCTGCGGATCGGGAACGCCCAGCGCGACCGCCTCGGCGGCCAGCCCGGTCGATGTCGCCGCATCCTCAATCTCTGCCGGGCTGATGCGATTGCCCGAGGACTTGATCATCGCATCGCGCCGCCCGACGAAATAGAGCAGGCCTTCAGCATCGCGCCGCACCCGGTCGCCTGACCACACCGCCATGCCGCCGTGCACCGAAAACGCTGGTGCAGGCTTGAAGCGTTCGGCGGTGCGTGCGGCATCCTGCCAATAGCCCTGCGCCACCAGCGGCCCGGCGTGGACCAGTTCGCCCTCTTGATCGGGGGCGGCATTGTCGCCCGCATCGTTGACCACCAGGATCTCAGCAAACGGGATCGCCGTGCCGATCGAGGTCGGATTGCCGTCGATCAGCGCGGGGTCGAGATAGGTCGAGCGAAACGCTTCGGTGAGGCCGTACATCGCGAAGATGCGCGTCTGCGGGAATATGCAGCGCAGTTGGCGCACCAGAGCGGGGCTGAGCGCACCGCCACTGTTGGTCAGCCGCCGCATCGTGGCAGTCACCTCGGCGGGCCAAGCGATCTCGACCAGCTGGGTCCAGAGCGGCGGAACGGCCGCCAGCGTGGTGATGCCATGCCGGGCGCAGAATTTGATGACATCACGCGGCATCAGATAGTCGAGTGGCGCCGCAGCCCCGCCCGCCGCCCAGGTCGACAGCAGCTGGTTCTGGCCGTAATCGAAGCTCAGCGGCAGCACGCACAAAGTGCGATCATCGGCCTCCAGCCCCAGATAGCCCGCCACGCTGATCGCGCCGAGCCACATGTTGGCATGGCTGAGCATCACGCCTTTGGGTTTGCCGGTGGAGCCCGAGGTGTAAAGGATCGCCGCGAGATCGTTGGGATCATGCGCGGATGGGGCCATGCTGGTTGCGCCCGCCTTCCACGCGGCCCTGGCGGCATCGTCCTCGATCACCGCGCAAGCCTCGGGCACGTCATCTGCGATCAGCGTTGCGATGCGGGTGGGGTTGGACATCAGCAGCTTCGCGCCGCTATCAGCCAGGATATGCGCCACTTGCGCGCGCTTGAGCACCGGGTTGATCGGCACATGGACCAGCCCTGCCCTTGCGGCAGCGAGCGGCATCAGGCAGGTAGTCTCGTTCTTGGGAAGCCAAGTGGCCACGCGATCACCCTGTGCCAGCCCGTTCGTGGTTAACCATTGGGCAAGCAAACCGATACGCAAGTTTAACGTGTCGTAGCTAAGGGTCTCTTCGCGCAGCAGCAGGGCGCTGGCAGAACCTTCGCCTCGAAGCGCCAGATGATCGAGCGGTTGCGGAGTGGGATTGAGAGAAATCACGAACGGCCTGGCTTTTAGGGAAGACGCGGTATCATGGGGTTCATGACGTTGAATGATGAATATCATGATAACCCCAATGTCGGGATAGCACACCGCGTTTCTGCGGTCTGTGACCCAGATCGCATCGGCCTGTTCGACAGGGCCCTGTGGTTCGACGGCCTGCACCGCCATTGCCTGGCCGATCACGCGCCGCATATCGCCTATGCCGCGATGGATGGCGACGCGGTGAAGCTGCATCTGGTCGACAATGGCCGATCCGGCCTCACGGCAATGGCCAACTGGTACAGCTTCATCTGGCGCCCGGTGTTCGGCGGCAGCCCCGATGCGGCGCGCAAACGGACGCTGATGATCCGCACCGCGCAAAAGCTGGCCAAGGCCACGCATCGGATTATCGTCTCGCCGGTGCCGGACGAATGCGGATCGGCCAGCCTGATCGCAGAGACCTTCGCCGCTGCCGGCTGGACGGTCCGTCAGGAGCCCTGCGACGAGAACCATGTGCTGCACCTCGGCGGACGCAGCTTTGACGAATACTGGGCCACCCGCCCCGGCCAGTTGCGCTCGACCGTCAAGCGCAAGGGCAACAAGGGTGTGGTCGATCTTCGCATCGAAACCCGGTTTGATGCCGCGAGCTGGGCCGATTACGAAGCGATCTATGCCCGCAGCTGGAAGCCCGAAGAGGGCAACCCCGAATTCCTGCGCTGGCTGGCGCAACGCGAGGCGGAAGCCGGGCGGCTGCGCATGGGCATCGCCAGCATCGATGGGCAGGCGGTCGCGGCGCAATTCTGGACCGTGGAAAACCGCACCGCCTATATCCACAAGCTGGCGCATGACGAACGCCACATCCAGGCCTCGCCCGGCACGTTGATGACGCACGCGCTGTTCGCCCATGTCATCGATACCGACCGCGTCGATCTGGTCGATTTCGGCACCGGCAGCGATGCCTACAAGCGCGACTGGATGGAGGCTGTGCGTCCGCGCTACCGGCTGGAGCTGATCTGGCCCAAGTCGCCCAAGGCCTGGCCCTACATGGCCAGGAGCCGCGTCGCGGGACTTGCCGCCCGTTTTTCAAAGGACTAAGGCCGCTGCACGCGGCAGGGGGAAGACCGTGAAGGCGACAGCCAGCGAGGGATATGTGAGCGAAATCGAGACCAGCGGACACAGCGACGCCATCGAAACCGTAGTGCGTCAGGTGCTGCGCGACATTCTGGGCCTGTCGCAAGACCAGGTGGCGGGCTTTGACCGCGATACCGAGCTGTTCGGCGCGCTGCCCGAGCTCGATTCCATGGCGGTTGCAGGCCTGCTCACCGAGATGGAAGACCGGCTCGGCATCCTGATTGAGGATGATGAAGTCGATGGCGAGCTGTTCGAGAATTTCGGCAATCTGGTCGATTTCGCGCGGGCCAAGGCGGCGGCGTGATCGCTTCCTACCGGTTCGACGGCAACGACGAACTGTGCCTGCGCTTCGGGCCGGATGACGCACCGAAACTGCTGATCCTGCCGCCTTTGTTCGACGAGGCGAACCGCGTGCGCCACCTGATGGTGGAGTGCGCGCGGGCGCTGGCCGAGCTGGGCGTCGGCAGCCTGATGCCCGACCTTCCCGGTTGCAACGAGAGCCCCGTCCCGCTGGAGCACGCCAGCATCAGCCTGTGGCAGGCCGCGCTCATTGCGTGTGCCGAACAATTGGGGCCGGTGACGCATATCGTATCGATCCGGGGCGGCGCACTGATCGACGGCGCATTGGGCGACCTGCCCCGATGGCGGCTGGCTTCGGTCAAGGGCGGGCAGTTGCTCCGCACGATGCTGCGCACGAAGATTGCCTCCGACCGTGAGGCGGGCATCGCGAGCAGCAGCGATGGCCTGATGGAAAGCGCGCGCGCGCAAGGCATCGAATTGGCGGGCAACAGCCTCTCGCCCTGCATGATCCGCGAGCTCGATAGCGCGGCCCCGGATGGTGGCGTGGTGCGGCTGGTGCGCTTTGCCGATGATCCGCTCGAATGCGACGGACGAATTGACGGCGCGCCGCTGTGGCTGCGCGCCGAGCCCGCGCACGATCCTGCGATGGCGGCGGCGATGGCGACGGATATAGCAGGCTGGATGCGCGCATGAGGCAGCATTTCACCTTTGCCTGTGCCGGCGAGACGCTCGCCGCAACGCTAGACGGCGCCGACGGCTCCACCGGGCTGCTGATCGTCAGCGGCGGCAACGAAATCCGCTCGGGCGCGCATGCCGGGATGGCGGCGCTGGCAGCGGCGGTCGCCGCATCAGGCCATCCGGTGATGCGCTATGACCGGCGCGGCATCGGCGACAGCAGCGGCGCAAACACGGGTTTTGAGTCCAGCGCCGACGACATCGCCGCCGCGGTCCAGGCGATGCGGACGCGCGTTCCGGCGCTCACCCGGCTGGTCGCATTCGGCAACTGCGATGCGGCGAGTTCGCTGGCGCTTTACGGCCCGGCGGCGGGAATCGACGTGCTCATCCTTGCCAATATGTGGACGCTGGAGACCGAGAGCGACGAGGGCGAAGACACCGAAGCGGCCACCACGATGACCGCAGGCGCGATCCGTAGCCGCTATCTCGCCAAGCTCAAGGACCCGCGCGAACTGTGGCGGCTGGCGAGCGGCGGGGTCAACCTCGGCAAGCTGGTGCGCGGATTGCGCCAGGCGACCGCCAAGGCCGAGGTCACCGGACTGGCAGCGCGGCTCGGCTTGGCGCTGACGGACATGCCGCTGCCGACGAAACTGCTCGTCGCCGAACACGACCGCACCGCGACGTGGTTCCTCGAACACTGGGACAGCGCCCCCTTCACCCCCGCCCGCGCAAACCCCAAACTCACGATGGCCCGCCTCGACAGCGGCTCGCACAGCTTTGCGAGCGCCGACGACAAGGCGTGGTTGCGGGCGCGGATTTTGGAGGCGCTTCAATAGCATCCGGTATTCGGCAAAAGCCGGAGCCCAGGAGGTAGGTTACACGATAGCCGCACTGGATTCAGGCCTTCGCCGGAAAACAGCAGAGCGAACAAGGTAAAGCACAATCAACCCACCCCCGCTCAGCCTGAGCCTGTCGAAGGCCTCGCGCCAACCGACCCGGATACCAACCCGTCACCCTGAACTCGTTTCAGGGCCCACTTCTCACCCCGCGGCTTCGGCTGTCGGGGCATGATGAGTCCTGAAACAAGTTCAGGATGACGGAGGCAAGAGCCCGCTAACGTCAACGCAGGGCCTTCGACAGGCTCAGGCTGAGCGGAGGGGGGCGACAGCTATGGAGTGCTTTCGGAAAAAGCTGTGGCTTGGGAAGCGATAGCACCGTGGCGTTTAGCGAGACGACATTGAGCTAACCAGCTTGATGACGATTTTCGCGACCTGCGCTCCAATCACAGTTCCGACTGCTGACAATGGCGCAAGGCCAAGTAGCACAAATGCCCAGAACTCAATTTCTGCCGCAGAAGGCAATCTTAGGGCAAAAGGTATCGCTGCGAAGGTCGAAATTGCGAAAGGCCAAATCAGTCGTGGTCTTGGTTGCGCAAACGAAGCCGCTCCGACAACAGAGATAAATGCCACCATTGCACTGAGCGGCAAAACAAGGACGCTCGATAAATCCATTCCCGAAGATTATCAGTTCGCGCGGAAAATTTCCACCCTACTGACTGCCATCAAGCCAATATCGTCACCCCCGCGAAGGCGGGTGTCCCGCTGCTACTCAATGCTCGCGCAATAGCGGGATTCCCGCTTTCGCGGGAATGACGGGGAAATACTGCGGTTTACTCCGCAGCAATCGCCTCGAAATCCGCTTCCGCCAGAAACCGTTCGACATCCAGCGCGGCCATGCAGCCGGTGCCGGCCGCGGTCACTGCCTGGCGGTAGACCTTGTCCATCACGTCGCCGCAGGCGAACACACCGGGGACGGACGTGAACGGCGTGCCCGGGGTCACTTCGATATAGCCGTCACGGTCGAGCGGCAGGTGACCCTTGAACAGTTCGGTGGCAGGCGCGTGGCCGATGGCGACGAAGCCGCCATCGACCGCGAGGTGCGAGGTTTCCCCGGTCACCGTGTCCTTCAGGTCGATACCCACCAGGCCGTGCGGTTCGCCGCCGCCGACAAAGCGTTCGACGCCCTTGTTCCACAGCACATTGATCTTGGGGTTGGCGAACAGCCGCTCCTGCAGGATCTTTTCCGCGCGCAGCGAATCACGGCGGTGGATCAGGGTCACATTGTCCGAATGGTTGGTGAGGTAGAGTGCCTCTTCGACCGCGGTGTTGCCGCCGCCGATCACCGCGACCTTCTTGCCGCGATAGAAGAAGCCATCGCAGGTCGCACAGGCCGAAACGCCCTTGCCGCCCAGTTCCTGCTCGCCGGGCGCGCCAAGCCACTTGGCCTGCGCGCCGGTCGCGATCACCAAAGTTTCCGCCTCGTAGACGGTGCCGCCGTCGCCAACCATGCGGAACGGGCGGCGCGACAGGTCGACCGAGACGATGGTGTCATAGATCATCGTGGTGCCGACATGCTCGGCCTGCGCCTGCATTTCCTCCATCAGCCACGGGCCCTGGACGACATCGCGGAAGCCGGGATAATTCTCGACATCGGTGGTGATGGTCAACTGCCCGCCCGGCTGCAGACCCTGCACGACGATGGGCTTGAGGCCCGCGCGCGCGCCATAGATCGCGGCGGAGAGCCCGGCGGGGCCGGAGCCCAGGATCAGCATGCGGGTCTTGATCGTTTCGGACATGGCAAAGCGGCTTTCTGATGAATGTCGGGTACGGCATGTGGAACGCGGTGGCGCCGCCCGCAAGAGGCACAGCACGGACACGCGGCACAAGATTAAGTTGGCCCGAGGCTAAAGCAATTTGTCGCGAGAATGCCAAGGTGGATTCGCAGGCAGAGCGCGATTGTGCTGTCGCTCCTTGTATTCCCTTGCCAACGCCCAGGTGCAGCGCCACCTAAAGCCGATGTTTCCTCGCATCCAGTCCATCGCCACCCTGGTTCCGCCGCATGCGATCACCCAGCACCAGGTCCGCGATGTCGTGGCGAGCGCGACACCGCGTGGCCTGCCCGCTCGTGTCGCGGCGATCTATGACAGCACCGGGGTGAACACCCGCGCGATCGTCCAGCCGCCCGAATTCTATGTGGGTCCCGCCGATTTCCCCCAGCGTAACGCGGTTTACCTCGCCGAGGGGCAGAAGCTGCTGGAGCAAGCCGCAACCGAGGCGCTGGCCAGGGCCGGCCTGGCTCCGGACCAGATCGACGCCATCGTGTGCGTGTCCTCTACCGGGATCGCGACCCCCTCAATCCCCAGCCAGATGCTGAAGCCGATGGGCTTCAGGTCGGACGCGATGTGCCTGCCTTTGTTTGGTTATGGCTGTGCGGGCGGCGTTTTGGGGCTTCAGGTCGCAGGAGACATGGTGCGCGCAGCCCCCCAGCGCCGCGTTTTGCTGCTCACGCTCGAGCTGTGCTCGCTCGCGTTCCGCTTCGGCGACATGGAAAAGAAGGCGATCATCGCCTCCACCCTGTTCGCCGATGGCGCAAGCGCGGTGGTGGTGTCGGCGGACGGCGACGGCCCGGCGCTCGGGCACTTCGTCCAGCACACCTGGCCGAATAGCCGCGCGATGATGGGCTGGGATGTCGACACCATGGGTCTCGGCCTCATCCTGTCGCGCGATCTGCCGAGCTTCGTGCGCGAGCATTTTGCCCCGGTGGTTGACGATTTTCTGGCGCGCGAGGGGCTGGACAAGGCCAGCCTCACCGAACCGGCGTGCCATCCTGGCGGACGCAAGGTGATCGATGCGCTTGAAGAGTGTTTCGATCATCTGCCGCACGGGCTGGCGATGACGCGCGCGGTGCTGGCCGATCATGGCAACATGTCGTCGCCCACGGTGCATTTCGTGCTCGAGCGGATCCTGGCGAGCGGCGCGACCGGCCCGCTGCTGATGACCGCGCTCGGCCCCGGCTTTACCGGCGCGATGGGGGTTCTGCACCGATGATGGGCATCGCCGAGCTTGCACCTTATATGTGGACGCCCGGCTGGGCGGCGACCTGGGCTGTGCTGGCGGTGCTGACGGCGCAGCGGTTGCTGGAGCTGGTCTATGCCCAGCATAATACCAAGGCGCTGCTGGCGCGCGGTGCGGTGGAATATGGCCGCGAGCATTATCCGCTGATGGTCGGCATCCACGCGAGCTTCCTGCTCGCTCTGTGGCTGAGCACGCCGCCGCAAGCGCCGATGCTGTGGCCCTTGCTGATTGCGTTTGCGCTGCTGCAGATGGCGCGGCTGTGGGTGCTGGCGACTCTTGGGCCGTACTGGACCACGCGGATCATCTCCTCGCCCGATTTCCCGCGGATCGCCGGCGGCCCCTATCGCCTGGTGCGGCACCCCAATTACTGGGTAGTGACGCTCGAAATCCTCACCATCCCGCTGATCTTCGGCCATTTTCGCATCGCCATGCTGTGGACCGTGCTCAATGCCGGAATCCTGTTCGTGCGCATCCGCACCGAGAACATGGCGCTGAGCCAGCGAGATACGCAAAAACCTGTCGCCTGAGTGCGCCTGCCGCCCTAATGTGGCGGTCATCACGGTTCGTTTGGACACACCAAGACATGCGCCATCTCGTCGGCCTGCTGGCCAGTTCTGCCTTGCTGCTCACCGGTTGCGGGGGAGGCGGCGGCAGCAGCGCGTCCTCGCCGACGCCCGCGCCAGTCGCCACGGCCCCTGCCCCCAGCCCGACGCCCAGCCCCACTTGCTCGCTCGAAAACCGCCAGGCGTTTGCGCGCGACGTGCTGAACGAATGGTATCTCTTCCCCGACCTGCTGGTGACCAGCGCCAATCCGGGCAGCTTCACGACGGTGCAGGCCTATATCGATGCGCTCACCGCGACGGCCCGCTCGCAGGGCAAGGACCGGTTCTTTACCTTCATCACCTCGATCGCCGAAGAGAACGCCTTCTTTTCGAGCGGGACGACCGCCGGGATCGGTATTCGCCTTGCGATCGACACGCCCGCGCGCCGCGTGCTGATCAGCGAGAGCTTCGAGGGCGCGCCGGGGCTTGCCGCCGGGATCGAACGGGGTGACGAGATCCTCGCCATCGGCACCAGCAGCGCCAATTTGCGCAGCGTATCCGATATCATCGCGGCAGAAGGCTCTGCCGGGATCACCAGCGCACTGGGGCCGAATACCGCAGGCCTCACCCGGGTGCTTCGGATGTCGCGCGGCGGCGTGTCGCGCGAAGTGAGCGTGACCAAGACCGAGTTCGATCTGCCCGCCGTCTCGAGCCGCTATGGCAGCCGCATCATCCAGGATGGCAATCGCCGGATCGGTTATATCAATCTGCGCTCCTTCATCTCCTCGGCCGATGCACCGCTGCGCCAGGCCTTTGCCAGCTTCCGCAGCGCGGGCATCACCGAATTCATCATCGATTTCCGCTACAATGGCGGCGGGCTGGTTTCCACCGCAGAGCTGATGGGCGACCTGCTTGGCGGCAACCGGTCGAGCAGCGAACTGTTCTCCGGGCTGCGCTATCGCGCATCGAAGTCCTCGCGCGACGAAAACACCTTCTTCGCTCCACGCGCCGAATCGGTCAGCCCGGTGAAGATCGCGTTCATCGGCACCGCCACCACCGCGTCCGCCAGCGAGCTGGTGATCAACTCCATGGCCCCCTATTTCGGCCGCAACCTTGCGCTGATCGGCGCGAACACCTTCGGCAAGCCGGTCGGGCAGATCGCGCTCGATCGCAGCGCCTGCGACGACCGGGTGCGCGTGGTCGCGTTCAGCTCGGTCAACTCGCGCAACCAGGGCGAATATTTCAACGGCCTGGCCAGCACGCTCGAGGTGACCTGCCAGGCGGCAGACGACCTCACCCGGCCCTTGGGCGACCCGCAGGAAGCCTCTATCCGCGGCGCGCTCGATTTCCTCGCCGGGCGCAGCTGCACCGCGATCACCTTGAGCGGGCCATCGGGCAATATCGCAGGCCAATCGCAACGCGGCATGATCGCCAGCGACCGCGAATTGCTGGTCCCCGACGCGCCAAGCCCCGCGCAACGCGAAGTGCCGGGACTGTTTTGAGCCATCTTCCCCCGTCATAAAACTGCCACCGACCCACAATCACTGGTGGCATCGCGCCGCCCGGTCGCCTAGATAGCGCGCGAAGCGGGGAATCGCCCGCAGCCCATGAACTGACCCGGATCGCGATCATGACCTCGTCTCCCCGCACCATCGCGCTGGCATCGGACCATGCCGCGATCGGCCTCAAGGCAGAGCTCGCCGCCTGGCTGCGCGAGCAGGGCCACGCCGTCACCGATCTTGGCCCCGATACCGCCGACAGCGTCGATTACCCCGACTATGGCTTCAAGCTGGCCAATCATGTCGCGGCGGGTGAGGCCGAATTCGGCGTCGCCCTGTGCGGATCGGGCATCGGCATTTCGATCGCGGTCAACCGCAATCCGGCTTGCCGCTGCGCGCTCGTCTCCGATCATCTTTCGGCCAGCCTGTCGCGCCAGCATAACAACGCCAACGTCATCGCGATGGGCGCCCGGCTGATCGGCATCGATACCGCCAAGGATTGCCTCGCCACCTTCCTCGCCACGCCTTTTGAGGGCGGCCGCCATGAAAGGCGCGTCGCCAAACTGGCGCAGGCCTGATACAACCTTTGAATTCCAGTCCCCCAAATGGGGCCTGTCCCGATGGAGCCTTGAATGTCCACCAACCCCGCGATCCATGAAATTCGTTCTTCCGGCTTTTTCAGCGAAGGCCTTGCCGCGACTGATCCTGCCGTGGCCGCAGCCATCGCCAAGGAAGTGCGCCGCGAGAAGAAACAGATCGAGCTGATCGCGTCGGAAAACATCGTCTCCAAGGCGGTGCTGGAAGCACAGGGCTCGGTGTTCACCAACAAGTACGCCGAAGGCTATCCCGGCAAGCGCTATTACCAGGGCTGCGAGCCTTCGGACGATGTCGAGAAGCTGGCCATCGACCGCGCCTGCCAGCTGTTCGGCTGCGCCTATGCCAATGTCCAGCCGCATTCGGGTGCGCAGGCCAATGGTGCGGTGCTGCTGGCGCTGATCAAGCCGGGCGATACCATCCTGGGCATGTCGCTCGACGCCGGTGGCCACCTGACGCACGGCGCGCGCGCGGCGATGTCTGGCAAGTGGTTCAACGCCATCCAGTACGGCGTCACACCCGACACGCACCTGATCGATTATGACGAGGTTCGCCGCCTGGCGCTGGAGCACAAGCCCAAGCTGATCTTCGCGGGTGGTTCGGCCTATCCGCGCCACATCGATTTCGCCAAGTTCCGCGCGATCGCCGATGAAGTCGGTGCATACTTCCAGGTCGATATGGCGCACTTTGCGGGTCTGGTCGCCGCCGGCGTCCACCCCTCGCCCTTCCCGCACGCGCATGTCGCCACCACCACCACGCACAAGACTTTGCGCGGTCCGCGCGGCGGCATGATCCTCACCAATGACGAGGCGCTGGCCAAGAAGCTCAACTCGGCGGTGTTCCCGGGGCTTCAGGGTGGCCCGCTGATGCATGTGATCGCTGCCAAGGCGGTTGCGTTCGGCGAGGCGCTGACGCCTGAGTTCAAGAGCTATTCGCGCGCGGTGATCGACAACGCCAAGGCGCTGGCCAGCCGCCTCAAGGAACGCGGTGCAGACCTCGTCGCCGGCGGTACCGATACCCACCTTGCGCTGGTTGATCTGCGTCCGCTGGGCGTCACCGGCAAGGATGCCGACGAGGCGCTCGAGCGTTCGGGCATCACCTGCAACAAGAATGGCATTCCGTTCGACCCGCTGCCGCCGACCAAGACCAGCGGCATCCGCGTCGGCAGCCCTGCGGGCACCACGCGCGGCTTCGGCGTCGCCGAATTCCGCGAGATCGGTGACATGATTGCCGACGTGCTCGACGGCCTGCGCCAGAAGGGCGAGCATGGCGATCCGGAAGTCGAGGCCGCCGTCCGTCAGCGCGTCGAGGCGCTGTGCGATCGCTTCCCCATCTACCCGGAGCTTTGAACCATGCAGAACCCTGACGATCCGAACAATGGTGGCGACCTGCTCGGCGATGCGCGCGAGGAAATCGTCGGCATGGCCAAGCAGGGCATGGCCCACCCGTCGACCAAGCCGGTGCTCACCGCGGGCGCGATCGGCGCAGTGGCGGGCGCGGTCTTGCCTGTCGTGAGCTGGCCCATCGGCCTGCTCGCCGGGGCAGGCTTCATGCTCTACAAGCGCCTGCGTCCCTGAAGGGCATACGCTGACCGATGAGATGCCCCTTTTGCGCGCACGAAAACAGCCAGGTCAAGGATAGCCGCCCCACCGAAGACGGGGCGGCTATCCGTCGTCGCCGCCAGTGCGAAAGCTGCGGCGCGCGCTTTACAACCTTCGAGCGCATCCAGCTGCGCGACATCATGGTGGTCAAGAGCGAGAACCGCCGCGAGCCGTTCAACCGCGCCAAGATCGAAAAATCGGTCGCCGTCGCCTGCCGCAAGCGCGGGATCGACCAGGAGCGGATCGACCAGCTCGTCTCGGGCATCCAGCGGCAGATCGAGACCTCAGGCGAGAGCGAGGTGCATTCGCGTGACATCGGCGGGATGGTGATGGATGGGCTGCGCGTGCTCGATTCGGTCGCGTACATTCGCTTTGCCTCGGTCTATCGCGATTTCAGCGAAGCCAAGGACTTCGAGGAATTCGCCAGCACCGTCAAAGATGTCGGCGGGGGCGGTGCCTGATCATGCCATTCTATGCCTATATATTGCGCTGCGGCGACGGATCGTATTTCGTCGGTCACGGCGAGAATCTGGAGGCGGATGTCGCGGCGCACCAGACGGGTGCGGTGCCGGGCTATACCAAGTCGCGCCAGCCGGTCGAGCTGGTGTGGAGCGAGGATTACGCCACCGCTGACAACGCCAATGCCGTCGACAAGCAGATCAAGGGCTGGAGCCGCGCCAAGAAGGAAGCGCTGATCCGGCAGGACTATGGCGCGCTGTCCGAACGCGCGCGCAAGATGCTGCTGGGCAAGTCCAAGGCGGCGCGCAACCTGCAGTCCGCGCCGGCCCCTTCACCGGACGACCTTGCCAAACCGATCTTCATCCTCGTCCGCCCGCAGCTGGGCGAGAATATCGGCAAGGCCGCACGCGCGATGCTCAATTTCGGGCTCACCGAAATGCGGCTGGTCGCGCCGCGCGATGGCTGGCCCAACCCGTCTGCGGGTCCGGCGGCCTCGGGCGCGGATATCATACTGGAACAGGCGCAGGTATATGAGACGGTCGCCGATGCGGTGGCAGACTGCAATCATGTCTATGCGACGACGGTGCGCAAGCGCGGCGTGACCAAGCCGGTGGTGACCCCTGCGGTTGCCGCCGAACAGATTGTCGGCGCGCCGGGGCGCAGCGCGATATTGTTCGGGCCGGAGCGCTCGGGACTGGAAACTGAAGACGTCGCCATCGCGCACGCCATCCTCACCGTGCCGATCAACCCGCAGTTCGGGTCGCTGAACCTCGCGCAGGCAGTGATCCTGGTGGCCTATGAATGGTCGAAGACCGGCGGCGGCGATGCGGTGTCGTCCCCCACCGAAGTCGAGCTCGACCCGCCCGCGCCGATGGAAGAGCTGGACGGCATGTTCGAGCAACTGTGCTCCATGCTGGAGGCGAAGAACTATTTCTTCCCCGAAGGCCGCGCCTCGATGACCCGCCGCACCTTGCGCAACCTGCTGACCAAGCCACAATGGAACAGCAACGAGGTCCGCACCTTCCGCGGCGTGCTGAGCACCTTGGCCAAGGACAAGCGCAAGCCGGTGGAGTGAGCGGATGTGGGTGGCGGTGAGCGCTGTTGTCAGCCACCCCCTACCGCCGCAGCAGCTCCCAATGCTCGCCCTCATAGGCGATCGAGGCTTCCACCAGCCGCTCCCAGAAATCGGCGACCAGCCCGACGGGCACGCCAGCGTCGAATGCGGCGGCCTTGGCCTGGGCGATGACCTGGGCCTTGCGGGCCTCGTCGCGCACCATGCTGCGGTCGGGCTTGATCCGGGCAGCGGCGCGCATATAGCCAAAGCGAGTCTGCAAAAGCGCGACGAGTTCGCGGTCGAGGGCGTCGACGCCCGCGCGGACATCGGTCATGGTCATGCAGTCTTCGGGCGATTTGATGGTGTCTGACATGCTCCCCGCATAATGGCCCGCCCGTCGCCTGTCGAGGCAGTGAGCGGCGGGTTGACTCTTTGCCCCCGTGTCGCCATAGGCCGCGCTTCGCAATTGGCCCTGCACCCCCGGTGAAGCAGCGGCCGCATGGAGCATGTTCGGCTTCATGGCGCGAATCCGGGAAAAACCTGGCCGCGTTGCTGGCCGGACCCGCCTGGTCATACAGGCAGCAAATTGGAGAAACACACGTGTCGAAGCGTAACAGTTCGAAGTACAAAATTGACCGCCGCATGGGCGAGAACATCTGGGGCCGCCCCAAGTCTCCCGTCAACAAGCGCGAATATGGTCCCGGCCAGCACGGCCAGCGTCGCAAGGGCAAGGTTTCGGACTTCGGTCTGCAGCTGCGCGCCAAGCAGAAGCTCAAGGGCTATTACGGTGAAATCACCGAAAAGCAGTTCAAGAAGAACTACACCGAAGCCAGCCGCATGAAGGGCGATACCAGCCAGAACCTCATCGGTCTGCTGGAACAGCGTCTCGACATGGTCGTGTATCGCGCCAAGTTCGCGCCGACCATCTTCTCGGCACGCCAGATCGTCAGCCACGGCCACATCCGCGTCAACGGCGTGAAGTGCAACATCGCATCGCGCAAGGTGAAGCCGGGCGACATCGTGTCGCTGGGCAAGAAGGCGCAGGAAATGGCTCTGGTCATCGAAGCGCAGGGCCTGGCCGAGCGTGACATCCCCGATTATGTCGCGCCCGACGGCACCGACAAGATCACCTTCACCCGCATCCCGACGCTCGACGAAGTGCCGTATCCGGTGAAGATGGAACCCAATCTGGTCGTCGAATTCTATTCGCGCTGATCGGGTTCAACCGACCGAAACACGAAAAGGCGGGCCAAGCGGCCCGCCTTTTTTGTTGCGCCCGGCGGACACAAAAAAGGGGAGCGCTGGGCGCTCCCCTTTTCGTTTTGGGTGTCTGGATTAAACCGTTTCGGGATCGAAGAAGAACAGCGCCTGGCTGATCGCCGCGCGCACCGTGTTGCGGTGGAAGGGCTTGGTGATCAGGAAGGCCGGCTCCGGACGCTCGCCGGTCAGCAGGCGCTCGGGGAAAGCGGTGATGAAGATCACGGGAACGTCGATCTCGCGCAGGATATCGGCGACTGCGTCAATGCCGGAGCTGTCATCGGCCAGCTGAATGTCGGCGAGCACCAGACCCGGCTTGTCGCGCCGCGCCTGTTCGACCGCTTCGTCGCGGGTGACCGCAATGCCGGTGACATCATGGCCCAGATCGCGCACGATCGTCTCGATATCCATCGCGATGATCGGCTCATCCTCGATGATCAGCACCTTGGCCTTGATCTGGCTGTCGATCTCGCTGAGCGCCTCGCTAACCAGTCCCGATACCGTCCTGTCATCCAGACCCATCAGATAGGCGGTGTCCGCATTGGAAAAGCCCTCCATCGCGGTGAGCAGCAGCGCCTGGCGCGACAGCGGCGGAATGCGGCCCAGCCGCTGCTCGGCGAGCAGACGACGCGCATCGTCGTCGGCGTCCGGATAAGAATCGAAGCTGTCCGATTCATGCCGGTCGTCATGGGTCGAGCTCCAGATCACCTGGAACACGCGGTACAGGCCAAGGCGTGCATCGACGTCGCTAGGAAACTGGTCGGGCGCGGCGATGATCGCCTGCAGGGTGGCCTTCACATAGGCATCGCCATGGTGCTGATCGCCGGCGAGTGCCCGGCTGTAGCGCCGCAGAAGCGGAAGATGGGGAGCGAGCGTCTGGCCCAGGGACATGTATTGAAACTCCTTTGTCGGCAGGTGCCGTGTCTATGGCCTTCGGGCCCCCGTGTCAAAACCGGGGTGACCGCAGGGATGCCGGATGCGAAAGGTGACAAACCGAACCTCACCCAAGGAACAATCTGCGCAGCAGTTTGTTTCCTCGTGTGAGACGTTTATGCACAATCCCGCACGATTTTGCGGGCTTGGCAGGGTTGGGACGGCTTGCTAAGCCCATTTCGGGACGGAAATTCAACAGGCGGGATGGGATGCTCGTGCATCGTAAAAATGACGATCAGTCCGGCGGCAAAAAGCCCGTGACCGGTGATGCCGCCCCGGACAGCGAGGCAGCAAGGCCGCGGCTTGTCAGCACGCCCTCCCCTGCCGACACGTCATCTCTAGATGGCAGTGGCGAAACCGAAACAGCCGCGAGCGATGACGGCAAGACCCACATGATCGGCGACGCTCTCAAATCCGTATACCAGCGTACGTTGGAAGAGGAGATTCCAGACGACTTTCTGGATTTGCTCAAGCAGCTGAAGTAATGCCCACGACCAGCCGGGCCCAGCTGCCTTTCCTGGCGCCTATTGCACGCCTTTCCATCGGTACCAGACTGTTCTTCATTCTGGCGGTCACCCTTCTGCCACTGGCGCTCGGATCAGTGGTGGCCAACCGCAGCCTTGCCGACACCGCCACCGATGAACGCAACCGGCTTCTCCAGAAGAATGTCGATGATGCTGCGCTCCGCCTCAATGCCGCGATCACCAATGACCTGGCGATTCTCAGCGCCGCGGCCTCGCAGATTGCGCTGGGTGAGGATCCCGCCAAGATCTGCCTGAACCTGCGCGAACAGCTGGGCGCGCAGCAGACGCGGTTTGCCGCGTTGCTCTATGCCGCCAACAGCGGTCCGCCATCGTGCCAGATCGGGTCGGTGCCCAGGAGCCTGCGCGATGCACGCAGCAGCGCCGGTGCCCCTGGAGCGATCCTTTCGGTGCAGGCCAATGGTGCAATCTTCACGACGCGCGGCCGCGTCTCGGTGGCCCGTGCCGTGGCTTTCTATCCATCGGACAGCCTGTTCACCCTGGCCGATCCGGTGGACGACGTACCGCTGTCGCAATTCGAGCTTCGGTCCCAGTCGAGCGTTCTGCCGCTCACCGAGATCCCATCCAACTGGCAGCGGCGGCTAAACGCGTTGATGACCGCGCAGGGCGATATTTCCGGGCTGAACCTCGATCTGCGCTATGTCCGGCCGAAGCAGAGCCCGCCTGAATTCCTCGCGCAGATCATTCCGTTCATCACCTTGCTGGCTGCGGCGATCATCGGGTGGCTGGTGGTGGACCTGATGCTGATCCGGCCCCTCACCCAGTTGCAGCGCAAGATCCGCCAATACGAAACGGGCGAACAGCTGACTCCGATGGCGCGCACGGCCTTCAACGCCAGCGAAATCCAGGAGCTCGACCAGGGATTTGTCGCGCTGGCGCACCGGGTATCGGTCGATCGCGAAGCACTCGATGAAGGTCTCAAGCAGCAGATCATGCTGACCCGCGAGGTGCATCACCGCGTCAAGAACAACCTGCAGATCATCGCCAGCCTGATCAACCTGCACGCCCGCACGGCCGATTCTGATCAGGCGAAGCTCGCGTACGGCAAGATCCAGCGGCGCGTGGATGCGCTGGCGGTGGTCCATCGCAACCATTTTGCCGGAACCGAGCGCAACGAGGGCATCAACCTGCGCGCCTTGGTGGGTGAGCTGGCGGGCAGTTTCGAACATGCCGGCAATGCCCATAACGGCGACAGCCCGGATATCATGATCGATATCGACAATGTCCATGTCAGCCAGGACGTCGGCGTGCCGATCGCCTTCCTGCTGACCGAGATTCTCGAGCTGATCCACCTCACCCGGCCGGAAGCGCCGATCCGCATATCCGCGGTGCGCAAGAGCGATGAGCCTGCCAAGATCGTGCTGCGGATCGCATCGCCTGCACTGGGACCCAATCCGGAGCTCGAGGCGATGCTCGCCGACGGCATCGACCGAGTGATGACCGGCCTCGCCCGCCAGCTGCGCGCGCCACTGGACCGCGACACTGCGTTCGAATGCATCGCGATCGCCGTGCCCGTGTTTGTGCCTGCCCGGGCCTGAAAGGTGTTAAGCGGTTAGCCGCCCTTGGCGTAATAGCGCGCGCGGAAATCATCGCCGAAAGCGCTCATCCGACCGTCACCGATCGCGCTGCGCATCCCGGCCATCAGGTCCTGATAGAAACGCAGATTGTGCTCGGTCATCAGCATCGCGCCCAGCATCTCGCCCGATTTCACCAGATGGTGCAGATAGGCGCGGCTGAAGCGGGTGCAGGCGGTGCAGCCACAGGCCTCTTCGAGCTGGGCCTGATCTTCGGCATGCCGGGCATTGCGGATGTTGATCGGGCCATCCCAGGTGAAGGCCTGGCCATTGCGGCCTGACCGCGTCGGCAAAACGCAATCGAACATGTCCACACCGCGCTCGACCGCACCGACCAGATCGTCGGGCTTGCCCACGCCCATCAGATAGCGCGGGCGGTCTTCGGGCAGCTGGCCGGGCGCATAATCGAGCACGCCAAACATTGCCTCCTGCCCCTCGCCCACCGCGAGTCCGCCGATCGCATAGCCATCAAAGCCGATATCGCGCAGCGCATCGGCGGATTGCTTGCGCAATTGCTCGTCGAGCGATCCCTGCTGGATGCCGAACAGCGCAGCGCGCTCGGCATGGCCGCCGCCGCTGTTGAACCCCTCGCGCGAGCGTCGCGCCCAGCGCATCGACCGCTCCATCGCGGCTGCCTGCACATCGCGCTCAGCGGTGGCGGGAACCAGCTCATCGAACGCCATGACGATGTCCGATCCCAGCAGCCGCTGGATTTCCATCGAACGCTCGGGGCTCAGCATATGCCGCGAGCCATCGAGATGGCTGCGGAAGGCGACGCCCTCTTCGGTGACCTTGGTCAGCGCGGACAGGCTCATCACCTGATAGCCGCCGCTATCGGTCAGGATCGGGCGCGGCCAGTCCATGAAATGGTGCAACCCGCCCAGCTTTGCCATCCGCTCTGCACCGGGACGCAGCATCAGATGATAGGTGTTGCCGAGGATGATGTCGGCGCCGAGCGCGCGGACCTCTGCCGGCTTCATGCCTTTGACCGTCGCTGCGGTACCGACCGGCATGAACGCGGGCGTGCGGATCGTGCCGCGCTGCATGGCAATCTCGCCCAGCCGCGACTTGCCGTCGCGCGCGGTAATCGAAAAGGCGAATCTGGGCTGGCTCTCGGTCATGGCCGCGCGCCTTAGCGGCTTTGGCTGAGTGGGGCAAAGGTTTGAAGCTTCCGCATTCCGCTGCCCTGCCGGGACGTTCACCTCAAACTGAAGCTAAATCTCGATGAATTTTGTTCGAATGATCGCAACCTATATTATGTTCTTATCGACATATCTTGTTATTTTACAATCATAAGACAGTTCTCCGATTCTATATACAAATCCTGCAATTTTTTGAGAATTTTTGGCGTGCAAAGCTGTTTTTGTTATATTCAAAAGCGTTCCTTCCTTCGAAACATTTTGACTGGAACAAAAAAATTGTTGGAGAGTTGCGATAATCATGAATTTGGTTCCGTAAAACGCGTACCCTGCAATCTTCGCACTCGTGATAAAAATTAACCTCAAGATGCGGTCATGATGCTCTCATTCCGGAAAAAATGCCGATGACTGAAGCAAAGACCGCAGAGATAGCCGATTATAAGACTGATCGGCGTAGCATGGCTAATCTCATTATGGAGCGATTGGATGCTGCGCGGGACGGTCTTAGAGCTCAGTTCATCGCTTCCGAGCCCGATATCGGTTATTTTTACATCGACGAGGTGCTTCCTGTCGAAGTGGCATCGGCAATTCATGCTTCCTTTCCAGCGCCAGAAACGATGACTCTCAGGAATTCGCTGCGCGAGCGCAAACTGATCGCCGCCCAGATGAATCGTTACAATCCAATTCTTGAAGAAGCGATCTATGCATTCCAGGATGCTCGGGTTGTGACGGCATTGCGCAGCATCTGCGGCATGGCATCAGCCTATCCCGACGAGAATCTGTATGCCGGGGGCATTTCGATGATGACCGAAGGTCATTTCCTCAACCCGCATATCGATAACAGCCATGACATGGACAGGGACCGCTGGCGCGTACTGAACCTGCTCTATTACGTGTCCCCGGATTGGAAGCTTGCCAATGGCGGAAACCTCGAGCTGTGGCCTCATGGCCTTGATTCTCCTGCCATCACCGTCGAGAGCAAATTCAACCGTCTGGTTGTGATGGCGACGCACGGTCGCTCGCTGCATTCGGTGAGCCCCATCCGGGTGGACCGAGCTCGGTGCTGTGTTTCCAACTATTATTTCTCCGATGAACCGCTGCGCGACGACGATGAATTTCATGTCACGTCGTTCAGGGGACGCCCGGAACAGCCGGTGCGCGATACGATCCTCAGGGCCGATGCTGCGGCGCGCGGAATGGTGCGAAAGCTCTTCCCGAAGGGCGTTCGCGAGAACCCCCATGTCTACAAGCGCGACGACACCAAGTGAGTTTTGCGCCTGACTTCCGGGTCAGCGCGGGATCGACACTGATATGTGGTCGGGCAGCATGGTTGGCTGGGCTTTTGCGAGCGATGTGCCCCGTTGGGGTGGAAAGGGCTGATCCCGACCCTTTGCTGGCCGACCTTGTGGCGGAGCGATAACCAAAACGTGCAAGCGCATCGTTTGACGACTCACACAGCCTGTGTCAGCGATGATGGCATCCCCAACGCTGCCAGGAAACCCACGCCATGTCGCACACGCCCCGCCTCGCCGCCCTCGCTTCGGCCTTGATTGCCGCCGCATCGCTCACAGCTTGTTCATCGGAAAAAGCCGCGTCGTCCGAAGAGACCAGCGCCAAGGCCATCGATAAGGCGGCGACCGAACTGGCCGCGCAGGAAAAGTGCTATGGCATTGCGCTGGCCAAGCAGAATGATTGCGCCGCAGGGCCGGGCACAAGTTGTGCGGGCACATCGACGGTCGACTATCAGGGCAACGCCTGGAAGTTCACCGAGGCAGGCGAATGCGAGAAGATGGGCGGATCGCTGACCGAAGTGGCCGACAACGATCCGCCAGTTCCCGCCAAGGGCTGAGCCGTCAGAACACCGCCTTGGGCTTGGGCTCTTCCATCATTGCCGCGCGCACCATCGGCACCGGCGGGCCGCCATAGGACAGGAAGGCATCGTGGAAGGCCTTCCACGCTTCACGCCCGCCTTTGCCTGCGGTCCAGTCGGCGCGCAGCTTGCGGATCATCAGCTTGCCCAAGGTATAATTGAGATACCCCGGATCATAGGTGCCGCGCAGCGCCTGCTGCCGGGCATTGCCTTCGTCCACATAGCACTGGTCGCGGAACAGCGCGATCGACTGGTCGACGGTCATGCCGCCCGTGTGCAGGCCAATGGCGGAGAGATAGCGGCAGTTGCGCAGCAGTGCATTGGCAAGCTGGCCGATATGCACCTCGGGGTCACCCTTGCCGAGCCCTGCCTCCCACATCATCTCTTCGGTATAATGCGCCCAGCCCTCGGCATAGGCATAGCCGACGAACAGCCGCCCGAAGAACGACTTGGCGCGGTTGGCGTGGAGGAAATTGAGGAAATGGCCCGGCCACACCTCGTGCACGCTGGTGAACAGCAGGTCCTTCTTGGGCGGAATATAATCGGCCTGCACCTCCGGCGCCCATGAAGGATCGGGCGGCGAGATGTAATAGACCGAAGGCAGGCCTTTCTCATACGGCCCCGGAATATCGATATAGGCCGAGTTCTGGCGATTGTACGGCGGCGATTCCTCAACCTTGGCCTCTTCGGTGCCCGGGATCGAGACCAGATCCTTGTCGACCAGGAACGCGCGCAATTCGGGCAGTTGCCGCCGCGCTTCGGCGACTGGGCCGTCCTCGGGCTTGTCGAGCGACAGCTTGGCCATGCAATCGGGCATGCTCGCACCCGGCGCAAACTGCGCGCAGGCGGAAGTGAGCGCATCCTGGTTGCGCTTGAGGTCCGCCTCGCCGATCGCCTTGAGTTCGGCAATCGGCAGATCGACCATCTCGGTGCTCGCCAGCATCTTGCCGAACAGGTCGGGGCCCAGCGCATAGCTGACTCTTGCGGTGGCCTTCTGCGCGGTGAGCCAGTCGGCAAGGCCCTGCATCGCCTTGCTTGCCTCGGCCGTCGCGGATTCCAGATCGGCCTTGACCGCATCGTCCTCCACCGCGGCAAAGGCCGCACGCGCATCCCCGGTGAAGAAGGTGGCATAGCCGGCAAAGGCGTTGACGCCATAGTCGATGGCATAGGGGTCGAGCGGGGTCTTGAGGTTCGCACGAATTTGCTCGGCGGCCTTGGGCACGCCGCGGGCATAGGCGATGAATGCCTTGGCGCGGGTGGTGACATCCGCATAGGGCCGGGTCACATAAACCGAAGGGTCGAGCGTCCCGGCATAAAACGCCGGATTGCGCCGGGGCCAATCGGCATCCTTGAGCCAGAACAGTTCGCCGCGCACCACCGCCATCAGATAATCGCGCTCGAACTTCTGCTCGGCGCTGAGCTTGGCGACATCCATTGCCTCGGCGTCGGCCAGCGTCTTTTCCAGAAACGCAACCTGATCGGCAAGACCGGCCTCCGACCAGTCGGGCAATTTGCCATCGAACTCGTGCCGACCCTGATAGACCGCGAAATCCGGATTGCGCGGAAAATAGCCGGTCAGGAACGTGTCGACGAACTTGCCCCAATCGGACGCGGTGTCGATGCCGGTGCTCTTGTCCGCCCCTCCTGGGGCTTCAGGCGTTGCCGGGCTGCACGCCGTCACCATCACGGCGAGCGATGCTGCAGCGAGAAGCTTTTTCGACCAGTTCATGCGCGACCTCTTGAGATTGTTCCGATGCAGATCGTTCCGGTTCCGGCAGATGGTCCGGATGAAACCCATTGCTGACAGCAACCGCCAGCCTTGGGAAGGGACATTCTTTCGCAGACGCACAACGCGCGATGAGGCGGTGCCAAGTTCATCTTGCTTGCCGCCCGGCATTCGCTCGCCTACCGCACCGCCATGGACCAGGCAGCCGCTCCCCACCCGTTCACCATCGCCAATTACCGCGCCTATTGGCTCACGCGGCTGGCGTCGATGCTGGCCTTGTACTGCATGATGCTGATCGTCGGCTGGCAGGCGTACAACATTGCGCGCGAGACGATGGATATTGCCGCCAGCTCGGCACGACTGGGGATGATCGGGCTGCTGCAGTTCGCGCCTCTGTTCGTGCTCACCCCGCTCGTCGGCTGGATCGCCGATCGCATGGACCGGCGGCTGGTGGCGCGCATTGTGCTGTTCTGTCAGGCGGCGATCGCCGCAACGCTCGCCTGGACCACCGCGCAGGATCTGATCAGCCTGCCGATCCTCTATTGCATCGCGGCATTGCTGGGCACCGCCCGTGCCTTCCTGGGACCGTCGCTGAGCGCGCTGGCCCCCAATCTGGTGCCCAAGGCTTCGCTGCCGACCGCCATCGCGCTGTCGTCGATCGCCTGGCAATCGGGGATGCTGGTGGGCCCGGCGATCGCCGGCCCGCTCTATGCGATCCGGCCCGATCTGCCCTATATCGTCAGCGCCTGTCTCTATGCGGTGGCGGCGCTCGCCATGCTGACCGTCGGGCCGGTGCCGCGCACGATCATGGACAAGGGCAAGGGCCCGATTGCGCAGATCATCGACGGCATGGCCTATGTCGGGCAGAACAAGCTAGTGCTGGGCGTGATCACGCTGGACCTGTTTGCGGTGTTCCTCGCCGGATCGACCGCATTGCTGCCGGTGTTCGCGCGCGACATCCTGAAAGTCGGCGAACAGGGCCTGTCACTGCTGGCATCGGCCCCGGCGGCCGGCGCCGCTCTGGTCGCCCTGCTCTTCTCGTTCCGCCCGATCCGCACCAATGTCGGCAACAAGATGCTGGCCAGCGTCTTCCTGTTCGGCCTGGTGACCATCGTCTTCGGCTTCAGCAAAATCCTGATCGTCTCGATGGCGTGCCTGTTCATCGCAGGCGCGGCAGACATGTTCAGCGTCTATGTGCGCCAGTCGCTGATCCAGCTGAACACCCCAGACGACAAGCGCGGCCGCGTCTCTGCGGTCTCGCTGCTCACCGTGTCGGCCTCCAACGAGCTGGGCGATGCCTTTTCCGGCATGCTCGCCTGGCTGATCGGGCCAGTGGCGGCGGTTGTGGCGGGCGGCGGCGGTGCTATATTGGTAACAGCACTCTGGGCCCGGCTGTTCCCGCAGATCGGCGCAGCGCGCAGCTTCGATCCTGCCGAGGAAGAGGCACATCCCCATTCGAATGCGCCGCAGAACAAGGCGCCCTCTGCAGGAGAGACATCGACATGATCGCAAGCAACATCCTCGAGACCATTGGCAATACCCCGCACGTCCGCATCAACCGGCTGTTCGGAGACGCGCAGGTGTGGATCAAGTCGGAACGGACCAATCCCGGTGGTTCGATCAAGGACCGGATTGCGCTGGCGATGATCGAGGCAGCCGAAGCCGATGGCTCGCTTCAGCCCGGTGGCACGATCATCGAGCCGACATCGGGCAACACCGGCGTCGGCCTGGCGATGGTCGCGGCAGTCAAGGGCTATCGGCTGGTGCTGGTGATGCCCGAGAGCATGTCGATCGAGCGGCGCAGGCTGATGCTGGCTTACGGCGCGACCTTCGATCTGACCCCGCGCGAAAAGGGCATGAAGGGCGCGATCGAACGCGCGCAGGAGCTGGTCAACCAGACGCCGGGATCGTGGATGCCGCAGCAGTTCGAAAACCCGGCCAACATTTCCGTGCATGTGCGCACCACCGCGCAGGAAATCCTCGCCGATTTCGCCGATGCGCCGATCGACGTGATGATCACCGGCGTGGGCACGGGCGGCCATATCACCGGTTGCGCGCAGGAGCTCAAGCGGCACTGGCCTGATCTGAAGGTCTATGCGGTGGAACCGGCGCTGTCCCCGGTGATCTCGGGCGGACAGCCCGGCCCGCACCCGATCCAGGGCATTGGCGCCGGATTCATTCCGGGCAACCTGCACACCCGGCTGCTTGATGGCGTGATCAAGGTCGATCAGGCCGATGCGAAGGAGATGGCACGCCGCTCCGCCCGCGAGGAAGGCATGCTGGTCGGCATTTCGTCAGGAGCCACCCTGGCTGCGATCGCGCAGAAGTTGCCCGATCTGCCCAGGGACGCGCGAGTCATGGGCTTCAATTACGATACCGGCGAACGCTATCTGTCGGTACCCGATTTCCTGCCCGAATAGGACAGGACAGGCGGACAGGTTGCCTGTCCGCCCAGCCTGCTAATACAAGTGATTCGCAGCAAGCCTGGCTCGCACAGCGAGTATCGGGACAGCTTTTCGCGTTCTGCTGACGTCGCGTCCTCCGGCTTTCTGTCCCATATCGGGCAGAAATCCGGGCGTTCCTGTGCGGATCAATTCCATTGCGTGCCGATTTAGGATATGTCCGATTTGAAGGTGAATGAAATCCAAAGCGGATGAACCGTCAAGACGGGGGCAGGTTTGCAACAGACGAACGCAGAACTGACCGATGTGCAGGTCAACTGTCTGCGGCTGGTTGCTGACGGCTATACGTCCAAGGAAATCGCCAAGCAGCTTGGCCTCACCCCGATGACCGTCGACCAGTATTTGCAGCGCGCCAAGAAGAGCATGGGCGCGCCGGACAGACGCACGGCCGCGCGCTGGCTGGTCGAAAGTCCGCAAACTTCGGCATTCAAACCATTTGAACTCAAATCGCCGGACGTTGCCGAACCGGCAGAGGGTGTGACACCTCTTGCCCTGTCGGAAGGAGACGATCCCGGCACGGACGCCACCCAACAATGGCAGACGCGCATTGGATTTCCTCCGCTCGGCGGCATCAGGACCACTCTCGACGACGGCCAGAAGACACAGGCGATCCTGCGAATTGCAGGATTGTCGCTGATCTACACCACGGCCTTCGCGCTGGTGCTGGGCGGAGCGCTCAAGGCGTTCAGCTGACCTGGTGCATTGATCGGCAACCTTGCACCGCAACCGGTGCATCAAGGAGATGAAACATGCATATCGATGGCAACGCCGTCCGCATTGTCGCCGGGGACACCCGCTCGTCCTTTGCAAGCTATGACCGCGCCCTTCTCGATGCCGCCCGCCTGTCGATGACCATGCTGGAAGCGACCGCGCTTTCGGAAGTGCCCGCTCGTGAATCGCAGATCGCACTGCGCACGATTCACGAAAGCACCGGTCACCTGATTTCCGCACGCGGCAGCATGGTCAAGCTTGTCGGCCATCTCAACGCCATCAAGCGCCGCAGCGATCAGGCTCCGATGAATGTCGGCTGCCCCGGCGAAACGCCGCTGGCCGGTTCGCTCCAAGAGCATGCTCGCGAGCATGAAACCACATTCGGTTGACGCAGTCCTGGCGATGCGATGATCAGATTCCATGATTTCCATCATCTTCTGGTTGCTCGCATCGCTGAGCTGCGGTTTTGTCTGGCTGCACGGTCAGGCTGAAGGCAGAAAGGCCGTGGGGCTTTTCGTGATCGCGACCCTGCTGACCTGGGTTGCGCAGGCGATGGATACCCAGTGGCGACAGACACATTGGCCGCTGCTGGCGGTCGATGCGGCCTATCTGGTCGCCGCCTATATCTTCTCCCTGCGCAGCGACCGCTACTGGCCGCTGTGGATCACCGCCTTCCAGCTGCTGACCGTCGCCACCCATCTCGCGACGATCATCGCCCCCGATTACCTGCCCAGAATCTATTCGGCCATTGCCACATTCTGGGTTGTGCCTTTGCTATTGAGCATGGTGGCGGGGGTGTATCTTGATCATCGGGAATTCAGACGTCTGGTACTCCGCAATGACCCAGTTCTATTGCCTGATCCTCCTGCCTGAGAGCGAAAAGCAGCCGCCTGTGCCGCTGCTGGATGCCAACGAACCCTGGAAAGCAAGGGCGGAGACGGCCAGCCGCTATCTCAAGCTCAGGGCCAATCGCGACGATATCGCCGATGGCCAGCTGCTGTCCGACCCGGCGTGGGACATGCTGCTCGATCTGTTTGTCGGCCATATCACCGGGCGCGACATATCGGTGACCAGTGCGTGCCTTGCCTCGCGCAGGCCGGCGACGACATCGCTGCGCTATATCGACCGGATGGCCAAGGATGGGCTGGTGCGGCGCGAAAGGGATCCGCGCGATCACCGCAAGGTCTATCTCAGGATGACCGAAAAGGCATTCCGCTCGGTCTCAAGCTGGGTGGACTCGCTGCGTCGGGAACTCTCGGCCGTCTGAGGGGTTGCGGTTGGAGGGCCGATCTTTTGCCTGCGAACCCGCAGCGCACTGCGCAACTATGGCCACCACATACCGATGGAGGCGCATGGTGTCAGGTCCCGGGCCGCACGAACTTCGCGATGAAGTCATTGAGACGTACGCGGATGACGGCAAGCCGATCTGTATCCGGTCAGTCCGTCCGTCCGATGAACCACGGATGCGCGAAGGCATAGCGCGGCTGTCGGAACAGTCGCGCTATCTGCGCTTTTTCTCGGTTCAGCCGATGCCCTCCGACTCGGTGATCCAGCGGCTGGTCGATGCCGACGGGCACGACCATATCGCCTGGGGGGCCATCCATTGCGATGGTCTCAATAACCCGGCCGTCGGCGCAGTCCACGCGATACGGTGCGATGACAAGCCGCGCATCGGCGAGTTTTCGGTGGCCGTTCTCGATGATTACCACGGCATCGGCCTGGCCCGCATGCTGACAACCGTGCTGCTGATCCATTGCGAGGTCGAGGCGATCTGCGAGCTCGATATCCAGACGCTGGCAGAAAACATGCCCGCCAACCGCTTCATCCTCTCGATCGGCGGCGAACGGCGAGACTCCTCGTCCGGGGTCGTCAGCTATCGCCTGGCGGTCAGGCCAGCCATCCGCATGATCGCTGCTGCGCCCCAGTTGCAGGGTATTCACGACATCATGGCTGCGCTGGCGGCCTATACTCCCGACGGTGACAGTCCCTGCGCCGTGCAAAGCCTTGTTTCTCAAAGCGACACCACCGCCTTGCGGGCATGAATGCAGATCAAGCCAAGCTGTTACACGCGATGTTAACTTAGGCCATCTCCATTGCCGTCCTACTCTTTACCCCCAAAACAACGGCTTTTCATTTCCTCCGATCCGGACTATCGATTGATCCATAATGGACCTTTTGAAGGGGTAAGGGGAACAACATGGACGATCTCGAGAATCTGGTATCTTTGACCGCAGATATTGTTGTTGCGCATATCAGCAACAACAAGCTGGCGAATTCTGAAATCCCACAACTGATCGAGTCCGTTCACAGTGCGCTGCTCGGCATCAGCAAGGGTGAGACTGTTCAGCCCGAAGCGCCCAAGGAGCCTGCGGTTCCCATCCGGTCTTCGATCAAGCCCGATCACCTGGTCTGCCTGGAAGACGGCAAGAAGCTGCGCATGCTCAAGCGGCATCTTATGGTCCATTATGGCATGACCCCCGACGACTATCGCACCAAATGGGGCTTGCCGCGCGATTACCCGATGGTCGCCCCCAGCTATGCCGAACGTCGGCGCGAGCTAGCGCTGCAGATCGGCCTGGGCAAGCAGGGCCGCGGTGGCGGTCGCAAGAAGGCGGTCTGACTCATTCTGCCGCGCCCGCTGCGGCGCGGCATCCAGACCGCAGCGCAATGGTGCGGTCCTGCATCCCGATTTGATGGCTTTGCAGCGCTATTGCTCCGTGGCATGCCCGTTGGCAGCGGTTGCTGCATTGGCTACCCCTGCGCGGAGATGCCATGACCAGCCCTGTCCCAGCCCTCGCCCGCACCACCATTCTCGCGCTCAGCTTTGCCGCCATGGTGCTGCTGGGTGCCTTGCTGCGCCAGACCGGGGAGGCGATCGGCGGGATGCTCGACCTTACCCTGAACGGCGCGTCTGCCCGGGCGCTACTGGCACGGCTGTCGCCATGGCAGCGAGACATCCACGCGCATGCCACGCTGATCTACGATGGTCTCTACCCGCTCGCCTATGGCGCGTTCTTCGCAGGCCTGGCGATGCGGCTGGGGGGCCCGCAGGCACGCTGGGTCGCCTTGGTCATGCTTGCCGGGATGCTCAGCGATTATGCTGAAAACATTATTCAGTTGCTTGCCCTCAGTGGCCGCGTGGACTGGCTCGATGCCAAGACGGTACTGACCCCGCTGAAGTTTGCTCTCACGGGACTTGCCATTCTGGCGACTTTGGCGATCGCGGCTCGTGCCGCGCTTCGTGCCGTGCGCGGATAGCGGCTTTCAAGCCCGGGCTCGTCCCCGGAACGGCCAATGGCCGATCGCCTCCCACGGTCCGCCCTTGTAGAAATGGAGCGCCAGCCCCGAAAGGACGAGCGGCCGCGGCGTGAAGCCGGCGGTCAATTCCGCATGAAGCGCGCGGGCGACTGCGGGCTCCACCTTGTTCTGCACCGTGATGTGTAGCCGGGGGCGGCCCTGGTCCTGCGCCGTCAGCAAGCCGTGCAGTCCCTCGGCGACCATCTCGCGCAAGGCCATCAGCTCGGGCGCATGGATGCGATAGGCCACGCCGCGCCCCATGTGCATGACCTCGGTCAGCTCCGCCTTCGGTGCGACGAACTCGGCCGCGAGCGCGCGGGTGCGCTCCACGACTTCCGCCTCGCAATGCCCGGGCAGATGGTGGAACAGCGTGATGTGCGCATCCAGAACGTTTCGCTCTGCCGGATAGTGCGCGCGGCGCAGCGTATTGGCCCAGGCCTGATCGCCCTGCCCCATGCTGGCCGTCATGATGATGGGATCGCGTCGCACGCCGTCAGCCTTATCGCGGGCAAGCCGCTATGCAAAGGGGCGCGGTACATTGCTGCACCGCGCCCCCGCTTGCGACCCGTCTGGGATAGGGTATCGAACCGGCTCAGGCCAGTTCGGGCTGCTTCGCCTTGATCTTGGCCAGCACGTTTTCCGGGGCGGTTTCGCCATAGGGATCGCTGTCCAGACCGTGATCGTTGATGCCAGGCTCTTCGAACCAGTCGGTGATCACGCCATTGTCGACGACCATGGCATAGCGCCAGCTGCGCTCGCCAAAGCCGACGTGATCCTTGCGGATCAGCATGCCCATGCGGCGGGTAAAGTCAGCCGAGCCATCGGGAAGCAGCTTAACCTTCTGCACGCCCAGCGACTTGCCCCACTGGTACATCACGAATGCATCGTTGACCGACACGCAGTAGATTTCGTTGATGCCTTCGGCGAGGAAATCGTCATACAGTGCTTCGAAACCCGGGACCTGCGAGGTCGAGCAGGTCGGCGTGAACGCGCCGGGCAGCGAGAAGATGACAACGCGCTTGCCGTCGAGCAGGTCGCCGGTCAGCTGGTCCTGCCAGCGGAACGGGTTGGGTCCCTCGATGCTGTCGTCGCGCACGCGCGTTTTCAGGCAGACATTGGGGATGTGACGTCCGATCATGCGGAAACTCCTTGAACGATGGGGGAAATTGTTTTTGCAGTGCAGCATCTAGGGACAATGCGGTCCGGTGTGAAATGAAAACATTATGCGGCTCTAATCGCTTTTTTCGATGACTTGATCGCATTCGTAGGGACAGTCCATTGGACCCGACGCAGTGATGCGTGACATGGTTGCATCAACCTCAAATTACCTTCATTTTGGATGTTTCCGGAGGATACCCCTATGATCATGTCGCGGCCGCTGGGCTGGTTCTGGCTGCTGGCCATCGCTCTGCTCGCCTGGAATGTCATCGGACTGGTGGCGCTGCTGTTCGACCCGGTGCTGGGCCTTGGCGATGTCAGCAAGCTCGCGCCCGAGCAGCAGGCGCTCTATGCCGCCCGTCCCCCGATTGCCTTCTACGGGTTCGTCCTGGCAACCGTGACGGGCACGGCGGGCGTGATCGCGCTGCTGCTGCGGCGTCACTTTGCGTTGTGGCTGTTCATCGCCTCGGCCATCGGGCTGGTTCTGCAGAACGCGTGGCTGTTTGGAGACCCCGCCAACCTGACCGCCGAGGTTCTGGGCTTCCAGCTGCTGATCGCTGGATCGATCGCGTTGGAAATCTGGCTGGCGCTGACCGCGAAAAAGCGGCGCTGGAGCCGGTAGCGCAAACGCGCTCTACATTTCCCCGCGCGCACGGCGGATGGCGAACCATTTCTCGACATTGCGGTTGTGGTCGGCCAGTGTCGTCGCGAACACATGGCCGCCCGTGCCATCGGCCACGAAGAACAGTGCATCGGTGCGCGCCGGATTGAGCACCGCCTCGATCGACGCGCGACCCGGGTTGGTGATCGGCCCCTTAGGCAGCCCGGTCATCGCATAGGTATTGTAATCATTGACGTCGGAGATTTCGGACTGGCGGATGCGGCGGCCGAGCGGCTTTCCGCGCGTGATGGGGTAGATGATGGTCGGGTCTGCCTGCAGCATCATGCCCTTGCGGATGCGGTTCGAATAGACGCCGGCAATCATCCGGCGCTCTGAAGGCTTGCCGGTTTCCTTCTCGACGATCGCCGCCAGCGTGATCGCCTCCTGCGGCGTCTTCACCACGGTATCGGGCGAACGGTTGGGCCAGAGCTCCTCGATCGTATCCTGCATCGCCTTCTGCATCCGCAGCATCACCGCGATGCGCTTTTCCCCGCGTTCAAAGCTGTAGCTTTCGGGCAGGATCGAGCCTTCCTCGGCCACGGGCACATCGCCAGTGAGCAGCTTTTCGGCCATCAGCTTTTCATGCACCAGGATGCTGGGCATGCCTTCGGGCACCGTGACCATGCGCAGCACGACATCGCCGCCCTGCAGGATGTTCAGGATCTGCGCGTTGCTGGCGCCTGCAGGAATGACGAACTCACCCGCCTTGATCGGATCGCTGCTGCCGAACACCTTGGCCCGGTTGAGGAACGCTCCGGCAGAACTGATCGCGCCCTTTTCCTCGAGCACCTTGGCTGCGCCCGCAAGCGAGCTTCCAGCGGGAACGACGACGGCCAGTTCCTGCGTCGCAGGTCCCGACGCGGTCCAGCCCCAATAGAAGTTGCCGCCGATCAGCAGCACCAGTGCGGCCGCGCCGGCCAGAACGATGCATCCCAATCGGCGCAGCATGACCGCTCAGACCGCCTTCATGATAAGGCTGGCGTTGGTGCCGCCGAAACCGAAGCTGTTATTGAGCACGGCGGTGACCTTGCGCTTCCTGGCGGTGTGGGGCACCAGATCGACGCCCTCGCAGCCCTCGCTCGGGTTGTCGAGGTTGAGCGTCGGCGGGACGATCTGATCGCGGATCGCGAGAATGCAGAAGATCGCCTCGACAGCGCCCGCGCCACCCAGCAGATGGCCGATGGCAGATTTGGTCGAGCTCATCGAAACATCGGAAATGGCATCACCGAACAGCCGCTTGACCGCGCCGAGTTCGATGGTGTCGGCCATGGTCGAGGTGCCATGCGCGTTGATGTAATCGATATCCGATGGCGTCATGTTCGCGCGCTTCAGCGCCATTTCCATCGCGCGATAGGCTCCGCTGCCTTCCGGCTCCGGCGCGGTCACATGATATGCGTCTCCCGACAGGCCATAGCCCACAACCTCGGCATAGATATTCGCGCCGCGCGCCTTGGCGCGTTCATACTCTTCCAGCACGACGACGCCTGCACCTTCGCCCATCACAAAGCCGTCGCGGTCCTGATCATAGGGGCGGCTGGCCTGTTCCGGCCGGTCGTTATAGGTCATGTTGAGCGCGCGCGCCTGGGCGAAACCGGCAATTCCGATGGGGCAGATCGTGGCTTCGGCGCCGCCCGCCACCATCACGTCGGCATCGTCGAGAGCAATCATCCGCGCTGCATCGCCGATCGAGTGCGCGCCGGTCGAACAAGCCGTGACGACGGCGTGGTTGGGGCCCATCAGCCCGTATTTGATCGAAACCTGACCCGAGATGAGGTTGATCAACCGGCCGTGGACGAAGTGCGGCGAGACGCGGCCAGGGCCCTTTTCGGCGAGCAGCAGCGACTCGCTTTCAATTCCCGGCAGCCCGCCAATCCCCGAACCGATCGAGCAACCCGCACGGAAGCGCTCTGCTTCGCTCATGTCGGTGAGTCCGGCATCTTCAAGCGCCTGCCCAGCGGCATCGATGCCATAGATGATGAACGGATCGACCTGCCGCTGCACCTTGTGATCGACACGCTTGTTGGCATCAAAGCCCCAGGGATGGTCCTTGGGCTTTACCTCGCAGGCGATGCGGCACTTCTGATCGCTGGCATCGAACCGGGTGATCGGTCCCGCGCCGGACTTGGAGGCGATCAGGTTCGCCCATGTCGTTTCGACATCCGCCCCCAACGGCGTGACCAGTCCCAGACCCGTTATGACTACACGGCGCATTCGCCTCACTCCTGAAAACTTCTGTCGCGGCGGGCGGCAGGCGTTGCCCCCATGCCGCGGCCCCTCAAAACGAAAAATGGCTTCCCCGGTCGCAGCGCGACAGTCAGGGAAGCCATCCTATCTTTACACGGGTTACCGCTTTTGCACGGCAACGCAGCCCGCCATTTCTGGCCGAAGCGGCGTTACGCCGGAGCAATGGGCCCAGTCCCTGTGTCAGCCGCTGATCAGCCCTTGTGGCTGTCGATATATTCGATGGCATCGTTGACGGTGCTGATCTTTTCGGCAGCATCGTCAGGGATTTCGACCCCGAATTCTTCTTCAAACGCCATCACCAGCTCGACGATGTCCAGGCTGTCTGCGCCCAGATCGTCGATGAAGCTTGCGTCCTCGGTGACCTTCTCCGCTTCCACGCCGAGATGCTCGATCACGATCTTTTTAACGCGGTCCCCAGTCTCACTCATGCAGAGTTCCTTCGATTTGTGTGTAACCAATAGTTGCGAACTGACATTCACCGCCCGCCCTAATGCCGCTTTGCACGGCTGGCAAGAGGGCTGGCACGGCGCTTGCGCGTTACAGCATCGCCATGCCGCCGTTGACGTGCAGCGTCTGGCCGGTGACATAGCCTGCCTCGCGGCTGGCCAGATAGACCACGGCAGCAGCGACATCGTCGCCCTCGCCCAGCTTGCCCGCCGGAATGCGGCCCAGCAAGGCCGTTTTCTGCGCTTCGGGCAGAACTTCGGTCATGGCAGAGGCGATGAAGCCCGGTGCGACGCAGTTGACGGTGATGTTGCGGCTGGCAAGTTCCGCCGCCAGCGCCTTGGACATGCCCACCAGCCCCGCCTTGGATGCGGCGTAATTGGCCTGGCCGGGGTTGCCGGTGGCACCCACGACGCTGGTGATCGAGATCATGCGGCCAAAGCGCGCCTTCATCATCGGCTTGGCAGACGCACGGCACAGGCGGAACGCGGCTTCCAGGTTGACGCGGATGACATCGGACCATTCGTCATCCTTCATCCGCATCGCCAGGTTGTCGCGAGTGATGCCGGCATTGTTGACCAGAATGTCGAGCGAACCCAAAGCTTCGACCGCGCGCGGAACCAGGCCGTCGACCGCAGCCGGATCGGACAGATCGCAGGTCAGTGCAACATGGCCACCGCCCAGCGACGCAGCGAACTCGGTGAGCTTGGCCTCGTTGCTGCCCGACAGCGCCAGCCGCGCGCCGTGCGCGGCAAGGCCCCGCGCGATCGCCGAACCGATGCCGCCGCTGGCCCCGGTCACCAATGCGGTCATGCCTGTAAGATCGAACATTCGGTCATCTCCCGTATTTCAAATTGGCAAAGCCTGCTCTGGACGAGCGGGCAAGCGAGGGTCAAACGACCTCAAGCAGGCTTTCGATGTCGCGCATCTCGACCAGGCTTTCGCTGGCGACGTTCTCGACGATACGCTTGATCATGGGCACCAGAACCTTGCCACCCAGTTCAATGAAGTGATCGACCCCGGCGGCGTGCATCGCCAGCACCGACTCGCGCCAGCGGACCATGCCGGTCACCTGATCGACCAGCAGCGCACGGATCTGTGCCGGATCGCTCACCGGTGCAGCCGTCACGTTCGCGAACAACGGCGCGCAAGGGGCATTGATCACGGTGTCGGCCAAGGCCTCGGCCATGCGATCAGCGGCGGGCTGCATCAGCGAGCAGTGGAACGGCGCGGAGACCGGCAGCATCATCGCCTTGCGCGCACCCAATTCCTTGGCGATCGGCAGGCAACGCTCGACGGCGGCAGCATGGCCCGAGATCACGGCCTGGCCAAAGGCATTGTCGTTGGCGACAGCGCAGACCTGTGTCCCGGCTGCCTGCTCGGCTGCCTTCAGCGCCTCTTCGAACTCGATGCCGAGCAAGGCCGCCATCGCGCCTTCACCCACCGGCACCGCAGCCTGCATCGCCTGGCCGCGCAGCTTGAGCAGACGCGCGGTGGTGGCAAGGTCGAGCGATCCTGCGGCGCACAAGGCGCTATACTCGCCCAGGCTGTGTCCGGCGACATAGGCAAAGGTGACCGGCACGTCGCCCGCCTCATGCTGCAGTGCGCGCATCACCGCGATGGCATTCGCCATGATCGCGGGCTGTGCATTCTCGGTCAGCTGCAATTCGTCCGCAGGCCCTTCGCACATCAGCTGGAACAGGTTCTGCCCCAGCGCCTCGTCGACCTCCTGGAACACCGCGCGCGCCTCGGCGCTGGCAGCGGCCAGTTCCTTGCCCATGCCGACCTTCTGGCTGCCTTGCCCCGGAAAAATGAATGCGCGTGTCATGGCCCTAATGTCCCTCGCCAGATGTGCCTCAGCGCGCCCGAGCCCTCCAGCCCTGCGCGTCAAGCGCCGCCCGTTATCCCCGTTGCCGCAGCGTTGCAAGGTGCTTGCGGCGGGTTAATCGATCGATTAACACCGGGTTATGGACGATACACTCTTTGCCGCGCGGCTGGAAACGCTTTGCCGCAAGGCGCTCTGCAGCGATGGCCCGCTGACCGATCTCAAGCGGCTGTCGGGCGGGGCGAGCATGCAGAGCTGGCGCTTCGTCTGGGGCGACACGCCCCTGATCCTGCGACGTATGCCCGAAGGCCTGCATGGCGACGATGCTGCGATCGATTCCGGCGCGCTTACCCTCGATGGGCAAGCCGACGTGATCGAAGCCGCCGTCGCGCACGGGGTGATGGCACCTGCGGTCCGCGCGCGACTGACAGCTGAAGATGGGTTGGGCGAAGGCTTCATCATGGCCTGCGCCCCCGGTGAGGCGCTGCCGCAGGTGTTGCTGCGCGATCCGGCTTTCGCGCCAGCGCTGGAACAGCTGCCGCAGCAGTGGGCAGAGCAGCTGGCGGCGATCCATGCGACCCCCCCTGCCCGGCTGCCAGCATCGTTGAGCTATCGCGCCCCGGCAGGCATGCTGGCTGATCTGGAGGCGAGATGGCGCGATCTGGGCGGTGCTTCCCCGATTTATGCGCTCGCGTTTGGCTGGCTGGAGCGTGCTCTGCCCGAACCCGTCGAGCCACGCCTGTGCCATGGCGATTTTCGCATGGGCAACCTGCTGGTGACGCCCGACGGCCTGTCTGCCGTGCTCGATTGGGAGCTCGCGCATCTGGGTGATCCGGTGCAGGATCTGGCGTTCGGCTGCATCCCCAGCTGGCGCTTCGGGCGCTACGACAAACCGCTGGGCGGCTTTGCCCGGCCCGAAGACATGCTGCCCTGTTATGAGGCCATCACTGGTGCACGTGTGGACCCGGCGCGCTTCCGCTTCTGGCTGGTCTATTCCTGCCTGTGGTGGGGGGTGTGCTGCCTGGTAATGGCCGACATCTGGCGGCGCGGCGACCAGAGCGGGCCCGAGCGCCTGGTCATCGGCCGCCGCGTGTCCGAGGTCGAGATCGACCTGATGCTGATGCTCGCGGACGACCTGGCCGATGTTCCCGCGCGCATGGACTGGCCGCGGACCGACGGGACGCCCGAACATGGCGTGCCGTCAGGTGCGGCGCTCGTCGAGGCGGTCGCGCAGTGGCTCGATGCCGGCATGGCAGCACAGGCGAGCGGACATCAGCGCTTCGAGGCCAAGGTTGCAGTCAACGCATTGGGCATGGCCGCGCGCGATGCTGCTTTGGGGCCGGGATTCCGGGCGAGCCAGGCCCGAAGGCTGGACATTCTGGGCTATGATGCTGACGGTCTGGCAGCAGCGCTTCGGCAGAATCCCGCGCATGTCACGCCAGCGGTGCACCACCATCTCCGGCTGCTGGCGACGGAAAATTGCCTGATTGACCAGCCACGCTATGCAGGTCTGCCGGTGGCACAGGCTGCCTGGGCCGAAAAAGCCGGATAACTGCCAAAATTTATGACCTCTCCTCATTTTGGGTCTTAAGCGGCTGCGCGAGCGGTCGTTAAGGGTGATGAATGTTGAATTAAGGACGATTGGGTCAACCGATGGCAGAAGTTCAGGCGCAGCGTGGCAACCTTAGAGACAGGATGAAGCTCGCCGCGTCTATCCTGGCCGGTCAGGCCAAGGTGGAGGAGGACGCTCCGCCCAAGGAAAGCGTCTTCGAAAACATCACCAAGCAGATGTATCTCAAGGTGTTTTCATTCCTTGAGCAGGTCCAGCTGGACCCCCTGCCCGAACATTACAAGCTGGGCTGGGACTATCTCAACGGCGGCAACAACACGCTGCGCGACGCGGTCAACCGCAAGCTCGACACCAATGGACGGCTGTCGGCCGAGATGGTGGCGGAGATCATGGATGAGTGCGAGGGCGTGATGAAGGTCAAGGACCTGAATGCCCTGGTCGCGGAAAGCGAGGCGCTGCTCTCTGGCGGCTTCAAGACCCTGAGCAAGAGCGGCAAGGAAAGCATGGCCTATGCCGAGGCTCTGCAGTCGCGGCTCGACTGGATGCGCGATCTCGATCCCGCCGAGCAGGCCGATATGCCGATCGAGGCACAGTTCAAGGCTCTGCTCAAGATCACCACGCAGATGATGCAATCGACCAAGAAGGCAAGCGAGAGCCTGGACGAGAGCACCAAGAAGCTCAGCCAGATGCGCAGCCGCCTGGACGAAGCCAATGACAAGGCGCAGCGCGACCAACTGACCGGCCTGCCCAACCGCTGGGCCTTCGAGCAGCAGTTCTCTGCCGCCGCGATCCGCGCCAAGGAACGTTTCGAGCCGCTTTCGGTGGCCTTCATCGACATCGACCATTTCAAGCTGGTCAACGATACCCATGGCCATGAGGCAGGCGACCGCGTGCTGCAACTCGTCGCCAAGGTCCTCGATGGATTCGGGCGCGGCAATTGCCACCTGGCCCGCCATGGCGGCGAGGAATTCGTCATCGTGCTGGAAAACACGAGCACGGCCGAGGCCAAGCAGCAGATCGATGCCGTCCGCGAGGAACTTGCAGAACGCACCCTGCTCAATCGCGACACTGGCGCTCCGATCGGACGCGTGACCTTTTCTGCAGGGGTCGCACCGTTCGTGCCGGGCGAACCCAATCGCCAGGTGCTGCGCAATGCCGACGCGGCGTTGTATGAAGCAAAGAATTCGGGCCGCAACCAGGTGCTGATCTACAGCTCGCACCGCTCATAGGGGCCGCCTGGCCCCGCAAAACAGGTTTCCCTTCGGCTATGCCGCTTTTTCTTGCCTCCGCGCTTGCTTTCCTGCGCCTTTTGGGTATTAGCCCGCGCTTGCCTTCGGACGACTGACGTCTTTCGCGGGCATGGAAGAAAGCCGGAGGGGTGTGCCGCATGGTGCGCACATCAGCGATCGGCAGATGAAAAAGGAAGCCTTGCACATGCCGCTTTACGAGCATGTCTTTCTGGCGCGCCAGGACCTGTCACAGGCCCAGGTAGACGCGCTGGCCCAGACCGCAACCGAGATTGTCGAACAGAACGAAGGCAAGGTCACCAAGACCGAGACCTGGGGTCTGCGCAATCTTGCCTACAAGATCCAGAAGAACCGCAAGGCGCACTTCGTGCTGCTCAACATCGAGGCTCCTGCAGGCGTTGTCGCCGAGCTGGAACGCCAGACGTCGATCAACGAAGATGTCATCCGCTATCTGACCGTGCGCGTCGACGAGCTGGAAGCCGGCCCGTCGGTGATGATGCGCAAGCAGGACCGCGAACGTCGCCCCCGCCGCGACCGCGACGCTTGAGCCAGGAAGGATAAAGACACATGGCACGCCCATTTTTCCGCCGCCGCAAGTCCTGCCCGTTCTCGGGCAAGAACGCTCCCGCCATCGATTACAAAGATGTGCGCCTGCTTCAGGGCTTCATGTCCGAGCGTGGCAAGATCGTCCCCAGCCGCATCACTGCGGTTTCCGGCAAGAAGCAGCGCGAGCTGTCCAAGGCCATCAAGCGCGCACGCCACGTCGGCCTGCTGCCGTACATCGTGAAGTAAGGAGCAAGGGACATGCAGATCATTTTGCTCGAACGGATCGAGAAGCTCGGCTTGATCGGTGACGTTGTCACCGTGAAGGACGGCTATGCCCGCAACTTCCTGTTGCCTAACAAGAAGGCCCTGCGCGCCAACGAAGCCAACCGCAAGGTCTTCGAAGCCAATCGCGAGCGCATCGAAACCGACAACATTGCCAAGCGTGACGAAGCCGCCAAGCGCGCCGAGTCGGTCGATGGCATGCAGGTCGTTCTGATCCGCGCATCGTCGAACAGCGGCCAGCTCTACGGTTCGGTGTCGGTTCGCGACATCGCCGACGCGCTGAACGCTGCCGGTGCCACCGCCGTCACCAAGGCGATGATCATTCTGGAACGTCCGATCAAGACGCTGGGCGTGTTCCCGGTCAAGATCGCGCTGCACCCGGAAGTTTCGGTCAGCGTCACCGTCAACGTTGCGCGCAGCGACGACGAAGCCGAGCTGCAGAAGGCCGGCGTCGACGTGATGCAGCAGATGTTCGAAGAAGATCAGAAGCCCGCGGGCTTCGTCGAGAAGTTCGATCCCAACGCCGAACCGGGCCTCATCCAGATGGACGAGCCCGAAGAGGAAGACGGCGAAGCCGCCGCCTGATCGGACTTTACAGTCAGACACGAAAAGCCGGGTTCCAGCGATGGAGCCCGGCTTTTTCGTATGGGCCTTGATTGATCGCAGCGCCCCGCTGTTATTGCGCGGGCGGGGATACCACTTCCTGGTTGAACCGCTGCGCCAGCACGACGAAATTGGTGACCTCGCGGCGCAGGGTACCGCGCTTTACGCCGAAGTCGCTGATCAGATAGCGCGCGACAAACGGTTCGCCCGCAACCGACACACCTGCCTTGCTGAATTCGTAAAGCCGGTTGAAGTCGCCGGCGGCCTGCGCGAGGTTTTGCGGATTGCGTTCTGCCGGCTTGGGCCAGAACGCCAGCAGGTAAAGTCCCTGGCACTGGTTGGGCTGGCCCGGCGGGCACGCGGTGAAGAACATGTTGATCTTCAACTGGCCAAAGCTTGCCTCGACAAAGGGGCGACCTTCGGGCGTCTGCCGGTCGGCAACGGTGACCGCGGTGCCGAAGGGAGCAAGAACCTCGCGCACGCTGGTGGGGGTGAAGGCGTTGACCTCGATGCGATCATCGGCATTGCCCTGTGCCAAGGTCTGCGCTTGCCCTTGCGCCTGGGCCGAAGCCGGGACTGCCGATGCCAGCATCAGCGATGCCGCTGCGAAAGCGCATCTGCCCGCAAACGCCAGCCCCATGTCAGATCGAGTCATTGCTTCATCCCCTTCCTGTGGTTGACCTTCATCATAGGCGGTGCGCAGCCCGGCTTGCAACCGCCTGAAATCGCGTCCTCGTCACGGCATGTTTCGGGTAATGACAGTGTCATCCAAAGTCGTTAAGAGCTGAACATGAGCACTATCGAAAACATCATCGAACAGCTGGCCGGCCATTATGAGCAGTCGGTCGCCAATCTCCAATCCGCCATCCGCGCCTTTGTCGAGCACGGCACGCCGCCCGATCCGGCGCTCCGCCTGAGCGGCGCGTTCAGCTACCCATCGCTGCGAATCGAATATGACGGTGCCGAACGCGGGGCTGTCCCCGGCCTGGCGTTCGGACGACTCAACGCGCAGGGCGTCTATTCGACGACGGTCACCCGCCCCCGCCTGTTCGCCGACTATCTGACCGAGCAGCTCAGCCTGTTGCGCGAGAGCTATGACGTCACGATCACGGTCGAGCCCAGCGAGCAGGAGATTCCCTTCCCCTATGTGCTAGACGGCATCTCGGGCCCCGAACTGGGCGGAATCACCCCGCTGGAACTTGCGCGCTATTTCCCGACGACCGAACTGGCCGACATCGGCGACGAGATCGCAGATGGCTTCCTCTCTTTCGGCAACGGGGCAGAACGGCCGCTGTCGCTGTTCGACGGGCTGCGCACCGATTTCTCGCTGGCCCGGCTTCGGCACTATACCGGCACCCCGGCCGAGCATGTCCAGCGCTTCATCCTGTTCACCAACTATCACCGCTATGTCGATGAATTCGTTGGCTGGGCGTGCAGCCAGATCGGCAAGGGCCACTATACCGCGCTGTCCGGCGCGGGCGGCCTCTACACCGATCAACCGGGCGCAGACCCCAGCCAGCTGGTCGCCGACAGCGCCTGGCGTCGGCACCAGATGCCCGCCTATCACCTGATCGCACCCGATTTCGGCGGCATCACCCTGGTCAACATCGGCGTCGGCCCGTCGAACGCCAAGACGATCACCGACCACCTTGCCGTGCTGCGCCCCGAAGTCTGGCTGATGATCGGCCATTGCGGCGGCTTGCGCCCCACCCAGCGAATCGGCGACTATGTGCTCGCCCACGCCTATCTGCGCGACGATCACATCATGGACGACGTGCTGCCGCCCGAAATCCCGATTCCGCCAATTGCAGAAATCCAGCAGGCGCTGGCCGGCGCGGCGGAGGATATCTCGGGCACCAGCGGCGCGGATCTCAAGCGCCGGATGCGCACCGGGACGGTGGTCACCACCGACGATCGCAACTGGGAACTGCGCTATTCGGCCAGCGCGCTGCGCTTCTCGCAGTCGCGCGCTGTTGCCATCGACATGGAGAGCGCAACCATCGCCGCGCAGGGCTATCGCTTCCGCGTGCCTTATGGGACGCTGCTGTGCGTATCGGACAAGCCGCTGCACGGCGAGCTCAAGCTGCCCGGCCAGGCGAATCGCTTCTACGAAGAGGCCATCGCAGCGCACATGCAGATCGGCATCCGCACCTGCGAGATCCTGCGCCAGGAGACCAACAGCCTGCACAGTCGCAAGCTCCGCGCCTTCAACGAACCGCCCTTCCGCTGATATCGCAATGCCCTGACCGCCGTCGATGCGACGGCGGTCAGGGCATCGCGTCTGCGGGACGGCTGGAGGAATGGTTACCGTTACATCTGCATATATTTGCAGGTATGTATTGACGAAGGTGACGGGGCAGCCTTAATCTGCAGCCATGCCTCAGCGTGTCCACATTGCCCGTGAGCTGGCCGAAGTCTTCAAACTGATAGCCCATCCCGACCGGATACGGCTGATCGAAGAGCTGCGCACCGGCGAGTGCGATGTGAACACTCTGGCTGAACGGCTGAACCTGCCGCCCACCCGCCTGTCCCAGCACCTCAGCCTGCTGCGCACCGCGCGGATGGTCGAGGAACGGCGCAATGGCCGCCAGCACCTCTATCGCCTGGCCCAGCCGCAGATTGCCGGCTGGATTACTGACGGGCTCGCGTTTGTCGAGGCCCGTGCCCCTGCCGCTCTGGCCGGAGAACTGCGCGAGGTTCGCGAGCTCTGGTCATGACCGTCCCACTCATCATCTAGCCTCAAGAGGAGCCTCCCCATGCCCCATTTCGCCGCCGGCGTCGTCCGCTTCCAGACCGAAGTCTTCCCGGAAAAGCAGGAGCTGTTCGAAAGCCTGGCCAAGGGCCAGTCGCCCGAAGCGCTGTTCATCACCTGCTCTGACTCGCGCATCGAAACCGCGATGATCACGCAGACCGAGCCGGGCGAACTGTTCATCTGCCGCAATGCCGGCAATATCGTGCCGCCGCACACCCAGCAGACCGGCGGCATGACCGCATCGATCGAATTTGCCGTCGCTGCCCTCAAGGTCCCGCATATCGTTGTGTGCGGGCATACCGAATGCGGCGCGATGAAGGGTGCGATGAACATGGCCGGGCTCGACAGCCTGCCCCATGTCCGCGAATGGCTGGGCTATGCGCGCGCAGCGGTCGAAGTGGTCAACCATATCGGGGCCGATCTCGATGAAGCAGGCAAGATGAACCTGCTGCTGCAGCAGAACGTGATCCTCCAGCTCAACCACCTCAAGACTCACCCTTCGGTCGCCGCGCGCATGGCTGCGGGCGAGCTTCAGCTGCATGGCTGGGTCTATGACATCCGCACCGGCGACGTTTCCGCTTATGATGCCGGTCTGGACAAGTTTGTCCCCGTGCATGAGCATTATGCCAGCGAAATGGCGGCGATCGCGCTGGCCAAGCACGAATGTGCGGCCTGATCCAGATCGACTGATTTCGTAAGCGTTCCCTCCCTGTCCCCAGGAGCATGATGATGACCGCGACTACGGCCCCGATGGGCGAATTCGAGACGATGAAGAGAAGCTGGCCGCAAGACCTGCTCGCCTCTGTCGTCGTGTTTCTGGTGGCACTGCCGCTGTGCCTTGGCGTCGCCATCGCATCGGGCGCGCCGCCTGCGCTCGGTCTCATCACGGGAATCATCGGCGGGATCGTCGTGGGATCGCTGGCCGGGTCACCGCTTCAGGTCAGCGGCCCGGCGGCGGGCCTTGCCGTGTTGTGCTTTCAGCTGGTCGACGAGCACGGCCTGATCATGATGGGCGTGGTCGGCCTGATCGCCGGTGCGTTGCAGCTGCTCGCGGGAGTTGCCCGGCTGGGCCAGTGGTTCCGCGCGATCTCTCCGTCGGTCATCCACGGCATGCTCGCGGGCATCGGCGTGCTGATCCTGGGATCGCAGTTCCACGTGATGATCGACGACAGCCCGCGCGGCAGCGGCCTGGAGAATCTGATGTCGATCCCCGAGGCGATCTACAAGGCGATCTTCCCGATGGCGATGGACAGCCATCATCTGGCTGCGATGGTCGGCATTGCGACGATCGCCGCGATCCTGATCTGGAACCAGTTCAAGCCCAAGTCGCTGGCGGTTGTTCCCGCACCGCTGATCGCGGTGATCGTGGGCACGCTTGTGGCACTGTTTGCAGGCTTTGATATCAACCGCGTCACTGTGCCCGACAATATCGTTGCCTCGCTCAACATCCCGACGGCCGAGGCATTCCAGCGTGGCCTTTCGATGGATATCTTCCTGCTGGGCGTCGTCTTTGCCTTCGTCGCCAGCGCAGAGACTCTGCTGTGCGCCACCGCCGTGGACCAGATGCACACCGGCCCGCGCACCAAGTACGACAAGGAACTGCGCGCGCAGGGCATCGGCAACATGCTGTGCGGCGCGGTCGGCGCTCTGCCGATGACGGGCGTTATTGTGCGCTCTTCCGCCAATGTCCAGGCAGGCGGCAAGACCCGGCTGTCCTCCATCATGCATGGTGCGTGGATCCTGGCGACCGTGGCTGCCCTGCCCTGGCTGCTCGCCTATATCCCAACCTCCGCGCTGGCGGCGATCCTGGTCTACACCGGATACAAGCTGGTCAACATTGCCCAGATCAAGAAGATCGCCACGTACGGCAAGGTCGAGCTGGTGATCTATTTTGCAACGCTGGGCGGTATCGTCGCGTTCGATCTGCTCACCGGCGTCATCCTGGGCTTCGTGCTGGCAACGGCCAAGGTCGTCTACACCTTCACCCATGTCCGCGTCGATCTGGAGGATAACGAGCTAACGGGGCGTACCGACGTGTTTCTGCATGGATCGGCCACCTTCTTCTCGATCCCGCGGCTTGCCAGCGTGCTGGAGACAGTGAAGTCGGGGCGCGAAGTGCACGTGCATGTCGAACATCTCGACCATATCGACCATGCCTGTCTCGACATGCTGGGCGCGTGGGAAAAGCAGCACAACGCCACCGGTGGCACCATGGTGATGGAGTGGAAGGACCTGCGTGATCGCTATGCCTCTCCCTACCAGAAGATGCAGGATGCCGACGACACCAACGCCGGCGGCGACGAACCTGGCAGCGGGGCAGGAAAAGTCAGGCCGGTGCTCGAGCCGGCTGCCTGACCCTTCCGGGTCCTGATTGCAGCACCAGACCAAACGGCCACCGGAGCGATCCGGTGGCCGTTCCTGTATCCGTCATCGAAAGATTTGCAGTTCTGGTCGATCCTCAGGGAACAAAGCCAAAGTCACGGCGTATTGGTTTCGATGCTGGAGAGCTTTGCTTGTCCGGCCTGTGAATAAGGAGACGACCATGAGCGACGCCATCAAGACCGCCGCTGCGCGCATCAAGGAAGATGCATTGAACCTTGCAGAGCGCGCCCGCGCCGAAGCGACAAGCGCCTTTGCATCGGTCAACGAGAACCGCGACGAACTGCGCGCCAAGGCAACCGAGACCGCGCGCATGGCGGGCGAAGTCATCGCTGAGAACGCCAAGATCGCATCGGACCTTGCTCGCCGCAACGCCAGCGCCGCAGCCACGATCATTTCCGACAACGCCAAGTCGCTGTCGAATGAAATGGGTCCGCTGCGCGACAAGGCCGAAGAGCTTGCGCATGATGCATCCGAGCGTCTTTCGGTCGCCGCGCGCGAACTGTCAGGCAAGCTGGGTGAAAACAGCCGATATGCCGCGCAGCAGGCTCGCGCGCATCCGGGCTTGGCCTTCGGGCTGGCCGCAGGCGGCATCGCGCTGATCGCCGCCGCGATCGCGCTGTCGCGTCGCACCAAGACCGCCGCAGCGCATGCGGCGGACGAGAACAGTGATTATGTCGATCAGAATGTTGTGCCCTCGACGGCCACAGCAGCCGGAGCACCGTACAAGGTGAACTGATCGATCCGAGTTGGGTGCAGCGCGCGATTCCCTCACGCGCGGCGCCTCGGGGCCTGTTTTCCAGATAGAGGCGCCCCCCGCTTCAGGAGGGCAGGCCCCACACCTATTTCTATCCGTTCAGCAAGGGCAAGTGGCGCGTCTTACCAGCCGCACTGCTTGCCCTTGTTCTGTTCCTTCAGCCACGTCTGGAGCGGTGCGAAATATTCGACCAGCGCAGTGCCGTCCATTTCGCGCGAACCGGTGAACGCTTCGAGCGCATCGGGCCAGGGCTTGGATGCCCCCATTTCCAGCATGGCGTTCAGCCGCGTTCCCACATCCTTGTTGCCATAGAAGGTGCAGCGGTGCAGCGGCCCCTTCCACCCGGCAATGTCGCAGGCTGCCTTGTAGAACTGGAACTGCAGGATGCGCGCCAGGAAATAGCGGGTGTAGGGCGTGTTGCCGGGAATATGGTATTTCGCGCCAGGATCGAAGGCATCGGCGGGGCGTTCGGCTGGCGGCACGATGCCCTGATACTGCAGCCGCAGCGCCGTCCACGCGTCGTTATAGCCGGCAGGCTTGATGCTGCCATCGAACACGCCCCAGCGCCAGCGATCGACCAGCAGACCGAAGGGCAGGAACGCTAGCTTGTCCATGCCCTGGCGCAGCAGCAGCCCGAGGTCCTTGTCCGCACCGGGGACCTTGGCCTTGTCGAGCAGGCCGATCTCGACCAGATAATCGGGTGTGATCGACAGTGCGACCATGTCGCCGATGGCTTCATGGAAGCCATCGTTCGCACCGTCGAGATGCAGCATATCCTGCGCGTTATAGGCGCGCTGGTAATAGTTGTGGCCCAGTTCGTGATGGATGGTGGTGAAATCGTCCGCATTCACCTTGATGCACATCTTGATGCGGATATCGTCCTTGTTGTCGATATCCCAGGCGCTGGCATGGCATACGACCTCGCGGTCCTGCGGCTTGACGAACTGCGAACGCTGCCAGAAGGTCTCGGGCAACGGCGCAAAGCCCAATGACGAGAAGAACGCTTCGCCGCCCTTGACCATCTTCATCGGGTCATATTGCTTGGCCTTGAGCAGTTCGGTCACGTCATAGCCGATATCGCCAGCCCCTGCCGGGGCCACGACATCATAGATGTTACCCCATTCCTGCGCCCACATGTTGCCCAGCAGATCGGCGCGGATCGGGCCAGTCTTGGACTGCACCGCATCGCCGTATTTCTCGTTGAGCTTGGTGCGGGTGTAGCAGTGGAGATCGTCGTAGAGCGGCTTGACCTGCTGCCACAGCTTCTCGGTGAGCGCGGCAAATTCATCCGCGCTCATGTCATATTGTCCGCGCCACATCGCACCGACATTCTTGAAGCCCAGCTCGCGCGCGCCCTGGTTGGCAATATCCACCATGCGCGCATAATCGGCCTTCATCGGCGTGCCGACATTGTCATGCCAGCTGACCCACATTTCCTTGAGCTTGGCAGGGTCGCGCACATCGCCCATCGCGGCCTCGATGTCCGATCCGCTGACCGGCTTGCCGTCGAGCGTGCCCTTGCCCTTGCCGTAGGTGGACTGCAGTTCGGTGGCGATGGTGTTCAGTTCGGCCGCCGCGCCCTCGGTCGTCGGCGCAGGCAGCACGATGCCGCCGCGCAGCTTGTCGAGCTTGCGCCGGGTCTCCGCGCTGAGGCCCGTCACATCGTTGAACTTCGCAGCTTCCAGCGCGAACCGCACCTGCATCTCGGTGCCCTTGGCCCCGACTTCGGCCGCCAGCGCATTGGTATCGTCGGTAAGATAGGTCGAATTGACCCAGAACACCCGGCTCGCCGAAACGGTATAGTCGAACGCTTCCTTTTCCGCCGCCGCGACAAAGGCTTCGGCATCGGCAGCCGTCGGCTTGGCGGCAGCGGTTTGCGGCGCGGCCTCTTCGGCAAGGGCAGCGGAGGGCACGGCGAGCGCAAAGGCCAGCGCGGCAAGCGAGGTACGAAGGATCATGTTGGGGCACCCTGAATATCGGTTTATGCCCGGCAGGATTGGGCCTGCCCCCCGGTCAGGTCAAGCGCATTTGCGGGCTTACCACAGCACGCCCTTGACCTCGGTGAGCGGCTCGGGCGCCGGCTCGCCCAAAGCCTGCAGCAGATCGATCTCGATGGTGCGGCACATGGCGCTGAGCGGTACATCGTGCACGCTGTTGGCAAAAGGATCGACCAGATCCTCACCGATCTGGAGGATGGCTAGGAACATCAGGCCGGCAATGGTCGATCCGACGGGCGTCGCCACGCCCAAGGTCTCGACCAGCCCGATCGGCAACAGCACGCAGAACACGCGCGTGAACAGTGCAGGGAAAAAGCGGTACTGCATCGGCAGCGGGGTGTTCTTGATCCGCTCCATGCCGCCTTGCGCGTTCGAGATATCGACCAGCACCGCCTCGATCTGTGCCTGCTGAATGGTATCGATCTCGCCGCTGCGCTGGGCATGCGCGACCAGATAGCCGGTGCCGTCATGGATGGCGTTGGGCACATTGCGCCGCTGCTTGACCAGATTGACCTCTTCGTCGGACAGCAGCCGCTCCAGGTCCGGGCAATCGTTCTGCCGCCGCAGGGCCGTTCGCAGCGCATGGACATAGGCGACCTGGCGGACCACGATGTCGCGCCGGATTTCACGACCGGTCTCGGTGGCATCGTCGATGAAGGCCAGCGAGGCGCGCGCCAGGCTGCGGGAGGCATTGATCATCTGACCCCACAGCACCCGGCCTTCCCACCATCGGGCATAGGCGGCGGTGTCTCTGAAGCCCAGAAACAGCGCCAGGGCCGAGCCGAAAATGGTGAGCGGCAGCCCCGGCGCCTTGAACGGCAGGAAATAATAGGTGATCGTGACGATGACGTCCCAGACGAACAGCACTGTCAGCGGTTTCCACACCTCCTGCAGGATGCGCGTTGCGCCGGGTGTCGAGGGGATGATCATGGAGCTGCCGATCGCATTCGCGTGAAACTATCGGCAGCAATACCGGCCAGAGCCGAATCTGTTGCACCGCAGCAATGCAACACAGGTTATTTTCAGGTGAGGAAGGCCGTCATCTCCTCGGCCAGCGCGGGCTCGAGCACGCTCGACATGTGCGTGCCCCTGATCTCGCGATAGGTGGCGTTCTTGAGCTGCCGCGCGAGTTCGGGCGCACTGCCATTATCGGAATCGTCCGCGCCGCAGACGACCAGAACCGGCACGTCACGTGCCACCAGCGTGTCGGTGTCCACCTCGCCAAAGCTGTCGAGCAGCAGCCGCGCCGCGATGGGATCGATGCCTTGCGTCTTCATGAAGGCCACTGCCATGAAATGCGGGTCGCCGCGCTTGACCTCGTCGCGCCGGTCGATCGCGGTGACAAAGAAATCGCGCCGTCTGCCCCATCCGGTCAGCCCTTCCCAGCCCATCCCGGCCATGATCGCCCGTCGGGGGGTGACGCCCGAGGCCAGCAGCTTGGCCGTGGTCCGCGCGCCGAGCGAGAAGCCGCCGAGATCAAAATCGTCGAGCCCCAGGGTGTCGATCAGCGAGAGCGCATCGTCGACCAGCACATCGCGCGGATAGGCGGCGGGGTCATGCGGCGCACCGCTTTGGCCGTGCGCGCGCAGATCGGGCATGATCACGCGAAACCCGGAGGCCGCCAACCGTGCGGCATGGCCAAACTTGATCCAGTTGGTCTCGGCGCTGGAAAACAGCCCATGAAGCAGCAGCAGCGCCCTGCCCTCGCCCGTTTCATGCACGGCAAGCTCGGTGCCGTCGAACGAGCAGATACGTGTCGTGGTGATGCTGGAGGCGGTTGCGGTCATCCCCGCTCTTTAAGGCCTGCCTGCTCCATGCGCCAGATGGCAAGATCGATGCGGTCCTGACCGAAAAAGGGCTCGCTGTCGAACACCAGTGTCGGAACGCCCCAGTGCCCCGCCATTTCGAGCGCCTCCTGGTTGGCAGCGATTTCGGCATCGAGCGTCTCGGCCTCGGCGATGGCGATGGCATCGAGCTCGGCCAGGTTCAGCCCGGCCCGCGCCGCAGCCCCTGCCAGATGGTCGCCTTCGTGCCAGCCTGCCGCACCACCCCAGATCAGCTGCGACACCTCGTCGCAGAACGCCAGGCTCTTGCCTTGCCGGGCAGCCGCCTGCCCCATGCGCGTGATGCGATAGATATAAGGCTGGTCAGCAGAGATGGTGCGGGTCGCGATATCCTGCACGATCGGATCGGGATTGGGCGGGCCGAATGGAATGTCGAGATAGCGCGACAGCCGGAAGACATCGGTGAAGGTGTAGCGCAGCCAGCCGGGCGGGTTCTTCTCGAAGAAATCAGGCTGGCGCACCGCCAGCGGATAGACCGGGCGCAGGTTGAGCGTCAGGTCATACTGCGCTTCCATCGCGCGGTATCGCCGCATGGCGAGATAGCTGTAGGGCGAACGGAACGACCAGAAGATATCGGCTGTCAATGTCATGACATATAGACTGCCAAAACATGGCCGCCGATGCAATTGCCAAGCGCTCCGGACGTGAATTGATTTAATGTCATATGCTATTATATCGATAGCTATGAACGACTCGATCGGCTTCCTCATCAACGACACCGCCCGGCTGTTCCGGCGGATGTTCGACGGCAACATCCGCGATCTGGGGATGACCAGCCTGCAATGGCGCGCGGTCGCGCGCCTGCACCGTGAGCCCGGCATGCGCCAGAGCGAGCTCGCCGACCTGCTGGAGGTCGAACCGATCACGCTGTCGCGAATGATCGACCGCCTCGCCGATTCGGGCATGGTGTGCCGCAAGCCGGACCCGGGTGACCGCCGCGCGTGGAACCTGTATCTGACCGACAAGGCGCAGCCGCTGATGGCGCAGTTGCAGCGTGAAGCCGACCAGGTACAGGAACTGGCGCTGACCGGAATTGACGAGGAAGAGCGCGCCATGCTCGCCCGGCTGGTGGAACGGATGCGCGGCAATCTTTCGCGCAGGGAGGCCGTCGATGCTTGATGCCGACACCCGCCAGACCCTCGACGGTGGCGATGCCCCAGCCAGCACCGACGATCACGGTCGGCCTGCCAATCCCCCGACCGAAACAGCGAAGAAGCGCCGCTGGCCGTTCCGCGCGGTGATGCTCTCCGTACCCTTGGCGCTCGCGGCGGTTGGCGGCTTTTTTTGGCTCTCGGGGGGACGCTACATCTCGACCGACAATGCCTATGTCCAGCAGGACAAGGTCGCGGTGACGTCCGAGGTCGGCGGCCCCATCGTCGAGGTGCTTGTGCGCGAGAACATGGCGGTCAAGGCAGGCGACGTGCTGTTCCGCATCGACCCGCAGCCTTACGAACTGGCCGTCCGCCAGGCCGATGCCGATATTGCCGGAGCAGAGGTTTCGGTGGTCAGCCTCGTCAGTGAGGCGCGCTCCACCGGCGTCGGCATCGCCGCTGCGCAGGATGCGATCGACTATGCCCGGATCGATCTGGAGCGCCAGCAGGCGCTGATGGCGCGCGGCTTTACCACCAAGGCACGGCTCGACGAGGCCGAACGCCGGGTCCAGATGGCGCGCGAACAGCTGCGCGGGGCTCAGGCCGATGCAGCCGATGCGCGCGCAAAGCTGGCGACTGGCAGCGCCGTTCCCGGCGTCAACCCGGGGATCGCCCAGGCCAGGGTCCGCCGCGAGAGCGCCGCGCTCAACCTCGCGCGCACCGTCATCCGCGCGCCGGTGGGCGGCCGCGTGGTCCAGGCCGACCGGCTGCAACGTGGCCAGGCGATGGTCGTCGGCCTGCCTGCGCTGACCCTGGTGGTCGATGACCGCAGCTGGATCGAAGCCAATTTCAAGGAAACCGATCTTGACCACATGCGCGTCGGCCAGACTGCCGAGGTCCGGCTCGATGCCTATCCCGAGCTCAAGCTGACCGGCCGCGTCGAGAGCATCGGCGCGGGCACGGGCGCGGAATTTTCCGTGCTGCCCGCGCAGAACGCGACCGGCAACTGGGTGAAGGTCACCCAGCGGGTGCCGGTGCGCATCCGGCTCGACAGGCTTGCCGATCGCCGCCTGATCGCCGGGCTGTCCGCTGAAGTGACCATCGATACCGGCGAGCGGCGCTAAACGGGCATGGCCAGCCGCGCCGCCCCTGCCCCTGCCAAGCCTGTGACGCCCACCGCTGCGGCGACACCAGGCGATGTGGCAACGCTGCCGGTGCGGCATCACGGCCTGCTGACACTTGCCGTGATGATGGCGTCGATCATGCAGATCCTCGACACCACCATCGCCAATGTCGCGCTGCCGCACATGGAATCCAGCCTGGGTGCGACATCGGAAACGGTGACCTGGGCGCTGACCAGCTACCTCGTCGCTTCCGCCATCGCGATCCCGATCACCGGGTGGCTGTCCGAGCGGATCGGATCGCGAAACCTGTTCATCTGGGCGGTAATCGCGTTCACGGCCTCCTCGCTGCTCTGCGGCGCGGCGACCGGCCTGACCGAAATGGTGCTGTTCCGCGCCCTCCAGGGGATCAGCGCGGCGTTCATTGGCCCGTTGTCGCAGACGGTGCTGATGGACATCAACCCGCCCAGCCGCCAGGCCAAGGCGATGGCCTTGTGGGGCATGGGCATCATGGTCGGCCCGATCATGGGGCCGGTGATCGGCGGCTGGCTGACCGAGAATTACAACTGGCGCTGGGTGTTCCTGATCAACGTGCCCTTGGGGCTGGTCACCATTGCGCTGATGCTGTGGCTGTTGCCCAGCCGCCCGCGCACCGCACGGCGCTTCGATCTGTTCGGTTTCTCGATGCTGGCGCTGGGCCTTGCCAGCCTGCAGCTGATGCTCGACCGCGGCACGCAGCTCGACTGGCTCGACAGCAGCGAGATTCTGATAGAGGGCGCGATTGCGATTGGCTGCCTGTGGATGTTCGGCGTCCACATGATCTGGGGCCGCCAGCCGCTGTTCGATCGATCGCTGCTGGGCAACCCCAATATGTCGGCTGCCTTGCTGTTCATGCTGGTGGTCGGCATGGTGATGTTTGCCAGCATGGCGCTGCTGCCGCCGATGCTGCAGCAACTGTTCGGCTATTCGGTGCTCGATACCGGGCTGCTGCTCGCCCCGCGCGGTATCGGCATTTTCATATCGATGGCGATCGCGGGGCGATTGGTGACGCGCATCGACCCGCGCTATCTGATGGTCACCGGCGCCTGCATTACGAGCTATTCGTTGTGGATGATGACGGGCTGGTCGCTGGACATGAGCTGGCAACCCATGGTGGTCGCCGGGCTGGTTCAGGGCGTGGGCATGGGGCTGGTGTTCATCCCGCTCAACATGACCGCCTTTTCGACGCTGCAGCCACAACACCGCACCGACGGCGCCAGCCTGCTCAACCTGTCGCGCAGCATCGGTGCGTCGGTGGGCATTTCGGCGATGACAGCGCTGCTCGCCCGCAACATCCAGGTCAGCCACAGCGATCTGGCCTCGCACATCACCGACAGTTCACTCTCGGTAGTCGATTCCAGCGTTGCCGAGCGCCTCGGCTCGGTCGGCGATGCGGCGATGATGGCGATCAATGGCGAGGTCAACCGCCAGGCCGCGATGGTCGCCTATATCGACGATTTCCACGCGATGATGATCGTCAACCTGGTCGCCATTCCGCTGTTGCTGCTCTTGCGCCGCCCGCAAGGCATGGCAAACGCGCCGGTGCACATCGGGGAGTGAGCTGGCGGGACGGCGGCGCCTGGCCCCCGTCCCTGCTCCATCAGCCCTTTTTGAGGTGACGGCGGCCCAGCAGTTCGGCGATCTGGACGGCGTTGAGCGCGGCGCCCTTGCGCAGGTTGTCCGATACGCACCACAGCGAGATGCCGTTTTCGACCGTGCTGTCGTCGCGCACGCGGCTGATATAGGTCGCGCCGTCGCCGACACACTCGACCGGGGTCACGTATCCGCCGTCCTCGCGCTTGTCGACCAGCATGATGCCGGGGGCCTCACGCAGGATCTTCTGCGCGTCCTCGGCGGAGAGCTCGTTCTCGAACTCGATGTTCACGGCTTCCGAATGGCCGACGAACACCGGTACGCGCACGCAGGTGGCGACCAGCTTGATCTTGGGATCGAGGATCTTCTTGGTCTCGACCACCATCTTCCACTCTTCCTTGGTCGATCCATCGTCGAGGAACACGTCGATATGCGGGATGACGTTGAAGGCGATCTGCTTGGTGAACTTCTTCGCCTCGGCGCTGTCACCGACGAAGATGTTGCGCGACTGCTCGAACAGCTCGTCCATGCCTTCCTTGCCCGCGCCGGAGACCGACTGGTAGGTGGCGACGACGACGCGCTTGATTGTCGCGGCATCATGCAGCGGCTTGAGCGCCACGACCAGCTGTGCGGTCGAGCAATTGGGGTTGGCGATGATGTTGCGCGCCTTGTATCCGTCGATCGCGTCCGGGTTCACTTCGGGCACGATCAGCGGAACGTCGGGCTCCATGCGATAGAGCGACGAGTTGTCGATCACGACGCAGCCCTGCGAGGCAGCCTTGGGGGCATAGATCTTGGTCGCGGCGGAACCGGCTGCGAACAGCGCAATGTCCCAGCCGGTGAAATCGAAATGCTCGATGTTCTGCACTTTGATCATCTTGCCGGTATCGCCGAATTCGACCGTGGTGCCCGTCGAACGCGACGACGCCACAGCTGCGATTTCATCAATCGGGAACTCACGCTCCGCCAGGATGGCAAGCATTTCACGACCGACGTTTCCGGTCGCTCCGACTACGACAACACGATAACCCACTTCAAATTTCCTCCAGTGCAATGCACCGGCGCGCCTAGCCGCTAAGCCCCCGCATTACAACCCGCAAACCGGGCTTGAGGCATGCTCGTTGCGGCGAATGACGTGATGGCGCAACTATCCTTCAAGCCAAGCCCTTATCAGGCCAGAATATTCGCCTCGGTCAGAACGGCCTTGGGCAAGGCATCGAAGGCGACCGTCATGCGGTGTGCCGCACTTTCGAACGGCAGCGTGCCATGCCACAGATAGCTGGGGAAAATCACCAGCCGCCCCTCGGCAGGTGTGACGATGCGGCGGGGTGTCAGATCCAGACCGAACACCGTGTCGGGCACGCCAAACTGCAACGCGCCCGCATTGTCGTCGCCGCGCGCGACCTCGTCCGGCAGCGCGATATAGCAGGCGGAGCTGAGCCAGCCCGAGGCGTGGATGTGGTTGACGTGAAAGCCCTCGCTCGCCAGCCGCACCGACCAGGAACCGGCGAACGCGGTATCATCGCCCAGCCGCCCCAAGAACGGGTGATCGATATCGAAGGTCAGCGCAGACAGCGCGTTGCCGACCGCGTGATGGATCGACTGCGCCAGCCCCCGGATCACCGGATGGCGGCGGTTGAACAGCAATCCGCGCGTCTGCGTGCCACCGCGCAAGGTCTGTTCTGCCGGATGCATCTGCGTGGTGTGCATCGCCTCCAGCACAGGTTTGAGATCGGCAAGGAAGCTGGCCATGTCGCTCCAGCCTTCGGGCGCCGCCAAGTCCACCGGCATCACCAGCCGGTCGTAATCGGCCAGCCAATGCTCGCGCGGATCACCCAGCAGCCGCCAGATGACAGTGAGCAGTGCCCAGGCCACCTGATCGCCGCGATTAAGCTGCGCGGCGGTCCAGGCGTGCGGTTCTGCTGCGGCGGGATCGCCCTGGGCGAGCAGCACATGCGCAAGGTTCAGCTGCGCGCTGTGGCTGTCCGGATGCGCCGTGACCAGCTCCTCCAGCCGCACGCGCGCCGCCGGCCAGTCCTTCGCCGCGATATCGGCAGAGGCGCGGGTGAACCGCATGTCGGGCGTATCGCCAAACCGCTGCAGCGCAGCGTCGGCCCACGCGCGCATCTGCTCTGCCTGGCCCAGCGCCTTGGCAGAGGCGATCGCGGACAGCCAAAGCGGCTTGGAGTCGGGGCGATCCTGCAAGGCGGTGCGATAGCCATTGAGCGCCGCGCTCTCTCCCCCTGCCAGCTGCGGCAGCAACTGGGCCAGTGTTTCCTGGGCATCAAGATATTCGGGGAAGCGCGCGATGACATCGCGATACTGGTCCACCGCCTTGTCGTAATGACCAAGCTCGGCCAGCAGATGGGCGCGCAGCGTGAAGCTTTCCGGGGTTTCGATGCGGTGGCGGATCGCCTCGTTCACCGATGCAAGAGCAGCCTCCATCTCGTCGATCTCACGCAACGAGACCGCCATATTGTGCAGCGTGCGCCGGTCGTTCGATTTGGCAGCGAGCACCGCGCGAAACCCTTCGACCGCTGCGTCATGCTGCCCTCGCGCCTGTGCGAGCGTTGCGTGCAGCAGCGGCAGTCGCGCATCGTCACCCTTCACGCCTGCCAGATTGACCAATGCCTGCTCTGCCAGATCATGCTGCCCGGTCTTGATAGCCAGCACCGCCATGTCGTGCCAGGCATCGACATAGCCCGGCGCGATGGCGGCCGCCCTATCGACCGCGCGCAGGGCTTCCATGGTGTTGCCCAGCTCTTCGAGCACCTCGGCATAGACCTTCCAGATCTGCGGCACCAGTGGCGCGGCTTCGATCGCAGCGGCCAGCGCCTGCGCGGCCTCGGTCAGGCGCCCGCCGGCACGGTCGATCAGCCCGCGGACAAACAGGCAGTCCGGGTGCGCCTGATCAGCCGGTGATAGCGAGTACCAGTCCATCCGCGCCGCGGCGGCATTGCCTGCGCGCAGGTGCGCCATGGCGCGAGGAATGATCTGTTGAGCGGGTCCGGGAGGTAAGGCCATGCCCCTTCCCTGCGCAAAGCTGCCACCAAGCGCAACGAAAAAGGGCGGCCCGTGAGGACCGCCCTTTGACGAATTGCATCAGGTGCAAACGAAGGATCAGCCTTCGGTGCTGCCCTTGGCAGGACGGTTGTCGCGACGCTCGGCGATGCGAGCGCGCTTGCCGGTCAGGCCACGCAGATAATAGAGCTTCGCACGACGCACGACGCCGCGACGAACGACGGTGATCGAATCGATGTTGGGCGAATAGAGCGGGAAAACGCGCTCGACGCCTTCACCGAACGAGATCTTGCGCACGGTGAAGTTGGAGCCGAGGCCCCGGTTCGAGCGTGCAATGCACACGCCTTCGTAATTCTGGACGCGGGTGCGGTCGCCTTCGACCACGCGCACGCCGACGCGAACGGTATCGCCAGCCCGGAAGTCGGGGATGGACTTGGTAGCCTTGAATGCCTCGATGGCTTCTGCCTCGAGCGTCTGGATGAGGTTCATGTGACCTGTCCTATCTTTTTCGCCGCGCACCAGAGGGCGACTGATCCGGAGTGCCCCCATGGCGCTCCCAAAGATCCGGCCGCCTTAGCCGTGTTATCTCCGCAGCCTGGCTGTCACGCCATGCCCGGATTTTCGCGTGATCCCCCGATCGCAGCACTTCGGGGATCGCACGCCCTTCCCAAATCTGAGGTCGGGTGTAGTGCGGATATTCGAGCAAACCGTTCTCAAACGATTCTTCGTCTCCGCTGGAAGACGCGCCCATTACATCGGGCAACAGCCGAACGCAAGCGTCAAGCAGCACCAAAGCCCCGGTTTCTCCGCCCGAAAGCACGTAATCGCCGATCGAAATCTCCTCGATCGGCCGCGCCTCGAACAAGCGCTCGTCGAACCCCTCGAATCGTCCGCACAGGATCGTGACCCCGGGGCCGTCCGCAAGCTGCCGCACCCGCGCCTGGGTGAGCGGAGCGCCGCGCGGGGTCATCGCGATCACTGGCGCTTGCGGAGACCGCTCCAGCGCGTGATCGACCGCGCTCGCCAGCACATCGGCACGCAGCACCATCCCCGCCCCGCCGCCTGCTGGCGTATCATCAACACTGCGATGCTTGTCGGTCGCAAAGTCGCGGATCTGGATCGCATCAAGCGACCACCGCCCCTCGGACAGTGCGCGCCCGGCGATGCTCTGGCCGAGCGGCCCGGGGAACATCTCGGGGTAGAGCGTGAGGATCTGGGCAGCGAAGGTCATACGGTCCAGTTCTCGACCCTCAAGCCAGATATACGTTGGAAATGCTTCATGTTGTCGGTCACAACAGTCAAATCCAGTGAGATGGCATGAGCGGCGATCAAGCGGTCATAACTTGCACGTTCGAAAGGCAACGTTGCGTAAGCCTTGGCCGCCTTCAAATCGAAATTGAGCACAGGAACGACCTCCAGGAAATCGTCTAGCTGGCTCAAACTGGGCGGCTTGTCGTTAAATGAACCATACAGCACTTCGGCAATTGCAATACTCGATGTGACCATCTCGCCATCATAACATGCACCCGCACGCAATCGCAGAGGTTCACTTTGCGCCATCGTCAGCTTGATGATGATGTTCGTATCGAGCAGAAACCTCACCTGGATGGATCATCCAGCGGTGATGGGCGGTCCTCAAACCAGCGATCCTCCGGGTCGATGAGTTTGAGGTTCGTTGCACTACCCCATACCTTATCGATGTTGAACTTTCGCCTCTGCTCACCAACAGCCCGCACGACGAACTCTCCGTCCTTCTCGACGATCGTCCATTCCCGATCCGGCTCGATGCCCAGCGCGGCAGGCATTCGGATGGCGACGGAATTGCCCGACTTGAAGCTCTTTGCGCGGTATTCCTTGCCCATCAGAGCCTCCTGTATATACGCGACGTATATACTATTCTGCCCAGACGGGGTCAATCGCGACACGGTCTTCGCCGATATCGGCGGCGGCGACGGGCACCATGAAGGTCTTGCCGTCTGCCTTGACGATATCGAGCAGATCGCCCGCGCCGAAATCCTCGATCGCGCGGACGGTACCCAGCGGCTCGCCGGTTTCGGAGACGACCGCCAGCCCGATCATATCGGCGTGATAATATTCACCCTTGCCCAGGGGCGGGAGTGCGGAGCGGGGGACGGTGAGTTCGGTGCCGCGTGCGGCTTCTGCAGCGTTGCGGTCGGTGATCTCGGCAAAGCGAGCGATGCCGCCGTCCTTTTGCGGACGCAGCGTCTTGAGCGTCAGCGCGCCGTTGTTGAAGGTCTTGTGCGCCTTCACGCCGTCCAGGCCGGAGCCGAACAGCTTCAGGCGGACTTCGCCGGTGATGCCATGCGCACCGATGATGACGGCCAGGGTTATCGGGCGGTCAGACATACAGACGCTTTCAACAGAGTATTCATTCAGGCCCACCCCGGCTCAGCGATGCTGAACCTGCCCCTCCCGCAAGCGGGAGGGGAAAGGCGCAGTGACTTAACCTTCAGCCTGCTCGGCAGCGGCTTCTTCAGCAGGCGCTTCTTCAGCGGCAGGCTCTTCGGCCGGTGCGTTCTTGGCTTCTTCAGCAGCGCGAGCGGCTTCTTCGGCTTCGGCGATCTTGGTCGCCTTTTCTTCAGCGCGTTCCTTGGCCTTTTCGCCCGGCTCGCCCTTCTTGGGGTTCACGGTAGCCTTGCGCTCCTTGATGCCGGCGACATCGAGGAAACGGGCAACGCGATCGGTGGGCTGTGCGCCGACCGACAGCCAGTGCTTGGCGCGCTCTTCGTTGATCTTGACGCGCTCGCCCGAATCCTTGGCGAGCAGCGGGTTGTAGACGCCGATCTGCTCAAGATACTTGCCGTCACGCGGAGCGCGGCTGTTGGCGACGACGATCTTGTAATAGGGGCGCTTCTTGGAACCGCCGCGCGACAGACGCATGGAAATCGACATGTGAACCTTACCTTTCTGAGATACTTGAACTTAAATCACTTTTTCTTGAAATTCTGAAAGCCGGGGGGAAGACCGTTCGGCAGGCCGGAAAGCCCGCCGCCCATGCCCTTGCCGCCGCTGCCACCGAGCAGCCCGGCAATGTCGTCCTCGCTCGGCATCTTGCCGCCGCCGAGGGGACCGCCGCCACCGCCGCCGCCGAACATCGCGGCCAGGCCCTTCAATCCGCCCATCTTGCGGATCTTCTTCATCGCGCCTTCCATCTCCTGGTGCATCTTGAGCACCCGGTTGACGTCCTGCACGGTGGTTCCCGATCCCTTGGCAATGCGGATCTTGCGCTTGGCGTTGAGCAGCGCCGGCTTTTCGCGCTCCTTGGGTGTCATCGAACCGATGATGGCATCCATATGGACCAGCACCTTGTCGTCGACGCCGCTGGCGCTCATCGCCGCCTTGGCCTTTTTCATGCCCGGCATCATGCCCGCCAGCGCGCCGAGGCCACCCATCTTGGTCATCTGACGCAGCTGGGTGCGCAGGTCGTTCATGTCGAACTGACCCTTGGACATCTTGGCGGCGAGCTTGTCGGCGTCTTCCTTCTCGACCGTCGCAGCGGCCTTTTCGACCAGGCTGACGACATCGCCCATGCCCAGGATGCGGCCAGCAACACGGCCCGGATGGAACGGCTCGATGGCGTCCATCTTTTCGCCCATGCCGACGAACTTGATCGGACGGCCCGTGACCGCACGCATCGAAAGCGCTGCACCACCGCGCGCATCGCCATCCATGCGGGTCAGCACGACGCCGGTCAGCGGCACCTGCTCGGAGAAGTTCTGCGCGACGTTGATCGCGTCCTGGCCGGTCAGCGAGTCGACGACGAGCAGGATTTCCTTCGGCGTCGCCTCGGTGGCGACCGCCTTCATCTCGTCCATCAGCTGCTGGTCGACGTGCAGACGGCCTGCGGTATCGAGCATGACGACGTCGAATGACTGCAGCTTGGCCGACTGCAGCGCGCGCCGTGCGATGTCGACCGGCATCTGGCCTGCGACGATCGGCAGCGTTGCGACATTGATCTGCTCGCCCAGCACCTTGAGCTGTTCCTGCGCGGCGGGACGCTGCACGTCCAAGGAGGCCATCATGACCTTCTTGCCGTGCTTTTCCTTGAGCAGCTTGGCGATCTTGGCGGTGCTGGTGGTCTTGCCCGAACCCTGCAGGCCGACCATCATGATGACGGCGGGCGGAGCCACGGCCAGATCGAGGTCGCTGGCTTCGGAGCCCAGCATCTCGGTCAGCGCGTCATTGACGATCTTGACGACCTGCTGGCCCGGCGCGACCGACTTGAGCACCGACTGGCCCACGGCCTGTTCGGTGACGGTATTGATGAAATCGCGGACCACGGGCAGCGCGACATCCGCCTCGAGCAGCGCGATGCGCACCTCGCGCATTGCGGAACGGACGTCTTCTTCCTTCAGCGCACCGCGACCGCGCAGCTTGTCGAACACGCCGCCAAGGCGATCAGTCAGATTATCGAACATATCTGCTTCTCCTTCTGTCCGCCCACATGGATGCCCAAACCACCCCGATCAAGCGCACCCGGTCCATTCTGCGCCAAACGCACAAAACGCCGGTGGGCGAAACCTCGCCGACCGGCGCGCACATGGATCGACATCACGATCTTGGGCGGCTGAACTGGGTGCCGTTTGCACAGGGTCTGCGCAAAAAGCTGTGGTGGCCCCTAGCGCAATCGATCCGGGCTGGCAAGCCCTGCAAGGCAACCACTCGCGCACGCCCCCGGCGCCCTCGCCGCGTTAACGACGGGTTTACCAGCGTATCCCGCAGCAAAGCTGAATTCCGCCCCATATTGACGGTTTCTGGTTAAACACTCTTTTAACGTTCGTGACCTAGTCTGCAACCATTCGGCCGGTCGCCTCATTCCGGTCGAGGGGATAAACCGTGCCGCATGAAACCAACGCCACTGGCCATAGCAGCCGCACCGACGAGCTGACCGGACGCGCCGTCCGGGGGCGGGATTTCGTTGCGGGCGGCATCATGACCGCGGCCATCCTGATGTTCGTCGGCAGCGCAGGCAGCATTCTGCCGCATGCCATCGGCCACTTCTACGGCAAGGCCGTATCCCCGGACAATGTCGCGGTCACCGCCTTGCTGCTCAACATCGCGCTGATCATCTTCGGCTGGCGGCGCTACAGCGAGCTCTACCGCGAGATTGCCCATCACAAGAGCGCCGAGGAACAGGCCAAGACGCTGGCGGTCACCGATCCGTTGACCGGATGCCTCAACCGCCGCGCGATCGGGGAAGCGTCCGCCAGCCTGATCGCACAGGCCGCGCGCCGCGACATGACGGTCGCGTACCTGATGCTCGATCTGGATAACTTCAAGAACATCAACGATATCCAGGGCCATGACGCTGGCGACAAGGTGCTGGTCGAGGTCGCGCGCCGACTCAAGGCGACCATGCCCCCCAACAGCCATGTCGCCCGGCTGGGCGGCGATGAATTTGCCTGCACCTTCATTTTCGATTCCGACTTTCCCGAAACCGTCCAGCGTGTCGCCGAAGACCTGATCGAACAGGTCAGCAAGCCGATCAGCGGCCCGGCGAGCAGCGGCGATGCGGAACTCACCGTCACCGCCTCGATCGGCATCGCCCGCGCAGACCTGTGCGACAACAGCCTCGATGTGCTGATGCGCCGCGCCGACATTGCGATGTATGCGAGCAAGAAGCACGGCCGGAACCGCTATTGCTGGTTCGATCCGCGGATGGAAAGTGAAGTCCAGTTCCGCAACAAGATCGAATCGGGCATGCGCGTCGGCATCGGACGCGGCGAATTCGTGCCGTTCTACGAACAGCAGATCGACCTCGCTACCGGCACGCTGATCGGGTTCGAGGTGCTGGCACGCTGGAACTCGCCCGAACTCGGCCAGATTTCACCCGACATCTTCATCCCGATCGCCGAGGATACCGGCATGATCGGCGACCTTTCCGCCTGCGTCATTCGCCAGGCGATGGAGGATGCGCGTGGTTGGGACCAGAGCCTGACCATCTCGGTCAACATTTCGCCGGTGCAGCTGCGCGACCCCTGGCTGGCACAGAAGATCGTCAAGCTGCTGGTCGAGACCGGCTTTCCCGCCAGCCGGCTGGAGATCGAGATCACCGAAAGCTGCCTGTTCGAGAACATGGGCCTGGCCCAGTCGATCATCGGCAGCCTCAAGAACCAGGGCGTCCGCGTGGCACTCGACGATTTCGGCACCGGCTACAGCTCGCTCGCGCATCTGCGCGCGCTGCCGTTCGACCGGATCAAGATCGACCGCAGCTTCGTCACCTCGATGAACGAGAGCAAGGAAAGCCGCGCCATCGTCCAGACGATCGCGATGCTGGGCGAATCGATGGGCCTGCCGATCACCGCCGAAGGCATCGAGGATGGCGACCTGATCGCGCATCTGACCGAGATCGGCTGCGCCAAGGGCCAGGGCTTCCATTTCGGACAGCCTTTGTCGGTCGAACAGGCCCGCCGCCTGCTCGCCGATCGCAATCTGCTGGGGCTGGGCTGGTCGCAGCCACGGATCGAGCCGCAGGACGAACCGGTTGCCATGACCGAGCCGCAACTGCGCGCCGCGCGCGGCGAGTGATAGCGCTTAACAAGCGCCGACCCAGCGTATAAAGCGCCGCCATGGCGCAACACCGCTTTCACAAGATGCACGGGCTCGGCAACGACTTTATCGTGTTCGACGCGCGCGAAAATGACCTGACGCTCACCGGCGACCAGGTGCGCGCGCTTGCCGATCGGCACCTCGGCATCGGCTGCGACCAGCTGATCGTGATGCGCCCCGCGCAGAACGCCGATGTCTTCATGCAGATTTTCAACCATGATGGCAGCGAGGTCAGCGCCTGCGGCAATGCCACGCGCTGCGTCGTGGCGCTCGCTGGACGCGATGTAACGATCGAGACCGGCGCCGGTCTGCTGCACGGGCAACTGGGCGAGAACGCGGTGACCATCGACATGGGCCTGCCCGCGCTGGAATGGAACGCGATCCCTCTCGCCTATCCTATGGACACGCTGACCATGCCGGTGGGCTGGGAGGATCTGACCGATCCTGCTGCAGTCAACATGGGCAACCCGCACGTCATCTTCTTCGTGGCCGATGCGCAGGCGGTCGAACTTGACCGGCTGGGGCCGCTGATCGAGCACGACCCGCTGTTTCCCGAACGGGTCAACGTCAACGTCGCGCAGATTGCCGACGATGGCATCCATCTGCGCGTCTGGGAGCGCGGCGCGGGGCTGACGCTCGCCTGCGGCACCGGCGCGTGCGCGACCGCTGTCGCGGCGATCCGGCGCAAGCTGGTGACCGGTCCCGTCGACGTCCATCTGCCGGGCGGAATGCTGACCATCGATTGGCAGCCGGGCGGCAGCGTGCGCATGACCGGGCCCACGACCCATGTCTTCACCGGCGAGATCGACCTCTGACGATCATGTCCGCATTGCCTGCCCCTGCCCCGACCGGCCCCGAGATCATCTCGATGGGCTGCCGCCTCAACATTGCCGAGGGCGAGGCGATGCGCGGGCTATTGGCGGGGCGCGACGACGTCATCGTCATCAACAGCTGCGCGGTGACCAACGAGGCGGTGCGCCAGACGCGCCAGGCAATCCGCAAGGCGCGCAAGGCCCGTCCGCACGCGCAGGTGATCGTCACCGGCTGCGCGGCGCAAACCGACCCTGCCATGTTTGCCGCGATGCCCGAGGTCGATCGGGTGCTGGGGAATGTCGAGAAGTTGCTGCCAGCTTCCTTCTCCCTCCCGTCTGTCCCGAGCAATCCAGACGCCTCCCTCCCCGAGTTCCCGAGCGAAGTCGAGGGACGTGTGCTCGACCGATTGCGCACACGTCCCT
>CALRRI020000023.1:0-77196 GCA_943370475.1 Hydrogenophaga intermedia
CCTTTTCCATCAGCTTGCCCGGGGTGAGCAGGTCATAGTCGAAATTCTGCTCGACGATCGTTGCGCCATCGGCGGCGAAGCTCACCGTCTCGAGCTGGATCTGCGCGGAGACATCGGGGAATTCGATCCGGCTGGTGCCGCTGGCGATATTGAGCTTGCGGATGTCCTGCACCAGCGAGGTGCCGCCATTGTACACGGTGACCGAGACATTGCCCTGCGTGCTCGGCGCATTGGGATCGGCGGCGTCCTGGGCCAGCGCCGGAGCGAGTGCGAACAGGCTGGCAGCGCCGATCCCCATCCAGAAACGTGACGAACGGCGCATACGGACCTCCCCAGACTGATCGATTGATGGTGGCTTAGGCGCGCCAAAATGAACAGGGGCTAAATCGCTGGGCAAGCGCGCGGCGCGCCGATAAGAAGGCGGTCATGCTGCGTATCGCCTCTTACAATATCAACGGGATCAAGGCCCGCCTGCCGCGTCTGCTCGAATGGCTCGACGAAACCCGGCCCGCTGTCGCCTGCCTGCAGGAGATCAAGACGCAGGACGAGGGCTTTCCCGCTTCCGAGTTCGAGAAGCTCGGCTATGGCGCGATCTGGCATGGGCAGAAGGGCTTCAACGGCGTGGCGATTCTGGCGCGCGATGCCCAGCCGGTAGAGGTGCGGCGCGGGCTGGAGGGCGAGCCCGAAGACGAGCATTCGCGCTATCTCGAGGCCGATGTGCACGGGGTGCGCGTGGCGTGCATCTACCTGCCCAACGGCAACCCGCAGCCGGGGCCCAAGTTTGACTACAAGCTGCGCTGGATGGACCGGCTGCGCAGACGCGCGGCCGAGATCATGGCCGAAGAGGTCCCTGCGGTGCTGGCAGGCGACTACAACGTCATCCCGCGCGATAACGACACCTATTCGGTGCGCGCGATGGCGAACGATGCGCTGATGCAGCCCGAAAGCCGCGCGGCCTACCAGCGTATCCTAGCCGACGGCTGGACCGATGCGATCGGCACCTTGCGCCCGGCTGGCGGGGTGTGGACCTATTGGGACTATCAGGCCGGCGCGTGGCAGCGCGACCATGGCTTCCGCATCGATCACCTGCTGCTCAGCCCCCAGGCCGCTGACCGATTGAGCGCCATCGGCGTCGACAAGGACCATCGCGGCCGCGAAAAGGCCAGCGACCACGCGCCGACCTGGGTGGAGCTCAGGGCCTGAGGTCCGCGATTTTCTCTTCCTCGTCGTCGGAATTCAGTTTGATCACGGTCTCGATCAACGCCGATGCGTGGTTGGTATAGGGGTCTATCCGCGCCTCCAGGCCATCGTCGAAGACAATATAGACCCAGCCCGTCCAGGCATGGCGTAGGCCCACCGAATCGCTGAGATGGCGGCAGTACTCGCTGCCATCCCGGCCGTTCCAGACCAAAGTCTTGCCGCGCCAGTGCATCGCCATGAGTAATGCCCCGCGATACTGGATGAGAGTGATCAGCGTGCCGACACCGAAGGCCATGATCAGCCAGAACAGGATCTGCATCTGGCTCTGGCCGTCGGGCCGGCTGGACCCGACGAAGAGCCAGATATAAGCGAGAAAGCCGGTGAATATCGAGCCACCTGTGATGGCGACTCGGTACATCGGGCCCGGCTTGAGGTGCCGCCATCCGCGCTTGTCGGGTGGGGTGTTGTGCCCCAGGCTGACGAGAACGGAAGTCGCCATCAGGGCGAGCACCCCGATCACCAGATATTTGGCCCAACTGGTTTCCATCGACAGCCCCTCCGACAAGGGCAGAGATGCCATTCCCGTGTAAACAGCCCGTTAAGCGGCCGTTTTGCCGCTGCAGCGCCATTCGATTTTGACCTTGGTCGGAAAACAGCGAGCAAGCAGGAAGCGACCGGTCCTGCTCTCACCGCACCTGCCGCTTCTCCAGCTTTCGCGCCAAGGTGCGGCGGTGCATGCCGAGGCGGCGGGCGGTTTCGGAGACGTTGAAGTCAGTATCGACCAGGGTCTGGTGGATATGCTCCCATTCCACGGTCTTGATCGACGACTGGCGCGTATCGACCGCAGTGGCGGCATCGCCTTCGGTGCGCGCGAAGGCGGCTTCGATGTCGTCGGTGTTCGAGGGTTTGGCGAGATAATGGTCGGCGCCCAGCTTGATCGCCTCGACCGCCGTCGCGATGCTGGCAAAGCCGGTCAGCACGACGATTCGCGCTTCGGGCGCGGCAGCGCGCACCGCCGGAACGCAGGTCAGGCCCGAGGCACTGCCCGCCAGCTTGAGGTCGATCACCGCATGCGTCGGCACCAATCCCTCGCCCAGCAGCGCCATCAGCGCGTCATGGCTATGCGCGGACGAGACCGTATAGCCGCGCCGCTCGAACGATCGCCGCAGCGTGCGCGCAAAGGTCTCGTCATCCTCGACGATGAGCAGATGGGGCAGCAGATGGCGCGACGTGGTCATGAGCGGTCTCCGGCGGGATAGGCGATGGCGTCCAGCGGAAGATATATGGTGACGTCCGCCCCGCCTTGCTCGCGATTGCCCGCACGCACCTCTCCGCCCAGCTTGCGCAGCACGTTGACCAGCAGGAACAGGCCGAGGCCACCGCCGGGCTTGCCCTTGGTCGAGCGATAGGGGCGCCCGAGCCCGTCGAGGATTTCCTGGGCAAAGCCCGGCCCCCGGTCGGTGACGCTGAGCTCGAGCGCATCGCCCTGGCGTGCAGCGCGGATACCGATCCATTCGGGCGAGACATCGACCGCATTGTCGATGACATTGCCAATCACCTGGCGCAGCGCGGGGTCGGAGACGATGGCAATATCCGCGCCGAAGCGGTCGACATAATCGAGCATCGTCAGCCCGCGCGCGACGCGCCATTCATCGACAATATCGTTCAGGAACGCGCGCATCGTCGTGCGCTCGGGCGCTTCGCCGCGCGCCTCGCCGGCAGACATCAGGATGCCGCTGACGATGGTCTTGCAACGCTGCACCGCGGCCTGCATGTCGTCGAGATCGGCGGACAGGTCGGCGACGGCTTTCAACTCTGGCATCGCGCGGAAATCGTTGACCAGCACCGAGAGCGTGGCGAGCGGCGTGCCCAGCTCGTGCGCCGCGCCCGAGGCGAGCAGGCCCATGCGCACGATATGGTCCTCTTCGGCGGCACGCTGGCGGATCGCGGCGAGCGCGGCATCGCGTTCGCGCAAGTTGCGCGCGATCCGGGTGACGAACGCGACGAGCAGCACCGCGATCAGCCCGAAGCACACGAAGCTGCCCTGCAGATACAGGCTGAATTCCTCGTCCTGCAGATGCGGCGGCAATGTCAGCGGCACGGGATCGATCGCCAGCACCGCAAGCGCGCCCAGCGAGGCCGCGACCATTGCCCAGGATGCCGCCGCGCGCAGCACCATCGCGCCGATCACCACCTGCAGCAGGAACAGCGCCGCAAAGGGGTTGGCGAGCCCGCCGGTGAAATGCAGCTGCCAGGTCAGCGCCGCGATGTCGAACATCAGCGCGGTGAACAGCGCATATTCGAGCCCCGCCGTGTGCCGCCGCAGGATGTACAGGGTGACGAGGTTGATGAACACCAGAAGGGCAATCGCCAGCAGCAGCGGGGCGAGCGGCAGCGGGATGTCCATCGGTCCGTGAACCAGCAGGATGGTGAACAATTGCCCGCCCACCGCCAGCCAGCGCAGCTGGATGAGCAAGGCCATGTTGCGCCGAAGGGCGTCGGTGACCTGGGGGGCGGGGGGCGCGATCATATCCTGCGCCATACCATCATTGCGCCCCAGGCACAGCCGATGGCGAGCACTGCCCAGGTCAGAGCATAGACCAGGTGGTTGTCGGAAAAGCGCACCACGGTCAGCCCGCCGACCGGATAGCCACCCGCGTTGGCTGCAGCATCGGCGTCGATGAAATAGGGCGCGGTCCTGCCCAGCGCTCGGGCTTTCGCGATGGCGGAGACATCGCGCGAATACCAGCGGTCGGCCTTTGTGTCGTTCGATCGCAGGAAACCACCGCCCGGTTCGGAGATCCGGAGCAGGCCGGTCACGGTGACGGGGCCTGCGGGATTGCCCGCTATCCGGGTCGATGCCTGACGCCGGTCGGGCGGCACGAAGCCGCGATTGACCAGCACGGTGAAGCGATCGCCGACCAAGGGCGTCATCACCCAATAGCCGCCGCCGCGTTCGGTCACCGCCTGCACCAGCGCCTCGCGGTCGTGCGCGAAGCGGCCGGTCAGACGCACGCGCCGATAGGCGTCGCGATCGGCGGTGATGCGCGGCCAGCTGTCCGGCCCCGGCGCGGTGACGGGCGATGCGGTGCTGCGGCTTTCGACCGCCTCGATCAGCGCGTGCTTCCACGCGCGCCGCTGGACCTGCCAGACGCTCAAGCCAATGCCGGTCAGCGCCAGCACCACCAGACTGATGGCCAGCACGACGCGCGTGGCTGGCCGGTGGCGGGTCACGGCAGCTGGCTCATCTCTTCATGCGCTTGCGGCATCATGTTGGTGTTGAGGTGGCTCATCACCCACAGCGATCCCGACAGCATGATGCCGACGACGATGATCGTGAAGATCAGCGAGGTGATCGACCAGCCGCCTTCGGCCTTGGGGGTCATGTGGAGAAAATAGACCATGTGCACCACGATCTGCACCACCGCGAAGAGCAGGATCGTCACCGCCGTCACCGCAGGCGACAATGCCCCGGTCATCACCAGCGCGAACGGGATCGCGGTGAGGATGACCGAGAGGATGAAGCCGGTCGCGTAATCGCGATAGCTGGCGTGCGGAATCTCGATGCCGTGGCTGTCGTGCTCGACCTGCTCGGCGTGGGTGTTGGCGCTCATCACAGCATTCCCATCAGATAGACAAAGGTGAACACACCGATCCAGATCACATCGAGAAAGTGCCAGAACAGGCTGAGGCACGCAACGCGGCGTTGGTTGGCGGGGTTGAGCCCGTGACGGCCCAGCTGCACGATCAAAGTCACCAGCCAGATCAGGCCGAAGGTGACGTGGAGCCCGTGCGTGCCCACAAGCGTGAAGAAGGCCGAGAGGAAGGCGCTGCGCTGTGGAGTCGCGCCGATATGGATCAGGTGCGAAAACTCGTACAGCTCGATGGCAAGGAACGTAGCGCCGAACAGTCCGGTCACTGCCAGCCACATCTGCGTGTGCCGGACGTTCTTGCCCTGCATCGCGATCATCGCAAAGCCATAGGTGATCGACGAGAACAAGAGCATCGCGGTGTTGAGCGCGATCAGGTTCAGGTCGAACAGGTCCTTGGGGCCCGGCCCTGCGGCAAAATTGCCGCCGAGCACCGCATAGCAGGCAAACAGGATCGCAAAGATGAGGCAGTCGCTCATCAGATAGATCCAGAAGCCCAGCAAGGTGCTGTGCCCCTCGGGATGCGGATGCTCGTCGATCTCGTAATAGACCGGGGCCTCGCTGCCTGCGGCAATCGTTGTCGTTGCGCTTGTCATGGCCTCAGGCTCCCGCGCTGGCGAGCAGGCGCGCCCGGGCCGCTTCGGTCGCGGCGACCTCGGCTGCCGGGATGTGGAAATCGCGCTTGTAGTTGAACGTGTGGATGATGGCCGTGGCGATCAGCGCGGCAAAGCTTGCGCCCGCCAGCCACCAGATGTGCCATACCAGAGCAAAGCCGCACACGGTGCTGATGCCTGCCAGGATGACGCCTGCGCCGGTGTTCGAGGGCATGTGGATGTCCTTGTAGCCATCGGCCGGATGCTCGACCGCTGCCGCCTTCATGTCGTACCACGCATCGAGCGCGTGAATGCGCGGGGTGAAGGCGAAGTTGTACGCGGCAGGCGGCGAGCTGGTCGCCCATTCGAGCGTGCGGCCGTTCCATGGATCGCCCGTCGTCTCGGCCAGTTCCTCGCGCTTCCAGATGCTGACGGCAAACTGGATGAGCATGGCGGCGATCCCGGCGGCGATCATGAACGCGCCCACCGCAGCGATGGCGAACCAGATCTGCAAGCTGGGATCATCGAACACCCGCATGCGGCGCGTCACGCCCATCAGGCCCAGCACATAGAGCGGCGCGAACGCCACCCAGAAGCCCGGGACCCAGCACCAGAAGCTGACCTTGCCCCAGAACTGGTTGAGCTTGAAGCCGAACGCCTTGGGCCACCAGTAGTTGATCGCCGCAAAGATACCGAACAGCACGCCGCCGATGATCACGTTGTGGAAGTGCGCGATCAGGAACAGCGAGTTGTGCAGCACGAAGTCGGCGGGCGGCACCGCGAGCAGCACGCCCGTCATCCCGCCGATAGTGAAGGTCAGCATGAATGCCACCGTCCACATCATCGGCAGTTCATAGCGGATGCGGCCGCGGTACATCGTGAACAGCCAGTTGAAGAGCTTGGCGCCCGTCGGGATCGAGATCACCATGGTGGTGATGCCGAAGAAGCTGTTGACGCTGGCGCCCGAACCCATCGTGAAGAAGTGATGCAGCCACACGACATAGCTCAGGATCGTGATCACGACCGTCGCATAGACCATCGAGGTATAGCCGAAGAGCTTCTTGCCCGAGAAGGTCGAGGTGACCTCGCTGAACACGCCGAACAAAGGCAGGATGAGGATGTACACCTCGGGGTGGCCCCAGATCCAGATCAGGTTGACGTACATCATCGACGAGCCGCCGAAGTCGTTGGTGAAGAAGTTGGTGCCGACATAGCGGTCGAGCGTCAGTAGGCCGAGCACGGCGGTGAGCACCGGGAAGGAGGCTACGATCAGGATGTTGGCGCACAAGGAGGTCCAGGTGAAGATCGGCATCTTCATCAGACCCATGCCTGGCGCGCGCATCTTGAGGATCGTGACGATCAGGTTGATGCCGGATAACGTCGTGCCGACGCCCGCGATCTGCAGCGCCCAGATATAGTAATCCACCCCGACGCTGGGACTGTAGGAGATGCCAGACAGCGGTGGGTAGGCGAGCCATCCGGTCGCGGCGAATTCGCCGACGAAGAGCGATGCCATGGTCAGCACCGCGCCCGAGGTGGTCATCCAGAAGCTGAAATTGTTGAGAAACGGGAAGGACACGTCGCGCGCGCCGATCTGCAGCGGCACGACATAGTTCATGAGGCCCGTGATGAACGGCATCGCGACGAAGAAGATCATGATCACGCCGTGCGCGGTGAAGATCTGGTCGTAATGGTGCGAGTTCAGATAGCCCTCGGACCCGCCAAACGCCATCACCTGCTGCAGGCGCATCATGATCGCATCGGCAAAGCCGCGCAGGAACATCACCAGACCCAGGATCATGTACATGATCCCGATCTTCTTGTGGTCGACGGTGGTGAACCACTCCTTCCACAGATAGCCCCACAATTTGTAGCGGGTCACCAGCGCGAACAGCCCTGCGCCGCCGATGATGACGACGATCATGGTCGTCAGTACGATCGGGTCGTGGGGCAGCGAGTTCCAGGACAGCTTGCCCAGCAGCATCGTGGGCTCTGCGGCGGAGGTGGAAACGACGGCATTGGCGGTCATGATGCGGGGTCCATGTTGCCGGCCTGGGTCAGTTCAGGCGGCTTGGGGCTATTGGCGCGCGTGCGGAAGGCGGGGCCGCCGGGACGGGCAAGGCCGGCACCGGTCAGGGTCGACAGGTCGATCACCCGATCCTCGATCCGTTTGAGGCTGGCGCTGAGCAGCTCGGGGTTGGTGCAGTTCTCGGCGATATAGCGGTCGCTGGCGGTCGCGCCGGTGCCGCGTGCGGCAAACTTGTCGTACGAAAGCTGGCGGACATTGTAGAGCCCGGCGCGGCCCATGCCGCCACGCGCATCGATCGCCATCATGTCGTGCATGCACATCTTGCCCGGCTCTGCGCACAGGTTGACGATGCGGTCGAACAGTCCGGGCTCGACGCTGGCATAGCGGCGCACCGGCACCTTTTCGCTGGGCCGTTCAAGCTTGAGATAGGCCGCGCGGTCGAGCGTCGCTTCGGCGGTGCGGGCCTTGGCGGCCCAGCGCCCGAAGCCCGCTGCGGTCATGCTGCGCACGCCAAAGCGCATGTTCGAAAAGCCCGCGCCCGAATAATTGGCAGAAAAGCCCTCGTAATTGCCGGTTTCGTTGAACACCGCGTTGAGCTTGGTCTCCATGCCCGGCATCGCATAGATCTGCCCGGCCATCGCTGGCACGTAGAAGCTGTTCATCACAGACGATGACGAGATGCGGAACCTGAGCGGGCGGCCTTCGGGCACGGCCAGCTCGTTCACGGTCGCGACGCCCTGTTCGGGATAGATGAACAGCCACTTCCAGTGCAGCGCCACCACCTGGACCTCGAGCGGCTTGACGTCCTTGCCCACCGGCTGGCCTGGCGCGGTGCGCGCGAGCGGGCGATAGGGGTCGAGCAGATGCGTGCCGACCCAGGTCACGGCGCCCAGGCAGATGATGATCAGCAGCGGCACCGCCCAGATCAGCAGCTCGAGCTGGGTCGAATGGTCCCAATCGGGCTTGTAGGTCGCCTGCGTGTTGGCGGCGCGATACTTCCAGGCGAACCAGCCGGTCAGCCCCATCACCGGCACGATGATAATCAGCATCAGCAGCGTCGAGACGATGACGAGATTGCCCTGCTGCTGCGCCACATCGCCCGCAGGATCGAGCACGATCATGTTGCATCCGCCCAGCAGCGGAACGAGGCAGGCGGTGGCGATCCAGCGGCGGGGCCGCACGCGTGACAGGAGTCTTTGCATGACTGGCCGATTACGCCTTGCACCGGCGCGCGCCCATTGGACATTTTGTCCAATGCAATGATCTCGATCAAACAGGCATAAGGCACCTGCAGATATTTGTGCGCACCAAACCCAAGGAACCCGACCATGGCGACGACCACCGTCCCGACGAGCGAGGCTGAACGCGACGCGCGCGCGATCAACGCCGATGGCCATCCGGTCGCCCCGGGCGAGATCGCGATCGGCGTCGTCATCGGGCGCACCTCCGAATTCTTCGACTTCTTCGTCTATGCCATCGCCTCGGTGCTGGTCTTCCCCAAGCTGGTCTTACCCTATCTCGATCCGCTGCAGGGCACCTTGTGGTCGTTCGCGATCTTTGCGCTGGCGTTCGTCGCGCGTCCGGCGGGCACCGCGATCTTTACCGCGGTCGACCGCGCCTATGGCCGCGGCGCCAAGCTCACCATCGCCTTGTTCCTGCTCGGCGGATCGACGGCTGCGATCGCCTTCCTGCCCGGCCATGCCACCATCGGCATCGGCTCGGCGCTGCTGCTGGCGCTGTTCCGCATGGGCCAGGGCGTGGCTTTGGGCGGCTCATGGGATGGCCTTGCCTCGCTGCTCGCGCTCAATGCACCCAAGCAAAAGCGCGGCTGGTACGCGATGATCCCGCAACTGGGCGCGCCGTTCGGGCTGATCGTCGCCAGCCTGCTGTTCGCCTTCCTGATCTCCGCACTGCCGGCAGAGGATTTCCTCGCCTGGGGCTGGCGCTACCCGTTCTTCGTCGCCTTCGCGATCAACGTCGTCGCGCTGTTCGCGCGGCTGCGCATCGTGGTGACGCCCGAATACACCGGCCTATTCGAAAGCCAGACGCTCCAGCCCGAACCCGTGCTCAGCACGGTGCGCAGCGAGTGGCGGCTGATCGTGCTCGGCGCCTTCGCCCCGCTCGCCAGTTTCGCCATGTTCCACATGGTCACCGTTTATCCGTTGAGCTGGGTGTTCCTGTTCACCGACGAGTCGCCGGTGCGCTTCCTGCTGATCGAGGCGGGCGCGGCAGCCCTGGGCGTGCTGGCGATCCTGATGTCGGGCCGCTTGGCCGACGCCTATGGCCGCCGCAATGTGCTCGGCGCGACGGCTGTGGCCATCGCGGCGTTCAGCGGCTTTGCGCCGCAGCTGCTCGATGCCGGCAGCGCGGGCGAGGCGGTGTTCATGTTCGGCGGGTTCATCCTGCTCGGTCTCGCCTTCGGCCAGTCGTCGGGCGCGCTGTCGTCGTTCTTTCCATTGAAGCACCGCTATACCGGATCGGCGCTGACGGCAGACCTCGCCTGGCTGTTCGGCGCAGGCTTTGCGCCGATGGTCGCGCTATGGCTGTCTTCGCAATACGGGCTGCTGGCCGCCGGGGCCTATCTGCTCTCGGGCGCGCTGGCGACGCTCACCGCCTTGTGGTTCAACCGCGAACTCGGCCAACAGCAGTAAGCGGGGAAGGGGTATGTTCGTTCGCTTCGACCCGGACTGGCCGCCCCCCGATCCGCCCCGCCGCACGCCCGCGCCACCGCCACGCCGCCTGAACGCAGACCAGGAAAAGCGGCTGATGCAGGCGATCGCGTTCAATCTCGTGCTGATGATCATAGCCCCCATCGGCGGCGCAACCGTGATCGGCGCGCTGCTCGGCTGGTGGAGGTAACCGTGCCGGGGTGGAGAAACGCACTGTCGCAGGAAAATGGTGCACCCGACTGGATTCGAACCAGTGGCCTCTGCCTTCGGAGGGCTTCCAGATTCCATATCTATATGGAATCATTTGGATTTTCCTTATCGTCGTTTTGTGAACTTTGACGGATTTCCGCGCTTTTTGATAGAACCTTTCAGACGTTCTGTGAACTCATGTGCACCGGAATTGCCGGTGTCCGATTATGTATCTCAATTGGCCACCACTGGGTAGCGTCATTTATCTACAGGCTGTAGCTCAGCAGGTCGATTTGCGTTCGGCACCCGCAATTCCAGCGGGAAAGCCTGGTCAGCCACGATCCTGTGAAACAACAACCGCACTGCATCAGAAGTCGACAGGCCCATCGCGCTCAGCGCTTCAATCGCCTGCGCTTTCAGTTCAGCATCCAATCGGACATGCAGCATCGAAGTGTGGGTTGCCATCTCGGTCTCCTGAACCTCTATGTATAGCCGATACTGCTCAATCACGGAACAGGGCTAAGGCAGATCGGTGCGGTGTTGCTGCAATCCAGCGCCGTCAAATGTGATGGTCTGCCCAACCGGCTTCCCGCTGCTCGGGTTCAGCCGATCGACACATAGTCGTTGCGTTTATTTCGAATATTCGATATACACTCGGCACCCCGCGGAGAGAAACCATGACATTGCCAGCGAGCGCCTTGCCTTTCGGCAACAGGCTTCCATCGGCCGACGATAGGCAGATTGCCAATCAGCTGCGTCGTATTCTGGCAGCCCAGAAGGCAGGTGAGGCAACGCTGCGCGTGCCTGATCCCGAAACAAAAAGGCCGCTGGAGATCACTCTGACGCCGGCCGTGTCTGATCTGTTCCTGGAGCTGTTGCGTCACATCGGTAGTGGTGACGCTGTCACCCTCGTGCCGATTCAGCAAATGCTGACGACGCAGCAGGCCGCTGACCTGCTCAACGTATCGCGCCCCTATCTGATCAAGCTTATCGAAAGGGGAGATATCCCACACAGCACTGTGGGACGCCACCGCCGCCTCAAGGCCGAGGATGTGTTCGCCTACAAGATAGCTCGTGACAAGGCGCGCTCTGACGCGCTGGATGAATTGGTCGCAAACGACGCGGACCTTTACTGATCGCTGACAGGGATGTTCGCCAACCGCTATACTGCGCTGATTGACGCATGCTCGCTTGTGAGCGCGCCACGCCGTGATCTGCTTCTGAGCCTCGCGGAAGCCGAGTTCTTCAGGGTGCGCTGGTCCGCGCGCATCCTCGATGAAACAATGGCAGCACTTCAGAAAATTCTCGCAGAACGGGGCTTGGGCGACCCGAGCGTTAGAGCTGGCCGCATCATTGGCGCGATGCAGAGCGCTTTTCCCGAGGCATTGGTGAACCCCGATAGGGAGCCTTTGAAACTGACCTTACCATTGCCAGATCCGAATGATGAGCATGTGATCAAAGCCGCCGTACAAACCCAGGCTCAGGCGATAGTCACCGAGAACATTCGAGACTTTCCGTCCGACATTCTAGCGCCCATGGGCATCGAGGCACGGACTGCCGATGATTTCATCGCCGACACCATCGAGCTTGATGAAGGCAGAGCCGTGGCCGCAATCAGAAATTTGCGCCTGCGGATGCAACGTCCCGAAATGTCGGCCGAAGCTTACCTTAGGTCGCTAGAGGCCCACGGGCTTCTCGTAACGGCATCCGTCCTTAGCCCCCACATCGACTCGATCTGACGCGCGAACCTCACGTAACTGCAGAGGTTTGCTCGCGGATGGTCGACACCTCAGGCGATCTGCATGGCCAATGCCTGAAGATCGCTGTGATCAGCGTGGGTATAGACCCGATCCTGTGTCTCGGCGGTCATGGCCAGAAATGCATCGACCTGGTGGCTGTGCATGCCCATGTTTCGCAGTTCCGTGACCCTCGTGTGGCGAAGCGTGTGCGGGGTGACATCCTTGAAGCCGCATCGCTCCACCGTAGCGCGAAAGCCCTTCACCACCGAATTGACGCGGCGGGTGTGGTCGAGCTTCTGGTGGAATACGAACTCGGGAACCTTCTCGTAGGCCGTGTATCGCTGCAACAGATAGGCTCGCAGTGGCGGCGCCATCGGCGTTACCGCGCGCGGCTTGTGGTCGACGATCAGTTCACCGCGATCTGGAAGACGGTAATCAATTACGTTCCGGTCGAAATCGATGTTCGACCAACGCAGGTCCATGATCGCACCGCTGCGCGCGCCAGTGTAGTAGCCGATCATCAGAAACAGCTGGAGTGGCTCGGCAGCGCGATATTCCTTGGCTGCCTCGGCGAACAGCTGATCGAACTCGTGCCGCTTCAACCAGCGCTTCCTCGGTGCCCCGTCGCGGGGAAGCTTCGGGAACACGATGGCGTGCACCTTGTGGTTGACCGCCGCCGCTTTGACCGCAGCCCTGAGGTCGCTCAGCTCACGTCGGATTGTCGCGCGCGATCGACCGGGCTTCTTGTCGCTCCGAACGTTGGCTTTTTCGTAGTCCAGCACGGCGTCAGGCGTAATCGCATCGAGACACGCATCCTTCCAGAACTCGAGAATGTGCTGCATCGAGGACAGGAACCGGTCTCCACGGCCAGTTTTTGAAAGCCGCGCATGATGGGCATCGAGAATGTCTGCTATCTTCACCCGATAAGGTGGCAAAGCCCGGCTGCTCTTAGATAGACGGCGATCTCTCAGGAATTCCTCGAGGACCTCCTGCGCTTCTTCGCTGTCTCGAGTGTTTGTTGATATGTCCTTCTGCTGGCCTGTGGCGGTGTCGATGTAGCGGACGTAGAAATTGGGCTTCCCACTTCTGCGGACGAGTCTGGGGCCGATGGATTGTCTTGGCACGGCGGCACCTCGAAGGTCTTACAAAATTCGACAATAGCATCTGATGGCAACAAGATCAGTCCGCCTGCACGAACATGGCGAAGCTTGCGCGCCTTAATCATGCGACGAATTCGGCCTTCTGGCCATCCTGATAGTTGCGCCAGTTCTTTTGGGCTCAACATGCCCTTGCCTATTGGTGTCAGTCTGGTCGTAGACATGGTTCACATCCAACCTCTTTCATCGAAACGTGGGGTTGGCTCTGGTGTATTCAGACGTCAGATTTGCTGGAAGCGTCGGTTAAGCGGGTTGATGAATTTTAGCGGCATTTTACGATTTTTATGGCGTTCTGGCGTTCTGATCCGGCTTTCGATGTTGTCGTTGGGCATGAATCCAGACCCGGGTGGGTATGAATTCTGACCCAGGGTGGGTTGAATCCAGACCCAGGCGGGTCTGGATTTAGACCCAGGTGGGAATGAATTCATACCCACCTATCAGCGAATCGGCTGCCTTCCTGAGGCATCCGCATGTAAAGCTTGGCTGATCGGCGATTGTCGAGCGGGACAGGCACAGCTAAGCCACTCAGCTTGAAGCCTTTGGGGGACGAATGCCGATTTTATCGTGGTTGACGCGTGAGCAGGATGTGAAGGCGGCGGATAGGGTTCCGTATCGCCTGCTCGAGCGGGACGATGCCTTGTCCTATGGCGATCACGACAGCGGCAACATGCTGATCCGGGGTGACAACCTGGATGCGTTGAAGGCCCTGCTGCCCTATTATCGCGGGCAGGTGAAATGCATCTACATTGATCCGCCTTACAACACCCGCTCAGCATTCGAGCATTATGACGACAATCTGGAGCACAGCCGCTGGCTGGCGATGATCTGGCCGAGGCTAGAACTGCTGCGCGAGCTACTCCACGAACAGGGCAGCATCTGGGTCTCGATCGACGACAATGAGGGGCATTACCTAAAGATCATTATGGACGAGGTGTTCGGCCGGACTAACTTCGTAGCGAATGTTGTTTGGCAAAAACGAATTGGCCCAGATAACCGCGTTGCGCTCGGAGACGCACACGAGAATCTGCTAGTTTATGGAAAAGACGGAGCGTCATTTACTCAAACGGCCAATCGCATGCCGCTGACGCCCAAACAATTGAGCGAGTTCAAGAATCCAGACAATGACCCTCGCGGGCCTTGGACATCCTCGTCCAACTTCTCAGCGCAGGGCTACCGGCCCAATCAAATGTACAAGATCGAAACACCCGGCGGTGCAATCCACGAGCCGCCTCCAGGCCGTTGCTGGGTTACAATTGAGCCGGAGTTTAAAAGGTTACTCGCTGAGGGCCGAATGTGGTTTGGAAAAAATGGCAAAGGCATTCCACGGAAAAAGACATATTTGAAAGAGCATGCCGGTCGGATGTCGTGGACTTGGTGGTCAAATGATGAGGTCGGCAATACACAAGAATCAAAGAAGGAAATCATCTCCTTATTCGGCAACGAAGATCAGTTTGGCACCCCAAAGCCCGAGCGATTGATGCAGAGGGTCATCCATATTGCATCGAATCCGGGCGATCTCGTGCTCGACTCCTTCCTTGGGTCTGGGACGACAGCCGCGGTCGCACATAAGATGGGCCGTCGCTGGATCGGCATTGAAATGGGCGAACATTCGCAGACCCATTGTGTACCGCGCCTGCGAAAGGTGATTGACGGCGAGCAAGGTGGAATCAGCCAAGCCGTTGGTTGGCAGGGCGGCGGCGGCTTTGCCTTTTACCGTCTCGGCAGCGAGGTTTTCGGTCCCGACGGCACAATTTCGGCGGGGATCAAGTTTGCTCCGCTCAGCGCGCATATCTGGTTCGCGGAGACGGGCACTCCGTTGGCCGATACCGCGGCGACCCCATTCCTCGGCGCGCACGATGGAACAGGCATTGCGTTACTCTACAATGGCATCCTCGGCGACAAGAGTGTCACTGGCGGCAACGTCCTGACCCGCACCACGCTTGCCATCATTCGCGAAGCCGCCGGTGATTTCGACGGCCCGCTCATGATCTATGGCGAGGCTAGCAGGATCGGTCCGGATGCTCTGAAGCATGAGCGGGTGACCTTCAAGCAGACCCCCTATGATGTGAGGGCGCGCTGATGCAGCTGAAGACCTATCAGCGCGATACGCTCGATACATTACGCCGTTTCTTGCGCGACGCACGCGTGCGCGGCCCGAAAGCAGCATATGAAGCGATCACCTCCGAACCGGAACAGGCCAAAAGGCTGCGCGGCTTTGGCGGCGCCTACGCCCCATTGCTGGCCGACGAGGAGCTTCCCTATGTCTGCCTCCGCCTGCCGACCGGCGGCGGCAAAACCGTGTTGGCAGCGCATTCGGTCGCGGTGGCGGCGCAGGAATACATCGGGCAGGAGTTCCCGATGGTGCTGTGGCTGGTGCCGTCCACCACGATCCGCAAGCAGACTGCCGAAGCCTTGCAGAACCCGCGCCATCCCTATCGCATGGCCCTAGCTGAGCATTTCGGGGAGCCGGTGCGCGTCCTCGACATGACCGATTTCCTGCGCCTGCGGCCGCATGATCTCGGGCGTCACCTTTGCGTGATCGTCAGCACGATCCAGAATCTGCGCGTCAGCGATACCGATGGGCGCAAGGTTTATGCGCATCAGGAGGATCTCGAACCCTTTTTCACCAAGGTGAGCAAGCGCGCGCCGGGGCTTGAGACGCTGGGCGAGGAACTGGCGGCAAAGGTCGGCGGTGATCAGAATGACATCCGTTTCAGCTTCGCCAACCTCATGCATCTTCACCGCCCTCTCATGATCGTGGATGAGGCACACAAGGCGGTGACCGGGCTGTCGCGCGAAATGCAGGCGCGAGTAAATCCCATTGCCGTGATCGAGTTCACCGCAACGCCGCACAAGAAGAGCAACATCCTGCACTCGGTCAGCGCGCTCGAATTGAAGAACGAGCAGATGATCAAGCTACCCATCCAGCTGGGTGAGCATCAGACTTGGCAGGGTGCGGTAACCGCCGCGATCCTTAAGCGCGCAGAATTGGCTGATGAGGCGGCGAAAGACCGCGAGGGCTATATCCGGCCGATCGTTCTGTTTCAGGCGCAGGACAAGGGGCAGGAGGTTACCGTCGATGTGCTCAAGCAGCACCTCATCGACGTCCACCGGATCGACCCGTGCACTATTGCAATCGCCACGGGCGAGCAGCGCGAGCTTGATGGGATCGATCTATTCGATGCGAATGCCGACCCGCTGATCGAGTTCATCATCACTAAGGAGGCGCTGAAAGAGGGCTGGGATTGCTCTTTCGCGTACGTCTTCTGCTCTGTGGCGAATATCAAGAGTTCGACCGATGCCGAACAGCTGCTCGGCCGCGTGCTGCGCATGCCCTATGCGACGCGGCGGAAGTCGGACAAGCTCAACAAGGCTTACGCCCATCTCGTCAGCAAGAGCTTCGCTGAAGCTGCGACGGCACTGCGGGATCGCCTCGTCGATATGGGTTTCGAGGAGACCGAAGCCGAGGAGAATATTGAAGCTGATCCGCTTCTCGGCAACGATGATGCGGACGATCTTTGGTCACCGCGGCGCAAGCCGAAACCGTCGGTCAAGATCGAGGTAGAGGCGAGTGACGAAGAATTGCTTGCCGCCCGTGAGGCCGCCTCGGACAAAATTGCCGTCACCAGGGACGAGGGCGGTGCGGCCACTATCGTGGTCACGGGTTTTGTACGGGAAGATGAGCTCGAACAGGTAGCCGCAACCCTTCCGCCCAAGGCCGCGCAACGGGTCAGAGAAGAGGTCAAGAAGTACCACGCCGAGCACGCCCACAAAGCATCGCCGGCGGAACTGGGGGAAGAGTTCGTCATTCCTGCGCTCATGGCGCATGTGCAGGGCGAGCTCGTCTTCGCCGACAGCGAGAGGTTTGCCGAGTATTTCGACTGGTCGCTGCGGGACGCGCCGGTGCAGCTCAGCAAGAACGAATTCGATGTCAACGCGACCGAGGACGGGTTCGAGATCGACCTTGATGGCAACCACCTGAAGCTGAAACCGACCGATCAATCAGACCAGTTGCTGCTCGACATTGCCGTGGAAGGGTGGACCGAAGCTGGATTGGTAGCTTTGCTTGCGAAGCAGGTGCGCGCGGACGATGTACCCGCCAGCGACATGTTCGCGTGGCTGTCAGCCGTGGTCCGACATCTCACCGATGCTCGCAAGCTGCCCCTAGCCGCGCTCATGCGCTGCCGCTTCATTCTGGCGCGCAAGCTCAAGGAGAAGGTCGATGCTCTCCGCACCGCGGCCCGCAAGGATGCCTATCAGACCAGCCTTTTTGCCCCTGATGCCCAAGTGGAGGTTTCGTTTGAGAACGGCTTCCGCTTCTTCGACGGCATGTTCGACGGCGTGCCGTGCTATCGCGGCACGAAATACACGTTCGCCAACCATTTTCTCGGCCCCGACCGTGTTGCGCGGTTTGATGGTAAGGGCGAGGATGGCGCTGAGGGCGAGGAATTCAAGGCCGCTCAGTTGATCGATGCAATGCCAGAGATCGCGTATTGGGTTCGGAACGTTGCCGGCCATCCAAACGCTTTCAAGCTACCGGTATCCGGGGGGTGGACCTATCCGGATTTCGTCGCGAAGCTGAAGGATGGCCGCTTGCTGGTCGTCGAATACAAGGGCGGCCACCTCGTTGCGGATTCGGCGGAGAAGCGCAATGTCGGCGAGTTGTGGGAAGCCAGCAGCGGTGGGCGCGGCGTTTATGTGTTCGTCGAGCGAGTAGTTGATGGGAAAGATGTGAGGGAGCAGATCCGCGCGGCGCTCGGTGGCCGTTAAACCGCAAGGCGCCCCATTCACTGAAGTGAGCGCACCCCAATTGCAGATTCCCTACCGAAAACTCTTGCCCTGCGCAAAAAATTCGGGCAAATATCTGCTTGTACGCAAAATCACCGGAGTCGGGCGCAATGGAACATGAGATCAAAGCGCGAATTGTAAGCGCATTACCCAGGGATCTCTTGATCGATCTACTGGATGCCGCTGTCGCCCGAGCACGGCAGGCGCATGAACTGATTCATGATAATACCGATCTGACCGGGCGGAGCGCGCGGGGCTTGGAAGGGCAAGCTCGTTTCCGGCTTATGGAGAAGGGCTTTCAGGATGCTTGCGAATTGCATGGGGGTAGGCGCCTTGAAGGCGATGTGATTCCAGGTACGGAGCTTCGCTACTTTCAGCCATTTATGCGTTTCGGTTCCGAGGGCCCGGGTGTTTTGCTCGGTTTGGCGTCAATGCCAGAGCCGCATGAGTTGCCGGTCAAGAATCGTTCCCGCCTTGCGGGTGTCAGCCTTAACTATCATTTGTCACCGCGGCTCGATTTGGACGGCGAAGCTGCGTCGCCGAAGCTCGGCGATATCTTCGTTGTGTTTCTTTTTGCCCGGGATCGATCTCAGGCTGGGCGCCTCGAAGAAGTGGCTATCGGCGTTATTGGCGCTGAGTATCAAGGCTTTCTAGTCTACGAAACCGTTGAAGCGTTCCTCGAAATTTATGCTCCTCCTCCAACGGAAGCGGAGGACAAGCCGACAGTTGGCCCAATGGTCGCGCTGAAGAAAGCACCCAAGGCATTCAAGCCGCCCGAGCAGCCGGACTCTGATGAGGCAGCAGACGGCACGACGGATTAAGCGATACGATCATGCCAGTTGGTACACCAGGTTTTGTGCCCGGCCGCCTGAAGGAGGCCCGGGCAGCTAGGCGGATTCCAAGCATGTCGGCGCTTGCGCGGGCGATGAGTTTGAACCCAAGCAGTGTGTCGCGTTGGGAGGACGGCAGTTCTGCGCCCGACCCTGAGACTTTGACCTCACTCGCTAACTTTTTGCAGGTTCGGCCAGAGTTTTTCTTCAGGCCTGTACACGTCTCGCTGCGGCCGACGTTTCTTCGCTCGTTGTCGTCTACGCATGTGCGTGATCTGCAGTATCAGAGCGCACAGATGCGTTGGTTGCAGGAAATCAGCGACGCAGTCGAACACTACGTCGATCTCCCTCCCGTTGATATTCCAGACGTAATGGCGGGCGCGAGCTACCATCAAATTCGAGATGAAGACATAGAGCGGATCGCACTCGATCTGAGGCGGCACTGGAAAATTGGTGAAGGGCCTAGTGGCGATATGGTGCCGCTGCTCGAGCGCTGCGGCTTTGTAGTGGGCGTTATCGAGATGGGGACTGTGAAGCTCGATGGTCTCTGCAGTTGGGCACCGGTCGATGATCGGCCCCACATCCTCCTCGCAAGTGACAAGATGTCGTTTGCGCGTCGGCAGATGGACGCGGCGCATGAGATGGCCCATGCGATCCTCCATCGCGAGGTTACGGAAGAGCAGCTCAAGCGGGATCTGAAGATGATCGAAACGCAAGCATTCCGGCTTGCGAGCGCGTTTCTGCTTCCATCAACAACGTACCCGGTCGAGATGCGGTTTCCGTCTCTCGCCACCTTAGTCGCCGCGAAGGAGCGTTGGCGCGTATCGATCAAAGCTCAAGTTAAGCGGCTCTCCGATCTCGATGCTATTCCGAGCGATTTCGCCACCCATCTTTACAAGTTGTATTCCGCAAAGGGCTGGGCGAAGGAAGAGCCGTTTGATCGTCAATGGGCGCCGAGTGAACCTCGAGTGCTGAGAGATGCGCTGCATTTGATCGTTGGCGAAGGAGTTAGGTCTAAGTCCGACTTGTTGGCCCTTGAGTTCGCGATTTCAGCAGGTGACGTCGAGAACTTGACGGGACTGGCCCATGGCTGGTTTGCGCATGAATCTGCATCAGTTGTTCGCCTAAAGCCCAATACAGACCAAAGAGTTGATTCAATCACGCCCGGGGAAGTCATTAGTTTTCGGCCACGAGAGTGATCCAGCGCCTATCCATCGGACGACAGTTCCCGAAGTATTGCGTTTGGCTTGATTAGTAGCTGGCATCGCATATGCTAAACGACCCTAATTCACCGGCCTAGTAATGTTCTCGTCTTGCCCATCCTAGTAACTCGCGATCTTCGAGCGACCAGAGGCATTCCTCACCGTAGCCCGGGCATTGCTGTGTTCGATTGGCGATTTTCGAGACCCGCAACCTCTTGGGCCAACACGCAGCATAGTCCGCCGGGTCGATCCTCCTGTTCACATGTCCACATGTGCAGCTGTGAACAATGACGACTCCCTCGTGCGCTGCCTCGCTCGCCAGCATCGCGCAGCGCCGGAAGTCGAGCCAAGCGGTCAGTTCATCAACGTCCATGATCCGGCCAATGTCCGGGCTAGTGTTCGCCAGCTCAAACCCCGCGCGCATCAGGCGCTGCCCCCACCGCAACTCCGCCATCAGGCTTTGGCTGCGCGTCTGGGCAGTCTCGAGAATGGCGAGCCGCGGCAATCTGCCGATCGCGAACAACTGAGCTATGTGCCGATGGACCATTTGGGAGTCCGGGTTGAGTTTCTGCGATCTTCGGAAATGCCGGCGCAGTCGACGCTCGATTTCGCAGCTCTGCCCGACATAGAACGGGATGCCGTTGAACGGACCCTCTCCAAACTGCAGGCCGGGGTCACCAGGATCGAGAAGAGCATAGACGACGTAGGGCGCGCCCTCCGCTTCGTACCGCGCCTGGTGCTGCAGGGCCTTGAGGCGCTTTTCGATATCGCTGGGATAGAGGGGCATGTCGATCTCCTTTGCTGAATTCGACACCCCCCTCCCTCTCCACTTTCTTTGGGTCTCAGTGTCTAAGACAGGTTTGAAATCGGGCCGGACTATCCTGCCCCAGAAGCAGGTCGATAACGTCCGTTGCGGCGCGCACCTGTGAAGCGGATCAAGCCCACAGCGCTGAGCGCCGCGATATCCCGTCGTGCGGTTTTCGCACTGACCTTCCAATGTCCACAAATGTCCGCCGCACGGCACCGATGGCCCGCTGCGACTCGACCGAGAAACCAGCGCTGCCGTTCGTTCAGCTCGGCGGTTATTGGGTCATTTATAGGGTCAGTTTTAGGGTCATTTATACGGTCATACTGACGCCGATCCTGCCGTGGCGGCTGCGTATCGGGCGATTTTGATGATCGGCGACCGGCTTGTTGGTCTGCTCCATGTCGATCATGACCTGCCCCCTGCGAGCTTTCTATGAGCCCGATCACAAACGCCCTGATGACTGGTGAGCTCGTCAAGAGGCGCAGAAAGAAGACAGTATCGGGACCGTGCTGACCCGAGAGCCAGTGCTTGACGGTCCGCTCGCTGGCGTCAGTCAGCCTCATCACTTGTTTGACGGCGCGGCGCGTTCCGCCGTGCTCTCGCTCCAATAGCTGGGCGATGGTTTCGGCATAGGTCTGTCTTCCTGCCAATACCCCTTCCCACTTCGGCAACTTCCTGCCCTTTTTCGGCAACATCTTCCGCTCCTCTCCGGCCTACACTGGTGAAAGTGCGGGGATGGCGGAGTGTCCGTGGTTCGCGCTGCAGCGGTTGGTCGCCCTGGCCACGGCAGCATGGTCATCGAAAGGGCGGAAATTGCAGGACTGGGACTACGAAGACAGCGATGGCAGGGAACAGTCGCCGCGGCTCGTGCGCGCGGCCGAATATGTTCGCATGTCGACTGACCACCAGAAATACTCGACCGAGAACCAGGCCGATGCGATCCGGCACTATGCCGCCGCACGCGGGATCGAGATCGTGCGAACCTATGCCGACGCCGGCAAAAGCGGGCTAAAGATCGAAGGTCGCGACGCTCTCAAGCAGCTCATCGACGACGTCCAGACCGGTGTCGCCGATTACACAATGGTCCTGGTGTACGACATCAGCCGCTGGGGCCGGTTCCAGGACGCCGACGAAAGCGCCTACTACGAGTACATCTGCAAGCGCGCCGGGATCGCCGTGCAGTATTGCGCAGAGCAGTTCGAGAATGACGGGAGCCCGGTCTCGACCATTGTGAAGGGCGTTAAGCGTGCGATGGCCGGGGAGTATAGCCGGGAGCTGTCGACCAAGGTCTTTGCTGGACAGGGTCGCCTGATCGAGAAGGGCTACCGCCAAGGCGGACCTGCCGGGTTCGGGCTTCGTCGGACCCTGATCGACGAAACGGGCACGACCAAGGGCGTGCTCACGCGGGGCGAGCACAAGAGTATCCAGACCGACCGCGTGATTTTGACGCCCGGCCCGGAAGCGGAAATCGCGGTTGTCCGCAGCGTCTATGCCGCCTTCGTGCATGACGGGCTGAGCGAGCGCGAAATCGCTGATGACCTTAACGGCAGGGGTATTGTCACCGATCTGGGGCGGCCGTGGACGCGCGGCACGGTTCATCAGCTCCTCATCAACGGCAAGTATGTCGGTGACAATGTTTGGAACCGGCAGTCGTTCAAGCTGAAGAAGAAGCGGGTCCGCAACGACCCTGAGATGTGGATTCGCAGCCCCGGCGCCTTTGAGGCGATCGTCGAACGCGACCTGTTCGATGCTGCACAGGCGCTCATCGGCGCGCGGTCCTTCAGGCTGTCAGATGCCGAAATGATCGACGCGCTGCGCACGGTTTATGAAAGCAAGGGCTTGCTCTCGGGGATCATCATCGACGAATGTGAGGGCCTGCCCTCCAGTAGCGCCTATTCGTCGCGGTTTGGCAGCTTGCTGCGGGCCTACAGCTTGGTCGGCTATTCGCCGGATCGCGACTATCGCTACCTCGCCGTCAATCGTGCACTACGCCGGCTACACCCGGACATTCTTCGCGAGGTCCTCGAAGGCCTGAAGGCCCAGGGCAGTGAAGCATGGCAGGAGCTGGAGACCGACCGGGTCATCGTGAACGATGAGTTCAGCCTGTCTGTCGTCATCGTCCGCTGCACGCCTACGCCAACGGGCCTGCTGCGCTGGAAGACCCGCTTCGACACCTCCAAGATGCCGGATATCACGCTTGTGGTCCGCATGGACGCCAGCAACCGGCAGCCGTTCGACTACTATCTCTTCCCGAGGCTTGATGTCGCCGCCGAACGGGTGCGGCTCGCCGAGGACAACGACCTGCTGCTCGATGCATACCGCTTCGACGCCCTCGATTTCTTCTACGAGATCGCCGCGCCCGTCAGAGTCGCGGAGGCTGCCTGATGACCGTTACCCGTCCCCAGACCATCGAGATGATCCCGATTTCGCGGATCACCGTGCTCAACCCCCGGGCGCGCAACAAGCGTCAGCACCGCGAGATCGTCAACAATATCGAGGCTATCGGCCTGAAGCGCCCGATCACGGTGAGCAAGCATGATGGTCCGGGTGGCGCGCGCTACGATTTGGTATGCGGCGAAGGGCGGCTCGAAGCGTTCCAGATGCTTGGTCAGACCGAGATACCGGCGGTCGTGATTGAAGCCAGCGAGAGCGAATGCCTCGTCATGAGCCTGGTGGAGAACATTGCCCGCCGGGTGCAGCGCCCGATCGACGTCATGAACGAGATCGGTGCCCTGCGAAAACGCGGCTACACCGAGGCCGAGATCTCGCGTAAAATCGGCATCACCAGTTCGTGGGTCAGCATGATCGTGACCTTGCTTGAGCGCGGCGAAGAAAGGCTGCTGTCGGCGGTCGAGACTGGGCTGATCCCCATCAGCCTTGCCATGGAAATCTCGCGCGCCGAAAGCGAAGAGGCGCAAAACCTACTTCTTGATGCCTATGAGACCGGCAAGCTGCGCGGCAAGAAGCTGGCATCGGTTCGCAGACTTCTTGATCTCCGCATGCGCGGACGCAGCAAGTCTATGACGTCAGGAAAGTTTGGAAGGAAAGGTACCAATCGCAAGCTGACGGCCGGCGACCTGATGCAGGTCTATCAGCGCGAGGCGGAAAAGCAGCGTCTGCTCGTGAAGAAATCTGATTTCACGCAGACCCGCCTTCTGTTCATCGTCGAGGCAATCAAGGATTTGCTCACGGACGACGGGTTTCTGACCTTGCTGAGGGCGGAAGGGCTCGAAACGATGCCTCGGGCGCTCGCCATGCGGATCGCGGGAGAAATCGATGACTGAGTGGCCATCGGCAGAACGGCTGCCCGCAGATCCCGGCGCCGACAATCGTGTCCGGCTAGGCTTCGAGCGCCAGTCTGTGACATTGCGCCTCGATCAGATCGTGCCCCTGAAATCATTGCGGGAGGGCGTGCGGGAGAGCCGCAAATATGCCCAGATCGTGAGTTCGATCAAAGCCATCGGGTTGGTCGAAGCCCCTGCCGTCGTCCCCAATCCGAAGAATGCAAAGCAGTACTTCTTGCTCGATGGCCATTTGCGCATCGAGGTGCTCAAGCAGCTCGGTGTCGAAACGGTCGAGTGCCTCGTCGCCAATGATGACGAGACCTACACCTACAACAAGCGCGTCAATCGCCTACCCCCGGTGCAAGAGCATCGCATGATCGTTCGGGCCATTGAGCGCGGTGTCACCGAGGCTGTGATCGCCGACGCGCTCGGCCTGGAGGTAGGTTCGATCCGCGCGCGTTTCCGCCTGCTCGATGGCATCTGCGACGAGACGGCGGACATGCTCAAGGACACCAATTGTTCGATGAGGGTGTTCGACATGCTACGCCGCATGTCGCCGATGCGCCAGATTGAGGCTGCGGACCTGATGATCGGGCAGAACAATTATTCGCTGATCTTCGCACGCGCGCTCCTCGCAGCCACGCCGGAAGATCAGCTGACAGCGCCAGCGAAAAAGGCGCGCAAGAACGATCTGGTCGGCCCCACCAGCCAGCAAATTTCCCGGATGGAACGTGAGCTTGCCACTCTCCAGACACAGGTCAAATCGGTCGAGGACAGCTACGGCATCGACAATCTCCATCTCACATTCGCGCGCGGCTACGTCGCGAAGCTGCTTGGCAACGCGCGGATCGTTCGCTGGCTGTCGAATCATCGGCAGGAATATCTGTCCGAATTTCAGCGGATCGCGGAGATTGAGACAATCGGAACGGTTGCTCCGCCTGCGCCGCGGGAATGAGATGATGGGACCCCGGTCGACCTGCTTGGAGCGCAACAGCGTCCTGAGCCAATGGTCGAGGCTATGATTTGATCCGGAAGGTGTCGTCCGCCCTTGCGACGAAATCTTCATAACTTGGTTGCTGTAGAAAGCGCCAAAGTGGCATGCGCCCAAAGCCTTCCTTGGCGCGTAGCGCGCCGATCCATTTGTCCTGCAGCGGTACGTTGATGTTGATCACCTTGCCTTCCACAATTGTCTGCTTCGCATAGAAGCGCGCAAACATGCGGCTGAGGCTCCCCGCAAGATCGAAGCCCTCAAAGCTTGGATCCCGCGCCGCGCTTTCGAATTCGATCGACTGGAGGCGATTGCCCTCGGTGATGGCACGCGCCTCGGGTGTTTCCCAATCGCTATATTGCATCACCGTCCAGCCGATCTGCTGATCGCTGGGATGGATCAGTTCCTTGCCGTCGCAGAACATCTGCGCCTTGCCGACGGATATAAGCACCTTGCCGTCCTCGCCAATGTCGCTCGTCCTTTCAGGGTCCATAGTTAGTCGCAGTACTAGGGGCGCCCGCAATCCCAGCGTTTGGTCACCGATCGCGCCCATCTCGTTGGCCTTGACCGCGGTAATCATATCGAGCGTAAGATCACGGTCACCCGGAGCCATTTGCTCCGGATCGACAAGCGTCCAGATCGACCAGCGAGCCCAAAAGACTGCGAGCTTCAATGTGCCGCCTGTTGCGCTCGCATAGTTGCTGAGCGCCCGGCGATAGTCGCGGCTGAGCACCCGCCGGCGTTGCCGGAAGGCGTCGTGGAGATAAACATTCTTGACCTCAACCAACCAGTTGGATCCATCCTTCAGGACAACACGAAAGTCCGGCGCCTGCATGGGCTCGGCGGTCTGGAGGGGACCGCTATCCTCCGGCTTGATCAGAAGAACTTCGCCTAGGCTCTGGACGAGATTTTGGAACATTGCCTCTACCCGCAGGCCTTGGAGTAGGATGGGGTCGGACATGGCCCGGCGCATCGCATCGTCGACATGTAAGCCGAACGCCGACGGCATGGCGGGATCGTTGAGGGACAGGCCCCTCTCGACGCCGAAGCGGGACACTTCGCGCAGGAGATCGAACGGCTTTATCATCCCTTGGCTTGCTTGGGGTTCAGCCACCAAAGCACCTCCGTGCAGACCACGGGGTCGCCCAGATCGCTAATAAGGCTATCATCACCAGCTGAGGCCGGTCCCGATCGCAGCCACGCGATTGCCGGATGGTCGCCGGGCAGAAGCGCTTCAAGCGACGCGGCCAGCTCGGGCCGTCCTTCGCGCGTAACCCAGATCGCCAAGAGGATGAGTACACGCCGCTTGGGCCGTGCTGCGAGCAGCCGCGCCATGGCGAGAACTGCCTCGTCCGTCGCTTTCAGCCCCATGGTGAGGACTAGCCGCGACGCGACGCCCGCGATGCGGCTCGTCAGCAACTCGGGGTCGATCATGCCAACAATCGTCGGGTCAAGATCGTCAGATTTGAACAAAATGGCCTGGGCGGCCGCCCGCCTCACGCTCGCCCGGCCGGGCGCATTGGCGCGCTCGAACAGTCGTTCCTGAAATGGGGTGCCGCCCCGCATCACTAGGAGCTCGAAGATGGCATAACGGAGGCCAGGGTCGCCGGTCCCGATGCCGAGCGCGTCGAGACGTTCCATGTCCTCGGGGGGCAAGCTGGGCAACGCCGCCAAAGCCGTGATGGCTTGCCGTGCGATTGGGAAATGATCGTCCTCGTCGTGAGAACGATAGGATGACGACCATTCGTCGTGGGCAAGCACCATTAGGGTGGGTACGTGATCCGGATGGGGCTTGGCCGCCATTAGCTTCAGCAGCGCCTCGCGGACGGGCATGCCCCGTGCCTTCGCCAGTTCGAGAAGCCCTTGGGGAAGTGGCGCCGGGAGTGGTTCGCCCACGGCCAATAGCGAAGGTACGACGACACTCGTGAACATATGATCCAGGCCGTTTTCAACGATTTCGGTGAGCCCAAGCGCTACCGCGGCTTGGATCGCCTCCCCACAAGCTTGATCATCCTCCCAGTCGATCTGGGCATCAGTTAGCGTCTTCTCGATATCGGGCGCAACAATAGTCCCCAGCATCGCGTATTGCTGAATACGAAGCCTCCGAATCGAGGGGCGGACGCCGGGTGTCGCGGCGAGCAATTCGGCGGCATTGAGCGGCAGCGGGATCACCGGAGCCTCGGACGGCCGCAGTGATCGGGCCGCATTTGCTATCGCAGAGAAAGTCGGCGACAGCAGCCGCCTGATGTTCTCGGATGCGGCCTCGCAATCGTCACCCTCTCCCGTGCGGTGCTGAAGAACGAAGCCTAAGTCGATCGCAAGTTCTACCGCGCGCTCTTGATCGCCCGCCGCGTCGAGATCGTCCATGATCTGCGGTAGGATTTCGCGGTGATGTGCGATGAGGCACTCCAGCGCCGCGATTCTTACATTTTTGTCCTCTGCGCCTTGGAGGACACGCCCAATTAGCCGGTCCAGATAGGCTTCATCCCAATGCCGCCGCAGCACATGCCAGATGGAATCCTCATGTTCGGTTCCGTGGACGGCGGCGTATGCTCCCGCGACTTCTTCTGTCGATGGCGCGAGGTTGTCTCGCGCTGATGCCGAAAGCGACTTCATCCAATCGTCGACTAGCATCTCGGCATGTCGATGTTGTGCAAGACTTTGCCAGCCTTTGACTTCGCGGACTTTGTCAACATAGGCGCGCAGCAACTCGCCGGCGGTATGACCGTCATCATTGTCGGCCAGATGCTCTGCATATTCATCGTTGTACACGCCGTTCAGGAACGCGAGCCGCTCACGTGCAGACTTTGCGCGGTCGTGCTCGATCGGCGTGAGTTCGACCACCGCCGCATCGACAATCGACTCGAAGCCAGCAAGGTCATGCAGGGCTCCTTCAGCCAGCGTTTCGACAACCGGATCATAGCCATGATGAACAATGCCCGCGGTCGCCTCGAGATAGACAGGTGTGAGGCCTGGCGCGATCCGGTCGAGGTCGACAACAAGCGCCTCGCCATAGCTCGTCCGATCGCTTGGCAACATTTCGCGCACGAACCGGGTCGCTATGGTCATGGCCAAGGGGGCGTCGCGCATCCGGTCGTACCAGTCTTGTTCGTGGCCCGGCGCGCTCCAATGCATTAGGTTGGCGAAAGTCCGGTCCGGTCGATGATGGATGTACCGTGCAAACTCCGCACCAATCGAATCACTCGAACCAACCGCGCCCGCAATACGCATGTGTTCGGAAATCCGCGTGGCCGGATCGGTGAATTGCTGATCAATCCAGCTATCGATCGCGCGTTGCACGGCCGGCTTGGGGGGGACATCGAGCAACGATGCCTTGCCGACCGCTTCCAGGATCCTCGCGGCCACGCCGCCACCCCAAACGGGATCCGGCCCCTCCGAGTCCGTCAGCGCGTCGAGGAGCGTGCGCAGGGCAAGCGAAGACGGAACAACGGCTTGCTTGAGCGCCGCAACAATGCCGCCTTCGACACGGGGATGGTAATAGGTCGCATCTCCCTCTCCAACGCGAAGGTTCCGAGCTGCCGCGAAGAAGTCGATCAAGGGCGTGATCCCCTTTTCGAACCGCGCATTGCGCTCAGCTAGATCGACTTCTAGCGACCGCACAGCACGAATGGAAAGCTTGTCATTCGCCTTCAAGAGCGCCCAAATCACCGCCGCTGCCGCGACGTCTTCGCGTTCTTGGATCTGCTGTACGACCGTTTGCTCGATCGATTCTTCATACGCTCTATCGATCGCCGCGCTGATGAACCCCTGATGGTTTTTGGGATCAGGTCGGCCCGATATACGCAGCGCATCGAAAAACTTCTCGATCTCGAGTGGCGAGGCTAGCCTGTCGAGCACGTGCTGTTCAGCACCGGTCGCTAGCAACTGGACGTCGCGCGGGAGAGTATCGATCCGTGTCCGGTAGAGTTTTTGCCGCTCTATCGGTCCGTAATGTTCAACCTCGAGCGGAACCAGCCAGTCCTCTACCGTCTTGAGGGCACCTGACGAAACGCCAACGTCGCGCCGACTCGTGACCACGATCCGTCGATCATGCGTCGCGTGGGCTAGATAATGGCCGAGCTGATCGTTCCAGGGCCTGCTGGCCGGATCGAAATCATAGCGGCCCCAAGGATCCTCGATGTCATACAGGACCGGCGGTGGCGTTTGATCATCCCGGAGCTGGTCGGGGCCGTGACGGATCGGTACGCGAGTGAGGCCGGGGTTATCGGCCCGCAGAACCTCATAAAGCTTGCTAGTCGCCAAGGTCTTGCCAGTACCGGACTGGCCGATGATGACAGCCGCATATTTCGGCGAGTCCATGGCGTCACGAAGGGCCTGCCAGTTCTTCGGAAACACATAGTTCTCGAGCTGGGGAGACGCCGCGAGATAGCCGTCATGGGTACGGATCACCTCGGCGATTTCGTCGCGTTTCCAAAACCCTTCCCCGACCTTGCGGGTAACGCGAAGTCGCGCTTCCTCGCGCAGTTTTTTGAGGCATTCGATCCAACGCGAAAAAGGGACGCCGAATCTTTCGATCAACAGCCGCTTGATCTCCCCGACGAGGCGGTCCTCATCGAAATTGCCGATGATGCCAACCCGACCGGCAGCATCAGCCGGCAGCGCGGTCAACGTCGATGCGGGCATGCTTGATCGCTTCGGCCAATTGCCAGCGCGACCAACAGACAGACCTCGAGTTTCGCCATTGAGCCCTGCGCTGGTGACGAGTAGATAGCGAATATTGGGATCGGCCAGGCGGCGCGCGGCAGAGAGGCGGTTTTTCCCGCCATGTTTCAGGAGCGCGTTTACGCCAGCGACGGTCCAAGCGTCGCCACTGCGGCGTTTGGCTTGCACGACGAGTTTATATCCATCGGAAGCGACCTGGGTGGCGAGCCTCCCCGGCTCGCTTTCGGCCAGATCGGCCTCAATGTCCTCCTCGGAGGCAGGCTCGAGTTGAAGCGACTGCGCGACCTTGTTCGCGAGCAACAGGTCGAGCGCCAGCCACACAGACACGTCCACTTGGTAATCGTAGCCGGCAAGCGCGTGTGCGCCAGAGCCAGCCGCCTCAGGACCTTCGTCCGAATCGGCCGCTGGTTCGGCGTCAGCCATGTTCGGAGACTCCAAGCTCAGTCGTCGTAGCCAACGAAGATCTCAAAAAAAGAACAAGCTTCCGTCACCTCTCCTCATAGCGACGACAGAAAGCTCAAGAATGAGTTTCTAGCTGCGATGTCTGTCTGGAAAGGTCAAACTCTATCTCATTCACATTGCGTACGCCCGAATGTTTGGCAATCCGTGCCGGATGAAAAACAAGCGCCTCTACGGCCTGTGTAATCATTGATTGGAAAGCTGGCTGTCGAGGATGTTCTCACTGTGATCCCAGACGGCAGTCACTGGCAGACTGGGACTATCGCTTTCCTTAAAGGGGCGGCAGAAAGCAGACTTAGCAAAGATTCCCCCAACGCCACATTCGCGCCTAGCGGTCTGGGCCGGGTGTACGGAAGGCCGCTCCCGATCCAGCTGTTCTCACGCCAAACTTGCACTGAGCCACTTATGCCCCACTCTCACCTTTCCCAAATAGTAAGGCAGACAGTGACCTTAATCGACTGCGCCGGTCCTCATAAAGGGATATGATCTTTACTGAAGTTCGCGAGGTTTCGCAGCGCGGCCACCTGTCTGTCGCGCTCCACCATAAGCTGCTGTCGTTTGCCGTTCTCGCAATCGCCAAAGCTGAGCCTCGCCTGGCTGAACAGGTCGAACAGGGCGGCGCATGTAATCGGATCCTGACGCCATTCCGACATGGCGAGTTGGAGCAGGCTTTCGAAGAGAAAGGCGCGCTCGTCGTCGGTCGCGGTGGCCAGTGCTGCGCGGATCATCCATACGGGTGCGACACGCAACTCGATCGTGGCTGCCTGCCAGAGCAGGATCATGATCAGGGGGATCGTAAACAGAAGGCCGATGTATCCCGAGCGAACGGGATCTTCGGCGAATAGCCACGTTGCCAGTATGACCGAGCATGTCAGGGAACCGGCAGTCAGAGCAGTGGCGGCAAGAATTCCGGTCCAGCGCCAACGGCGGATAGCTGAGAATACAATCCGCTCAATCAGGGTTGTGCTCGGAAGCGTGATATAGCGCAGGCCGGACGCGGTGCGTTGGTTGTTGGTCATGATGGGCCTTTCAAAACGACGGAGTGGGACAAATGCCTCGAACCACCAGATGAGCGCTGAAGCATCTACCAAGGATCGGACCCGCTGCCGGTCGAATGATCATGGCGGTGGTGGACGTGTTGGTCGTCCCAGCGATCCAGATTCTGGCCGAAGGGATTGCCGCCGACATCTACACCGCCGATCCCTGGCCCTGCCATTGGGATACCGGTGGCAGGGTTGATGGAAACGCCCTCGTCAGAGGAGGCTCGCAGCGGGTCGCTTGATCCTGCGAATAGATCGGCCAGCCATTGAAACAATCGCATCGGTTTCTCCTGTTGTTGAAGGTCTTCGGCGGCTCGAGTGCGGTCGCACTGCCCTCATGTTCACACGTTCACATGCGCACAGATTCACACGCTCGCATCACAACACCCCCCTTTCTCCCCTCCCGGCTTTGGGATCGACTATTGCCCGATCGGGCTCTCGCCATACTTGCGCAGGACATCATCGAAGGCTTCGGCCATCAGGTCCTGAAGGCTGAGACCATTGCGCCGGGCGCAGGTGTGCAGAGCGAGCGATAGCTCGGGCGAGAAGTAGCCCGAGATCGCCTTGCGACCGACACGGCTTTGCGGTGTCGGGATCTGGGCGACGGGCGGTGCCGACTCGATCTGGGCCTTCGCCTCATCCTTGGGCTTGCGATCGGCAAGATTGGCAAAGCGGTTCATGCGGTCTTCCTCTGCTGTGCCGGGGTCTGTGGGCGCGTGGACATGTGGAGTTGTTCACATGTCCACATGTGAAGCTGCTCGATCTCGCTTGCCGCCTTTCCGCCCGGATCGAGCTCGAACACGGTCTGTCCGCTCGCGACCGCATGACGGTAGGCGGCGCGGTCGGGCAAAATCACAGGGCATGTCTGGCCACCAAACCCAGTCACAAGCTCCCGGGCATCGGCATAGATGTGCGGCGCAGTTGGCGGCCCGGCGGTAAACACCACAAAAGCAGGGCGGGACAGCAGCTCGACCAGACGCAGCGTCGTGCGCATGGCCGCGAGGTCGAAGGCGCTGGGTCGGCAGGGGATCAACACCAGATCGGCACACTCGGCTGCCTTGCTGGCGGCAAGGTCGGCATGTGGCGGGGTGTCGATCACGATGAGCTCGGCACCCTGCTGTGCTGCCGCCGCAATTTTCGCCGGGATGCGCGGCGGGGCGCTGTCGATCGCCTCGGGAGGCGCGCCTTGCCGCCACTCTGCCCATTGCGAGGCGCTGGCTTGGGGGTCGGTATCGATCAGCAGGCTGACCCGCCCTGCACGGGTAGCAGCGGCGGCGAGATGAATGGCGAGCGTGGTTTTTCCAGCGCCACCCTTCTGACTGATGATGGCGACAGTTCGGGTGTGGGCATATGAATGCGTGGTCATGTGCGGCGGTCCTCATGTTCACATGTGGGCATGTGAGGCTGTGCGATTGTGGTCGTGGGCGGGTGTCGACATGGTCAGCGCCCGCGCTCAAGGTCGCGCTCTCGCTCGAGTTGGCGCTCTCGGTCCATTTCCCGATCGCCGGAGCCCCGTTCGGGTTCGCTGCGGTAGAGGGATTTTTCGAGCGTGATGTCGCGTTCCTTGTTGGTGAGCACCGCCAGCGCGAACTCTGGGCCAAGCTTTTCAGCGAGTTTCTTCAGGTCATCGGACATGGCCGCGACCTCTTGCTGATTTGGACGGTCCCCGGTCGGATCCCCGCGGGCGGTCTCGAGCGCGCTGGTCTTTGCGCCGGAGCGCGTATCGACCTGGCGTTCGACCCGGTCGGGGTTGTCGGTCACGAGCGTCGCGTTCTCCGCGATCCGGGTTACCGCGACCAGGAACGAGGCCGAGGTGTTGAGCATCCGCTCACGCTCGGACATCATGATGATGCCGTTCTTGGCGGTCATGCCCTGCGCAACATGGACGTTGATAGCGTAGGCGAGGTCGAGCCGCTCCAGCATCGGATCACCGCGCGACAGATCGTGCAGCTTTCCGTCACCCGCCGTCACGGTGATGGTGTCGCCATCGATCCGCGCGACATGGGCGATGTCGCCATTGAGCAGCCCCCGCTCGCCATCCTTGGCGGTCCAGCGGATGCGGTCGCCTTGGTGGAGGGCGATGTTCTTGCGCTCGAAGATGGTGACCGCGTCGTGTTTGAGGTTGCGGGGCAGGCGATCTGGATCGAAGCGCCGCACTTCGCCATTGGGCATGGCCAGCTCGACCTTGCCGCCCCTGACGCCAATGACCGTTCCCCGCTCGCCACGCGCAAAGCCCTGTCTGGTCAGGTTGGTCTCGAAGGCGACGACACGCTCGTCCTGATAGCCCTTCAACTGCCGCGCGCCTTCGCGGGTTACGGTCACCCGGTCGAGCACCTGGAGCTTGATCCCCCGCGCAGCGATCTGGCCGCGTTCGATCAGCGACGCCTGCGCGGCGGCGTTGCCAGCGCTGCGCATCGCGCGCCCGGCGGCGAGCAGGATCGTGTTGTCGCGCTGTTCCTTGGGCAGGTCGGCCCACATATCGGCGGCGATGCCTGCGATCTTCCCCGGCGCAACTTCAATGGTCGCGGGTTTGAGCGCGGCAAAGGCTTCGCCGACATCGCCCTGTTCGAGCGCGCGGTTGATGGCCTGCATCTGCGGGGTCTGCGCGCGCAGGTTCTCGGTGACCTGGCTCTGCTTGAGATCCTGCTGCTGCAACTGCGCGAAGGGTTTTCCGGCTTCGATGGCGGGAAGCTGCTTGATGTCCCCAGCGAGCACCAGCTTGCCCACGTCCATCTGGTTGACGAGGGTGATCAGCCGCGCGAGCCGGTCCGTGCCGATCTGACTCGCCTCATCCACCATCACCAGCGCACCGGACAACTCTACCCGCGCCGCTGCCACCTTTTCCGCGCTCGCACTGCCGTCCAAAACCCGCGCATACCGAGCCAGAAACGCATCCACGGTCGATGCCGGACTGGCCGTCTTCTCCCCAAACTCCCGCGCAATCCGCCCCACGTGGGACAGCGCCACCACCTGCCGCCCTTCCTCCCGCGCAATGGCTGCGATCGGAGCCAAGGCCGCGGACTTCCCCACACCCGCGCCGCCCTGAATAAGGTGCACGCGGTCCTTGGAGGTGAGGATCGCGACGCCAGCTTGCTCCTGCCCGGCATTTAGGCGCCGAAGGCCGATGGCCCGCGCTTGCTCCTGCAGGCGCGCGACGATGCCGTCCTTGTCAGCAATGGGCTGAACGCTGTCCTTGCCCGCATGTGCGAGGGCAATGACCTTGGTCTCCATGGCCAGCGCTTGCTCGGTGGTAAGCATGCGGTCACGATCCGCCGGACCGCTGCCGACCAGCAAACCCCGCTCCTGCAACAGATCGATCCGCGCTTCGATCATGTCGACCGTGACCGGCCCTTGCCGTTCAAGCGCTGTCCGGATCAGGTCATTGCGGGAGAAGGCTGCCTCGCGCTCGCCAAGCTCCCTTGCCGCGGAGGCGACCGCTTGCGCGGCTGCAAATGCTTTGGGCTCTAGCCGACCGAGGCGTTCGGGCACCAGCGAGTCACGATCACGTGGGGTCAGCCCCATGGCACTGGCAAGCGCCATGCCGCGCTCGCCTATCCCGCGTATGCCGTCCACCACCCGCGACCAGACGGTCTGCTCCCCCGCAGCACGGGCGATGGCACTCTCGATCAGCCGCGCAGGATCAAAGCCGATGGCTCGGGCGGTTTCCTTCCACGCCGCGACTTGCCGCGCTCCATCGGGCTCAAGTTCTTTCCCACGCCGGGTTGCAAGCGCCGCCAGTTCGCGTTCTCGGGCGCTACCGCGATCCTCCTTGGCCAGTTCGGCGAGGATTTCCGCGCGGCGCGACGAGAACGCCTCAACTGCCTCCCGCGTCACACCCTTGATCTCGAAAGCACCATCGATGGCATTGCGGGCAGGCACGGTCTCGTAGCCCAAGGCTTCGACACGGCTGCGCAGTTCGGCATTGTGGACCGCCGAAAGCACATGCTGCGCGCGATAGAGTTCGTCGTTGCGCACCGCATGCCATTTGCCATCCGAGGCTTTGGTCGCGTTGGCGATGACGGCGTGGATGTGTAACTGCGGCTCGCCATTCCGGTTCACGTCATGCAGGAAGGTCGCGGCGACAAGGTTGCCGGTACGCTCTGGCACCTGCCGCCCTTGCGCCGCATCCCAGACCCGCGCTTCGACAACGTTCTTCTCCGCCCACCGCAGTGTCGCCGAAACCGACTGTTTCAGCGCTTCGACCAGACGCTTGTCGCCGCCGAGCATCGCCACCAGCGACACGGACTTCGACGCCGAGAAGGTGAGATCAACGCCGGGGCGGTGAACGCCGTCCTTCCCAGCAATCACCGATCCGTCGGGAAGCCTGCCCTCGAGCACGGCGGCAAAGGTCTGTTCCTCCACCTTGCCGGTCAGGCCCAACGCCTCGGCACCTTTGCCAAACCACGCGCTGGCATCCTGCGTCTGATCAGCGGTGTAGTAGTTGTCCTGGGAGTAGTACTCCGCTGCGGATGAAGCCGAGCCTATGCTGCCGAGCGTAATCATCGCCGGTCCTCATGGGCAATGACGCGCAAGCCAAGATCGCGGTCCTGCTCTGGGACCCGGCAATCGGTAACACCGTACTTGCGGGCGATCAGCCGACACATTTTCGCGGGGTGGTCGATCAGCTTGGCTGACTGCCAGACCGACCAGCCATCGAACTGGGTAGGCAGGATTGTTGCAATGAGCGCGCCGATAAAGAGCGCCAAGCCTCCGCATGCCGACAGAAATTTGAGCGACAGAAAACGGTTGTCGCCGAGGTAGATGGATCTCATCTGCCGCGGTTCGCTGGCCAGCTTTATTGACCGATCAAGCTGGGCGGAAATCTTCGCCAAGTGCGGCTCGAGCAGCCCTAGCAGCTTGGGCTCCAGCGCATCGAAGGCTGACATCAGCTCACCAGTCTGCGTCATGAACGGCGAGAGGCCGGCTTCATCCAGCTCGCGAAGCTCGACAATCAGCTTCTGCAGGGCGATGCGATTGGCTTCCTCGCCGCCGTTCCACTTCTCGGTCAGCTTGCCAAGCATCCGCGCATTGTCCGCTTGTGCCCGGTCCAGCTCCATCACCAGCTCCCGCAACTGGTGCACCAGCCCGCTGACGGTCGCATCGAGCTTGGGCGCAGCTTCGGTCTGGAAGGTCGGCCGACCGGCATCGTGCGCCTCAATCAGCTCCTGGATCGCCTTGCGCAAAAGCTCGGGCCGGCTGAGCGATTTTGCCTGCGCAACCCTGTCGAGAGCGGCAAGGACGCGGTCCTCTACGGCAACATTGACCTGCGCCATCAGACCCTCCCCCGAATTGCGAGGAGATCGACAGGACTAGAAGCTAAGTGATTGATATAGGCTCTTTCTAGAAGGCAGCGCTGCTGAGCGCGACAGCTTTGGAGTGCTTTTTGGTCGCCCCTAGAACCACGCCTACGGCCTAGAATGCCTGATTTCTGCGGGTTTGCGCCCCCCTTGCCACCGCTCGAATTCAGCGTGGAGTGTGTACTTCTATATGCGCTGTTTCGACATTGGTGGCCTGATTTTGAGGAGTCATGATCGGGCTTGGCATTTCCTGCAGGGTGCCACCGGCTGAACAGCCGGAAAGCGAATATCGCGTTCTGCACGGGGTTCATGTGAGATCTCCACCGAATATGTTGGGGTTTCCTGCACGGTCGAAATCCAACCCCGACATCGGGGTCGCTGGAGGCTCCGCTTCCCGGTCCAGTTCAGCGCAGAACCGCTGGTAGAAGCCGTAGCTGAGCCGCTCGAACGGTGCCGCATTCGCGATCGTCCGGACTATTGGCAGGGGATCATCACCGGTGGGTGCCCCACGGAGTGACTGCAGAATGACCGTCCTCTCGTAGGCGTGAAGGACGAAGTCACAGAAGGCGGCCCCGTCCAGCCTCGTCAGCATGCCAGCAATGACCCGGGCATCTGGAGTGGTACAATGCTGCTCGACCAGTTGCCTGACCGGGTCGTGCCAATGGTCGAAATGGCTGACCCAGCTTTCCAGCCACAACGGCCATAGGACCTGACCGTCAGGAACTGGAAGTTGATCGCAAACCTCGTCCGCGGTCAGATCGTACATCTCCCCGAACACCGCAGGCAGGGCAACGAAAATCGGCTGCGGATCAATGTCGTGCATCAGGATCGCAGCGGCATAGCGCCAACTCAAAACGGGGTCCCGCCCGGGCTTGTAGGACGGCCACCAGATGTTGCCCGCCTCCAGCTCCTCCCAAAGGCTTGTGGTTCGCGTTTGTGTCATGGCTGCATCTCCCCTGAGAGCTTCGCCAAGGCCGAAAGACATGCACCTGCAAAGCTCTGGCCGGTTCTGGGGGCTGACACCTCCGGTTCGAACTGACGGTCCGGCAAGCTCCCCTCTGGATAGCCTTTGGCAGCCTTGATCATGGGCAACAGGCTGGAGGCGTTCCGCACCAGCCCGCTCAAGCATTTCCTGCCTGACCGCGCTCGGTAGCGGTGATCGCTTGGCAATCGCGCGTTGCGGTCGATGACCAGGATGCAAAGCGCCGCACGCTCGCGCCCCAGCCTTTCGCACGCCTCAGCCCAGGTCGGCTGCGACACATTGTGCCAACGGCAGGCGATGGCCGACGCGTCGACAATCTCTGGCCAGCCCGGTGCCCGGCCCGACGGCAGGAGGCTTCGATAGTCTCCGCTGGCAAGACTGACAGCTATTGCTGGTGTCACCTCGGTCGACCGATCAGCGCCAGTCGCGCGCTTACGGTTTTTGGACGAGTCTTTGACAAGTATATTGGGTGCGAAGATTTCTTCCGTCCGGTGGGAAGATTTCGTGTCACCGGACGGAAGATCCAGTTGCACCAGCAGCGCCTCGAGCATGCCCTTCAAGGCTTCCAGCTTCTCTATGGAACTGATGCGGGAGACGCGTCCCCTAGGCAGAATACGCTCTGCCTCCTCGATCATGGCGGGCGCCTGCGTCGCTCTGATTTCGCGGCCGAGCATGACCACTTCGTGCCGCAATGAAGCAATCGCCCGCTCGTGCAGCTCCATCGCCTCAAGCCGGGCCTTCCACCGGTCATAGCCATCGATAAGGGGGCGCAAGCTGATCCCCGCGAGGCTGACAATAACTCCGTCTTGGCGCTGACCGGTGCGGCGCGCATGGGGGACGTGGGTCCGCTCGATGAACCCGCCGCGCTCAAGCTCGGCTTCGGCGTTGTGCAAAACCTTCGTCGAGATGCGCAACGCCTGAGCCGTGGTTTGCGGTTGCTCCCACACCCCGCAAATCTTGCCACGCTCAAAGTCGGACGACCGGCAGCCGAGGAGGTAGTGCTTCAGGACGCGCACTGCGGTCGCCGAGAGGTATTCCTCCCGGCAAGTCCCGGGCGCGATCTTCTCGATCAGGTCAGCCAGGCTGAAATGGGTGACGCCGGATGGAAGCCCGTCGTGCGCCAAGGAGATGCTCATGCAGCACCTCCCGCAAGGTTTGCCCTTGCACCCGATTCTCCGGTCGCGTAAATGAGAGAAATAGCCGAACCGCTATAGATATTTCCGCCGCGAAGGGTGCCAGCCCTTCCGGCGGTTTTTCGTTTGCGCCATCGGTCTGGAGGGTCGGAAATCCGCGTTATGTGCACATACTGTGCACCGAGCCGATTTCCCTGAGTCGGCGCAAACGGCCAACTCCCTGATTTTATTTGAAGAATCTGGTGCACCCGACAGGATTCGAACCTGTGACCCCTGCCTTCGGAGGGCAGCGCTCTATCCAGCTGAGCTACGGGTGCGCTGGGACAGGCGCAAGCCATTAGCAAGGTCACCCGCGCGCCGCCAGCCCCTTTGTGCGGCGAAGATTGACCCGGCGGGGTTTGCGGCGCTATAGCTTTGGCCTGCAAGCTGGCGGCCCTGATCATGGGGTCGCCTTTTTACGTTTGGCGCGGTGGTCCCCTGCGCCTCGCGGGCTTGCCCGAGCACCATCAGGGACCGGAAGACAGGAAGGACAAGGCCGCCATGACGATCACGCCGCTGATGCCCGTTTACCCCCGGTGCGCCGTGCGCCCGGTGCGCGGCGAAGGCTGTTACCTGATCGGAGAGCGCGGCGAGCGATATCTGGATTTTGCCAGCGGCATCGCGGTCAACCTGCTCGGCCACGGCCATCCGCATCTGACCAAGGCGATCCAGAAGCAGGCCGAGACCTTGGTCCATGTCTCCAACCTCTATGGCAGCCCGCAGGGTGAGCATCTGGCGCAGCGGCTGGTCGATTCGACCTTTGCCGACACCGTGTTCTTCACCAATTCGGGTGCCGAAGCGTGCGAATGCGCGATCAAGACCGCGCGCGCTTATCACCAGGCCGAAGGCGGCGATCCCAATCGCACCGTGCTGATCACCTTCAAGAACGCCTTCCACGGCCGCACGATGGCGACGATCAGCGCGTCGAACCAGGAGAAGATGCACAAGGGCTTTGCTCCGCTGCTGCCCGGCTTCCGCTATGTCGATTTCGACGATCTGGAAGGCGCCAAGGCTGCGATCGGCCCCGATGTCGCGGGCTTCCTCGTCGAGCCGGTGCAGGGCGAGGGCGGTGTCCGCCCGGCATCGCCTGAATTCATGAAGGGTCTTCGCGACCTGTGCGACGAGCACGACCTGATGCTGGTGCTCGACGAGGTCCAGTGCGGCGTCGCGCGCACCGGCACGCTCTATGCCTATGAGCAATATGGCATCGAGCCCGACATCATGGCGACCGCCAAGGGCATTGGCGGTGGCTTCCCGATGGGCGCGTGCCTCGCCACCGAAAAGGCGGCGCGGGGCATGGTGGTCGGCACGCACGGATCGACCTATGGCGGCAACCCGCTTGCCATGGCGGCGGGAGAGGCGGTGCTCGACGTGGTCGATAACCCCGAGTTCCTCGCGCATGTCCGCACGATGAGCGAACGTCTGCGCGGCGCGCTGGAGCAGCTCATCCCCAATCACGACGCGATCTTCGATTCGGTGCGCGGCATGGGGCTGATGCTGGGGCTGAAGCTCAAGGACCGGGCGGAAAACCGCGCGTTCGTGGCGCATCTGCGTGATCACCACGGGCTGCTGACCGTCGCCGCCGGCGACAATGTGGTGCGCATCCTGCCGCCGCTGGTGATCGAGCAGGCGCATGTCGACGAGTTCATCGAACGCCTGTCCGCAGGCGCGCGCGACTTTGCGATGCCCGAAGCGGCTTGATGAACCTTCCCTCTCCCTCAGGGGAGAGGGACAGCTTTGCGTCAGCGAAGCAGGGAGAGGGGACAGTGCGATACCGTACAGCCCTCTCCAACTTCGACTGGGCAGCATCGCTGCCAAGTCTGCGTATCCTCTCCCCTGAGGGAGAGGAGGGAAGGACCACAATGACCCGTCATTTCCTGAACCTGTCCGATGCCGGACACGATGCCCTCGCCGCGATGCTCAATGATGCAATCGACCGCAAGGCGGTGCGCCACGGCTGGCCCAGGGGCAAGGCCGATCCCGATGCACCGCTGGAGGGCCATACGCTCGCGATGGTGTTCGAGAAGAACTCCACCCGCACCCGCGTATCGTTCGACATGGCGATCCGTCAGCTCGGCGGGACCAGCCTGATCCTCGATGCAGGCAGCACGCAGCTGGGCCGCGGCGAGACGGTGGCGGATACCGCGCGCGTGCTGTCGCGCATGTGCGATGCCATCATGATCCGCACCGACGATCACGCCAAGATCGAGGAAATGGCGCATTTTGCGACCGTTCCGGTAATCAATGGCCTCACCGATCTGTCGCATCCGTGCCAGATCGTCGCCGACCTGCTGACGATTATCGAGCATCGCAAGGCGTTGCCCGGGCTGGTCGTCGCGTGGCTGGGCGATGGCAACAATGTGCTCAACTCGATCATCGAGGCCGCGGGCCTCATGAAGTTCGTGGTGCGCATCGGAACGCCTGAAGGCTATGATCCCGATCCGGCGTTCGTTGCGGCCGCGCAGGCGGCGGGCGGTACGATCAGCTATCACCGCAATGCAGCCGAAGCGGCGGCAGGCGCCGACGTCGTGGTCACCGATACGTGGATTTCGATGGGCCAGGCACATGCCGAGGCCAAGCTGCGCGCGATGATGCCGTTCCAGGTCAACGATGCGCTGATGGCGCATGCAAAGCCCGACGCGCTGTTCCTGCATTGCCTGCCCGCACACCGCGAGGAGGAAGTGACCGCGAGCGTGATCGATGGGCCGCAATCGGTGGTGTGGGACGAAGCGGAAAACAGGTTGCACGCGCAGAAATCGGTGCTGCGCTGGGTGTTCGGCCAGATCTGACAGCCAGAAGCGATAGCCACAAAAAAGCCCCGGTGCATCGGACGCCGGGGCTTTTTGCTGTGCTGTGGCCAGCTGGATCAGCGCCCGATCAGCTGGTGATCAGCTCGCTGTGCTTTTCGGTCAGCTCGAACGCTTTTTCATACCAGTCAGAGCCGGGATAGTTCGCGCCGAGCACGGCGGCGGACTTCTTGGCTTCGGCCGGGATGCCCAAAGCCAGATAGCATTCGGTGAGGCGATAGAGCGCTTCGGCGGCGTGGCTGGTGGTCTGGTACTTGTCGACCACCTCGCGGAAGCGCAGTGTTGCGGCCAGCCAGTTCGAGCTGCGCTGGTAATAGCGGCCGATTTCCATTTCCTTGCCGGCGAGGTGATCGTTGACCAGATCGACCTTCAGCCGGGCATCGGCGGCATAGCGGGTGTTGGGGTAACGCCGCATCACCTCGCCCAGGGACGCGAGCGCCTGCTGGGTGATCTTCTGGTCACGCGTCACGTCGCTGATCTGCTCATAATAATTGAGCGAAATCAGGTAATAAGCGTACGGCGCATCCTTGTTGCCCGGGTGAATGGCCAAAAAGCGCTGCGCCGACTGGATCGACTTGTTGTGATCCTTCGCCAGATAATAGCTGAACGAACTCATCAGCTGCGCGCGGCGCGCCCAGGGCGAATAGGGATGCTGGCGTTCGACCTCGTCGAACAGCTCGGCGGCGATCTTGTTCTGGCCGCGGTCGAGCCGGTCCTTCGCTGCCATATAGAGAGTGCTGACATCGCGCGCGATGTAGTTGGTGTTGACCTTGTCCTTGCCGCCTGCGCAGCCCGAGAGCACGGTCAGCGCTGCCGCGCTTGCCAGAGCCAGTTTGATCGCCTTGTTCATGGCCGCAACCCTTATCGGCTAAGCACCCGTGCGCCAAGCGCAAATCAAGCGGGCTGGCGAGGATTCGCCGCAAGCCTGATCGGGTAGATTTGGACGGCTGTATCGTGGATGAACCAGAGCGGCGATCAGAAGCTGCCGTTGATGTTCAGGCTGACCACGGGCCCGAAAAAGCGGGTCCGGTCCTCGACAAAGGCAACCGGGCCATTGCGCCTGGCAACATAGAAGGTGCGGCGGAACGCCTCGTTGGTGCCGATGATGTTCGACAGGCCCAGCCGCACGGTCATTCCGCGCACGTCCTTGTTCTCGACATAGAAGCCCAGGTCGCCGCCTTCGATCGGGAATTCTGCAAGCTGGCTCAGCCGCACCTCGTCGGCCTGGCTGAAATCGAAATAGTTGCCGCCTACCGCCCAGTCGCCGCCAGGGATGTCATAGCGCAGCTCTGCGCTGAACTCGTGGATCAGGTCGCCCGAAATGCGGCGGCGGATGCCGGTCAGCGGGTCGGGAAGGCTGGACTTGCGATAGGTATAGTCGATGTCGAAGCGCACCCCGGTCCAGCCGATGACATCCATCTTGAAGGTGCTGTCGATCGAAAAGCCCCAGATGGTCGCACTTTCGATATTGCCCGGGGCCTCGCCGGTCGCGCCGATCGGCACCTGGTCGACGATATCCTCGACAAAGTTGACGAAGGCCTTGGCGTTGATCGACCCCAAGGCCCCCAGATTCTGCGTCGCCTGGAAATCGACGTTCCAGCTTTGCTGCGGGACCAGCTCGGGATTGCCGCTGTTCTGGTTTTCCGCGCCGAGATCCGCCGAGGCCACGAAATCGAAGAAGTCGAGCTGGCCGACATCGCGCTGCAGCCGCAAGGAGAGGTCGAGCTTTTTCGTCGGCTTCCACGCCAGCGAGACAAAGCCCTTGGGGCGGATGAAGCTGCGCGTCAGGCCGCCTGCACCGCTTTGCACGATCTGCGAATATTCCGCGCCCAGCGAGGTTTGCAGCGTCAGCCGCGAGGTGAGCGGGCGGCCATAGCTCAGCCCGATTTCAGCGCGCTTTTCCTCCACCACCGCGTCCGATCCGGGCAGCGGCACCGCCACGAACTGCCCCGCGGTGTTGAGCAGCTTGAGGTCGGCCGTGGTATCGAGCTTGTTGATCGCGCCTTCCAGGCTGAACTGCCAGTCGGCAGCGCCCGCTTTCCAGCCATATTCGGCGCGCGCGATCGTCTCGGTCTCGTCGATCACCGTGGCCAGGCTGTTGCCCTCGCTCGGGCGGCGGTCCTCGAAGTCGAGGACCACGCGGGTGAAGAACGGGCTGTGTTCGAACCGGCGCAGGCCGATGAGCTTGAGATTGCCGCCCCATAGCGGAAATACATAGTCGCCGCCGATCTCGTAATTATACTCCTTCTCTGTTTCCAGATAGTCGCGGTCGCGGACCACCTCGCCATCTGAATCCTCGGTGATGCGGACCCAGGGGCGCTCGAAAGACAGGTTGAGGTTGCCGATCTGGCCGCTGTCGCCGGTATATTTGATCCCCGCAGCCAGGCGTGGCTGGTCGCCACTGACGTACAGCTCCTCATAGCGCCGGTCGGTGACATTGCCGGCGGCGTCGAGCACCCGCTCGGTCCCCGCATTGCCGTTGCGGAAGCTGTCGTTGGAAAGGCTGAGCGTGTAGGCGATCTTGCCCGCCTTGCCGCTGATCGAGACTTCGCCATCGAGATATTGCGGATCGGTGCGGCGAAAGCGGACGCGCGGGCTCCAGCGGAACTGGCCGGTGAGCTGATCGACCTTGCTGACGATGTTGACCACCTGGCCGGTCAGACCAGGCAGGTTCAATGTCGCGCCATCGATCAGCTCGATGCGGATGACATTGCCCGCGCCGATGCGGCCGAGTTCGGAGACGACATCGTTGCTCTTGCCCGAAAAGCGCTCGCCATTGATCAGCACGTTGCTGCCGCCCTGGCCCAGGCCGCGCCGGTCCTCGCCTTCCGCGATCGAGAAGCCCGGGATCTGCTGCACCATGTCGAGCGCGGTGCGCGGCGCGAAGCGGTCGAAATAGTCGGGCGCGAAGGTGCGCAGCGGCGTGGTGCTGGTCGCAGCCGCCGGGCTCGGGGCCGGGCTGGCAGGGGCATCCTGCGCCAGCGCGATGCCAGGCAGGGCGGCGATAGCCAGCGCCGCGGCAGAAACCAGATACCGGCTTTTCACGAAATTTCCCCTGCATTCTTCGGAGGCGGCCCGGCTGTCGGGGCGATCAACTACATCCGTAGTCGCCCTGTGCCGCCACCGTGCTGCGATGGCGCATCGGCTTCGACCGGCGCACCTTTGCCTTCGACGAACCGCAATTGGCCGGCGCGCACGATCAATCCCGTTTACCGCCGCCCTGAGGCCGGTTAAGACCGTCGTCTCTGGGGGAAGGACCGCCATATGGACCCGCACGATATCATCGAACACCGCCCGATCGAAGCCCGCTCCGGCGTGCGCCGGATGGAGGGCCTGCCGCGGATCGAGTTCCGCTCCTCGACCTTCGCATTCCTGCTGCAATCGGGCACCGGATGGTTGATTCTGCTCGGCGCGCTCGCCGTGCTGGGAGGCGGCATCTATGCAGGCTATGGCTGGCAGACGGGCGCGGTGCCGGCCGTGGTGCTGGGGGCGTACATCGCCTGGACACATATCGAAAACCGCACCAGCCTGTTCTGGATCGACGACCAGCGCCTGTTCATGCGGCGCGGCATCTTGATGCGCAGCGAGGAAGAGATCGAGCTGTACCGGATCAAGGACGTGAAGGTCGCGTTCTCGATCATCCAGCAGATGTTCGACAACGGCACGATCCAGATCAGCTCCTCCGATTCGAGCGGTTCGCTGGCGTCGGCCGCGCCGCATCCGCGCACGATGATCGAGGTGACCAATGTGCGCGACGCACGCGCCATCCGCGCCGAACTGCGCGACCGGGTCGAAGCGATCCGCCAGAAGCGCGGCGTGCGCGAACTTGATATCGGCTGACAGGGAAACACCATGACATTGAAGACGTTCGGCCTTGCTGCCGCCACCGCGCTGCTCGCTGTTGCGACGCCCGCTTTCGCCAAGCTTTCCTCGCAGGAAGCCAGGATGGTCACGGCGGTCGACAAGGGCCATGATCGCTGGATCAAAGTGCTCGAGGCGATCACGCTGCAGAACAGCGGCAGCCGCAACCTCGCGGGCGTCAAGAAGGTCGGCGACATGGTGACGCCCGAGCTCGAGAAGCTGGGCTTCAAGGTCGAGTGGGTGGACCAGAGCGCCGCCAAGCGTTCGGGCCATCTGATCGCGACGCGCCCCGGTCGCCCCGGCAGCACCAAGATGCTGCTGATCGGCCATCTCGACACCGTGTTCGAACCCGATTCCCCGTTCCAGGGGGTCAAGCGGCTCAATGAATCGACGCTCGAAGGCCCGGGGATCGAGGACAACAAGGGCGGGGTCATCACCATGTTCGCCGCGCTGGAAGCGATGCAGGCGGCGGGCACCTTGTCGGCGGCGACGATCACCATCGTGCTGACCGGGGACGAGGAAGACGCGGGCGATCCCATCGATATCGCGCGCGCGGACCTGATCAAATGGGGCCAATGGGCCGATGTCGCGCTCGATTTCGAGGGGCTGAGCCAGGTCGATGGCAAGGACATGGGCTCGATCGCGCGGCGGTCGTCGTACAGCTGGCAGGTCAACGCCACCGGCAAGGAAGGGCACAGCTCGGGCATCTTTTCACCCAGTGCAGGCCATGGCGCGATCTATGAACTCGCGCGGATCATCGACCAGTTCCACGACGAGCTGCCCGAGGACAAGCTGACCTTCAACGTCGGGCTGATCGCGGGCGGAACGGTGGCGCAGCTCGACGCGGACCTGGTCCGTGCGCAGGCAGCAGGCAAGACCAACATCATCCCCGCGCTGGCGATTGCACGCGGCGATTTCCGTACCTTGAGCGATGAACAGTCCGAACGGGTGAAGGCCAAGATGCAGGCGATCGTCGCCCAGCACCTGCCCGGCACCCGCGCCGAGATCATTTTCGAACAGGGCTATCCCCCGATGGCTCCGACCGAAGGCAACCGCGGACTGCTGCGCAAGCTCAACATCATCAACGCCGATCTGGGCCTCGAACAGATGGCCGAACTCGATCCGCTGAAGCGCGGCGCGGGCGATATCTCGTTCGTCGCGCGTTATGTCGACGGGCTGGTCGGCATGGGGCCGGCGGGCGACGGCGCGCATGCACCCGGAGAAACGGTCGACCTGCCGAGCATAAAGCGCCAGGCCAAGCGCGCCGCGATTTTGATGAGCCGGTTGGCGATGGAGAAAAGGTGAGGGCGCAGGGTGACCACAACACTCGGTTTTGGCTCACAACAGCCTCTGCGGCCGTTCGCTAGGCGCGACGAGAGATCAGACCAGCCGTCGTCAGTTTGTCGACAATTGCTCAACAAGCTTGCGATAATTATTCAAAATTGCCTGCCACCCGTCGCGCTGCATTTCGATCGGGTTTTCAGACTCTGCGTCGAATGTCGTTTCAACGATCGTCTCGGTCGCTGACTGGCTGAAAGTCGTCCGTGACTTTCGCCCATCACCCAGCAGTAATGTCAGCGAATGTGGCGCTTCGATTTCAGTGTACGTGCCTTCGAAGTCGAAACCAAAGCTGCCGTCTTTGGCTTCCATGCGGGCCTTGTGCGTCCCGCCGACCCGAAGATCGATGATGGCCGAAGGGCAAGACCAATCGTCGCTCGCGAAATTCCAGCGGGTTACGGCATCTGGGTCGGTGTAGAGCGCCCACGCACGCGCCGGTGAGACGGGGACAGTGGTACTAACGCGGATCTGCTGCGCAGGCATACACCCCTCCATGGTTCTTGGTCCTTCGAAAAGTGCCGCGACTGCCAGGATTTAGCAACTCGGGAATCTCGTCGCATCGATGACGGGATGCCTTTCCCTCAGGTCGATAGCCAGCCCGAAGGCCGGGTTGCGCAGTGGATTGCGGGAAGCAGACTATTGGGTCGGATCGCTGGGCACCGATTTATCTCTCTCGCCCGCGCTAGGGTTGCGAGTTCGGCATGCCTTGCGCGATGAACCCCTGCACCCGCCGCGTGAACTCTTCCGGCGCGGTGAAGAGGATGAAATGCGGCGCGTCCTTGATCGGCATCAGGGTGATCGTGCCGACAGCAGCGAGTGCCGCGACGTGCTCCTGCGCGCCAACCAAAGGTGTCTTGGGGTCGAGCGTGCCGTGGAGAACGATCGTCGGGGGGATCGCCTTGGGCAAGATACCGAAGCTGGCATCGCGCGGATAGGTCGGGATGCTGCCTGCCAGCAGCAAGGACGGCAGCGGGCTGGCAAACAGATAGCCTTGCGCCTCGCGTTCCACCGTTTCTGTTGTCAGATCGGGCCGGGCATTGTTCTCGGAGCGGCTGATCACATTGACCAGCGGGATCGAGGAGCCGCCTTGCGGATAGTCGCCAAAGCCCGATGCTATGCTCGCCAGCCGTGCCAGTGCGTATCGCAACCAGGCGGGATCGCCCGCCTGCAACCCGGCGATGACGTTGGGCAGCATGGCGCGGGTCTGGGGAAAATCGAGCAGGGCCGCCAGCTGAAACTTGGGCCGGGGGCCGACCAGCTGTTCGATATCGCCACGCGCCAGCACCGAGCGCACCGCAGCCTCGGTGCCCCCGGGGAAATAGGCGCGGCATTCCGGCTGGGCGTCGCACGCGCGCAGAACCTCGCGCCCGACGGCGTCAGTGATCGCTGACCGGTGGCTGAGATCGAGCGTAGTGTTGCTTTCCAACGGCACCAGCGAATCGAGGATGACGCCGTCGATATGTTCGGGCGCGCCGAGGCTCAGCATGCGCAACACCAGCTGCGAGCCGTAGGACACGCCGTACAGGTAGCGTCGTCCCGGGCTGTCCAGCCTGGCCATCAGCAGGTTCAGGTCGCGCGCGGCATTCGAGATGGTGAAAGACCGCGTCCGCTCTGCCTGTGCGTTCAACGCGCCGAAGCAGCTGCCCCATTCCTGATTGGCGAGCGCAGCACCCCCATCGCTTTGCGAGCTCTCCTCGGCAGGGCAAAGGCGAGTCGAAAAGCCCGTGCCACGATGGTCTGGAATGATCAGGTCAAAGCTAGGCGCGGCGGCGCGCAGCGTTGCGATGAAGGAATAGAAGGACGCGCCCGACTCGCCCGGCCCGCCGGCGATCAGCCACAGCTGCCCTTGCGGCTTTCCTGCCCCCGGGAATTTGCGGACGAACAGCTCCACTGCATCGTTGCCGGGCGCTGCGGGATCGAGCGGAGCGGTGACCGTCGCGCAGTGCGTCCCGGCAAGCGTGCGATCACTCGCCGCGTCATCACACGGCGAAAACTGTGGGCTGCCGCTGCCATCCTGGGCATGACCGGGCTTTGCCAGCATCAGCAGGGCCAGCAAGGCAGGGGCGAGGATGTGCCGGAAGAGCGCCACCGAAACCTCCTGTCAGTCATGGGCGGCGCGACCCTTAGGGTGCGCATGGCGCACGCGCAACTGCCGACATGAGGCTAGTGGAAGCCGGATGCCCCAATTGCTAGCGGGCAACGAACGGGCGGGACATCCGGCTTCCAGGGCAGGGTTAACCCGCGCTTCACCGATTCGCTGTGACGCAGTTCACACCTGATTCAGCTTAGAGCGCATAGCCCAACCGTGCATTTTCATCGATGAATCGTGAAGGACCCGATTAGCATGGCCAAGGAACGCAGCCCCGGTTTCAAGCTGGGCATGACCGTGCTGATCGGCGCGTTGCTCGCGATCCCGCTGTTCATGGTCTATGCGCTCGTCTGGGACCGGCAGAGCCAGTCGGAAACCGCGCGCGCCAGCGTGGCCGAAGGCTGGGGCGGGCCGCAGATGCTGGCAGGGCCGGTGATTGTCATTCCGTATCGCCAGCAGTCGGTCGAAACCGTCACCGAGAACGGCAAGGCCAGCACGCGCGCCGTGACCATCGAGCGCGAGCTGTTTCTCGCTCCCGTTACCAACACCGCCAGGATCGATGTCGAGCCCGAGCGGCGGACCAAGTCGATCTACGAAACCGTGGTTTATGAGGCGCGGGTCAAGGGCAATGCGCGCTTTGCGTTGCCCGCCGACCTCGCGCGCTTCGGCGTCAAGCCGGAGGAACTGCTGCTCGACCGCGCCGAGATTCGCGTCGGCATCTCCGATGCGCGCGGGCTGCTTGCGGACAATGGCATCAGTGTCGGCGGAACGGCCCTGCCCTTGCGCCCCGGCAAGGGGCTGGGCGCGACCAACGGGTCGGGCTTCTTCGCCTTTGCCGACTGGTCCGCTGGCGGCGGCGCGCCGCTCGATGTCGCCTATCGCTTCGGCGTGCGCGGCAATGGTCAGCTTACCCTGATTCCGGACGCCGAATCGACCGACTGGACGGTGGCCTCGCACTGGCCGCACCCCAGCTTTGCCGGGCAATTCCTGCCCAACAGCCGTTCGGTCACCGACCAGGGCTTCACCGCGCGCTACAAGATCAGCAATCTCGCCTTGGGCCGCGCGATCGTGCAGTTGCCGCAGCCGGGCGAGACGCTGGGCCAGGGTGCACAAAGCGCGCAGATCGACCTGATCGAGCCGGTGAACCTCTACAGCCAGGTCGATCGCGCGGTGAAATACGGCTTCCTGTTCATCGGCTTTACCTTCCTCGCCTTCCTGATGTTCGACATCATCGCGGGCGCGCGGGTGGCGGCGGCGGAATATCTGCTGACCGGCGCGGGGCTGATCCTGTTCTTCGTGCTGCTGCTCGCCTTTGCCGAGATCATCGGCTTCACGCTCGCCTATCTGCTGGCGTCTGCTGCGATTATCGGGCTGATCAGCACCTACAGCGCCGCAGTGCTGGGCAGTGCCAAGCGGGCGGGCTTCATCGCCGGGCTGCTGCTGGGGCTGTATGCCTTGCTCTACGTGCTGCTCAACCTGGAGGCCTATTCGCTGATCATCGGATCGGTGCTGCTGTTCGTGGCGCTGGCAGCGGTGATGTACGTAACGCGGCGGGTCGACTGGTCGGGTCTCGGCAAGCGCGAGGAGACCGCCGGGGCCGCATAACGCTTGCCGGGCGCGTAAAGCTGTCCATACTGCATCCCAACGATAAGATGAGGATGCTGACATGGATTTTGCGCTCCCGGCGGAGCTGACCGCCTATCTGGCCGAGCTTGACGCGTTCATTGACCGCGAGATCAAACCGCTCGAACGGGCCGACGACAACATCCGCTTTTTCGACCATCGCCGCGAATGGGCACGCACCGATTTCGACGCCGGCGGCCTGCCTGCGCACGATTGGGAAGAACTGCTGCGCGAGGCGCAACGCCGCGCCGATGCCGCCGGGCACTGGCGCTTTTCCGCGCCCAAGACATACGGCGGCAAGGACGGCTCGAACCTGTGGATGGCGGTGATCCGCGAACATTTCGCCGCCAAGGGGCTGGGGCTGCACAATGATCTGCAGAACGAGCATTCGATCGTCGGCAATTTCCCGTTCGTCGCGATGTTCGAGGAGTTCGGCACCGAGGAACAGAAGCAGGAGTTCATCCTGGGCGGGTTCGAGCGCAAGCGGATCACCGCATTCGGCCTGACCGAGCCCGATCACGGATCGGACGCGACGCATATGGAGACGCGCGGCGTTCGCGAAACCCGCGATGGCGTTCCCGGCTGGCGGATCGATGGCGAGAAGATGTGGATCACCGGCATGCATGTCGCAACGCATTGCGCGCTGTTCGTGCGCACCAGCGGCGCCGATGGCGATGCCAGGGGCATCACCTGCCTGCTGGTGCCCACCGATACCCCGGGCCTCAAGATCGAGGAGTATCTGTGGACCTTCAACATGCCCACCGATCACCCGCGGCTGTCGTTCACCAACGTCTGGGTGCCTGAAAGTGCAATGCTGGGTGAGGAGGGACGCGGCCTGGCGCTGGCGCAGAGCTTCGTCCACCAGAACCGCATCCGCCAGGCGGCATCGTCACTGGGCGCAGCGGTGTTCTGCATCGAGGAAAGCGTGAAGTACGCGCGCAAGCGCAAGCCGTTCGGCAGGCCGCTCGCCGAGAACCAGGGCATCCAGTTTCCTTTGGTGGAACTGGCGACTCAGGCCGAGATGCTGCGCTGGATGATCTACAAGACCGCCTGGGACATGGACCGCCTGCCGCACAAGGCGATCGAGCGCGAAATCTCGGACAAGGTCAGCATGTGCAATTACTGGGCGAACCGGTTGTGCTGCGAGGCGGCGGACCGCGCGATGCAAGTGCATGGCGGCATCGGCTATTCGCGCCACACCCCGTTCGAGCACATCTACCGCCACCACCGTCGCTATCGCATCACCGAAGGGTCGGAGGAGATCCAGATGCGCAAGGTGGGGGCCTATCTCTTCGGCTATCTGGGGCCGAGGCGGGGGAGCTTTGATTAATCTGAAATCCTCCCCGAGACGAGCTCGGGGAGGATTTAAAATGACTGTCAACTTTTCCTGACACCCCCGCTTGTCGCCGCGTTTCAATCTGTTAGACCTAGCCCCATGCCTTTTCCCTTTTCCGCCATCGTCGGCCAGGACGAAATGAAACGTGCCCTGCTGATCAGCGCGGTCGATCCGCGCATAGGCGGGGTGATGGTGTTCGGCGATCGCGGCACCGGCAAGTCCACCGCCGCGCGCGCGCTGTCGGCCTTGCTGCCGCCGATGCAGGCGATCGCGGGATGCCGTTACAATTGCGCGCCTGAAGAGGCGCATCGCTGCCCTGACAGATGTTCCGAGACCAAGGGGTCCAAGACCGCCAAGGTGCCGGTGCCGTTCGTCGATCTGCCACTGGGGGCGACCGAAGACCGGGTGCTGGGTGCGCTCGATCTGGAACGCGCGCTGGGGCGCGGCGAGAAGGCGTTCGAGCCCGGATTGCTCGCCAAGGCGCATCGCGGATACCTGTATATCGACGAGATCAACCTGCTCGAGGATCACTTGGTCGACCTGCTGCTCGATGTCGCGGCCTCGGGCGAGAACCTCGTCGAGCGCGAGGGGCTCTCGGTGCGGCATCCCGCCCGCTTCGTGCTGATCGGCAGCGGCAATCCGGAAGAGGGCGAACTGCGCCCGCAGTTGCTCGACCGCTTCGGCCTGTCGGTCGAGGTGAAGACGCCGCAGGACATCGAACAGCGGATCGAGATCATGCGCCGCTGCGACGCGCTTGAGCGCAATGGCGCGGCCTTTGCCGCCGACTGGGCCGATGCGGATGCCAAGATCGTCAAGCGGCTCGCCAAGGGCAAGAAGGCGCTGCCGAACGTGGCGATGCCCGAATCGACGCTGACCGATGCGGCGACCCTGTGCATGGCGGTCGGCGCCGATGGCCTTCGCGGAGAACTGACTTTGATGCGCGCCGCGCGCGCGTTTGCGGCGCTGGAGGGTGCGAAATCGGCCGAGCGCAAGCATCTGCGCGCGGTCGCGCCGATGGCGCTGCGCCACCGGCTGCGCCGTGACGTGCTCGACGAGACCGGATCGACGGTGCGGATCGACCGCGCGCTGACCGAGCTGTTCGGATGAGCGATTCGCTGCTGGCGGCGGAGCTGCTGGCTGCTGCGCCTGCCCGGCTGGGCGGGATGTGGTTGCGCGGTTCTTCGGCAGAGCGGGATGCGGTGCTGGCCTTTCTGACCGAAGAATTTGCCGATCGCCCGGTGCGCCGCCTACCGGTGCACATCGACGAGGAGCGGCTGTGCGGCGGCATTGATGTTGCTTCCAGCCTGTCCGCAGGCCGCCGGATCGAACAGGCGGGGCTATTGCAGGAAGTCGAAGGCGGGCTGCTGGTCGTGCCGATGGCCGAGCGCATGAACGGCATGGTCGCGGGGCGGATCGCGCAGGCGATGGACGCCGGCGCCGGCTTTGCCCTGGTGCTGATCGACGATGGCGGCGAGGAGGAAGTGCCGCCGGTCTCGCTGACCGAGCGGGTGGCGTTCTGGTGCGATTTTTCGGGGGCGGCACCCTTGGTCCCTGAAACTGCCCTCCCCCGCATTCCCGAGCGAAGTCGAGGGACGCGCGCGCTGCCGGCGGCGAAAGGTCCCTCGACTTCGCTCGGGAACACGGGAGGGGGGGTCGAGATCGCGCAAGCTGACCGCCAGACCCTCGCAAATATTACCCTTGCACTGGGCATCGATTCCGCCCGCGCGATGCTGTTTGCGCAATCCGCGCTGTCGCTGTCCGTGCAGATCGACGAGCGCGACACCATTACCGATAACGACATCCAGTTCGTCGTCCGCACGGTGCTTGGCCCGCGTGCGACGCGCATTCCGCAGCAGGCCGAAGACCCGCCTCCACCCCCGCCGCCCGAAGGCGAGGACGAGCCGCCGCCGGGTGACAGCGAATCCGATCAGGAACAGCATGACCCCGATCAGCTCGACGATCTGATCCTGGCCGCCGTGCTCGCCTCGATCCCCAAGGATGTGCTCGCGCGGATCGGCGAGGGGCGCTCGGCGCGGCGCGCGACGGGCGCGGGCGGGGCTGGGCGCAAGCGCGCCTCGCAGATGCGCGGACGGCCGCTGGGCGCACGCCCGGGCCTGCCGCGCGGCGGCGCACGGCTGGCGCTGATCGATACCCTGCGCACCGCTGTGCCCTGGCAGGAAATCCGCCGCCAGCAGGAGGGCGTGGACGCGCCCAAGCGCCTGCGCATCCGCAAGGGGGATCTGCGCATCCGCCGGTTCGAGGAACGCGCCGAGGCGCTGACGATCTTTGCGGTCGATGCGTCGGGTTCGTCCGCGCTGGCACGGCTGGCCGAGGCCAAGGGCGCAGTCGAGCTGATGCTGGCGCAAAGCTATGTCAAACGCGCGCAGGTGGCGCTGATCGCCTTTCGCGGAACGAGCGCCGATCTGCTGCTGCCCCCCACCCGCTCGCTGACCCGTGCCAAGAAGGTGCTAGGCGAGCTGCCTGGCGGGGGCGGAACGCCGCTGGCTCTGGGGCTGTCGGTAGCCGCCGAGCTGGCCGAAACCCAGGCCGCGCGCGGGCGCACGCCTTTCGTTGCCGTGCTCACCGATGGCAAGGGCAATATCGACAAGCATGGCCAGCCGGGCCGGGCGCAGGCGGGCGAGGACGCGCTGGCCGCAGCACGGCGTTTTGCGCAATCGGGGACGCAGGCCGTGGTCATCGACATCTCCGCCCGGCCCCAGCCCGAGGCGGCAGCGATTGCAGCGGCGATGCGCGCGCGCTATCTGGCGCTGCCACGTGCCGATGCACGCGGCGTTGAGCGTGCGGTCACCGCACTGCAGTTCGGGAAGACCACATGAGTTCGGTACGCTGGGAAGTCGAGGGGCAGGATTGGCCCAATCGCGAGCATAGCCGCTTTGTGCGGACTGCAATGCTCGATTGGCACGTGCAGGTGGCAGGTCCCGAAGGCGGCAATGCTCCGGTGCTGCTGCTGGTGCATGGGACCGGTGCTGCCACGCACAGCTGGCGCGATCTGTTGCCGCTGCTGGCGCGTCATTACACGGTTATCGCGCCCGACATGCCCGGCCACGGCTTTACCCGCGGGCGGATTACCGGCGGACAGAGCCTTCCCGGCATGGCCAAGGCGCTGGCCGAACTGCTCGGCAAGCTGGGCTATGCCGGCCCGGAGGTGATCGTCGGCCATTCCGCAGGAGCAGCTATCGGCATGCGCATGGCGATGGATACCGGGCTGGACACGACGATGATCGGCCTGACGCCCGCGCTGATGCCCTTTCCGGGCCTTGCTGCCCGGTTGTTCCCCGCGATGGCACGCGCGCTGTTCGTCAATCCGTTCACCGCGATGATCTTTGCCCAGCTCGCCAGCAGCGAAAGCGAGGTCGCACGGTTCCTCAAGAAATCGACCGGATCGCGAATCGATGCGCGCGGCATTGCCTGCTACCATCAGCTGTTCCGCACGTCGGATCATTGCGCCGGCGCGATCGGCATGATGGCCAACTGGGATCTGGAGACATTTGCTGCGGATCTGCCCAGTTTCGCCGGCCCGGCGCTGCTGGTGCATGGCGAGCGCGACAGCATGGTCCCGCGCGATTCGGTGGAGCGCGCTGCAGCTTTGATCCCCGGCGCAACGCTGACCGAACTGCCCGGCCTGGGGCATCTTGCGCATGAGGAGTCGCCCGAGCTGCTGACCGCGATGATCCTGGAATTTGCCGCGCAAACCCCCGCGGTGGCGGCCTGAACGCGATGGCAGGGTTCAAGCAGCGCTGGGTCGGCTGGCGCAACCGGATGATCGGCAGCCCCGGTTTCCAGTCCTGGGCCTCGCGCTCGCTGCTGACGCGCGCGGTCTCGCGCGTGCGCGCACGGCGTCTGTTCGATATCATCGCCGGGTTCACCTATTCGCAGACATTGTTCGCCTGTGTCGAAAGCGGCATCGTCGCCCGGCTGAAAGACGGCGCTGCGACATCGGCGGAGCTCGGTGCTCTGGCACGGCTCGGCGACGATGCGACTCACCGGCTGCTGCGCGCTGCGGCAGCCCTGGGGGTGATAGAGAGCGTCGGCGACAATGTTTGGATGCTGGGCGAACAGGGCGTGGCGCTGACCGGCAACCCGGGTGCGATCGCGATGATCCGCCACCACCATCTGCTCTATGCCGATCTCGCCGATCCGCTGTCACTGCTGCGCGGCGAACGCACGGAGCCTGGCGCGCTGGCCGGATACTGGCCCTATGCGCTGGGCGATGGCAGCGAGGGTGACGACCAGGCGGCGGTCTCGCCCTATTCGCAGTTGATGGCGGCATCGCAGCCGATGGTCGCTGATCAGGTGGTGCATGCCTGGCGGTTTGGTCGGCACACACGGATGCTCGACGTCGGCGGCGGGGCAGGTGCGTTCATCGCGGCAGTGGCGAGGGTCGCACCGGCGCTGGAGTTCGGCCTGTTCGATCTGCCCGCCGTCACCGCGATCGGCGCGCACCAGCTCGGCGCGCAAGGCATCAGGGTTAACCCGCACCCCGGCGATTTCCGCAACGATGCGATCCCGCAGGGCTTCGACCTGATCACGCTGATCCGCATCCTGCACGATCATGATGATGATCTGGCACAGGCGCTGCTGGTCAAGGTTCGCGCCGCGCTGCGCCCCGGCGACACGCTGCTGATCGCCGAGCCTATGGCGGGAACCAGCGGCGCAGAGGCGATGGCGGACGCCTATTTCGGCTTCTATCTGCTCGCCATGGGCTCAGGCCGGGCGCGCACCGCGCAGGAGATCGGCGCCATGCTGATGCGCGCCGGCTTTGCCAGCTGGCGCGAGCGGCCCACTGGCCTGCCCATCGTCACCCGCGTGATTACCGCTACGGCCTGAATCGGCCCAGGCCTCCCGTTTCGACCCCGATGTGTCCAAGTGTCCAAAAACAAATGCACCTGCATGTGTAAACCTACATTGACACTAGGGGGAGTTAAGTTAAGATGACACCTTGTTCAGGGGTCTCGTAGGCGACTCCTCAAGGCTCAAAACGAGGGGAGCGCACAATGCAGGCAATAGCCGTCATTTTCGAAGCGCCGCACCGCCTCGCGCTCCGTTCCCTGGTCCTGAACGCCCCTGATTCGGGTGACGTCATCGTCGAGATCATGTGGAGCGGAATCAGCACCGGTACCGAAAAGCTGTTGTTCACCGGCAAGATGCCGAACTTCCCCGGCATGGGTTACCCGCTGGTTCCAGGCTATGAATCGGTCGGCCGGATCGTCGATTCGGGTTCGGAATGCAAAGGCCGGATCGGCGAATGGGTGTTCGTGCCCGGCGCCAACTGCTTTGCCGATGCCCGCGGCCTTTTCGGCGGTTCTGCCCGGCGACTCGTGGTTCCTTCCGCCCGCGCTCTCCCGATCGACGAGGCCTGGGGATCGGATGGCGTATTGTTCGCGCTGGCAGCGACCGCGCTGCATGCGATGGCAGGCGGCGAAGCGCCCGATCTGATCATCGGCCACGGCATTCTGGGCCGTCTGCTCGCCCGTCTCACCATCGCCAGCGGCGCGCCGGCTCCCACCGTGTGGGAAATCGATGCAGCGCGCAGTGCCGGCGACCATGGCTATGCCATCATCCATCCCGACAGCGACGAACGCCGCGATTATCGCAGCATCTGCGACGTCAGCGGTGACAGCGCTCTGCTCGACACGCTGATCGGACGCCTCGCCAAGGGCGGTGAAATCACCCTGGCGGGCTTCTACCAGCAGCCGCTCAGCTTTGCCTTTCCCCCCGCATTCATGCGCGAGGCGCGGATCCGCGTCGCTGCCGAATGGGGTCCTGACGATCTGGTCGCCATCCGCGCGATGGTGTCCAGCGGCGCGCTCAGCCTGGAGGGCCTGGTCAGCCATGTCCAGCCGGTGGCCGAGGCGACCGACGCCTATCCTACCGCCTTTACTGACCCCGCCTGTCTCAAGATGATACTCGATTGGAGCGCTTGCGCATGACGATGTTGGAACATTCCGGACCTGATACGGCCGCCCTTCGCGACGAGGCGTCGCACGAGCCCGATCCGGTCCACACCGGCCCGGTGACGAAGGAAACGCAGGTCATTGCGATCTACGGCAAGGGCGGTTCGGGCAAGAGCTTCGCGCTCTCGAACCTCAGCTACATGATGGCGCAGCAGGGCAAGCGCGTGCTGCTGATCGGTTGCGATCCCAAGTCCGACACCACCAGCCTGCTGTTCGGCGGCAAGGCTTGCCCGACGATCATCGAAACCAGCAGCGCCAAGAAGCTGGCCGGTGAAGAGGTCCGCATCGAGGACGTCTGCTTCCAGCGCGACGGCGTGTTTGCGATGGAACTGGGCGGTCCCGAAGTGGGACGCGGCTGCGGCGGACGCGGCATCATCCATGGCTTCGAACTGCTCGAGAAGCTGGGCTTCCACGATTGGGGCTTCGATTTCGTGCTGCTCGATTTCCTGGGCGACGTGGTCTGCGGCGGCTTCGGCCTGCCGATCGCCCGCGACATGTGCCAGAAGGTCATCGTCGTCGCCTCGAACGACCTGCAGTCGCTCTATGTCGCCAACAACGTCTGCAAGGCCGTGGACTATTTCGGCAAGATGGGCGGCAATGTCGGCGTGGCGGGCATCCTGATCAACAAGGATGACGGCACCGGCGAAGCGCAGGCCTTTGCGGCCGAAGTCGGCATTCCGATCCTGGCCTCGATCCCCGCGAACGAGGACATCCGCCGCAAGTCGGCCAACTATCAGATCATCGGACGGCCCGACACCGAATGGGCGTCGCTGTTCGAAGAGCTTGCGACCAACGTAGCAGAAGCGCAGCCGGCATCGCCGCGCCCGCTGACGCAGGACGGCCTGCTCGGCCTGTTCAAGCCCGAGGACACCGGCGGCAACGTCGAACTGGTCCCTGCGACCCAGGCCGACATGCGCGGCGGCACCTACGAACAGAAGCCCTCGCTCGAAGTGGTTTACGATAGCGTATGACCGATAGCCCCGCCTCTTCAGCCTCGCGCACACCTGACCGGATCGACCTTGCGGCCGCTCCCGTCGAAGGGGGGTGCTCGTCAAAGGACACCATGCGCGCGGCCGCCGAAGAGGCCGGCAAGGGCGAAATCCTCGCGCGTTATGCCGCCGATTACCCCAAGGGCCCGCACGATCAGCCGCAGAGCATGTGCCCTGCCTTTGGCAGCTTGCGTGTCGGCCTGCGCATGCGCCGCACCGCGACGATCCTGTCGGGATCGGCCTGCTGCGTCTATGGCCTGACCTTCACCTCGCACTTCTACGGCGCGCGTCGCTCGGTCGGCTATGTGCCGTTCAGCTCGGAAACCCTGGTCACCGGCAAGCTCTACGAAGACATCCGCGACGCGGTGCATCTGATGGCCGATCCGGCTTTGTATGACACCATCGTCGTCACCAACCTGTGCGTGCCGACCGCATCGGGCGTTCCGATCCAAAATCTGCCAAAGCAGATCAACGGCGTGCGCATCATCGGCATCGATGTCCCCGGCTTCGGTATCCCGACGCATGCCGAAGCCAAGGACGTTCTGGCAGGGGCCATGCTGGCTTATGCGCGCAAGGAAGCGTCGCAAGGTCCGGTGGCTGCGCCCAGCCACCGCCCCGATCGCCCGACGGTCTCACTGCTGGGTGAAATGTTCCCCGCCGATCCCGTCGGCATCGGGCAATTGCTCGAGCCTCTGGGCCTGGCCGCAGGGCCGGTTGTCCCCACCCGCGAATGGCGCGAGCTCTACAGCGCGCTCGATTGCGCGGTCGTCGCTGCGATCCATCCGTTCTACACCGCCAGTGTGCGCGAGTTCGAAGCGGCCGGACGGCCCGTCGTCGGGTCTGCGCCTGTCGGTGTCGATGGCACCGCCGCCTGGCTCGATGCCATCGGCGCGGCCTGCGGTATCGCACAGCCTCTGGTCGATGCGGCCAAGGACAAGTTCCTGCCCGCGATCCGCGCGGCGCTCGATGCCAACCCGATCAAGGGCCGCATTACCGTGTCTGGCTATGAAGGCTCTGAACTGCTGGTCGCCCGGCTGCTGATCGAAAGCGGCGCGGATGTGCCTTATGTCGGCACCGCCTGCCCCAAGACGCGCTGGTCGGAACCCGACCGCGCCTGGCTGGAAGAACGCGGCGTGCGCATCCAGTATCGCGCCAGCCTGGAACAGGACATCGCGGCGGTAGAGGAATACCGTCCGGACCTCGCCATCGGCACGACCCCGGTCGTCCAGCACGCCAAGAGCGAAGCGATCCCGGCGCTGTATTTCACCAACCTCATCTCGGCGCGGCCGCTGATGGGCCCGGCAGGCGCAGGTTCGCTGGCCATGGTGATCAACGCCGCGCTCGCCAACAAGGACCGGTTCGACCGGATGCAGAGCTTCTTCGACGGCGTCGGCGCCGATGCGAACGCCGGCATCTGGCGCGACACGCCGGTCGACCGGCCCGAGTTCAAGAAGAAGTACGCCGCTCGCATGGTCGGCCTCAACAAGTCCGAAGAGGCGGTGGGCACATGACGCTCATTATCGATCACGATCGGGCCGGGGGCTATTGGGGCGCAGTCTATGCGTTCACCGCGATCAAGGGCCTGCAGGTCATCATCGATGGCCCGGTGGGTTGCGAAAACCTGCCGGTCACCTCGGTGCTGCATTATACCGATGCGCTGCCGCCGCACGAACTGCCCATCGTCGTCACCGGTCTGGGTGAGGAAGAGCTGGGCAAGACCGGCACCGAAGGCGCGATGCGCCGCGCCTGGCAGACGCTCGATCCCGATCTTCCCGCCGTGGTGGTCACCGGTTCGATCGCCGAGATGATCGGCGGTGGCGTGACGCCCAATGGCACCAACATCCGCCGGTTCCTGCCGCGCACGATCGACGAGGACCAGTGGCAGGCCGCCGACCGCGCGCTGACCTGGCTGTGGACCGAGTTCGGCCCCAAGAAGGTCAAGCCGCTCGCCCCCCGCAAGGAAGGCGCAAAGCCCAAGGTCAACATCCTGGGTCCGATCTACGGCACGTTCAACATGCCCAGCGATCTGGCCGAGATCCAGCGGCTGGTCGAAGGCATCGGCTGCGAACTCAACATGGTCTTCCCGCTGGGCAGCCATCTGGCCGATGTGAAGAAACTGGCGGACGCAGAGGTCAATATCTGCATGTACCGCGAGTTCGGCCGCAACCTGTGCGAAACGCTCGAGCGGCCGTATCTGCAGGCACCGATTGGCCTTGAATCGACGACGCTGTTCCTGCGCAAGCTGGGCGAGCTGACCGGGCTTAACCCCGAGCCGTTCATCGACCGCGAGAAGCACACGACGATCAAGCCGCTCTGGGATCTGTGGCGCTCGGTGACGCAGGATTTCTTCGGCACGGCCAGCTTCGGCATCCATGCCAACGAAACCTATGCGCGCGGCATCCGCAATTTCCTCGAGCACGACATGGGGCTGCCGTGCAATTTCGCCTTCAGCCGCACCGCCGGGGTGAAGCCCGACAACGAGGCGGTGCGCGAGGCGATCCGCACCAACCCGCCGCTGGTGATGTTCGGCAGCTATAACGAGCGGATGTACATGGCTGAATGCGGTGCGCGCGGCATGTATATTCCGGCGAGCTTCCCCGGCGCGGTGATCCGCCGCCACACGGGAACGCCGGTGATGGGCTATTCGGGGGCGACCTGGCTGGTGCAGGAGGTGTGCAACGCGCTGTTCGATGCGCTGTTCCACATCCTGCCGCTGTCGACCCAGATGGATGCAGTTGCGGCCACGCCGGCCAGGATCGAGCGGGAACTCGACTGGACGCCCGAGGCCAAGGCGCGGCTCGACCAGCTGGTCGACGCGCAGCCGGTTCTGGTGCGGATTTCCGCAGCCAAGAACCTGCGCGATGCGGCCGAAAGGGCCGCGCGGCGCGCGAACGAGAATTCAGTAACCGAGGTGCGGCTGGTGGAGGAAGCCGTCGCACAGAATATGGGTCAGCTCGCGTGAGCGGCTGGTCCAGTCATCGGCCTTGGGACGGGGCCTCCACGATCCGCACGGGGTTTTCCCGAACGGATAATCGCCTGGAAGGCGCTCATTCGGCGTTCTTCCAAATCTGGAAGCTAAGGAGAATATCTCATGGCAGATGAAGGGATGGGTCCTGCGACCTACCTGACGGAAAGCGAAGCAAAGGAGTTTCACAAACTCTTCGTTGCAAGCTTTGCCTTCTTTACGATCATCGCGATCATCGCACACGTTCTGGTCTGGCAGTGGCGCCCGTGGTTCCCGGGTACGCCCGGCTACGAAGCGACTTCGAGTCTCGACCCCGTGACCGACGTGCAGCTCAGCTAAAAAAGGAAACTTATCATGCATAGAATGTGGCAAACATTCGATGGCAACAAGATCCTGACTGCTCTGGCGGTCTTCCTGTTCGTCCTCGCAATCCTCATCCACTTCATCCTGTTGAGCACCAACCGCTACAACTGGCTGGAGGCTCCCAACCCGACCGCTGCACCTGCTGCAGTGGCTGCGGCATCGGCGATCACACCCTGACGCCGGGGTAAAGCCAGTGTGTCGCCTGACCAGGCGATGAGGGCGGATCGGCGTGACTGGTTCTTTCCGGTCCGCCCCTTTCACTGGGTTTTTTGAGATAAACGAGACCCCGCATATCCGGGGATAGCTATCAGGCTCGTCGCGCACGCGCGCGGCGGCTAACGAAGGAGTCTGGCAATGGCGCTCTTGAGCTTCGAGAGAAAATATCGCGTCAGAGGCGGAACATTGGTCGGCGGGGATCTGTTCGATTTCTGGGTCGGGCCATTTTATGTCGGCTTCTTCGGGATCACGACGTTGTTCTTTGCCTCGCTTGGTACACTGCTGATCTTTTACGGTGCATCGCAAGGCGGAACCTGGAACCCCTGGCTGATCAGCATCGCTCCGCCTGACCTGAAATACGGTCTGGGCCTGGCGCCGATGAAGGAGGGCGGTCTGTGGCAGATCATCACGGTCTGCGCGATCGGCGCCTTTGTCAGCTGGGCGCTGCGCGAGGTCGAGATCTGCCGCAAGCTGGGCATGGGCTATCATGTGCCGTTCGCCTTTGGCGTGGCCATTTTCGCCTATGTGACCCTGGTGGTGTTCCGCCCGATCCTGTTGGGCGCATGGGGACATGGTTTCCCCTATGGCATCTTCAGCCATCTCGACTGGGTGTCGAACGTCGGCTACCAGTATCTGCACTTCCACTACAACCCGGCGCACATGCTCGCCGTGTCGTTCTTCTTCACCACGACCCTTGCCCTGTCGATGCACGGCGCGCTGGTCCTTTCGGCCACTAACCCGGCCAAGGGCGAAGAAGTGAAATCGCCTGAATATGAAGACACCTTCTTCCGCGACCTGATCGGCTATTCGGTCGGCACGCTCGGTATCCACCGCGTGGGCCTGCTGCTGGCGCTGAACGCAGGCTTCTGGAGCGCAGTGTGCATCATCATATCCGGCCCGTTCTGGACCCGCGGCTGGCCGGAATGGTGGAGCTGGTGGCTCAACCTGCCGATCTGGATGTGAGAGGGATAATTCATCATGGCAAGTTACCAAAACATCTTCACCCAGGTCCAATTGCGCGGGCATCCCGAAATGGGGATGCCGCACAAGGACGGCAGCGATCCCCGCATCCCGGTCACCGCCTACAGCTACTGGATGGGCAAGCTCGGCCAGGCACAGCTCGGCCCGCTCTATCTGGGCAAGCTTGGGCTCGCATCGCTTCTGATGGGCTCGCTGGCGTTCGCGATCATCGGCCTCAACATGATGGCCTCGGTCAACTGGAACCCCAACACGTTCCTCAAAGAGCTGTTCTGGCTGTCGCTTGAACCGCCTGGTCCCGAATGGGGCTTCTCGCCGATGGTGCCGCTCGCCGAAGGCGGCTGGTGGATCATCACCGGCTTCCTGCTGACGGCTTCGGTCCTGCTCTGGTGGTTGCGCACCTACCGCCGCGCCAAGGCGCTGGGCATGGGAACGCACATCGCATGGGCCTTTGCCAGTGCCATCTGGCTGTACCTCGTGCTCGGCTTCATCCGCCCTGCACTGCTGGGCAGCTGGTCGGAAGCGGTGCCCTTCGGCATCTTCCCGCACCTCGACTGGACCGCCGCGTTCTCGATCCGCTACGGCAACCTCTTCTACAACCCGTTCCACGCTCTCTCGATTGCGTTTCTGTATGGCTCGACCTTGCTTTTTGCGATGCACGGCGCCACAATTCTGGCCGTGGGTCGTTATGGTGGCGAGCGTGAGATCGAACAGATCTACGATCGCGGCACAGCCAGCGAACGCGCCGGCCTGTTCTGGCGCTGGACGATGGGCTTCAATGCTACCATGGAATCGATCCATCGTTGGGCTTGGTGGTTTGCCGTGCTGACCACACTTACCGGCGGTATCGGCATCCTGCTGACCGGCACGGTTGTCGATAACTGGTATCTGTGGGCTCAGGAGCACAATTTCGCTCCGGCCTATCCCGATACTGGTGTTGTTGATCCGAGCACGAGCTACGTCGCACCGGCAGCGGTGCCGGCGGAGCCGAGCCAGATGGTTGTGGATCCGGCCGCAATGCCTGCGGCCCCCAGCCAGACGCAAGGGAGCTGACAGCCATGCTTAGCCTTTCGAAACTCACCGTTGTGGGCGCGCTTGCCATCGCAAGCCTGACCTTGGGTGGCTGCGACATCGGACCCAAAAAGTCCGAACAGGGCGGCTTCCGGGGAACCAGTATCGCCCAGATCACCGATCCGGACAATTATGTTGATCCCGGAAAGGCCCCTCCGCCGCCTTATGAGCTGCCCGCGCCCACCGGGCCCAAGGCCAGCGAAGTGTACCAGAACGTCAAGGTTCTTGGCCATGTCAGCCAGGAAGAGTTCGACTACACCATGGCGGCGATCACCCAGTGGATCGTGCCGGCCGATGCGCCTGCCGAGGAAGCCGGGTGCAACTACTGCCACAATGCCGAAAATCTGGCCGATGACAGCAAATATACCAAGGTTGTCGCTCGCCGGATGATCCAGATGACGCAGAACATCAATCAGAACTACTCCAGCCACGTGAAGCAGACCGGTGTGACCTGTTACACCTGCCACCGCGGCGCGGCAGTTCCGAAATATGTCTGGACCGATCCCAAGCCGTCCGACGGGCGTCTGATGGGCAACAAGCGTGGCCAGAACACGCCATCGGCCACCACGTCTTATGCATCGCTGCCGCTCAATGCTGCCAGCATGTATCTTGGCGTGGGCGCCAAGGCGGCACGGGTACAGTCGGAAACGATCCACCCGACGACGGCCAACCTGAAGGGCACCAAGGCGGCAGAAGCCAACTATGCCATCATGATGCACCTGTCGCAGTCGCTGAACGTCAACTGCACCTACTGCCACAACAGCCGTGCGTTCGCGCAATGGGGCCAGTCCAGCCCCAAGCGTGCGCTCGCCTGGTATGGTCTGCAGATGGTCAAGAACACCAACCAGGAATACATCCATCCCCTGGCCAGCGTGTTTCCGGCCAAGCGGCTTGGTCCGCAGGGTGATCCCTACAAGACCAACTGCGCCACCTGCCACCAGATGCAGCGCAAGCCTTTGGGCGGTGCCCAGATGGCCAAGGACTATCCGGCTCTCCGCACCGTGGGACCGGCGATTGCACCTGCGGTTCCGGGAGCAGCTCCTGCAACCGGTCCGGCAGCAGCCGCAGCGGCGCCCGCCGCAGCCGCGGCAGCCGGAAATTGAGCTGACACAGATCCTCCCCCAGCTCGCTGGGGGAGGGGGACCGCGACGCGGAGCGTCGGGGTGGAGGGGTAGCGGGATCGTGCGGACTTTGAACGTCGTGCCATACGCCTTCCCCTCCCCCCCCGACCTGCGGTCGGCGGTCCCCCTCCCCGAGACAAGCTCGGGGAGGATTTTTTCAGGCCAAGTCCATGCACCTGTTTGAAGCCCTGGTTGTTCTCCACGTCATCGCCGGAGCAACCGGGCTGATTGCGTTCTGGGTGCCGATCGCTGCGCGCAAGGGCGGCCCTGCGCATCGCAAATGGGGGCGGATCGGCACCTATGCCTTTATCGTCGCCGGTACGCTGGCGGTTCTGATGGCCTTGCTGTCGCTCTACGGGCCCGAAAAACGCCTGCCTATGATCACCGACCGGGTGCTGTTTGCCGGGCTGTTCGGCTGGATGATGCTGTATCTGGGCACGCTGACCATCGGCTTTGCGGTCTATGGCCTGGCCGTGGTCCGTCACCGCGCCAACCGCGCCGCGCTGCGCGCGCCGCTCTATCAGGCGATGTTCGGCGCGGTGATCGCGTCTGCGGCGTGGTGCGGCTATTTCGGGCTCTCGATCGGCCAGCCGTTGATGGCGGCGCTGGCGGTGGTCGGGCTGACCGCGGTCGCAACCCAGCAATATTATGTCTGGCGGCCCAAGGCCCCGCCACGCGCGCATGTGCCCGAGCATTTCCGCGCGCTGCTCGGCATGGGCATCTCTGCCTATACCGCGTTCCTTTCGGTCGGACTGATCCGGCTGGTCCCCGATCATGTCTTCAACCCGCTGATCTGGGCGGTGCCCAGCCTCATCGGCGTCAGCCTGATCATCCGCTATACGCTCGCCAACCGCCCGCAGAAGCGCCCTCCCGGCGCGATCCGGCGCGGCGAGGCCTGAACGGAGGATTGGCCCGAATGAAGGACTGGCCCAAGTGAAAGACTGGATCATCAACAATCTGGGCATCATCGAGATGCTGATGTCGGGCGTGTTCGTGCTGGGTTTCTGTGCCTGGCAATACTGGAGCGTGAGCAGGCCCAGCGACGGCGAATAGCCCGGCCCGGACCGGGGCCCGCCGCTCGGTGTCAGCGGCGCATCGCCGCCATCGCGATCCCTGCCGACATCACTGCGCCGCCGCCCGCCCGCTGCGACCATTTGCGCACCGCCGGGCGGCGGATCAGGCCCGAAGCCCGCGAGGCGGTCAGCGCATAGAGCGTGTCGGTGGCCGCTGCCACAAGGGTAAAGGTCGCCACCAGAACCGCCGCCTGCAGCAGATACGGCTCGTCCGCCCGGATGAACTGCGACGCAAAGGCCATGAAGAACAGGATGGTCTTGGGGTGCAGGGTACCGACGGCCACGTTGGTGAGAAAGGCCGTCCGGGCGCTGATCGCCTTGCCGGGCACGCCGTCACCCCTGCGATCGGTGCTCCGGATGATCGCCATCAGGCCGATGGTGATCAGATAGAGCGCGCCTGCCCATTTGAGGACGGTGAACGCGATGGCCGAGGTGGCGAGTATCGCTCCAGCCCCGGCCAGCGACAGGCTGATAGCCAGCGCATTGCCGACCGCCATGCCCGCCACCGATGCGAGCGCGGTCCGCCTGCCGGAGCTGAACGCAAAGCCGATGATGCTGGCGACGCCCGGCCCGGGGATGATCGCCATCACCAGCGAAGCGCCCGCGAACATCAGCCACAGGTTCAGGTCCATGGCGTGAACCTTCGATCCTGCATGACGCTACCGATCTTTCTTCTTGGTCGGCACGGTGAAGTTCATGTTTCCTCCGGACACCTTCACTTGCCAGTCTTCGCTTGCCGCTGTTCTTTTACGGTCTGTTCGGCTTGTGCTTTGCCGTCTGAGAAACTATCGCCCAACGCAGTTTCAACTTCATTGCACTGGTCGAGTAAGCGGTTCCAATATTGGTTTTTCTCATCTCCCTTTAGTTGGTTAGCGTGCCTCGCATCTTTCAGCCCGGATTCTATCATCGCCCCGACATACTTTCGAGGGTCGGACTTGATGACATTATCGCCGTATACCAACCAGGTATAGTATTTGACGCGTAGCGCATCGGAGCCTTCCGCGTCTCCGAGTTTTTCAACTGTTGGAGCAAGAACGACGTAAACCCCACCGCATTTCGCGGCATCGGTCAGCGCAACCTGGTCTGACTCTCGGTTCGCAGGTGCAACTGTCTGCACGAGGAGCATCAGTGCTAAAACAAAATTTGAAGAATGAAGCACTATTGGCGCCTATATTATCGTTTGACTGGATTAAATGGTGCCTAAGAGCTTGAATGATGGCAAGCCCCTAGCGCTCTTTCTTCTTCGTCGGTGCGTTGAAATCCGCTGGCTTGCCTGCCACCCAGGTCAGGAACTTGGCGATCTCCGTATGCTCGCGCAGCGTCTCGACATTCTCGCCTATCCGGCCAAGCTCGGAATTGGTGAAATGCGCGTGGATGGTGCGGTGGCAGATCGGGTGCACGGCGACGCGCGCCTTGCCGCCCTTGGCCTTGGGCACCGGGTGATGCCATTCGATCAGCTCGCCCAGATCCCGCCCGCACAGCCAGCACGGCTCGGGCGGCGGAGCGGCTGCTGCATCGTCATCTTCGTCTTCCCAGGCGCGGCGCTTTGCCATCAGCGGGCCATCAATCCGCGGTCGGGCCGTTGCCGGGCCCCAGCAGATCGATCACCGCGCTCACCATCGCCTCGGTCGCCAGTGTGATCGTCTCGCGCGGGGCGACCTTGAAGAAGGGCGAATGGTGCGCGGAGACCGGGCCCTTGCCCGCCTTGGCCGCATCGATATCCGCCTGCGGGGTGCCGCCGACATTGAAGTACAGTCCCGGCACATCGGTGTTGGGCGCGACGAAATAGGCAAAGTCTTCCGCGCCCATGCCGGTCTGCGGCTCGCTGGTGAGCAAGGCGTTCGCGCCAAAGCGCTTGGTGAATGTCCTGGTAATCCGCTCGGTCAGCGGTTTGTCGTTGACCGTCACCGGGGTCGATTCAAAGCCGACCCTGACCTGCGGCAGCTTGTCTTCAGGCAGGCCGTTCATCCGGCCCACATTCTCGGCAATGCGCTTGATGCCGTCGAGCAGCGTCTTGCGCACGGCATTGTCGTTCGATCGCACAGTCAGCTGCAACTCGGCCTTGTCCGAGATGATGTTGTGCTTGAAGCCCGAATGGAACGAGCCAACCGTGACCACGCCGGCTTCCAGCGGAGAGATTTCGCGCGAGATCAGGGTCTGCAGCGCGACGACGATTTCCGCGCCGATCAGGATCGGGTCCTTGCCCATGTGCGGATAGGCGCCGTGCGTTCCGACGCCGAACACGGTGATATCGACCGAATCCGACGATGAGGCGGCCAGCCCCGGCTGAATCTCGATCTTGCCGGTGGGCGTGCCTGCCGAAACGTGGAAGGCGAGCGCGTAATCGGGCTTGGGGAAACGCGTGTAGAGGCCATCCTCGATCATCTTGGCCGCGCCGCCGATGCGCTCTTCGGCGGGCTGGACGACGAACACGATCGTGCCCTTCCACTGGTCCTTCATCGCCGCCAGCCGCCGCGCAGTGCCGACCATCGATGTGATGTGCGTGTCGTGTCCGCAGGCATGCATCACCGGCTTTTCGGTGCCGTCGATATCGACTTGGCGCGCCTTGGACGCATAGGCCAGCCCGCTGTCCTCGGCGAGTGGCAGGCCGTCCATGTCGGCGCGCACCATGATCACCGGGCCATCGCCGTTCTTCATGATGCCGACGACGCCGGTTACCCCGACGCCTTCGGTCACCACAGCCCCTGCCGCGCGCAATTCGGCCGCCATGATCCTGGCGGTGCGCGTTTCCTTGAACGAAAGCTCGGGATTGGCGTGGAAATCGAGGAACAGCTTTTCCAGCTTGGCGTCATAGTCGCTGGCCACCGCCTTGCCGAGCGCATCCTGCGCCTGGGCAGGTGCGCCCAGCACCAGTGCCATGGCACTGCCGATCAAGCCCCAAGCCGTTGCCCTGTTCATCGATTTCCCCTTTGTGCCGCGCGGCTGTTGTATCAGTCCGCCGGTCCTACCTTGAACGCGCAAAGCTTGTTGCCGTCAAGGTCGCGGAAATAGGCACCGTAAAATGCCTGGTCACCTTCGGGTCCGCGCAGGCCCGGTTCGCCCTCACAGCTGCCGCCCAATTCGAGCGCCTTGGCATGCAGCATGTCGACCTTGGACCGCGCATCCATGGCGAGCGCGATCATCGTGCCGTTGCCGGCGGTGGCCGCTTCACCGTCATAGGGCCGGGTCACCGCGATGCCGGGGACGCCCCAGGCGGTCCCGAACAGGGTAAAGCCGTTGTCTTCCATCCGCATCAGTTCGCTGCCGCCCAGCGCGCCGACCAGCGCGGCGTAAAACGCGCGCGCCTTGTCCAGATGGTTGGTGCCTACCGTCACATAGCCAATCATGTCGTTTCTCCTGTCCGCTCGCCCGTTGATTCGGGTTGCTGAATGCAACCTATCAAGGGCATGCGTCAAGACAATGACCTATGGGGTCATCTTCGGCATTTCCGGTGCTGATCCGCACCACGCCTTCGCCGCTGGTGCGGTTGACCCATAATCCTGCGCGCAGGCCATAGGCCTCGCCGGGATGGCCGATCCACACCTGCCCATCGGGTTTTTCGATGCGCTGGACGCCCAGACCAAAGGCGGTGAAATAGCCCTTGTCGTCATCGCCATTGCTGCCGTCGAACCGCCATTGTGCGCGGATCAGTTCGGCAAAGGACTGGGGCGTGAGCAGCCCGTCGCCGCCATTGAGCAGCATCTGTCCCAGCCGCGCGAGGCCGCCAGCCGAAATGCGCAGGCCCCCCTGCGGCGAGAAGGCCGATCCGTTCTGGCCGGGCAGATACGCCTCCAGATTGCAGCCGCCGTTGCTCGCGGCGACATAGGCGCACTGGTCGGGCGCGCCGATCCAGTCATCGCGCGCGACGCTGCCATCGGGATTGTAGAGCGTGATCGCGTCTTTCGCCGCGCCGGTCTTGCAGCCCGACCAGTTGTAGCACGCGGGGATATCGAGAGGCTCGAACACCTCTTCGGTCATGATCCGGTCGAAACGGCGCCCGGTCGCCGCCTCCATCACTGCGGCAATCACCGGGTAGTTGACATTGGCATAGCGGAAATACGCGCCGGGGGCGTGAGCGGCATCCCAGGCCTCGGGCTTGGCCAGCAGATCGCCAAGCTTCGCATCGAGCGGGATGAAATAGCCCGCATCGTCCTTCAACCCCGACTGGTGCGACAGCAGCAGCCTCAATGTGATCTTCTGCGCCGGGAACTGGGGATGCACCAGCCGCCAGCCGAGATAGAGGGACACATCGCGGTCGAGATCGAGCGCCGCCTTGTCGACCAGCCGCATCACCGCGACGCCGACCGCGAGCTTGGAAATCGAGGCGATGCGGACGGGGTCGTCGAGCGTCGCCTCGCGCATCGATGGCCGGTGCGCGAGGCCCGAGACCTTGGCCCGGCCCAGCTGATCGGCGACGAACTTGAGCTCTATGCGGACATTGTCATCGGTCTGCGCAGTGGCCGCGATGCCGCATGGCACGAGCAACAGCACTGACAGCATGGCCATTCTCGCGGCGGCGAAAATGGCCATGCTGCGCGACATTTGTCTCACGAAGCGGGACCCCTGCTCTCGCAGGGGGGATGCGCCAGGGATCATCGGGCGAAAAATCAGCCCTTGCACTCGCCAATGCGCTTGGCGCTGTTCTTCGCCTTGATCGTCATCGATCCGGTCTGCGGCGAGCTCATCACCATGCCCATTTCCATGTCATAGCTGGTCGCGGTGTAGCTGCCGTTCAGCGTGATATCGCCCTGCTGGCCGGCTTCCTTGCCCTTGCAGGCGATGTCGGCGGCGATCTTGCCGCCCGACAGGTCGAACTTCTTGTAGGTGCACTCGTCGTTTTCCGCGCCGGCAAGGAAGTCCGCGCCCGGCTTCTTAGCCTGTTCTTCGGTCAGGCAGTTCTTGGTGGTCTGCACCTGGCCGACCATCTGCTTGACGATCGCGCCGGTCATGCCCTTGGCTTCGGGGGGCAGCTTGCTCTCGTCGAATTTCACATCGACGATCTCGACCTTGTTTTCCCATTCGCCGGCGCTGAACTTGATCGCCTCGGCCTCTTGGGCAACCTCTTCCTTGCTGATCTTGCCATCGCCGTCCTTGTCCGCACCGCCATCGCTGCATGCGGCGAGCGCCAACAGCGGTAGGGCGAGGATCGACACAGTCTGCAACATCTTCATCGTGATTCTCCAATCTGATCAGGGATGCGCGACCGCATTGTCCTTGAGTGCGCGACCGTAAAGACGCCCCCGGACGAATGCAATCATGTCACCGCCCTTGCGCCTGCGCCCTTGCCTCCGCATATCTTCGGGCATGGCAGAACTGGTAATCCGACGCGGGCTCGAAGAGCCGCAAACCGATGGCACGTTCGTGCCGCACAAGCCGCAGCGGCCCGAGAAGGCCGAGGGTGGGCGTGCGTTCAAGCTGGTCAGCGAATATACCCCCTCGGGCGATCAGCCGACCGCGATCAAGGAACTGGTCGGCGGCATTAACGAGCATGATCGCGACCAGGTGCTGCTGGGTGTCACAGGATCGGGCAAGACCTTCACGATGGCCAAGATCATCGAGGCGACCCAGCGCCCCGCGCTCATCCTTGCGCCCAACAAGATCCTGGCGGCGCAGCTTTATGGCGAATTCAAGAGCTTCTTCCCTGAAAACGCGGTCGAATATTTCGTCAGCTATTACGATTACTATCAGCCCGAAGCCTATGTGCCGCGGAGCGACACCTATATCGAGAAGGAAAGCTCGGTAAACGAGGCGATCGACCGGATGCGCCACTCGGCCACCCGTTCTTTGCTCGAGCGCGATGACGTGATCATTGTCGCGTCGGTATCGTGCATCTACGGCATCGGATCGGTCGAGACCTATTCGGCGATGATCTTCGACATCAAGGCGGGCGAAAGCGTCGACCAGCGCGAGCTGATCCGCAAGCTGGTCGCGCTGCAGTACAAGCGCAACGATGCGTCGTTCACCCGCGGAAACTTCCGCGTGCGCGGCGACACGCTCGAACTGTTCCCTTCGCACTATGAGGACGTCGCCTGGCGCATCTCGTTCTTTGGCGACGAGGTCGAGTCGATCAGCGAGTTCGATCCGCTCACCGGCAGGCCGGGTGACAGGCTGGAGCGGGTGCGCGTCTATGCCAACTCGCACTATGTCACCCCCGGGCCGACGATGCAGCAGGCGGCAGCGGCGATCCGTTTCGAGCTGACCGAGCGGCTCAAGGAGCTGGAAATCGAGGGGCGTTTGCTCGAGGCGCAAAGGCTGGAGCAGCGCACCAATTTCGACCTCGAGATGATCGCCGCGACCGGCAGCTGCGCCGGGATCGAGAACTATTCGCGCTTTCTCACCGGCCGCCTTCCGGGCGAACCGCCGCCGACGCTGTTCGAATATCTGCCCGAGAACGCGCTGCTGTTCCTCGACGAGAGCCACCAGACAGTGCCGCAGATCGGTGCGATGGCGCGCGGGGACCACCGGCGCAAGCTTACTTTGGCTGAATATGGTTTCCGCCTGCCCAGCTGCATCGACAATCGCCCGCTGCGTTTCAACGAATGGGACGCGATGCGCCCGCAGACCGTCAGCGTCTCGGCCACTCCCGGCAACTGGGAGATGGAGCAGACCGGCGGCGTGTTCACCGAACAGGTCATCCGCCCCACCGGCCTCATCGATCCGCCGGTCGAGATCAAGCCGGTCGAAGAGCAGGTCGATGACCTGATCAACGAGTGCAAGAAGGTCGCCGCCCAAGGCTATCGCACGCTGGTGACCACGCTCACCAAGCGGATGGCCGAGGATCTGACCGAGTACATGCACGAGGCGGGGATCAAGGTCCGCTACATGCACTCCGACGTCGAGACATTGGAGCGTATCGAGCTGATCCGCGACCTGAGGCTTGGCGTGTACGATGTGCTGATCGGCATCAACCTGCTGCGTGAAGGGCTCGACATTCCCGAATGCGGGCTGGTCGCGATCCTCGATGCCGACAAGGAAGGCTTCCTGCGCAGCGAAACGTCGCTGATCCAGACGATCGGCCGCGCTGCGCGCAATGTCGAGGGGCGCGTGATCCTCTATGCCGACCGCATCACCGGCAGCATGGAACGCGCGCTCAACGAGACCGATCGCAGGCGCGAGAAACAGGTCGCGTACAACACCGAACATGGCATCACGCCCACGACGATCAAGCGCAACATCGGCGATATCATCGCGCATGTCGCGAGCAAGGACAGCGTGCTGGTCGACACCGGCGACGAGAACCGCCCGCACATGGTCGGCCACAATCTTCGCGGCTATATCGAGGAGCTCGAGAAGAAGATGCGCGCTGCGGCGGCCGACCTCGAGTTCGAGGAGGCCGGGAGGTTGCGCGACGAAATCCGCAAGCTGGAGGCCGAGGAGCTGGGGCTGCCGGTGGAGCAGCGCGTCGCATCACCCAAGGGCCGGGCAACCGAAGGCAAGCCGGGCACGCGCAAGATGCGGTACGGGAAGACGCAGCGGAAGTTTTGAGGGCGACTGTAAACGTTAAATAGCGACAAACAATGCGGGGTCGCATAAACTTGGCTTTACGGGGAAGCACCGATGGTCAAGCCAACCAAACTCTATCAGCAATTGATTGCAGGCCGTGCAGGCGTCATTTCCTTTCGCGATTTTGTGCGACTGCTGGAAGCGTTCGGCTTCCGTCACCATCGCACCAACGGCAGCCATCATGTCTATGGGCACGCCATGCTTGAGCGGCCGTTGATAATTCAGCCGATCGGCAAGGATGCCAAGGCCTATCAAGTCGCCCAGTTTCTTGATATGGTCGAAAGCGCGGGCCTAGAGATGGACGAATGATGCAGCACCATTATCATATCAACGTTTTCTGGTCTTCAGAAGACAATTGCTGGATCGCGGATGTACCAGATCTCAAGCCGTGCTCCGCACATGGTTCGACGCCGGTAGAAGCGATTTCGGAAGCCGAAGTCGCGATCGGCATGTGGCTGGATTACGCCCGCGATAAGGGACATCCAATCCCTGAGCCCAAATATCGTCCGGCCATTTACGCCATCCGCGCCGCCTGATCGCTTGCCAATATCGCCCGATATCGCCACGGTGTGACCGAGCGGGTCGCGCCGTGTTTCTTGTGCCCGCATCAGGGCCTTTCGATCGGAATTGCTGGATGGCCCTGTCGTTTTCTTCCCGTCTCGTCACCGGCGCGCTGGGCGCTGTTTTGCTGGCTGCGCCCGTGCAGGCGCAATCGGGACTTTCCGACAAGGACGGCTATTCCTCGCTTCTGAGCTGTGCGGCGTTCTTTTCAGCCGCAGCGGCGGTGACCGAGGATGACAAGAAGACCAGCGCCGAGGCCACCGAGCTTGCGACCGCGTTCATGGTTGGTGCCGTGCTGCTGGCGCCGGGCGGCAACAGCAAGAAGGCCGAGGCCGAACTGGAAGAGCAGGCGCAGCTGTTTGCGGTCGCCATGATCGATGACAGCAATGCGATGGCCAAGGATCTGGAAGAACTGGCCGACAATTGCGGCACCTTGGGCGAAAGCTATCTGCCCGGCGTTCTGGAGCGCGCGGGCCAGTAAGCCTTACGTCAGTTGACCAAAGCGGTCAGCGTATCGACGGTCAGCACCTGCGGCAGGATCACCGGCTCCCCGCCGGGCCTGTACCAGACATAGAGCGGCACGCCTGACCGGCCCTGCGCTTCGAGATAGCGGCTGATTTCCGCATCGCGCCGGGTCCAGTCGCCTTCGAGCACGACCACGCCTGCCTTTTTGAAGGCGGCGGCCGTGTCCTCGCGCTGGATCGCGGCGGCTTCGTTGGCCTTGCAGGTGATGCACCAGTCGGCGGTGAAATAGGCAAAGACCGGCGTGTTTGCGCCGCGCAGCTGCGCGAGCTTCGCCTCGCTGAACGCCTGCGTCGGCAAGGTGGCATCGGCCGATGCTTGCGCCGTTGACGCACTGCCGGCTTCCATAGGCAGCAGCACGATCGCTGCAGCCGCACTCGCCAGCGCAGGGACGATCGGAAGCCAGCCGCTCTTGCCGCCCGCCTGCCGCACGCCCAGCCACCACAGCAGCAGCGCCAAAGCCATTGCCGCCGCCAGCCCCCAGAGCACGCCGGTGTTGCCCGTCTGCTGGCCGAGCAGCCAGACCAGCGCCAAAGCGGTGAGGAACATCGGTACCGCCATGATCCGGCGGAAGGTTGCCATCCAGGCGCCGGGGCGCGGCATCATCCGGCGCAAAGCGGGTATGAAGCCGATCGCCAGGAACGGCAGCGCGAGCCCCAGCCCCAGGCCCGCGAACACCAGCAATGCGGCGGGCACCGGCAGGATCAGCGCGCTGCCCATCGCGGCGGCCATGAACGGCGCGGTGCACGGCGTTGCGACAAAGGCGGCAAGCGCACCTGTCCAGAACGAGCCCGATGCGCCGCCCTTGGCGGTCAAGCTGGAGCCTGCCGAGATGCTACCGAATTCGAACAGGCCTGCGAGGTTGAACGATATCGCGGTGACCAGCAAAAGCAGCGCCAGGATGATGCGCGGGTCCTGCAGCTGGAACGCCCAGCCGATTTGTTCGCCGCCTGCGCGCAGCGCCAGCAGCAGTCCGCCCAGCGCCAGACACACCGAGACGATGCCTGCGGTGTACGCCAGCGCATCGCGCCGCGCGGCGCGTTCATCGCCGCCCGCCTTGGCAAGGCTGATCGCCTTCAAACTGAGGATCGGGAAGACGCAGGGCATGATGTTGAGCAGCAATCCGCCGAGCAGCGCGCCGCCCAGAGCGGTGGCGAGCAGCGCCAGCGTATCGCCCGATGGCGGAGCAGCGGCGGTCGCGGTCTCGATCCGCGTGCCGCCGGGTGCGACCGCGCCAGGGCTGGCGACGAGATCAAGCCCCAGATCCGGCCCGATCCGCAGCACGCCGGCGATCTCCTGCGGCGCAGCACCGCTCGCCTGGGTCTCGACGATCAGTCGGTCGCCATCGCGGAAAAAGGCCTGGGGAGCGCCATAGCTTATGGCCTGTTCGGTGCGCGCGAAGAAATGCGGGGCGCTGATGTCGCCCGCGGCGGGGAAAGGGATCGCGATGCGCAAGATCTTGCCATCCACCGCAAAGCTCGCCTGCGAGCCCAGGGGCGCGGGCAGCCGCTGGCGCCAGTCGTCGAAGCGCTTGCGGCTTGCGGGGCTGACCGCGCCGTCTCCGATTGTCAGACTGGTGGTCAGTGTCGCGCTTTCGGGCACGCAAATCTCGTCGGTACAGGCCAGCCAGTCGGCCTTGACCGATATCGGCAGGCGGGTGCCGGGGGCCAGCGAAGGATCGATCTTCAGCGCCACCAGAGGCGCATAAGGGCCTTCGTAGACATGGTTCATCAGCCCGGCGATGATCAGGGTCTGCGGCACGGGATAGCGAAGCGCGCCGACACTCACGCCCTTGGGCAATGTCCAGGTGAGAGTCATGCCCAGCCCGGCATCGCCCGGATTTTCCCAATAGCCGTGCCAGCCGGCTTTCGGGGTCATCGCAAAGGCGAGGTCGGTGGTGCTGCCCGGCGCAGGCGCGGCGCTTTCGGCGACCAGCGATGCGGCAATGTTATTGGGTCCGCGCTGCAGCGGCTGCGCAGCGGCGGGCAAGGCGAGGCCCAGCAGAAGCGCGCCCAGCAGCGCCCGGAAAATTGCCATCATCATGCG
>CALRRI020000024.1:0-72869 GCA_943370475.1 Hydrogenophaga intermedia
GGGCCCGTGCCGAAGCCCGATCGCGTGGTGCCCTTGAATTCGTGCTCGCCCTCCAGATCGCCGTAGAATTTGAGGAAGGGCAGCAGTTTGGCCTTTTCGTCGACGCTTAGCGCCTGATCGAGCGCGCCCTGGTTGACCGCCTTGGCGAGCAGCTCGGAAATGTGCCCGCGCATGTCGTTGATCGCGGTGCGCATGCGCAGCTTGCTGCCATTCTGGCTGACGAGATAGGCCGAGCGGCTGGAGTTGACCTCGACCTCGAGCGGCACGCCGAAGCGCTTGGCATAGCCCAGCACGCCCTGGTGGAAACTCGGCAGACGGGCCGGACCCGCGTTGAAATACAGGCCTTCGGAAAACCGGGCGGTCTGCGGTTCTTCGCCGACCATCTCGATGGTGTCGCCATCGCGCACCGTCCACGCCTTGCCACCGACACGACCACGTGCCTCGAGCACCGTCACCGAAAACCCGCGTTGTTCAAGCTCATAGGCCGCGACCAGCCCGGCAAACCCTGCGCCCAGCACCACCACGGAGCGGCCATTGCCCAGATTGCCCGGCATCTGTGCCAGCGGGGCGGCGTTTGCGATGCCAAACCACCCCATGGACTGCATTGCGCCTGCGACGGCTGCAATGCCCCCTGCCGCACCGACGCGGTGCAGCATATGTCTGCGTGTTATCACTTGGAAATGCCCCCATTCAGTCAATGCAGGCCTTTGGTTATCCAATCCCGGACAGCAGCCTTGACTGCGCGTGCCTGACAGCCCCCCCCCTCAGGGATTGGACCAACAGCTCAGAAAACGCAGCGGCTGCTTTATGTTGCAGTGCAAAACAAAACGCTCATTCAGAGACACGGACACGATGGCAAAAAGCCATCTCGGTGCGCCGTGACGATAACAAACTCGCGAATCTCAGCTGATTTTGAATAACAACATTGTTTTTGCGACCCCGCAAGAGAAATATTGCACTAGCGAAATTTTCTGGGTGCGCTGCAGCATACTGGGCGATTAGAGGTCGGTTGCGGCTGCTCTCGCCTTGGCCTTCTCGCGCGCCAGAGCGAAGAATGCGGCAAGTCCTGCCGAGGGATGGCGGCGGTTGGGATAATAGAGGCAAAGACCGGGAAACGGCGGCGTCCAGTCGTCGAGCAGACGCACCAGCCGCCCGCCAGCGATATCTGGCAGCACATCCTGCTCGAAGAAAAAGCCGATACCGGTTCCGGCCAACACCGCCGCCCGCGCAACGGCGCTCTCGTCGAGCGTCAGCGGTCCGTTGACATCGATCTGTACGGTGTCGGGCCCCCGCTCGAAATGCCAGCGGTACAGCGCGCCATCGGGCAGCCGAACACGGATGCAGCGGTGCTGGAGCAGATCGGCAGGCACCAGCGGGTGCGTGTGCGCCGCCAGATAGCCGGGCGATGCGACGACGGCAAAGCGCTGCGCCTCCTCCAGCGGCAGCGCGATCATGTCGCTGGGGACGAGGCTGGCGACGCGGACCCCCAGATCGAAGCCTTCCGCGACGATATCGACCATCCGGCCATCGGTCACCAGATCGACGTGCATGTCGGGATAGCGCCCGACATAGTCAATGATCAGGCTCGCGAGCCTGGACCGCGACGCGAGCGGAGGGGCGCTGATCCGCAAGGTCCCCGCCGGTGTCTCGCGTTGCGATCGGACAATCGCCAGCGCCTCGCGCATGTCCAGCAGCGAGGGGCCCAGCCGTTCGACAAATATCCGCCCGGCATCGGTCATCGCGACGCTGCGCGTGGTTCGATTGAACAGCCGGACGCCAAGTTCGGCCTCGATCCGTGCGATCAGGTGGCTGAGCGCGGTCGTCGACAGACCCAGATCGATCGCCGCCTTTCTAAACGATCCGCGCCGCGCCACCGCGAGAACCGCATCGAAGTCGCGCAGCGCCAGATGGCTCATTATGCTGCTTCCTTCATCAAATCATCCCGATCTGTCTCACTTATCGGGATTGTGACGATGCGCTAGATCATCGGCAAGCCATTTTGCAGGAGACACGCGATGCAATTGCCCGATCCGATCCAGAGCTTTTTCGATGCCGACACGTCCACGAGCCGGAATGCCCTGGCCACTGCCTTTGCCGCCGATGCGATCGTCCGTGATGAGGGCAACAGCTATCGCGGCCTGCCGCAGATCGAAGCCTGGTGGCATGCTGCCAAGCGCAAGTACGGCCACCACGCCGTGCCGTTCGAGGTCGGCGATATGGACGGCCTGGTGCAGGTCCGCGCCGTCGTGACCGGCAATTTCCCGGGCAGCCCGGCGCCGCTGACCTACAGGTTCGATCTCGATGGCGACAGGATCGCGGCGCTGGAGATCACGGCATGACCGGCTTTGTATCGCTGGCAGGCAAGCGTGCATTGGTGACCTCGGGCACCAAAGGCGCCGGCAAGGCTACCGTCGCGTTGCTGCGCGAGCTGGGCGCTACAGTGCTGACCGTGGCGCGGCACCCGCCCGAGGGGCTTGCGGATGATCTGTTCGTGACCGCCGATCTGACGACGGCGCAGGGCTGCGCGGCGCTTGCCGATGCGGCGCGGACCCGGCTCGGAGGCGTCGACATTCTGGTTCACATGCTGGGCGGGTCTTCATCGCCGGGCGGGGGCTTTGCCGCGCTGGGCGATGACGACTGGGAGCGCGAGCTGGCGCTCAACCTGCTGGCGGCGGTGCGGCTGGACCGCGCATTGGTCCCGGCGATGGCAGAGCGCGGCGACGGCGTGGTGGTCCATGTCTCCTCGATCCAGCGGCTGTTGCCACTGCCTGAAGCGACGACTGCTTATGCCGCTGCCAAGGCAGCGCTCTCGACCTACAGCAAGAGCCTGTCGAAAGAGGTCGCGCCGCGCGGTGTCAGGGTGCTGCGCGTGTCGCCGGGCTGGATCGAGACAGAAGCATCGGTGGAGCTCGCCCGGAGGCTCGCCGAGCAGGCGGGAACCGACCTTGCAGCCGGCCGCGCGATGATTATGCAGTCGCTGGGCGGAATACCGTTGGGCCGACCCGCGACGCCTGGCGATGTCGCCAATCTCATTGCGTTTCTGGTGTCGGACCGGGCCGCTGCAATCACCGGAACAGAGCATATCATCGATGGCGGCACCGTGCCGACGGTGTGATCCACAAGCCGACGGCATCCACGCCTGAAAGGTGTATTTCCTAACGCGGCGCGCTGCGGCATAGGGCGGGCAATGATCCGTTTCGAGCTGATGAGCATCACGTTGCTGATATGCGCCCTGCAGGGGGTATTGCTCGCCGGGCTGCTGTGGCGTTCGCGCGCCAATCGCGTCGCCAACCGCTGGCTTGCGCTGCTGATCCTGGCAATGGTGGCGCTGATCACGCCGTTCATCATCGGCTATGCCGGGTTCTACGACCGCTGGCCATGGCTCAGCTTCGCGCCGTTTTCGTACACGCTGGCGTTCGGGCCCTTGCTGTATCTCTACACCCTGAGCCTGGTCGATCAGCCGCCAAAGCAGGTCTGGCCCCATTTTGCGCCGGTGGCCTTGCAGTTTGCGGCTTATGCCCTGGTATTTCCGTTTCCGCTTGAGACGAAGAACGCCTGGAACAGCCTGGCGCATGCGCCGCTGATCGATCCGCTGCTGGAGACTGCGACGCTGGTCAGCCTTGCGGCTTATGGCCTGGCATCCTGGCAGCGCTATCGTCGGTATCGGCGCTGGCTGGACGACAACCGCACCGATGGCGCCGATTTCGATCCCGGCTGGATCCGCAATTTCCTGGTCGCATTGCTCGGCGTGGCGATCATCTGGGCGGGGTTCATGCTGGCCAAGGCGCTCGACCCCGCACGCGATTATGCCGACCAATTCGCGCTCTATCTGATCTTTGCCGCGCTCGTTCTGTACCTCGGCACCGCGGGTTGGCGCTATGCCGCGACCGATTTCCCTTTGCCAGTGCCGCCTGCCGCCGCCCCCGAACCGCCGCCACCGGGTAAGGACTGGACCGCGCAAGGCGCGCTCTGGCTCGCGCGGATCAAGGCGGAGCAGCTCTGGCGCGATCCCGATCTGACTCTGTCCGCGCTCGCCCGCATTCTGGGCACCAACACCAGCTATCTGTCGCGCGGGCTTGGCGCGGCTTCGGGCGAGAATTTCAATGCGGTCGTCAACCGCTACCGTGTCGAGGAGGTCCAGCGGATGCTCGCCAGCAGCGGCGAAAGTCGCGACCTGCTGACGCTGGCGTTCGAGGCGGGGTTCAATTCCAAGGCCAGCTTCAACCGCGCGTTTCGCGATCTGGCGGGGATGAGCCCCAGCGCATGGCGTCTCAAATCACAAAAAAACGAGGCGGACTAAGCATTTGAGGCGCAGAGCCAGTCGATGGCGGGCAGAGGGAGCGCGTTGTCCCCTGCTGGAGTGATCCCCAATGCGTAGCCTGATTCTTGCCGCCACCACCTCGTTGATCTGTCTGGCTGCGCCCGCGCTGGCTGCCCCTGCCGCCCCCGGTTCGGCTCCAGGGGCCAGTGTCGCCAGCCCGCTCTACACGCCGCGACAGATCAGCGCCGAGGATGCCACCAGGGACGTTGCACTGCTGCGCCGCGCGCTCGAGACGGTGCACCCGGGTCTGTATCGCTATACCCCCAAGGCGCAGATCGACGCAGCCTTCGCCCGGCTGGAAGCGGCGGCATCGCGGCCGATCACCGAGCTAGCGCTGCATGCAGAAATCGCGCGGATGCTGGCGACGATTCACTGCGACCACAGCAAGGCGGAGATGTCGGACGCGCTGTCGGCCTTCCGCCGGACGAATGCCACCCACTTGCCGTTGCGCTTCCGGCTGATCGAGGGGCGGATGATCGTCCAGTCGAACGACGGGCAGCCGGGCGCGCCGCCCAGGGGCAGCGAGATCCTCGAGATCAACGGCATGCCCGTGCCTCAGCTGTTGCTGCAGCTGTCGGCGATGGTGTCCTATGACGGCGCGACTGATCACGCCATCGCCGCCAAGCTCGGCGACGACAGCGACCTTGCCGGCGATGACTTCAACGAATTCTACCCCTCGCTGTTCGGCTTTCCAGCATCCTGGACAATTCAATGGAAGCCGGTTGGCGCGCTGCAGCCGCAGACGGCGACTCTCGATCCTATCGCGTTTGCGGACTGGACCGCGCTTGCCGGGCCGGGGGCGAAATATCGCGGTGATTTCTACAACAGCAACACCTGGCGGATGAACGGCAAGCTGGCACGGCTGCAGATCGACACGTTCGTCAACTATCGCAATCCGGTTCAGGCCAGCGCGTTCCTCGGCGGATTTTTCGAGGCGATGCGCGAGGCGGGTACCGATCATCTGATCCTCGACCTGCGCAACAACGGCGGCGGTTCCGAGGATGTGCCGGTGGCGCTGGGACGCTATCTGATCGGCGCACCGTTCGTGTGGACCAAGCCGCTGCGCTACAAGGCGGTGCGTTACGGCGACCTGCCGCAATATGTCGAGACCTGGGGTGATCCTGCCAAGCTGTTCAACGTCCCGCTGGAGGCGTTCGAGAAGACCGAAGACGGGTGGTATGATCGCAAGCCGGTGATGGCGGGCGCGACCGTCACCGACAAGGATACGCAGCTGCAGCAGCAGCCGGTGGGCGCGATGCGCTTCGGCGGGCGGCTGACCATCCTCAGCGGTCCGCGCATCGGGTCGGCCACCACGATGGCCATTGCGCAGCTCAAGGAAAAGGCAGGCGCTGAGGTCGTCGGCGAGGACAGCGGTGGCAGCGTTGAAGGACCAACGGCGGGGCGCATCTTTCTGCTCAAGCTGCCCGCCAGCGGCCTCAAGGTGCGCATCCCCGAAGCCTGGAATCGCACCGCGATCGGTCGCTTCGATCCGGGCCTGGGGGTCAAGGCGGATCACCTGGTGGTGCCGACGCTGGCCGATTTCGAGGCAGCACGCGACCGCGCGATCGATGTCGCGCGCGGTGCATCATCCATCGTCACCGACGCTGCCGCGCTCGCTGTCGATGCCATCACCGGCGACTGGACCGGCACGCTCGACTATCGCGACTTCGGCAAGGACAGCCGCGCGACTTTGCCCACGGTGCTGCACAGCGACGGCCAGGCGCTCGACTGGACGTTCGATGATGGCCCGGGCAAGACCGTGCGCTCGTCCGAACGCTGGTCGTTCGATGCATCGGGCCAGACGTTGACGATCCACCATGCCAGGGCCGGTGCAGCGCAAGAAACCTGGCGTGTCGTCGAGGCCCGCCGGTCCGAGGACGGCAAGGGCGTGACCATCGTGCTCGATGGCCGGGGCAGCGAGAACGGCAAGGCCGTGATCGCGCGCAAGATCCTCACCCGCCAGGGCGACCGACTGCGGCTGACCAAGATGACCCGCGTGGCGGGCGAGCCCTTCCTGATGCGCCAGAGCTATGAGCTGCGCCGCTGATGGTCCGCGGATTGCGCGGTAAGGCGCGGGCCGCGCTGCCGGTGGTAATCACATCTGCGCATCCTATATCCCTGCGATGGTACACAGGGGCAGCAGGGCAATGGCGCGACAGGATGAGCAGGTGGTGGTGTGGTTCGATGGAGCCTGCCCTTTGTGCCTGCGCGAGATCGGCCTGATGCGCAGGCTAGACCGGCGCGACGCAATCCTCTTTGTGGATGTCGCATCGCCCGAGAGCGTCTGTCCGATCGATCGCGGTGAACTGCTGGCGCGTTTCCATGCGCGCGAAAATGGCGTGATGCTCTCGGGTGCGGCGGCCTTTGCCGCGATGTGGCACGCCATTCCCGTGCTACGCCCGCTGGGGCTGCTGGCGCGCAATGCGCTGGTGCTGCGCGCGCTGGAGGCGCTGTACCTGCGCTTCCTGAAGGTCCGCCCGCGCTTGCAGGCGCTGGCAGGGAAGGCGAGCCGATGAGTGCGCTGTTCGTGCCGAGCCGCGCCGCTGGGCTGAACCGGCTCACCGGCTTCGTTCCGCATGCCGGAGCGCACTATGAGCGCGGCCGCAACACCGATCCAGGGCCAGGTGCGCCCACCGCGGTGTCGCAGCTTTCGCCCTGGCTGCGCTATCGCATGGTCAGCGAGGCCGAGGTCGCAGCGGCGGTGCTCGACTGGCATTCGCTCGCTGCGGCAGAGAAGTACGTCCAGGAGGTGCTGTGGCGCACCTATTGGAAGGGCTGGCTCGAGATGCGCCCCGGCGTCTGGTCGCGGTTTCTCACCGAACGCGACCGCCAGCGCGAGACCTGGACCTATCCCAAGGGACTGGCCGAGGCGGAAGAGGGCCGAACCGGGATCGAAGGCTTCGACGACTGGGCGCGCGAGCTGGTCGAGACCGGCTATCTGCACAACCACGCGCGGATGTGGTTCGCCTCGATCTGGATTTTCACGCTCAAGCTGCCCTGGGCGCTGGGCGCGGATTTCTTCCTGCGCCACCTGATCGACGCCGATGCCGCTAGCAACACCCTGTCATGGCGCTGGGTTGCGGGCCTGCAGACCGCGGGCAAGACTTATCTCGCCACCACCGAGAACATCGCGCGTTATACCAATGGCCGCTTTGCACCCAAGGGACTGGCCGAGCATGCCGAACCGTTGACCGAGCCGCCGCTGCCTGCCGCTGCTGCGCTGCCTGAGATCGCACCGATCCCGCGCGGCGAACCTGCGATGCTGCTGGTGACGAGCGAGGACATGAATCCCGACCGAACGCTATGGCGCGATGCCGACATCCGATCGGTGCTGGTTGCCTCGGTCCCCGATCTGCTGTGGGGTGACAAGGCGAGGGGCTTCGTTTCCGCTGCGGCGCAGGATGCGGTGGTGCGGTTGGGTGATCTGAAGCCGGTGCCAGTGTCGCTGGCCAATCGTCTGGATGGCGCCACACTGGCTGATGCAGCGCGCGCTGCGGGTGTGCGGCGGATCGTCACGCCTTATGCGCCGGTCGGTCCAGTGGCCGATGCGCTGGCGCAGGCTGCTTCAGACCTGCGCGACCAGGGGAGGGAACTGACGGCGGTTCGACGCGATTGGGACGAGACCTTCTGGCCGCACGCGCGCAAGGGCTTCTTCCCGTTCAAGCAGCACATGGGGCGGCTGCTCGAGGAACTGGGGCTGACGCGGACCTGACCGACGCCAGGCCCGCGTGCCAAATCAGTGATAGCGGCGCAGCAGTCCGGCCAGCTTGCCCTGCACCTGAACTTCGTGCGGCGCATAATATTGCGGGGCATAGGCTGCGTTCGCCGGATCGAGACGGATGCGGCCGTTCTCGCGGCGCAGATACTTGAGCGTGGCTTCCTCGCCGCGCACAAGAGCCACCACTATCTCGCCATCGCGCGCGGATTCGGTGCGCTTGATCAGCGCGAAATCGCCGTCGAGAATGCCCGCCTCGACCATCGAGTCTCCGGATACTTCGAGCGCATAATGCTCGCCGCTGCCGAGAAGCGCGGCGGGAACGGGGAGGATTTCGGTGCCCTCGAACGCCTCGATCGGGGCGCCGGCGGCGATGCGGCCATGCAGCGGGATTTCGAGCACATTGCTGTTGGCAGCTTCGGGCACCTGAACCTTGCGCATCGCGTCCATGCTGACAATGTTGCTCTTGGCCGCGCTGGCCTTGGCAGCAGACGCCGCTGCCAGTTCCTTGGCGCGCGGCTTGACGCTGGCCTCAGGCAATTTCAGGATTTCAAGCGCGCGCGCACGGTTGGGCAGGCGGCGGATGAAGCCGCGTTCCTCGAGCGCACTGACCAGCCGGTGCACGCCCGACTTCGACTTGAGGTCGAGCGCCTCCTTCATTTCCTCGAACGAGGGTGAAATGCCGTTTTCCTCCAGACGGTCCTGGATGAAGCGGATCAGGTCATGTTGTTTGCGGGTCAGCATGCGGAATGTTCCTTTCTGCGCCGATGGGTCGACGGTCGAACGAATACGGAACAATTACGAAACAAAGCCGGTCAGGTCAAGACCTTGTGTCAAGCCGGTCGATCAAGCGCGATATAGTCGATGGCCTCACCTGGCAGGACTTCGGGGGCGTGCGCCGGGCGGACCACCAGGGCGTCGGCGGCGTGCAGCGCCGACAGTGCACCGCTGTCCTGGTTGCCGATCCGGTGCAGCGCGCCGCTCTCGATCCGCGCGCGGACGAAATCCTGCCGTTGGCCATTGGCGGGGAAGGGCATTCCTGCGACGCCCTGTGCGATGATCGGCACAAGCTGCTGATAGCCGAGCATTTTGCGGACCAAGGGGAACAACAGCAGCAGCGCGGTGACATAAGCGGAGACCGGATTGCCGGGCAGGCCCAACACGATCGCCTGGCCCAGGGTGCCGACCATCACCGGCTTGCCGGGCCGCATCGCGATCCGCCAGAAATCGACCGATCCGCCGCTGTCGGCGAGCGCGGGCTGGATCAGGTCGTGATCGCCCACCGATGCGCCGCCGGTGGTGACGATGATGTCTGCATTGGCATGGTTCGCCAGCGCGGCGGCGATGGTCGCGCGGTCATCGGGCAGCAGCGGCGGGACGATCAGGTCCACCGGCAATGCAGTCAGCATCGATGCCAGCATCACGCCGTTGCTTGCCGGGATATGCGCGGGCGAGGGCAGCGGTTCGCCCGGCGGCACGAGTTCATCGCCTGTGCTGATGATCGCGATGCGGGGGCGCGGATGCACGGGAAGCGTGCCGTGGCCCGCCATCGCCGCCAGCGCGATCAGCCGCGCATCGATGACTGCTCCAGCCTGCGCCAGGGGCGTCCCTTCGGTAAAGTCATGGCCCGCGCGGCGGATATGCGCGCCCGGTGTCGCTGGACCATCGCCGGTGAGCGTCAGATGCTCGCCTGCCCGCGCGACATCTTCCTGCACGACGACGCAGTCCGCGCCATCGGGGATCATCGCGCCGGTGGAAATCCGTGCAGCCTCGCCGGGGCCGATGGCGCCTGCAAAGGGTCTGCCCGCCGCGCTCTCGCCGATCACGTACCACGGGCCGGGGAGGTTGGCGCCGCGCACGGCATAGCCATCCATCGCCGACAGATCGGCCGCCGGCTGGTTGCGCCGCGATGTCAGCGGCTGGGCAAGCACCAGTCCGGTGGTCTCATGCAGCGGCAGTGTGATCGCGGACCGGGCGGTGGCAAGCGCCAGCAGGCGCGTGCGGGCCTCGTCGAGCGAGATCAGCCCGCCGCCGGCCATCAGGGCGCGGTCCAGTCGCCCGACTTGCCGCCGCTCTTGGCGAGCAGCCGGACAGGGCCGATGACCATGCCCTTGTCCATCGCCTTGGCCATGTCGTAGATCGTCAGCAGAGCGACGCTGGCGGCGGTCAGCGCCTCCATCTCCACCCCGGTCTTGCCCGAGGTGCGCACGCGCGTTTCGACGCGGACGCCGGTGTCAGTGTATTCGAAATCGATCTTCACGCTGCTGATCGGCAGCGGATGGCACAACGGAATGAGGTTGCTGGTCTGCTTGGCCGCCATGATCCCCGCGATGCGCGCGGTCCCCAGCACGTCGCCCTTCTTGATGTCGCCCGCGCGGATTGCGGCGATCATCTCCGGGGCCATGCTGATCGAACCCTCGGCCACCCCCTCGCGCACCGTGTCTGGCTTGGCGGACACATCCACCATATGCGCCGCGCCCGAAGCATCGAGATGGGTGAGGTCGCTCATCAGGTTGCCGACCCGGTGAGCAGCAGGCGGGTGGCCTGGGTGATATCGTCCTGCCGCATCAGCGATTCCCCGACCAGGAAGCTGCGCACGCCGTGCTGGCTCAGCCGCTGGCAATCGTCATGCGTGTAGATGCCGCTTTCCGACACCGCGATATAGCCTTCGGGGATCATCGCGACCAGCCGCTCGGTGGTGGCGATATCGGTCTCGAAACTGCGCAGATCGCGGTTGTTGACGCCGATCAGCGGCGAACGCAGCTTCAGCGCGCGTTCGAGTTCGCTTTCGTCATGCACCTCGATCAGCACGTCCATGCCCAGATCCAGCGCGGCGGTCTCGATATCGGTCATGGTCGCATCGTCGAGGGCTGCGACGATGATCAGCACCGCATCGGCGCCCAGCGCGCGGCTTTCGGCCACCTGCCAGACATCGACCATGAAGTCCTTGCGCAGGCAGGGCAGGTCGCACGCGGCGCGCGCGGCGACGAGGAAATCGTCATGCCCTTGGAAATAGGGCACATCGGTGAGGACGGACAGGCACGCAGCGCCGCCCGCCTGATAGGCGGCAGCGTGCGCAGGCGGATCGAAATCGGCGCGGATCAGGCCCTTGGAGGGGCTGGCGCGCTTGATCTCGGCGATCAGGCCGAAACCGGTTTGCGACTTTTCGACGAGCGCCCGCGCAAACCCGCGCGGTGCGCTGGCCGATGCCGCACGCCGTTCCAGCTCGGCGAGCGAGGCGAGGCCCTTGCGCCGTTCGACCTCGATCATCTTGACCGAGCAGATTTCTTCCAGCTTGTTCATGCGGCGGCCTTCGTAAACTCTATCCAGCAGTTGAGCAGCGCATTGGCGAGGCCCTTGTCGAGCGCCTCTGCGGCTTCTTCCGCCCCTTCGGCCAGGCTTTCGACCTCGCCCGCGATCAGCAGCGCAGCGGCGGCATTGAGCAGCACCGCATCGCGATACGGCCCGGCCTCGCCCTGCAGCAGGCGGCGCAGTGCGGCAGCGTTGAACGCGGCATCGCCGCCGCGGATCGCTTCGATCGGGTGATACGGCAACCCTGCGTCCTTGGCCGACCAGCGCTTCATGATCACGCCATCGCTGCCGATATCGGCGACCTCGTTGCCGCCTGCCAGCGACAGCTCGTCGAGCCCTTCGTCGCCCGAGACGATCAGCGAATGCTCGGTGCCGAGCATCTCGAGCGCCTCGGCATAGACATGGACATAGCCCGGGCGCGCGATGCCGATCAGCTGGCGCTTGACCCGCGCCGGATTGGCGAGCGGACCCATCAGGTTGAAGATGGTGCGCTTGCCGATCTTCTGGCGGATCGGCTGGATACGGCGCATCGCGGGGTGGTGGTTGACCGCGAACAGGAAGCAGATGCCGATCTCGGCGAGCGATTGTTCCGCTGACGCCCCGGCAGCGGCCATGTCGAGCCCCAAGGCCTCGAGCGTATCGGCTGCGCCCGCCTTGGACGAGGCGGCGCGGTTGCCATGCTTGGCAACCGGCACATCGCAGGCCGCGACCACCAGCGATACGGCGGTCGAGACATTGAGGCTGTGGTGCCCGTCGCCGCCGGTACCGCAGACGTCGATCGCGCCTGCGGGCGCTGCGATCGGGATCATCCGGTCGCGCAAGCCTTGCGCCGCCGCAGCGATCTCGATGGCGGTCTCGCCGCGATCTGAAAGGGCGACGAGGAACTCGGCGATCGCCTCATCGCTGACCGTGCCGTCGAGGATCGCGGCAAAGGCGTCTGCGGCGGCATCGCGCGACAGCGGATGCGCAGTATCGGGCAGCTGGGTCATGCCAGCAGATCCGCGCGCATTGGTTTCACCTCGAGCCCGGCGATTTCCAGGAAGTTGGCGAGCATCCGGTGGCCGTGCTCGGTCGCGATGCTTTCGGGGTGGAACTGCACGCCGTGGATGGGAAGGCTTTCATGCCGGAAGCCCATGACATGCGGCGTACTGCCGTCGTTTACGGCAACGCGGGCGTTGACGATCATCTCGCGCGGCAGGCTGGCTTCGGGCACCACGAGCGAATGATAGCGGGTGGCGAGGAACGGCGAGGGGAGGCCCGCGAACAGCCCGGTATCGTCATGCTCGACCGGCGACGTCTTACCGTGCATCAACCCGCCGCGAATGACCTCGCCGCCGAAATGCTGGCCGATCGACTGGTGCCCCAGGCACACACCGAGCAGCGGTTTGCCCGCATCGGCGCAGGCCGCGACCAGGTCGAGCGAGATTCCCGCCTCGTTGGGCGTGCATGGACCCGGCGAGATCAGAAACGCCTGCGCATTGGTCGCCAGCGCCTCGCGCGCGGTGAGCGCATCATTGCGTTCCACGCGGACATCCGCGCCCAGCTCCATCAGATAATGGACGAGGTTGTAGGTAAAGCTGTCGTAGTTATCGATGACGAGGATCACTGTCCGTATCCCGTTTCTGTGGCGAGGCGCAGGGCCTCGCGGGCGGCGGCGAAGAGGGCGCCGGCCTTGGCTTCGCATTCGCGCTGTTCATATTCGGGCACGCTGTCGGCGACGATGCCCGCGCCGGCCTGCACGTGCATCGTGCCGTCGCGGACGATCGCGGTGCGCAGCACGATGCAGCTGTCGACCGAGCCATCGGGCGCGAAATAGCCGACGCCGCCAGCATAGGCGCCGCGCGTTTCGGGCTCCAATGAGGCGATGACCTCGCACGCGCGCACCTTGGGCGCGCCGCTAACGGTGCCTGCGGGGAAACCGGCAAACAGCGCGTCGATGGCATCGCGATCATCCACCAGTTCGCCCACGACATTGCTGACGATGTGCATCACATGGCTGTACTGTTCGACGGTGAAGCTGTCGGTGACGCGCACCGTGCCCGCCTTGGCGACGCGGCCGACATCGTTGCGGCCCAGATCAAGCAGCATCTGGTGCTCGGCCAGCTCCTTGGGATCGGCGAGCAGGCTGGTGCGGTTCTCGATGTCTTCCGCCGGGGTCTTGCCGCGCGGGCGGGTACCGGCGATCGGGCGGATGGTGACCTCGCCATCGCGCACCCGCACGAGGATTTCCGGGCTCGATCCGATCAGCGCGAGGCCCGGCAGATCGAGGAAATAGAGGAACGGCGAGGGGTTTACGCGGCGCAGCGCGCGGTAGAGCTCGATCGGCGGCAGCGTGAACGGCGCGGTGAAGCGCTGCGCCAGCACCACCTGAAAGACATCGCCCGCCTCGATATAATCCTTGGCCTTGAGCACCATTTCGCCATAGCGGCCCGGCGGCAGCGTGGGATGCGGGACCAAGGTTTCGGGATCGAGCGAGGCATCGCGCACCGGTGCGGGAAGCGGCGCCTGCAGCGCGCGCTCGGCCGCATCGAGCCGTTCTTCGGCCGCGGCGATCGCCTTGTCGGCGTCGATATCGCCAGCCCAGATCGGCGCAATCAGGAACAGCTCGTCCTTCAGCCGATCGAAGATCAGCAGCACCGTCGGCCGCACGAACAGCATGTCGGGCAAGGCCAGATCGGACTGCGGCGCCCGCGGCAGCTTTTCGACCAGGCCGATGGTCTCATAGCCGAAATAGCCGACGAGAAACGCCAGCGCGCGGGGCAGCTCGGGCGGAACCTCCATCCGGCACTGGCCGGCGAGCGCGCGCAGCGCATCGAGCGACCCGGCCTCGCAAGGTTCGAAGGCGCTGCGGTCGCTGGTCCAGCGGGCGTTGATCTGGGCATCATTGCCCGAGGCGCGGAACACCAGATCGGGTGCGAGCCCGACAAAGCTATGCCGCGCGCGGGTTTCGCCGCCCTCAACCGATTCGAGCAGGAAATCGCCGCGTTCGGGCTCGATCAGCTTCAGCGCGGCCGACACCGGGGTTTCGGTATCGGCGATGCGCCGCCGCCAGATCAGCGTCGAATGGCCCTGAGCCAGCGCACCCGCCGCCTCGGCCCGATTGTGGCTGGCCGCCCCGGACATCAATTTTCCTGATTGCGGCCGGTGAGCTGGTCCTTGACGCGCTTGATCGCCTTGGGATTGCGCTGCACCTTGGCATCGGCCTTCATCGCCGCGATCAGCTGCTGGCCATATTCGTCGGCCACCACCTGGCCCAGCTGGGTCTGGGTGAGGGCGAGCAGCTGGGGCACCTTGCTGGCATCGCCGCGGTTGATCTTGGTCAGATGGACGACGAACCAGCCGGTCCGGTCAGGGCCTTCGAGAACCTTGGTGGTGCCTTCGGCCATGCTGAACAGCAGTGCTACCGGCGGCGGGACGCGGCCCTGCTGCTGCATGATCGTCTGGCGATTGGTGGCGATGTTCTCGATGCCGGGCAGCGGAACCGACGCGCTGCTGACTGCCTTGGCGAGTGCTGCCGGAGTGCGCGCCTTGGCGATGCTGTCTGCCAGCGTCTTGGCAGCGGACAGGCCCTGCGCCAGCGCCCAGTCGCGCGCGATGCGATCGCGGATGCTGGCGAGCGGCGGCGGTGCGGCGCGCTTGATCTCCTGCACCTCGAACACGGCAAATTCCTTGCCCTGCTGAACCTCGACCAGCTGCGGACCTGCATCTTCCTCCAGCCCGAAGGCGATCGGCAGCATCGCCTGATACGCGCCGATGGGGGCGAAATCAGGCTGGGTCGGCGACTTGCCATTGGCGAGCAGCTCGGGGCTGACCTGCAGCGTCAGGCCTTCATCCTTGGCGATATCGGCGAGCGAAGCGCCATCGGCGATGCGGTCTTCGAGGTTCGCGGTGAAATCAGACACGGTCTGGCGCAGCTTGTCCTGCGCGATCTCGTTCTCCAGCACGTTGCGGACCTGCGCGAGGCTGCGTCCGGCAATCGCGGCGATGCTGTCGATCCGCACCACATGCCAGCCCAGCGGCGAGCGTGCAGGCGTGGCCACCTTGCCCGATGCGGCAGCGAACACCGCATTCGCGACTGCAGGCGAGGCAGCCTTGGTCAGATCATCCTTCGACTGCAGGCCCAGGTCGACAGGCTCAAGCCCCGCGTCCTTGGCAGCAGCGGCCATGCTGGCGCCGCCATTGATCTTTGCCGCAATCGCCTTGGCCGCCGCCTCGGTGGGGACGATCACCTGCTCGACATCACGCTTTTCGGACGCGGCGAACTCGGCCGAACGCTTCTTGTAGAGCGCGGCAATCTCGGCATCGCTGACCTTGACCTGGTCGCGGAAACGATCGGTGATGAAGATCGCATAGCGCAGCACGCGCCGTTCGGGCACGCGGTAGCGCGCGGCATTCTTGGTGAGAAACGCCTGAAGCTGGGCCTGGGTCGGCGCCGCCTTGGGCGCAAAGGTAGCCGACGGAACGAAGGCGATCTGGCCTTCGCGGCCTTCGAGGATCAGCCCCGCATAAGGCAGCGCCATCTGCTGCGACAGCTTGGCGCCGAAGGTCGCCGGGATGCTCAGCTGATCGCTCAGCAGCCCGCGCTGGATGTCCGTGCGGACCCGAGCTTCGGTCAGGCCCTGCTGCGCCAGAGCGTTGCGGAACAGCGTCTCGTCGAAGCGGCCATCAGCACCCTTGAACGCCTGGATCCCGGCGATCTCGCTGTCGACCAGCCGCTTGCTGGCGCCCAGGCCGATGCTGTCGGCAAAGGATGCGGCGGCATAGCTGCCGATCATCTGTTCCAGGATGCCGTCGATGCCGCCCTGGGCATCGAACGCGGCCATGTCGAGCTGCGGGTTCTGCTGGCGGACCTGGCCAAAGGCGTTGGTCACCGTGGTCGAAAACTCGCCGGTGCCGATGTCTTCGCCGCTGATTTCCGCCACGGCCTCGCTGCCGACACCGCCAAAGGTCGCGCCGCCGGTGACGTCCGATGCGGCAAAGGCCACCGCGATCAGCGCCAGGAAGATGAAACTGACGGCAAGGCCGATCTTGGACTGGAAGAAGGAACGGATAAAGCTGATCATCGAAAAGTCCGCAATGCAGCCCCGACCCGAAAGCGGCCAGTGCCTCGTGAAAACGCGGGCTGGCTTTAGGGGGCTTTGCCGCCCGCTTCAACCCTTGCAAAACGCGGTCTCGGCCATGGCTGGTCAAGCTGCGTGCGATTTGCTAGCCGCCCGCTCAACAGGACCATAAGGCAAGGGGATAAGACCGGCATGGCGCAGCTTACATCGTATATCGTGGGCAATTGGAAGATGAATGGCTGCGCGGCCGATGTCGCGGTGTTGCGCGCGATCGCCGATGCAGCGGCCGCCAATGTCGGCGTCGACGTCGGCATCTGCCCGCCCGCCACGCTGATCGCCGCGTTCGCAGGGGCCGCTGGGCCCGTTCGGATCGGCGCGCAGGATTGCCATGCCAAGGCGTCAGGCGCACATACCGGAAATCTGTCTGCGGCGATGATCCGCGATGCAGGCGCGACCTATTCGATCATCGGCCATTCCGAACGCCGCGCCGATCAGGGCGAGGCCGATGCGGACGTCAATGCCAAGGCCGAGGCCCTGCATGCGGCGGGCATGGGCGCGATCCTGTGCGTCGGCGAGACGCTGGAGGAACGCGACTCCGGCAATGCCATTCCTATCGTCACCGCGCAGCTGGCGGCATCCTTGCCTGCCTCTGCGACGGGCGACTGGCTGTCGGTCGCCTACGAACCCGTCTGGGCGATCGGCACGGGCCGGGTTCCGGTGTCGGACGATATTGCCGCGATGCACGCTGCGTTGCGCGCGACTTTGGTGGAAAAGCTCGGCGAGGCGGGCAAGGGCGTGCGCATCCTGTATGGCGGCTCGGTCAACGCGGGCAATGCCGCCGAAATCCTGGCGCTGGCCGATGTCGGCGGGGCCTTGGTCGGCGGGGCCAGCCTGAAGGCGGAGACGTTCGTGCCGATCATCGAGGCGGCGCCGCGCTGAGCCACCCCTGCGGCCAGGCGATCAGCGTTCCACCGCGCCGGTTGCGCTGGCGGGGCGCAATCGCTATGTGCGCCGCAACTTGAAGTCTTATTGCTGGGTCTGACCATACATGTCGTCGATTTTCCTGTTCATCACCATCGTGCAGACGCTGATTGCTGCGGCTCTGGTGGGTGTCATCCTGATGCAGCGTTCCGAAGGCGGCGCGCTGGGCGTGGGGGGCAGCCCCAACGGCCTGATGTCGGCGCGTGGCGCAGGTGACCTGCTCACCCGGACGACGGCGATTCTGGCGAGCCTGTTCGTGCTTCTCAGCGTGGTGCTGGCGGTGATGGCGGCGAACATGCATTCGACCGGCGATATCGATACCTCGCTGCAGCGCGGTGCTGCAGCGCCGATCACCGATCCGCTGACCGCGCCTGGCACGGCCACGCCCGGCATGCCCGCATCGGGCGATCCGCTTTCGGCCGCCGGTGCGCAAACCCAGGCTCCGGCAGCGCAGGCTCCTGCTCCTGCGGCGCCTGCTGGCGAAGCGGCTGCTCCTGCTGGTGAGGCTCCTGCCACCAACTGAGCTTGCCGGTCGCTGCCTTGCGGCCTGTTCACAGTTTTTTGTTTTCCCGGCGGATTCGCGCGCTTGTCAGCCTTGCGCGTGAACGGCTAACGAGTTGGTCCCATGGCGCGATATATTTTCATCACCGGCGGCGTGGTTTCTTCGCTCGGCAAGGGCCTCATGGCTGCGAGCCTCGGCGCATTGTTGCAGGCGCGCGGCTTCAGCGTGCGCATCCGCAAGTTCGACCCCTATCTCAACGTCGATCCGGGCACGATGTCGCCCTATCAGCATGGCGAAGTCTATGTGACCGATGATGGCGCGGAGACCGACCTCGACCTTGGCCATTACGAACGCTTCACCGGCGTGTCGGCGCGCCAGTCGGACAACGTGACCTCGGGACGCATCTACCAGACGATCATCCAGCGCGAGCGGCGCGGTGATTATCTCGGCGCGACCGTGCAGGTCATTCCGCACGTCACCGATGCAATCAAGGAATTCGCGCAGGCCGAGACCGACGATCTCGATTTCGTGCTGTGCGAGATCGGCGGCACTGTCGGCGATATTGAAAGCCTGCCGTTCATCGAGGCGATCCGCCAGCTGCGCAACGAGATCGGCCGCGCCAACACCGTGTTCGTTCACGTGACCCTGGTGCCCTATATTGCGGCCGCCGGCGAGCTGAAGACCAAGCCGACGCAGCACAGCGTGCGCGAGCTGACGTCGCTGGGCATCCAGCCCGACATCCTGCTGTGCCGCTGCGAACATCCGCTGCCCGAATCGGACCGCGCGAAAATCGCCCAGTTCTGCAACGTGCGCAAGGAAGCGGTGATCCCTGCGCTCGATGCCAAGAGCATCTATGCCGTGCCGACCCAGTATCATGCCGAAGGGCTCGATCGCGAAGTCCTGCGCGCCTTCGGCATCGAGGACGCGCCTGCGCCCAATCTGTCGCGCTGGCACGACATCATGGAGCGCCACGAGCATCCCGAAGGCGAAGTGACGATCGGCGTGGTCGGCAAATATGTCGGCCTGCAGGATGCGTACAAGTCGCTGCACGAGGCCCTGGTGCATGGCGGCCTGGCCAACCGCGTCAAGGTTCACGTCAAATGGCTCGATGCCGAGCTGTTCGAAAAGCTGCCCGACGACGAACTCGCCGCAGTGCTCGAGCCGATGCACGGCATCCTGGTTCCCGGCGGCTTTGGCGAGCGTGGCAGCGAGGGCAAGATCCTCTCTGTCCGCTTTGCACGCGAACGCAATGTGCCGTTCTTCGGCATTTGCCTGGGCATGCAGATGGCCTGCATCGAAGCGGCGCGCAACACGTCGGGCATCACCGCTGCATCGACCACCGAATTTGGCGAAACCGCCGAACCGATTGTTGGTCTGATCACCGAATGGATGGGCGAATCGGGCCTGCAGAAGCGCAGCGCCGAGGGCGATCTGGGCGGCACGATGCGGCTGGGTGCGTTTCCAGCGAAGCTCTCGGGCAACAGCCGGGTGCGCGGCATCTACGGCAGCGACACGATCAGCGAGCGCCATCGGCATCGCTACGAGGTCAACACCGCCTATCACGAGCGGCTGGAAAAGGGCGGCCTTGTGTTCTCAGGCATGTCGCCCGATGGCGTGCTTCCCGAAATCGTCGAGCGGCCGGACCACAGCTGGTTCGTCGGTGTGCAATATCACCCCGAGCTCAAGAGCAAGCCGTTCGATCCGCACCCGCTGTTCGCGAGCTTCATCGAAGCCGCTGTCGCGCAAAGCCGGCTGGTCTAACCACAAGCTGCGCATGCCGCCCCCGATCGGGGCGGTTCATCCCCTTTTTTTGGGGGTTAACGGCCAGGCGCGGTTTGGCGTCCAGGGGTTAACCTTGTCCGGCTAAGCGTGCGTTTTGCCGCGATTTTCCGGCGTTGTGCCCCAATTTACCACATCATCTCAGCAGAAATTTACTCTAAGTGACATTGTTGTGCGCTGGCGCACACCGGCGTAAAGCGATTCGTGGAAATACACATCTGTCGGCAGGCATGGGGCGGCTGAAGCAAAATTGCTCAGGCGGGGCCAATGCCGACAGAAAGGAAGGGATAGGGGGCGATCATGCACGCGAACGAGCTAGCCGAATTGTTGGCCAGCCACAGCCTGTTTGCAGATTGCGAAACTGACGAGCTGTCCGACATCATCCTGCGCGGCCATTTTGTCCGCTACCGCAAGGGGCAGGAGCTGATGGGGCAGGGCGATGATGGCGACAACCTGCTGATCATCCTCACCGGCTTTGCCCGGGTGAGCATGGTGGCGAGCAACGGGCACGAGATCGTGCTCGATTATGCGGAACCGGGCTATGTCATCGGCGAGATCGCGTTTCTGGACGGCGGACCCCGCACAGCTTCGATCGAGGCACTGACCGAACTGACGGCATTGTCGCTGTCGCGGCCAGCCTTCGAGGAAATTGCCGAGCGTCACGTGGCGATGCCGCGGCGGATGCTGCGGGTGATGGCCAAAAGGCTGCGTCAGGCCAACGACGTGATCGAGGCGGACCGTGCCTTCACATCCGGGCCCAGGCTGGCGCGCTATCTGCTGCGCCTGATGGTTTCGGGAGCGAACGAGGGCAAGCTGAAACTGGACCTGAGCCAGAGTGAGTTGGGCACGTTCGCGGGATTGTCACGAGAACAGATTAATCGGCAACTGTCGGCCTGGTCCGATGCCGGGTTGATCGAGCTGGAGCAGGGCAGGGTGAAGATTATCGACCGCGAGACATTGCTGGAGATATCCGAGGCCGCCTGAGCCGCGACACACGTTTTTCAGTTTTCCGGGGTTGGGCAAGGTTAATGCGACCCGGCCGAACCTGGCCCCGGAGAAAACCCCGCGCCCCTGGCGGCGCGGGGTCACCAGTTTCCCATTTTTTCCGGCGGAGGGTGCGGTAAATGCGACCCGGCCAATCCCGCCACCGGAAAAAGCAGCGTCCAGAGCGGGCGCGGAGGGCGGATCCGGAAGGGTCCGCCCTCTTCTGTTTCGGGGGCTACGCATTTCTCTCCCCTCCCGCTTGCGGGAGGGGAGAAATTGACCACGAAAAAGGGTGGGCCGTTGCCGACCCACCCCGTTCATCTTGCTATCCCTTGGAGAACAACAGTGCAGCCGTCAGGCCGCCTTGCTGTCGTCCTCGTCCTTCGCGGCGCCTTCGACCACCGAAAGCTTCGGCGTGCCGCTGATCGAGATCTTCTTCGGCTTCATAGCCTCGGGGATTTCGCGCACCAGATCGATCGTCAGCAGGCCGTCTTCCAGTCCGGCATCGCTCACCCGCACGAAGTCGGCCAGCTCGAAGCGGCGCTCGAAATTGCGGTTGGCGATTCCCATGTGCAGGAAGTTGCCGCGCGATTCGGTCTCGGCGGCCTTGCGACCCGACACGACCAGCAGGTTCTGCTGGGCGGTAATGTCGAGCTCGTCGGCCTTGAAACCGGCGACCGCGATGGTCACGCGATAGGCGTCGTCGCTGCTGCGTTCGATGTTGAAGGGCGGATAGTTATCGCCTTGGGCAGCCCGGGCCTGGTTCTCCAGCAAGTCGAAAAGCCGGTCGAAGCCAACGGTGGTGCGGCGATAGGGGGTGAAGTCGAAACGGTTCATCTTCAAAATCCTTTATATAAGCGATTTCATAGGTTTGGAGCCCACAGCTGTGGCGCTCCGGTAACAGTGAACCACCCGATTGGCGTGGCTCACATCGTAAATTTAGGATATCGCGAAGCGGTTTCAAGATGGAAAATTTGCCCCAATCGGGGAGCCCAATCACGTCTGCGACAGACGAAAAAAGAGCGTCCGGCCCCCAAGACCCGGACGCTCTTTATCAGGTCCAGTTCGCGCGCTGATGGCGTTGCCGCCTCGCTCGCAACTGATGGACCCTGGTAACCGCCGCTTTCCCCAAACCGGCGGAAACTATCCCCGAACCCATGGCCGTAGCCGCTTGATCCGCGTTGTCATGATTCCGTAACGCGGCCTCCGACGCTAGGGTGTTTCGCGGCGTAGCGTCATTTTTGATCCTTTCTGTGTTGTAAATGCAACAGGCGAGGGAACCCTATCGGCCATTGTCAGTTAACCTTGCGCTGGCTAGAGCGTGAGGCTGCACGCGCATGCTGAACCCCCAGCCTTATGCCACCCGAAAGGTCCGGTCCTCTCTCCATGCTGTCCACTTTTGAATGGACGATCGCCAAACGCTATCTGCTGCCGGGGCGCGGCGAGGCGTTCATCTTTCTCGTCGCGGGCATCAGCCTGATCGCGGTGATGTTGGGCGTCGCCGCTCTGGTCATCGTGATGAGCGTGATGAACGGCTTTCGCGCCGAGTTGCTCGACAAGATCGTCGGATTGAACGGCCATGCGGTGGTGCAGGGCTATGGCGGACGGTTGAAGAACTGGCAGGAAATCCTTGCCGAGACACGCAAGATGGATGGCGTCGTCGCCGCATCGCCGCTGATCGAGCAGCCGTTGCTGGTCAATTACGAAGGACGGGTCGAGGCGATCCTGGTGCGCGGCACCGATGCGCCCGACATTGCCGCATTGAAAGACAAGACCGTGCTCGGTTCGGTGAGCGCGCTCAAGGCGGGTGCGTCCAAGGTCGCGATCGGATCGCGGCTGGCGCAGAACCTGGGCGTCCGCATCGGCGACAGCATCACCATCATCAACCCGGCAGGCCGATCGACGCCGTTCGGCACGGTGCCGCGCGAAATCCTTTACCAGGTGGCAGCGATCGTCGAGATCGGCGTCTATGACTATGACAAGGCGTTCGTCATCATGCCGATGCGCGATGCGCAGCTGCTGCTGCTGCTCGGCGATGAGGTCGGCATGATCGAGGTGACCACGCGCGATGCCGATCAGGTTCGCGAGATCCTGGCGCCGCTCGAAGAACGGGTGCGCGGTCAGGCGATCGTCTCGGATTGGCGCACGATCAACGCCTCGCTGTTCGAGGCGCTGGCGGTCGAGCGGGTGGCGATGTTCATCGTGCTGTCGATCATCATCTTGGTCGCGGTGTTCAACATATTGTCGTCGCTGATCATGCTGGTGCGCGCCAAGACCCGCGACATCGCCATCCTGCGCACGATGGGGGCAAGTCGCAAATCCCTGCTCAAGATCTTCATCACTGTCGGGCTGATCATCGGATCATTGGGCACGCTGGCGGGGCTGGGGCTGGGCTTTGTGTTCCTCTATTTCCGCCAGAGCATCGTCCTGTTCGTGCAGATGGTGACCGGGCAGGAACTGTGGGACCCGTCGATCCGCTTCCTCACCGAACTGCCCAGCCGGACCGATCCGGTCGAGGTGCTGGGTATCGCGGCGATGGCGATGATCTTCAGCTTCCTGGCGACGCTCTATCCGGCGCTCAAGGCGTCCTCGACCGATCCGGTGCAGGTGTTGCGCTATGAGTGATGCCGTCATCCATCTCACCGATGTCTGCCGCAGCTTTGCGCAGGGCGGGGTCACCATCGATGTGCTCAAGGGCGTCGATCTGGCGGTGCAGCCGGGCGAGATTGTCGGCCTGCTGGGACCATCGGGTTCGGGCAAGTCAACGATGCTGCAGGCGGTCGGCCTGCTCGAAGGCGGCTTTACCGGGTCGATCCGGATCGCTGGGCAAGAGGCGTCGCAGCTAAACAGCAACGGCCGCACCTTGCTGCGCAAGACGGCGCTGGGTTTCATCTATCAGTTCCACCATCTGCTGCCCGATTTCACCGCGCGCGAGAACGTCATGCTGCCGCAGCTGATCATGGACCAGACGCGCGAGGCAGCGTCGGACCGGGCTGCGGAGCTGCTCTCGCGGCTGGGGCTGGCACAGCGGCTCGACCACCGGCCGACGCAACTGTCGGGCGGCGAGCAGCAGCGGGTCGCCGTCGCGCGCGCGCTGGCCAACCGCCCGAAGGTCGTACTCGCCGATGAACCGACCGGAAATCTGGACGAGGCGACCGCAGACATAGTGTTCCAGGAGTTCCTTCATCTTGTAAGGGAAGAGGGCAGCGCGGCATTGGTGGCCACCCATAACGAAAGACTGGCCTCACGCATGGACCGGGTTGTCCGCCTGCACGATGGAAGGATCGCATGAACGTTTTCGAATTCACGATGCCGCTGCCCGATGGCAGTTCCAAGCCACTGTCCGATTATGATGGGCAGGTGCTGCTGATCGTCAATACGGCCTCGAAATGCGGTTTCACCCCTCAGTACGAGGGGCTGGAAGAGTTGCATCGCGCCTATCGCGATCGCGGGTTCGAGGTGCTGGGCTTCCCGTGCAACCAGTTCGGCGCGCAGGAACCGGGCGATGCCGAAGAGATCAAGAATTTCTGCTCGCTGACCTATGACGTCACCTTTCCACTTTCCAAGAAGATCGCGGTGAACGGCGAGGAAGCCGATCCGCTGTGGAAGTACCTCAAGAGCCAGCAGGCGGGCCTGATGGGCAGTCGTGCGATCAAGTGGAACTTCACCAAGTTCCTGGTCGATCGCAAGGGCACGGTCGTCGCGCGCTATGGATCGATGGTAAAGCCCGAGCAGCTCAAGGCGGATATCGAAAAGCTGCTGTAACGGCAGCCAGCGTCACAGCGAACATTGGTCGTTCTCTGGCTTTTGCCGGAGAACCGCTATGATGATGCGGGCGATTCGCCACGTCAGCGGGATACAAGCACATGATCGAAGCCATCAGCACCTGGGCGAACGAACTGGGGGCGCAATATGGCGTCAATCCGTGGCTCTTCGCATCGATCTATGTCGGCGCGATCCCGCTGTTCCTGGCCAGCATCGCCTGGCTGGTGCGCAATGCGCGCGCGGGCAAGCCGACGCTGCTGCCGGTGATGTGTGCGGGTGCGTGTTTCGTCTCGGCCTATGTCTATCTCGCGGTGGTCGGCAAGGATATCCCGCTATGGGTCTGGTTCTTCCTCGGCGCGCTGATCCTCTACGGCATCTGGTCGACGGTGCGCGATGTGCGGCGCAAAATTGCGGCGCAGGATTTATCCACCGGCGAGTGATGCCGCTTCCCAGAATCGCGGCACAGGCGATAGAGTTTTCGCATGGCCTATGAACCCTTTGTTCCGCTCCGCGTCTTCTCGGCCTACACCATGCTGGAAGGCGCGATCGAGCCCAAGGCGATCTCCAAGACCGCGCATGCGCGCGGTTTCCCCGCGATTGCGCTGGCCGATCGCAACGGGCTCTATGCCGGCATGCAGTTTGCCGATGGCTGTTTCGATACCGGCATCCAGCCCGTCATCGGCACCCTGCTGTGTGTTGCCCGCCCCGACGTCGCAGGTTCCGTTCCGGTGCTCGACTGGCTGGCGCTCTATGCGCAGAACGCCACCGGCTATGACAATCTGTGCGATCTGGTGTCGAATGCGCATCTCGATCGTCCGCTCGAACTTCCTGCGCACGTGCCGTTCGAGCGGCTGGAGGGCCGCACCGAGGGCGTGATCGCTCTCACCGCAGGCGGCGAGGGCGCGCTGGTGCGTCTGCTCGCGGCCGGGCAGGGCGATGCAGCCAACAGCTATTGCGACCGTCTGCAGGCGCTGTTTGGTGACCGGCTGTATGTCGAGCTGTGCCGCCGCGGCGAGGAGATCGAGACGCTGGCGGAAACAGCGCTGCTCGACCTCGCCTATGCGCGCGATCTGCCGATCGTCGCGACCAACCCGGCCTGCTATTCCGACCCCGGCTTCCATCCCGCGCACGATGCGATGCTGTGCATTGCGCGCGGCGAATATGTCAGCGCGGCCAACCGCGAACGCAGTTCGCCCGAGGCGTGGATCAAGTCTGCGCCGATGATGCGCGAGCTGTTCAGCGATCTGCCCGAGGCGCTGGCCAATACGCTTGTCGTCGCGCAACGCTGTGCCTTTGCTCCGCCCAAGCGCAAGCCGATCCTCCCCAGCCTCGCAGGCGACCTCGAGGGCGAGGCTGCGCAGCTGCGCGCCGACGCGTTCGCCGGGCTCGAAATGCGGCTGTCGACCTATGCCGACCAAAGCGAGGAAGAGCGCAAGGCCTATTTCGAGCGGCTGGAGTTCGAGGTCAACGTCATCGTCGGCATGGGTTTTCCCGGCTATTTCCTGATCGTGGCCGATTTCATCAAATGGGCCAAGGATCACAACATTCCGGTGGGGCCGGGGCGTGGATCCGGCGCGGGCTCGGTCGTCGCCTGGGCGCTGACGATCACCGACCTCGATCCGATCAAGCTCGGGCTGCTGTTCGAGCGCTTCCTGAACCCCGAGCGCGTGTCGATGCCCGACTTCGATATCGACTTCTGCGAAACGCGGCGCGGCGAAGTGATCCGCTATGTCCAGGCCAAATATGGCCGCGATCATGTCGCGCAGATCATCACCTTTGGTAAGCTGAAGGCGCGCGCGGTGCTGCGCGATACCGGCCGCGTGCTGCAGATGGGCTATGGCCGCATCGATGGCCTCTGCAAGCTCGTCCCCAACCATCCGACCGATCCGTGGAAGCTGGATCGCGCGCTCGCCGGGGTCGACGAGCTGCGGCAGCAATATCGCGATGATGCCGAGGTCAAGCGGCTGTTCGATCTTGCGATGCAGCTCGAAGGCCTTCCGCGCCACAGCTCGACCCATGCCGCAGGCGTCGTCATCGGCGACCGGCCGCTGGCGCAGCTGGTGCCGCTCTATCGCGATCCGCGCTCCGACATGCCGGTGACTCAGTTCGACATGAAATATGTCGAGACGGCGGGCCTGGTGAAGTTCGACTTCCTCGGCCTCAAGACGCTGTCGGTGCTGCACAAGGCAACCGAGATGCTGGCCAAGCGCGGCGTGCAGGTGGATCTCAGCACTCTGCCGTGGGACGATGCCGGCGTGTACGAGCTGCTCAAGCGCGGCGATACCGTCGGGGTGTTCCAGCTGGAATCCGAAGGCATGCGCCGGACGCTGGCACAGGTGAAGCCGACCGCATTCGGCGACATCATCGCGCTCGTCTCGCTCTACCGCCCGGGCCCGATGGACAACATCCCGAGCTTCGGCGCGCGCAAGAACGGGCGCGAGACGATCACCTATCCGCACCCCTTGCTCGAGGATATCCTCAAGGAAACCTACGGCATCATCGTCTATCAGGAACAGGTGATGCAGGCCGCGCAGGTGCTGGCAGGGTACTCGCTCGGCGATGCCGACCTTCTGCGCCGCGCGATGGGCAAGAAGATCAAGGCGGAGATGGACCAGCAGCGCGGCCGGTTCGTCCAAGGCGCCGGCGCCAACAATATCGACACCAAAAAGGCCAACGAGCTGTTCGACTTGATCGACAAGTTCGCAGGCTATGGCTTCAACAAGAGCCATGCGGCGGCCTATGCGCTGCTCGCCTATCAGACTGCCTGGGTGAAGGCGCATTATCCGCACGAATTCTACGCCGCCTCGATGTGCTTCGAAATGGCGCAGAGCGAAAAGCTCAACATCTTCGTCGATGATATGCGCCGCATGGGTGTCGCCTGCCTGCCGCCGTGCATCAACGCCAGCGAGGCGGAGTTTTCGGTCGAGGAGACCGCCGATGGCCTGGCCGTGCGCTATGCGCTGGCGGGGCTCAAGAATGTCGGCGAAAAGGCGATGGAGGGCGTCGTGGCGACACGGATGGCGGGCGGGCCTTTCACATCGCTCGGCGATTTTGCCGATCGCATCGACGCTGGCCAGGTCAACAAGCGCCAGATCGAAAGCCTGTCCGCCGCAGGAGCGTTCGACGGGCTGGGGCTGGAGCGCTCGGCGGTGCATGGCGGGGCGGACATGGTGTTGGCGGTCGCGGCCGAGGCACATCGCCAGCGCATCAGCGGGCAGGGCGGATTGTTTGGCGATGTCCAGCAGCCGGGCCAGTCGCTGCGGCTGCCATCGTCCAAGCCCTGGGCGACCGGCGAGGCGATGACCTACGAGCGCGATGCGTTCGGCTTCTTTTTCTCCGCGCATCCGGTGACCGAGTTCACCGCGGTGGCAAGGGCGCAGGGCGCACGGCCCTATCAGCAGATCGTCGAGACGCTGGATGTGCGGGTCGGCGAGCGCAAGACGGTCAAGGTCGCGGCGCTCGTCGAAGGCTGCAATCGCCGCCAGAGCAAGCGCGGCAGCACGTTCGTGATGGTCGACCTGTCCGACGAGAGCGGCCAGTTCTCGGCGAGCTCGTTCGACGACGATGTCGTCGCCGCGATGCCCGAATGGGCCAGCCAGTCGGCCTGCCTGCTGATCGAGCTGGAGTTCGACCGGTCGAGCGAAGACCAGGCCCCGCGCGCCACCATCCGCCGGGCCAGGCCGCTCGATCAGATCAAGATCACGCTGCGCCACAAGGCGAAGATCGATGTGCACCATCCCGATGCCCTGGTGCAGCTCGCCGAACTGGTGGGCGAACCGGGGAGCGGTCAGGACGAAGTGCATGCCCGGCTGGTGCTCGGCGAGGGCAGGGTGATGCCGGTGTGCCTGGGCAACCGCTTCCGGCTGGATGCCGATGCGCTGCAGGCGTTGCGCGCGATCGAGGGGCTTTCGGTGCGCGATATCGAATCGCTGACCGCATCTCGTCCGGAACTGCGCCTCGTCGGTTGACTTGAGGGCCGCTTCGGGGTTTCTGATCCACAGGAAACCGGCTCCACGAAGAGCCTTGGGTCAGGAGAGAATGATGATCATTGGCGGTATGCAGGACTTTGAACTTCGCGTGATGCGGCTGCTCGATCATGCCGAACGCGAAAGCGCCACCCGCGAGATCGTCAGCCGCTGGGCCGATGGCAGCCAGACCCGCACCACCTGGGCAGGGATCGCGCGCGATGCGCGGCGGCTGGCCAGCGCACTCGTCAAGCTCGGCCTGCAGCCGGGCGACCGTGTCGCGACGCTGGCGATGAACCACAGCCGCCATCTGGTCGCCTGGTACGGTGCGATCGGCATGGGCGGGGTGATCCACACCATCAACCCGCGGCTGTTCGAAGAGCAGCTCGAGTACATCGCCAACCACGCCGAGGACAAGGTGCTGTGCTATGACGCAGCCTTCCAGCCGATCATCGACAAGATGAAGGACCGCTGGACCACGATCGAGCATTATGTCTGCTTCGATCCGCCCGCAGGATCAGCCGCGCAGGGCTTCGAGGCGCTGCTCGAGACGGGCGATGCGGATTACCGCTGGCACGAGGGGCCAGAGCGCGATCCGTGCATGCTGTGCTACACCTCGGGCACGACGGGCAACCCCAAGGGCGTGCTGTACGAGCATCGCTCGACCGTGATCCACGCGCTGGCCGAGATGCAGCCTGCGGTGTTCAGCCTGTCGCCGCAATCGGTGGCGCTGCCGGTGGTGCCTATGTTCCATGCGGCTGCCTGGGGCTTGCCGTTTGCGGGCGCGGCGGCAGGCATCAAGTTCGTGTTCTCTGCGGTCAACGATCCTGCCGTCTTGTGCACGCTGATGAACGACGAGAAGGTCACGCATTCCGCCGGCGTTCCGACGGTGTGGCTGGCGATGTTCCAGCATATCGACAGCACCGGCCAGAAGCCCGAGCATCTCCAGGTCGTCACCATCGGCGGCTCGGCCGCACCGCGCGCGATGTGCGAGCGGATCATGAAGATGGGCGCGCGGATGAACCACGCCTGGGGCATGACCGAGACCTCGCCGATTGGCACCATGGGCGCGCCGTCGCCCGACTGGGACGATCTCGATTTCGACGCCCAGCTCGATCTGGTGACCAAGCAGGGCCGCGCGCCGTTCGGTGTCGAGCTGCGGGTGGTTGATGACGAGGGCAACATTCTTCCGCGCGATGGCAAGTCGAGCGGGCGGTTGCAGATCAAGGGGCCGTGGATCATCAAGCGCTATTTCAAGGCGGAGGCCGATGCGTTGACCGAGGATGGCTGGTTCGACACCGGCGATGTTTCGGTGATCCATCCCGATGGCGTGATGCAGATCACCGACCGTGCCAAGGACGTGATCAAGTCGGGCGGCGAATGGATCAGCTCGGTCGACCTGGAAAATGCCGCCGTCGGCATGGCCGATGTCGCCGAAGCCGCGGCGATCGGCCTGCCGCACCCCAAATGGGACGAGCGGCCGCTGTTGCTGGTGGTGCCCAAGGCGGGCACCAGCCCGACCAAGGAGGCGATCCTCGATCACCTCACGCAGCATGTCGCCAAATGGTGGCTGCCCGACGACATCGTGTTCGTCGACGAACTGCCGCACAGCGCGACCGGCAAGCTGCTCAAGACCGCGCTGCGCGACCAGTTCAAGGACCACGTGCTGCCGACGGTGTGAGGACTTCAAAATCCTCCCCCAGCTTGCTGGGGGAGGGTGACCGCCCGCGCAGCGGGGAGTGGAGGGGCAGCGGTGTCGTGCTGCCCTTGAATGGAAGTGCGATCCCGCTTCCCCTCCACCACCGACCCTTGGTCGGCGGTCCCCCTCCCCGAGACAAGCTCGGGGAGGATTTATCCAGGATCAGAAGCTGAACTTCGCCGAGATGCGGAAATCGCGGCCGGCGAGCGGGGCGAAGTCCTTGGTGAAGCTGGCGGCGCGGCGGCCGACGACGTCGAAGATGTTGTTGGCCGATGCGATCAGCGTCACCCCGCGTGATGCGCCGAACGGCTTCCACGAGGCGCTGGCGTTGACCAAAGTGAAGCCTGCGGTCTCGGTCTCGAAATTGGCATTGCGCTGCTGGTCGTCGAACCATTCGACCTCGGCGCGCAGGTCGAGCGTGTCGCTCTGCGCTTCAAGGCCGCCCAGCAGGCGCAGCGGCGGGATGCGCGGGACGGGGCCCAGGCCATCGAGCGAGGCATGGACATAATCGGCCACGCCATCGGCGCTGAAACGGAAGCCGCCTGCCCGCGCGAAGATCACCGAGGCCTCGGCTTCGAGACCGTAATATTTGGCGTCGTTCTGGATGAACTGGAACACCGGCAGATCGTCTTCCTCAAGGCCGGTGGGCACATCGATGATGAAGTCGTCGAAGCGGTTGTAGAAGCCGGTGAGCGAGAGGCTCACGTCCGGCGTCGACCAGCGGATATAGGCCTCGCCGCCCCAGCTTTTTTCGGTGGTGAAATCGGGGTTGCCGATCTCGAACGCCTGGGTTGCGATATGCGGCCCGTTCGAGAACAGCTCTTCGGCGGCCGGGGCGCGCTGAGCGCGGTTGAGGTTGACGCCGATACGCAGCTGCTCGGTCGGGATATAGGCGAGACCCAGAGCGAACGAATAGGAATTGAAGTCGCGTTCGACCCCCAGGACCTGCGACTTTACGTTGACCTTGTCATAGCGCGCTGCGCCTTCGATCTCGATATTGCCCATGCGGGCTTCCTGCAGCGTGAAGATGCCGATCTGGTCGGTGACGTTGGGCGGAACGAACGCTTCTGCACCCACTGCGCTGAAATCGCGGTGGACGTACTGCACGCCGCTCGCGCCGCGCCAGCCGCCGCGCTCGCGCTGCACCAGCTCCAGTCGCGCCTCGAGACCTTCGTTGGTGAACACGGTGCCGACTTCGTCGCCTTCGAACTCGGTCTGCTTGAAATCGGCGTAGGCCGCGCGCAGGCGGAGCGTTTCGAAGACACCGGGCAGGAACACCTCGCCGCGGAAATCGACCTTGATCTGGTCGAGCCCGATGGTGACGGGAGCTTCCTCTTCCTCGCCGCCGGCTTCGCCTTCTTCACCGTGGTGATGGCCTGCGCCGGGGCGCTCGGGCACGCCGTAGAGGCTGTTGTAATAGCTGCCCGAAACGCCAAAGCTGCCGCCTTCGCCGATATAGGCGAGGCCACTGCCGAAGCTGTAGGTCTCGGTGCCGGTGTTGGGAATGCGGCCGCGCAGCGATGCGAGGTCCTCTGCCTCGGCGGCTTCCTCCAGATTGCCCTCGGCGCGCTCCTCCGCAGCGATCGCCCGCTGCTCGGCGCGCAGGCCCGGTGCCAGCACGAAGCCGCCCACTTCCAGATCGTCAGACTTGCGATAGCTGCCGTCGAGATGCAGCACCAGCTTCGAGGTCAGCGGCACGTCCAGGCTCGCCCCGATGCTGCGCTCGTCGGCGGCGCTGCCATAGGTGGCGAGCGCGTCGAGGTGGAACGGTTCTTGCGGAACTTCGCGCGGGATGCGCTTGTCGATCGCGTTGACCGCGCCGCCCACCGCCTGGCCGCCGAACAGCAGTACGGCGGGGCCGCGCAGCACCTCGATGCGGTCGAGGATGATCGGCTCGACCGTCACGCCATGGTCGGGCGAGGTGTTCGAGACATCGATGGTGCCAATGCCGTCGGTCAGCACACGGATGCGTTCACCCTGGAAGCCGCGCAGCACCGGGCGCGAAGCGCCGGGCGAGAAGCTGGTGGCCGAGACGCCGGGCAGCTTGGTCAGCGCATCGCCGATCTGCGAGCGTGCCTCGCGCGACAGGTCGTCACCGGTCAGTTCCGACGTGCCCGCCAGGATGCTGAGATCGCGCACGAACGGCGCGGTGACGACGATGCCGCGATTGCGGTGGAAGTCATCATCGTCTTCTTCATCGCTGGCAGGCGCTTCACTGCCCTGCGTCTGCTGTGCCAGCGCGGGGGTGGCGGCGAGCAGGGCGGTGCCGAGCGAGAGGGACGAGGTGACGAGAAGAAGCGTGCGACGCATGTTTTGGTTTGCTCCCTGAGGGCGGTTCGTGACTGAAAGGGCTGCCGCTGTTCGGCAATCTTGCCGCCTGTCCTGCGCGCGCCGGAAGGGCGCGAACGAACGGTGCGGGCAGTTCATGGCCGCGGCTAGCACCGGTGTGATGTTATATCAATATCAATCTGACCAACGACCGACACTTTGCGACGGGTTGCTACGCGCAGGTGCGTGCGGCACATAGGGCAGCAGAACTGGCCGCATGGGCCGCATACGCGCGCAAGGACCCGATCAATGAGCACCGAAACCCGCCCTGACACCCAGGCAGAGCCGCTGATCGCGCCACCCGAGGACGCTGAGACATGGTGCACCCCGGCACAATATGCCGAGATGTATGCCGCGTCGCTGCGCGATCCTGACGGCTTCTGGGCGCTGCAGGCGGACCGGATCGACTGGATGTCCAAGCCGACGCATGTCGACCGGTCGAGCTTCGATCCGGTGCGCATCCGCTGGTACGACGATGGCGAGCTCAACCTGTGCTACAATTGCGTCGATCGTCATGTTCTGGCGGGCCATGGCGATGACGCAGCGCTCATCTGGGAGGGCGATGCCCCCGGCGATGTCCGCTCGCTGAGCTATGCCGACCTGCATGACGAGGTCCAGCGCTTTGCCAATGCGCTGAAGGCGCTGGGCGTGACCCGGGGCGACCGGGTGACCATCTATATGCCGATGGTGCTCGAAGGCGCGATCGCGATGCTGGCGTGCGCGCGGATCGGCGCGGTGCACTCGGTGGTGTTCGGAGGCTTCTCGCCCGAGGCTCTGGCCGGGCGGATCGAGGATTGCGCGAGCCGCTTTGTCATCACCGCCGATGCGGGGATGCGCGGGGGCAAGACCGTGCCGCTGAAGGCCAATGTCGATGCCGCGCTCGACCAGCACGGGATTGCGGTCGATGCGGTGCTGGTGGTGCGCCACGCCGGGGCCGATGTCACGATGACCGAGGGCCGCGACCATTGGTATCACGAGATTGCAACCACCGTGCCGGCCACCTGCGCGTGCGAGCCGATGGGGGCGGAGGACCCGCTGTTCATTCTCTATACCTCAGGCTCGACCGGCAAGCCCAAGGGCGTGCTGCACACCACCGGCGGCTATGCGGTGTGGGTCGCAACGACGTTCCATTACGCGTTCGATTATCGCCCGGGCGAAGTCTATTGGTGCACCGCCGATATCGGCTGGGTCACCGGGCACAGCTATGCGGTCTACGGCCCGCTGCTCAACCGCGCGACCAGCCTGTTGTTCGAGGGCGTGCCCAATCACCCCGACCACAGCCGGTTCTGGGACATGTGCGAGCGGCATGGCGTCAACATCTTCTACACCGCCCCCACCGCGATCCGCGCGCTGATGCGCGAAGGCGATGCACCGGTCGAAAAGCACGACCTGTCGGCGCTGCGGCTGATCGGATCGGTCGGCGAGCCGATCAACCCCGAGGCCTGGCGCTGGTACCACCGCGTCGTCGGCAAGGAGCAGGTGCCGGTGATCGACACCTGGTGGCAGACCGAGACCGGTGGCATCATGATCACCACCTTGCCGTATGCGCATGCGATGCGCCCGGGCAGCGCGGGCCTGCCGTTCTTCGGAATCAATCCCGAACTGGTTGATGCCGACGGCAAGATCCTCGACGGCGCCACCGAGGGCAACCTGTGCATCTCCGGATCATGGCCCGGCCAGGCGCGCACGGTCTATGGCGACCATGACCGGTTCGTTCAGACCTATTTCAGCACCTACAAGGGCAAGTATTTCACCGGCGACGGCTGCAAGCGCGACGAGGATGGCTATTACCGGATCACGGGCCGCGTCGATGATGTCATCAACGTCTCGGGCCATCGCATGGGCACCGCCGAGGTCGAAAGCGCTTTGGTGCTGCATCCGCGCGTTGCCGAAGCCGCCGTGGTCGGCTTCCCGCACGACATCAAGGGGCAGGGCATCTATTGCTACGTCACGCTCAATGTCGGCGAGAACGCAGATGATGCGCTGGCGGGCGAGCTGAAGGCGCTGGTGCGCAAGGAAATCGGTCCGATCGCCACCCCCGACCATCTCCATTTCACCCCGGCGCTGCCCAAGACCCGCAGCGGAAAAATCATGCGCCGCATCCTGCGCAAGATCGCCGAAAATGACGTCGGTTCCCTCGGCGATACCAGCACATTGGCCGATCCGTCGGTGGTCGAGGCGCTGATCGAGGGGCGCAAGGGCGGCTGAAACTGCTGGCCAAGCGATTGAAGCAATGGCATATTAGGGCATCGGCTTGGCTATGGTGTCGTTCGATTTCTGCGCGACCGCAGCTTTACCCGAGAGTTTCCTCGCATGTTGCACACCCTTCAGGCGACCCTGGTCGTCGCAGGCCTGTTCGGCCTCATTGCTGCGCCCTTCGTCGGCGTGATGCTGGTCCTCCTGGCGATCGGCGCGTCGTCCGGTCTGATCATCGGCCTTGGCTTTCTGGCGCTGCTGGTGAGCGGCACCTGGGCCGTTTCCAAGCGCGGCCAGGCGTTTCTGGGCCAGCGTCTGCGCCGGGCCGCCCAGCGCGGCTGACACCGGTCAGGGCTGCAGTCCGATCAGCGCGACGGGCCACGCGGCCAGCGCCAGCAGTGTGCCCAGCGGAAAGCGGGTCGCACTGTCGATGCTGCGTCCGCGCCGTTGCATGACAAGAGCAGCCGCCAGACCCAGGCCGCTGGCGATCATCAGCACCAATGGCAGCATCTGCCAGCCCAGCCAGAGCCCGATCGCGCCGAGCAGCAGCGGATCGCCGCCGCCCAGGCCCTCGCGCCCGCGCAGATGGCGATAGCCGAACGCTACGATCCACAGCAGGCCGAACCCCGCGCCAGCACCGATCAGGCGGCTCGCCATATCGGGCGGCAGGCCCGCCGCCATGCTCGCTGCACCGGCCAATGCGAGTGCGGCCATCAACGGGTGCGGCAGCCAGTAATGCTGGAGGTCGAGCACCGCGAGCGGCAGCAACAGCCAACCAAAGGCGGCTATGGCGACACCCGGCCAGCCCGGATGCAGCGCCAGCGCCAGCGCGCCGATCAACGCCGCGGTGATCTCGATCAGCAGACCCTGGATGCCGATCGGTTGCCCGCACAGCCCGCAGCGACCCCGCAGCGCGATGTGGGAGAGGATCGGCACCAGCTGCCAGGGCTTGATCGTTCCCCCGCACGAATCGCAGCGCGAGCGCCCGGTCAGCACCGATCGGCCCTTCGGCCAGCGCACCACCAGCGCGCCGATGAAGCTGCCGAAGATCGCGCCTGCGATGGCTGCGGCCAGCGGGCCCAGCAGGGGATGGTGCAGCAGCGGCGCAACCATGGAAATGCAAGCCTTGTGCTGGGGTTGAAACGACTGTCGCGCCATAGCGGTGCGCGCCCCGGCGTGGAAAGCGGTTTTGCCGGATTTGAATTGCGGTCCGCGCTGTTCTAGGGAGGGGGCCACACGCGAACCTCGTCAAAGGATTGATTGCCATGACCGCATTTTCCGCCGCCGATCCCGTCGTCATCGTCTCCTACGCGCGCACCCCGATGGGCAGCTTCCAGGGCAGCCTGTCCGGCGCGAGCGCAACCGACCTTGGCGCGACAGCCGTCAAGGCGGCGGTCGAACGGGCGGGTGTGTCGGGCGATGCGGTCGAGCGCATCTATATGGGCTGCGTGCTGCCCGCCGGCCTGGGTCAGGCGCCCGCACGCCAGGCGGCGCTGAAGGCGGGCCTGCCGCAGTCGGTCGAAGCGACCACGGTCAACAAGATGTGCGGCAGCGGCATGATGGCGACCATCATGGGCGCAGAGGCGCTGGCATCGGGATCGGTCGACCTGCTGGTCGCAGGCGGCATGGAGAGCATGACCAACGCGCCTTACCTGCTGACCAAGCATCGCGGCGGGGCGCGCATCGGCCATGACCGGGTGATGGACCACATGTTCCTCGATGGGCTGGAAGACGCCTATGAGCCGGGCCGCGCGATGGGCAGCTTTGCCGAAGAGACCGCAGGCGAATATCAGTTCACACGGCAAGCGCAGGACGATTATGCCGTCGCCTCGCTGACCCGCGCGCAGCATGCCCAGACCTCGGGCGCGTTCGATCGCGAGATCGTCGCGGTCGAGATCACCGGTCGCAAGGGCACCGAAACCATCGACAAGGATGAACAGCCGCTCAAGGGCGATGCGTCGAAAATTCCCAGCCTCAAGCCTGCCTTTGCCAAGGACGGCACGATCACCGCCGCCAATGCTTCGTCGATTTCCGATGGTGCCGCCGCTCTGGTGCTCACGCGCCAGAGCGTCGCCGACAAGCTGGGCCTTACGCCGGTGGCGCGGATCGTGTCGCATGCCGCGCACGCGCATGCGCCCGCGCGCTTCACCACTGCACCGGTCGATGCGAGCCGCAAGGCGATGGAAAAGGCCGGATGGAGCGTCGATGACGTCGATCTGTTCGAAGTCAACGAAGCGTTCGCCTGCGTCTCGATGATCGCGATGCGCGACCTCGGCATTCCGCATGACAAGGTCAATGTTCACGGCGGCGCGACCGCGCTGGGCCACCCGATTGGTGCCAGCGGTGCGCGCATCATCGCAACGCTGATCTCGGCGCTGCAGACGCGGGGCGGCAAGCGCGGCCTGGCGTCGCTGTGCATCGGCGGCGGCGAAGCCACGGCGGTCGCAGTCGAGCTGATCTGAACGCCCGAAACGGGAGCGCAAACGGCACATCGGCCCTCGGCTTGACGCGGGCCGATGTCCGGCACGATTGACATTCGAGGCCATTTCCAGCATCTGCGCGGCCAGATGGTTCTCCCCTTGATTGGGGGGCGAAGAGGGAAGCCGGTGATACTCCGGCGCTGTGCCCGCAACTGTGAGTCGGGAGCCGACGGCCCAATATGTCACTGGGAGCAATCCCGGGAAGACGGCCCGAGGTGATGATCGACAAGCCAGGAGACCTGCCATCGCGTCGTTCATCCGGTGGCCGGGTCCAGCCTGTCCGGATGGGAAAGGAATTTCCTTCGTAACGACATGCCAGTGGTCGCAGTCGCGCCGGGAGCAATCCCGGCTGGCCTTCATGTCGTTCATCTGCTTGCCCGTTTCGGCGGCGGCCAGGCGCGAGGGAAAACCGTGTCCCACTTTGCCAGATTTGCCATCGTCTCCGCAGCTGCGTTTGCGGCGGCCACTCCGTTGCATGCGCAAGTCGCCAGCGACGATGACCTCGACGATATTGTCGTTTCCGCCAGCCGCATCGTGCAGAAGCGGTACGAAACCGGCCAGTCGATCACCGTCGTCGACAAGGCAGAGCTTGATCGCCGCCAGACCCAGGTGCTCAGCGATGTGCTGCAGACGCTCCCGGGGGTCAGCGTGGCGCGCAATGGTGGCCCCGGCGGCGTTACCAGCGTGTTCATCCGCGGCGGCGACAGCTCGCAGACGCTGGTGCTCGTCGATGGCGTGCGCATCAACGATCCCTCGTCGCCTTCGGGCGCGTTCGATTTCAGCTCGATCCTGATCGGCAACATCGGTGCGGTCGAGGTGCTGCGCGGCCCCAATTCGGTGATCTGGGGCAGCCAGGCGATCGGCGGCGTCATCAACATCACCACCCTCGAGCCGTCCGAAGGCTTGCAGGCCAATGCGCGCGGCGAATATGGCTATCGTGATACCGGTCAGCTGGTGGCCAGCGTTTCGGGCATGAGCGGCATCGTCTCGGGCAGCGTCGGCGGCAGCTGGTTCCGCTCCGACGGCATATCGTCGTTCGACGAGCGCTCGGGCGGCACCGAAAAGGACGGGTTCGAGAATGTCACGCTTAACGGCAAGCTGCGCATCGCGTTCAGTGAAGCGATCAGCCTCGACCTGCGCGGCTTCTACACCGATGGCGAGACCGAGTTCGACAATCCGCCGGGCGACACGCTGCCGGTGACCGATTCCGAGCAGTTCGTCGGCTATGCGGGGCTCAACGTGGTGCTGTTCGACGGTCGCCTGATCAACCGCATCGCTTACACCCGCACCGATATCGAGCGGAGCACCACCGATCCGACCCCCGGATCGTTCAACCCGGCCGAAGCCAGGGGTACGCTCGACCGGTTCGAATATCAGGGCACGGCCGAAATCGCCGAACCGCTGACACTGGTGTTCGGTATCGAGCACGAACGCAGTGAGGCAAGCACCTTCTTCCCCGCCTTCGACACCGCGCCGGATGTCAGCGATGTGCACATGACCAGCTATTATGGCCAGGCGATCGTGCGTCCGGTCAAGGGGCTCACCGTCACCGGCGGCGTGCGCGTCGACGACCAGCAGGTGTTTGGCAGCAAGACCAGCCTGGGTGGCAATATCGCCTATACCCCCAATGGCGGCGGCACGGTGCTGCGCGCGACCTTTGCCGAAGGATTCCGGGCGCCGGCGCTCAGCGAACAGCTCGCGGCATTCGGCAACCCGAACCTGCGGCCAGAGACGGCGCGGAGCTATGACGCCGGCATCGAGCAGTCGCTGATCGAGGGCAAGCTGCGCGCGCAGGCGACCTATTTCCGGCGCAACACGCGCGACCTGATCGTGTTTTCGTCGGCGACCTTCAGCCTCGAGAATATCGCGGCTGCACGCGCACAGGGTGTCGAACTGGGGCTGTGGATGCAGCCGGTGCAGGGCTTCACGCTGCAGGCGCAGTACAGCCTGGTCGATACCGCGAACCGCTCGACCGAACCCGATTTCTTCGGCCGTTCGAATTTCGGCAACCGGCTGGCGCGCCGCGCCAAGGACAGCGCCTCGGTCCTCGTCGACTGGCAGTCGCCCTGGGGTCCGGCGCTGGGCGCGACTGTCCTGATGGTCGGCGACACGTTCGACGATGTCGCCAACACCATCCGGCTCGACAGCTATGTCCGCGTCGATCTGCGCGCGAGCTGGAGCATCTCGGACAATCTGGAGGTCTACGGCAGGGTCGAAAACCTGTTTGACGAGGCCTATCAGACCGCGTTCAATTATGGCGTCCCGGGGCGGGCCGGCTATGCGGGGGTCAGGTTGAAAATGTGATGCTGCGCTGGCTGCCTTCCATCCTCCGTGGGTCCCGAGCCAAGTCGAGGGACCTTTGCGCGACCTTTGCGCAACGTCCCTCGACACGCTCGGGACAAACGGGTCGGGGGTGGCTTGTTTGCGCGTCGTCCATCCTCCTCACCGGCTGCTCGCTGGGCAATGCTGCGACACCGCAGCCGATCGAAGCGCCGGTGCGCGCGATGCGGATCGTGAGTCTTGATTATTGCGCTGACCAATATGTGCTCAAGCTGGTCGGTCGGGACCGCATCCTGGCGCTGTCGCCCGATGCAACGCGGGATTTCTCGTACATGCGCGCCGCAGCGCGGGGCGTGCCCAGCGTTGCGCCGCGCGCCGAGGATGTGCTGGTGCTGAAGCCCGATCTGGTGGTGCGCAGCTATGGCGGCGGCGCGGATGCAGGCGCGTTCTTCGCGCGGGCCGGCGTTCCGGTCCTGCAGCTGGGCTTTGCCGAGGATCTCGCAGGGGTGCGGCGCGTGCTTCTGGAGACGGCGGAAGGGCTGGGCGAGGCCGCGCGTGGTCAAGCGGTCGCACGCGAGATGGATGCGCGGGTTGCTGCATTGCGAGAGGCCCATTTATCTCCGTTTGTCCCGAGCGAAGTCGAGGGACGTGATCTCAAGGGGGCGCGTCTAGGTCCCTCGACTTCGCTTGGGACAAACGGATTGGAAGGCGAGGGGCGTTCGCAACCAACCTTGCTTTACGCCACCCCGGGCGGGGTCACCTCGGGTCCCGGATCGCTCATCCATGAGCTGATCGAGACCGCTGGCTATCGCAATTTCCAGACCCAGCCCGGCTGGCAGCCCTTGCCGCTCGAACAACTCGCCTATGCGCGGCCTGACCGGGTCGCGATGGCGTGGTTCGGGCGGCGGGATTACAATCCCGACCAATGGAGCGCGGCCCGGCATCCGCTGATGGACCGCGCCAGCGACCAGCCGCCGATCGGTCTCGAAGGCGCGTGGACCGCGTGCGGTGGCTGGTTCGTGCTCGATGCGGCCGAAGCGCTGGCGCGGGCGCGGGGCGCGCCGCTGCCATGACCGATCGCGTTCTGCTGCCGGTGCTGATCGCGGGGATCGTCGTCGCATTGCTGGCGGCTTGCCTGCTGGGTTCTGTGCCGCTGCCGCCTGCGCGAATGGTGGCGGCGTTGCTCGGGCAGGGTGATGCGGGCGATGCGCTTGTCGTGTGGCAGGTGCGGCTGCCGCGCGCTTTGGCGGCGCTGGTGGCGGGGATGGCGCTGGGCATCAGCGGTGCGGCCTTGCAGGGGCTGTTGCGCAATCCGCTGGCAGAGCCCGGCGTGCTCGGCGTGTCGGCGATGTCGGCGCTATTCGCCACGGTGGCGCTGTTCTACGGGCTTGCCGCGACGATCCCCTTCGCGCTGCCGCTGGCGGCGATCGCAGGCGCGCTGGCGGCCACCGCGATCATCGCCTGGGCTGCCCCGCGCTCGTCGTCTGTGGTGACGCTGATCCTGGTCGGCGTCGGCATTTCCAGCTTTTCCGGCGCGGTGATGGCGCTGCTGATGAACCTGGCACCCAATCCGTTCACGCTGGCTGACATGGTCACCTGGATGATGGGATCGGTCGCCAACCGCAGCTTCGATGATCTGGCGCTGAGCACACCGTTCATCCTGATCGGGGCAGCGATCCTGATCGCGGCGCGGCGAGGGCTGGCGGCGCTGGCGCTGGGCGAAGAAGCGGCGGCAGGCGTCGGGCTGAACGTCGACCGCCAGCGGCTGCTGGTGGTGCTGGGCGCAGGGCTGGCGACGGGCGGCGCGGTGGCGCTGGCCGGTGCGATCGGGTTCGTCGGCATCGTCGCGCCGCATCTGGTGCGGCCCTGGGTGCGGCATGATCCGGCGCGGGTGCTGCTGCCCAGCGCCTTGCTGTCCGGCCTGATCCTGGTCCTCGCCGATATCACCGTGCGCGTGATTCCGGGTGATACCGAGCTCAAGCTGGGCGTGGTCGCTGCGCTGATCGGCGCGCCGGTGTTCGTGACGATCGCCCTGCGCCGGGGTGCGGGTCGATGAGTGCGCCCGCCCTGATCGTGGCCGAGGCCAGCCTGGCGGTAAAGCGCGCGCCGCTGCTCGATCGTGCGTCGCTGTCGCTGGTGCCCGGCGAGCTGGTCGTGCTGCTGGGACCCAATGGTGCGGGCAAGACCAGCCTGTTGCGGGTCGCTCTGGGGCTGGTCTCGCCCGACAGCGGCACTGCGCTGCTGCATGGCGAGCCTGCCGCCAGCCTGTCGGCGCGCGATCGCGCCCGGGCGGTCACCTATCTGCCGCAGATGCGCGATCTTGCCTGGCCGATGCGGGTGCGCGATGTCGTCGCGCTGGGCCGGTTTGCCTATGGCGCGGCACCTGGGCGGCTGGCGCAGGCCGATGCCCAGGCGGTGGCGCAGGCACTGGCCGCCTGTGATCTCGAGGGGCTTGCGGACCGCGCCACCGACACGCTCTCGGGCGGCGAACTGGCGCGCGTCCATATCGCCCGCGCATTGGCATCGCAGGCGCCGCTGATGCTGGCGGACGAGCCGGTCGGTTCGCTTGATCCGCGCCACCAACACAATGTGATGCGGCTGATCCGCGGCTTTGTCGATCGCGGTGGCGGCGCGCTGGTCGTGCTGCACGATCTGGATCTGGCTGCGCTGCACGCCGACCGGCTGGTCTGGATGGCCGATGGTCGCACCGTCGCCAGCGGCAGCGTTGCCGATACGATGACGTCGCACTGGATCAGCGCGATCTATGGGGTGCAGGCCTCGGTCATCCAGCGCGATGGCGTGACGCGCGTCTTGGTGAACGGTTAGCTCTGATCAATCGAGCCCCAGCTTGCGCAATGCGCGATAGCTGAAGGACTTGACCAGGTTGTTCACCGGATAGCGGCGCGGCGGCGAGGGCTTGAGGCCGTATTTGCGAAGCACGCTGTTCATCGCGTGCGCATCAGTTTCAGCATAGCTCCATTCGGAGCGCCAGGTGATCGACAGCGAGATCGAAGGCTTGTCGCCGTTGCGGACATAATGCGGCGCCATTACCGGCACAAAGATCGCCTGGCCAGGCTCAAGTCGATGATCGGTCCCATGCGCTGCGAGCGCATCGTCCCACGGCAGATTGCGCGGGCCGCCGCCCGAATGATAGGCCTCGTGCGCTTCGGGCGCAGCAAAACGCGGGTCGCCGGCGGGGAACACCGTCATCGTCTTCCAGCCACGCAGCTGCAGCAGGATGTTGTGCTCGGGATCGAAATGATAGGGCGTCATCGATCCCGGAGACGAGACGAAGACAAAGCCTTCGGGCCGGAGCATCGCGCCGGTGGTGACGCCGGTGACGTCTTCCAGCTCGCCCAGCAGCGTCATCAGCAGGTCGCGATAGGCGGGGATCTGCTCGATGTTCTTGAGCACGCACCAGCTGTTGGCACTGTCGATCTGGCGGATGGTCTCGCCGATGGTGAGGCCGGTCTTGGGCACATCCTCGGGGCGGATGCCGATGGGCAGGTCTCCGCGATTGTACTCGAGCGACTTTTCAGGGAGCTGCTCGCCCAGCTGCGCCAGCGATTCCAGCTCCATCAGCGGATGCTGCAGCAGCCGGTGGGTGAGCACATGCGCGGTTTCGGGATAGCACAAGGCAAAGCGCGCCTTGGCATCGGCGGTGAACACGCCGGTTGTGCCTGCTCGGGCAAACGCATCGGGGTGCGGCTGGTCAGTCATCGTCATTCTCCACAGGAGAGGTAGGTGCAGGTGCGTCATGCCCGGCGGCACGGCGACGATCCATCAAGCGTTCGCCCTGGCGGAACAGCGCGAACAGCGCCGGGCGGACATAGCCCTTGAGGCCGATTGAGACGCGCGCGACATGGCGGCGCTCGGCCCAGAGGCTGTCGATCATCGGATGGCCCTCGGCAGCGCAGCTGTCCATCCAGCCAAGGCCCTGGTCGCGCAGGATATCGAGATTGTCGATCTGCAGCAGCACACCGGGCGAGAAACGGGCGAATTCCTCGGCAAAGGCGGTCTTGAACGAAAAGCCGCCGGGCGGGCTGAGGAAGTTGATCAGCATCGCGATCGGCTGCCCATCGAGCCGCATGGCTATGAGGTGCAGCTTGCCCGCCGCATGCGCACGGTGGGTGGCGCCCAGGAACAGCCCGCGGGTCTCGGCCATGTCCGCCAGCGCAGAGCCGTTGCGACCCTTCCAGCCCGATTGCTCGAGCGCGAGAAACTCATCGAGCCACGCGTCCAGCCCGGCCGCGTCGCAACCCTGAACCGTTTGCACGTCGCCCATTTCGGCAAGGCGATTGCGCAGTCGGCCCAGTTCCTTGCGCTTCTTCTTGCGCACGACCTGCTCGTAATAGGCGGGGCCAGGAAGGTCTGTCGCCAGCATTGCGCGCTCTTCGGCCAGCACGATGTCGCAGACACGGCGCTGTTCGGCGCAGAGCTGCTTCAGCGCTGCGAATACCGGACCATCGGTCGCGATGCCGTGCAGATGCAGGAACAGGCCAGCGCTCGCGTTGCGATCAAGCTCGGCGAGCAGCATCTGCCAGAAGGCGCGTTCGTGGCCGGGCCGGATCAGCGGGGTGCCCAGGAAGCAATTGGGATGCCGCCAGTTCTGGCTGTGCGGCACGGGCCAGCGGCCGTAATAGGCCTCGCGGGCGATCGGCAGCAGTCCGCACAGCTGGCCATCATCGTGAAGCGCGACAATCTGAGCGCGGTGCAGCCCATCGCAATGCGCGATCGCCGGGGCCAGGAATTCGGGTGCGTGGAAGATATTGGGTTCGCTGGCCGCATCGGCGAGCCTATGCCAGCTGCCGACAAAGGCAGTATCAAGCGCTTCCGGATCGAGCCGCGAAAGGCGCATGCCCCCAGCCGCCGCACGGGCGGTCATCGATGCGGCCATGACCAGACCTTGATCCATGCAGCAATCGCGTTCCTGTCTCTGCCCGAAACATTTCCGGACCCCCCGCGAATGCTATAGCCCCGGACATCGAAACAACAGTTTAAGTGGAATGGTTAACCCGTTAAGCCTGAACCGCGACCATGAACGGCGGGCGGGCCCAAGAAAAAGCCCCGCCAGGCGCGAGCCCGGCGGGGCGAGTTGTCGTTCAAGTCGTCAGGCTATCTTAAGCTTCACCCCGCTGCAAGCGCCGCGAGCAAAAGCAAAGCCACGATGTTGGTGATCTTGATCATCGGGTTGACCGCAGGGCCTGCGGTATCCTTGTAGGGATCGCCCACGGTATCACCGGTCACCGCCGCCTTGTGCGCTTCGGATCCCTTGCCGCCATGGTGACCATCCTCGATGTACTTCTTGGCATTGTCCCACGCGCCGCCGCCGCTGGTCATTGAAAGTGCGACGAACAGGCCCGAGACGATCACGCCCAGCAACAGCGCGCCCAATGCGGCAAAGCCGTTGGCCTGGCCCGCCACGGCGGTGATGATGTAATACACCACGATCGGCGCAAGCACCGGCAGCAGCGAGGGGATGATCATCTCCTTGATCGCCGCCTTGGTGACCAGATCGACGGTGCGAGCGTAGTCGGGCTTCGAGGTGCCCAGCATGATGCCTGGATTGGTGCGGAACTGTTCGCGCACCTCCTCGACCACCGCGCCCGCCGCACGGCCCACGGCGGTCATGCCCATCGCACCGAACAGATACGGCAGCAACGCGCCAAGCAGCAGCCCGACGATCACGTACGGATTGGACAGCGAGAAATCGACCGGAACGTTCGGGAAGAACTCCTTGAGGTCGGTCGTGTACGCACCGAAAAGCACCAAAGCGGCAAGGCCCGCCGAACCGATGGCATAGCCCTTGGTCACTGCCTTGGTGGTGTTGCCGACAGCATCCAGCGCATCGGTCTTCTCGCGCACGCTGTCGTCCAGCCCCGCCATCTCGGCGATGCCGCCGGCATTGTCGGTGACGGGGCCATAAGCATCGAGCGCGACAACCATGCCGGCGAGCGCCAGCATCGCGGTCGCGGCAAAGGCAATGCCGACCACGCCCGCCAGCTGATAGGCAACGATCACCGCGACGACGATCAGCAAGGTGGGCAGGGCGGTCGCCTCGAGGCTGATGGCGAGGCCCTGGATGACGTTGGTGCCGTGCCCGGTTTCCGATGCCTTGGCGATCGAGCGCACCGGGCGGTAGTTGGTGCCGGTATAATATTCGGTGATCCAGATGATCAGCCCGGTAACCGCGAGCCCGACGAGCATGGCAAGATACAGGTCCATGCCGGTGAAGGTCAGCGTCGCGACGCCCTCTTCGGCCTTCAACGCATAGGCGCTGCCCATGCCGATGATGCCATCGGTAACGAAGTAGAGGCCGATGGCGGAGAGCACGGCGGTGACCGCAAAGCCCTTGTACATCGCGCCCATGATCGAGTTGGACGATCCCAGCCGCACGAAATAGGTGCCGATGATCGAGGTGATGATGCACAGGCCGCAAATGCCGAGCGGCAGCCCGACCAATGGCAGCAACGCGGCATCATCGCCCGCTACCAGCAACGCGATGGCGACCATGGTGACGCCGATGGTGACGACATAGGTCTCGAACAGATCTGCGGCCATGCCGGCGCAATCGCCGACATTGTCGCCCACGTTATCGGCGATGACGGCGGGGTTGCGCGGGTCATCCTCGGGAATTCCCGCCTCGACCTTGCCGACAAGGTCCGCGCCGACGTCTGCCGCCTTGGTGAAGATGCCGCCACCCAGACGCGCGAAGATCGAGATCAGCGACGCGCCGAAGGCCAGGGCCACGAGGCCGTTGACGATGTTGCGGTCTTCGGGATTGCTGAGGCCATGGCCTGCAACGGCATAGAGGTAATAGAAATAGCCCGCCGTCGCCAGCAGGCCCAGGCCCGCCACCAGCATGCCGGTGATCGCGCCCGCGCGGAACGCCAAAGTGAGGCCCGCCTGCAGCGAGACACTGGCCGCCTGCGCAGTGCGCATGTTGGCGCGCACCGAAATGTTCATGCCGATATAGCCCGCGACGCCCGAGAGCACCGCGCCGATGACAAAGCCGACCGCCGAAACCGGCGTGCCGAACTTGTCGAGCAGGCCCCAGACGAGGGCGAGCATGACGACACCGACGATGGCGATGGTACGATATTGACGGCCGAGATAGGCCTGCGCGCCTTCCTGGATCGCGGCGCCGATTTCCTGCATCCGGGCATTGCCCGGTGATTGGCTGAGAACCTGTCTGCTTGTGATGATACCATAAAGGACTGCGACCACCCCACACAGGATGGCAATCAAGACAACATTCATGCGTCGCTCCCCCAAAAAAGCGAAGGCCCAAAAGGCCAGGCAGGCGATCACCGCGCCCTTGCACGAACGTCAGCGTCCCTGGCGCATAGGTATAAGCGGGGCGTGAGGGCGCGCAACTTAATAAAATCAGGCCGACGCGACGTCATTCGCGCGCCGGATCAGCCGTGCAGCCAGCCGAGCCTTTCGGGCAGGGGGACGGGAATTCCGTTCCAGGTCAAGCTCAGACCCTCGCCGGGTGCGAAGCCGCCAACGCGGGTGACCGGGACCGGAAGATGCGCTTGCGGGTCGGCGGCCAGCAGCAGCTGATAATCATCGCCGCCTGTGGCAGCAGACAAAGCCGCCGCCTGATCGCTGCCGAACGTGGCGGCAAAACCGCCGCTCAGCGGGATGCTGGCCAGATCGATGCGGACCGCGAGGCGCGAGGCGCGGGCCATGCGCGCGGCATCGATCAGCAGTCCGTCGGAGACATCCATCATCGCGTGTGCGACCTGTGCCAGCGCGCGGCCATCGTCGATCCGCGCGGTGGGGCGGCGATAGGCGCGGATCAGGGTGTCGGGTTCGGTCTTCCCGGCTTGCAGCAGTTGCAGGCCCGCCCAGCCATCGCCGATGGTGCCGGTGACGAAAAGCCCGTCGGTGGCAAGCGCGCCGGCGCGCGACGGCGGGACGGGGACCGACGGCAGGCCGATCGCGGTCAGCGACAGCACCCGCGCCTGGCCTGCAGGAACGCTGACGGTATCGCCGCCGATCAGCAGCATGCCATGATGGCCGAGCGCTGCGCGCAGGCCTTCGACAAAGGCGGCATCCCATGCGGCATCGCCGCGCAGGCTGTGACCGGTGAGGCAGGCGAGCGGCGCCGCGCCCTTGGCGGCAAGGTCCGATGCGTTGACCGCCACCAGCTTCCACGCGATGTCAGCAGGCGGGTCATCGGCCAGGAAATGCACGCCTTCGACAAGCATGTCCTTGGTCAGCACCAGCGACTGTTTGCCGATGGTCAGCACCGCCGCATCATCGTCCAGCCCGCGTGCCGCCGGATCGGTGGCGATGGCGCGGAGCAGGTCGATAAAGGCGGGTTCTGTCGTCATCCTTGCTTGGCCCTAGCACATGCGTCTCTCGACTGCGCTCGGGACAAACGGGCGGGGGTGCGACTCGCGTCTACCTTATTCCGTTTGTCCCGACCGAAGTCGAGGGACGTGACCAACCTCAGGACCGCACATCCTTAGCGATCCCGTCGAGCAGGCCGTTGGCAAAGCGCGTGTCCTTGGCATCGAAGAACGCATGCGCGACGTCGAGATATTCGTTGATCACGCTGCCCACCGGCACATCGCGCCGCGCGAGCAGCTCGTAGGTGCCCGCCCGCAGGATCTGGTGCAGGGTGCGATCAAGCCGCCCCAGCGACCAGCCATCGGCGAGCTTGGCCTCGATCAGGCGGTCGATTTCCTCCAGCCGCGACGTGGTGCCCTTCACGACATCGTCGAAGAACGCGACATCGGCCTCGGCATACTGGTCGTCCTCGATCTCCGCGCCCAGCCGGTGCATGTGGAATTCATGCAGCAGCTGCGCGATCGGAGTGGTCTCCATCGTGTGCTGGTAAAGGGCCTGGACCGCGGCAAGGCGCGCGGCGGAGCGGGATCTGGATTTCTCGTTCATCTGTGTTCCATCATGTCAGCCGACGCCGGACGCTCTCGGCATGGGCGGGCAGGCCCTCCATCTCGGCCAGCGCGACGGCGGCCGGGCCGATGGCGGCAAGACCTTCACGGCCCAGCTGGATGAAGCTGGTACGCTTCATGAAATCGAGCACCGAGAGCCCGGAGGAAAAGCGTGCGCGCCGCCCGGTGGGCAACACATGGTTGGGCCCGGCGACATAATCGCCGACGGCCTCGGGCGTCAGCCTGCCCAGGAACACCGAGCCTGCATGCCGCACCTGCGCAAACAGCGGTTCGGGGTCTTCGACCGCCAGTTCGAGATGCTCGGCGGCGAGCCGGTTGACCAGGGGCATCGCCTCATCGAGACTGTCGACAACGATGATCGCGCCATTGTCTTCCCAGGCCCTGGTCGCGACCTTCTGCGTCGACAGGCTGGCGAGCTGCACGCCCACCAGATCGGCGACGATATCGGCAAAGCCCGCATCATCGGTGAACAGGATCGACTGGCTGGTCGGGTCGTGCTCGGACTGGCTGAGCAGATCGGCAGCGATCCATTCGGGGTCGTTCTGCGCATCGGCAACCACGACGATCTCGGACGGTCCTGCCACCATGTCGATGCCGACCACGCCGTACAGCTGGCGCTTGGCCTCGGCCACCCAGGCATTGCCCGGGCCGGTGATGACATCGACCGCGCGGATCGTCTTGGTGCCATAGGCCAGCGCGGCAACCGCCTGCGCCCCGCCAATCCGCCACACTTCGTCCACACCCGCCAGATGGGCAGCGGCGAGCACCAGCGGATTGACCACGCCCTTGGGGGTTGGGGTGACCACCACCAGCCGTTCGACGCCCGCCACCTTGGCGGGGATGGCGTTCATCAGCAGCGAAGACGGGTACGCCGCGCGGCCACCGGGGACATAGAGCCCCGCCGCATCGACTGCGCTCCACCGCGCGCCCAGACGCACGCCTGCGGCATCGGCGTAATCGCGGTCCTCGGGCAGTTGTGCCTCGTGATAGGCGCGGATGCGGGCAGCGGCGAGATCGAGCGCAGCACGCAGGTCATCGCTGAGCGCTGCATAGGCCTCGGCGCACTCTTGCTTACCGATGCTCCAGCCGCCGCCATCGAGGCTGTGGTTGTCAAAGCGGGTGGTGTAATCAGCCAGCGCCGCATCGCCGCGCGCCTTGACGTCGGCGATGATCGCGGTGACGTCGCGGCTGACCTCGATGTCGCTCTCGCGCCGTCCGCGCACAAGCTTGTCGAAGGCCTTGGCGAAATCGGCGTCGCGGGTGGAAAGTCTCAAGGTCATGCGGCCTGCCTGCGTTCTGCGGCCAGATCGCGGAAGGCGGACATCAGCGGGCCGAGCCGCGCAAAGTCCTTCTTCAGCGCGGCGCGGTTGACGATGAGACGCGCCGACACCTGCGTGATCACTTCGGTCTCCACCAGGCCGTTGTCCTTGAGCGTACGGCCCGATTCTACCAGGTCGACGATCCGCCGCGACAGGCCGAGCGAGGGGGCCAGTTCCATCGCGCCGTTCAGCTTGACGCATTCGGCCTGCACGCCCTGCCGCTCGAAATGGCGGCGGGTGATGTTGGGATATTTGGTGGCGACGCGGATGTGCGACGGGCGCGGCTGGTTGCTCGCAGCCTCCTCCGCCGGTTCCGCGACCGACAGGCGGCAATGGCCGAAATTGAGGTCGACCGGCGCATACAGGTCCGAATAATCGAACTCGTCGATCACGTCGGAACCGACAATGCCGATCTGCGCCGCGCCATGCGCGACAAAGGTCGCGACATCGAACGCGCGCACGCGGATGATGTCCATGTCCGCGCGGTTGGTGCCGAAACGCAGCGACCGGCACTTGGGGTCGTGAAAATCGGCCGCAGGCATGATACCCACCCGTTCGAGCACGGGCAGGGCATCGTCGAGGATGCGCCCCTTGGGCACGGCAAAGATCAGCGTATCGGCCATGGTCGCGGCATGTAGGGGCAAGCAGAGCAAAGGGCAATATGAACCGGACCGAAGAAATCGAGCGGGAGATCGGCGAACAGGCCGATCATGTGGTCCACCATGGCGCGCCGGCGACCGCTGCCATCTGCCGCGCGATGATCGCGCTGGCGCGGACCGATACCGCCTGCGGGCGGCGGATCGCGCAATGGCCGGGCAGCGTGCTGGGCGATGCGATGCCGCTGCGGCTGGCGGGCGGGCTGCACCATCTGTTCCGCAAGGGCGTCGCGCCACAGCTGGGGGCGGTCTATGCGCAGGAGGTGACGGATCAGGCCGAGATCGACGCGATCGTCGCGTCGGTTGTTGCGCACCATGACGCCGACCTGCTCCCCTGGTTCGATGGCCCGCCGCAGACCAACGAGGCGGGGCGCTCGGCGAGTTTCGTCGCGGCGCTGCACTGGCTGGCGAGCCGCACGACGGCGGTGTTCGAGCTGAACGAGATCGGCTCGAGCGCGGGGATGAACCTGCTGATCGATCGTTATGGCTATGATCTGGGTGGTGTGACCTCAGGCCCTGCCGATGCGCCGTGCACGATCCGCCCCGACTGGCAGGGACCGCCACCGCCCGCGACGCCCTTCCGGATCGAGATGGTGCGCGGCTGCGACCTCAACCCCATCGACGTCCGCGATGACGCCGCCGCCGAACAGCTGATCGCCTATATCTGGCCCGAAGCCCATGCGCGGTTCGAGCGAATGGAGGCGGGAATCGCGATGATCCACGAGCGCGCCATCGATCTCGTCCAGGCCGACGCCGCCGACTGGATCACCGCGCAGCTTGCCGAACCCCAGGCGCCGGGGGGCACCCGCGTGCTGATGCACTCGATCGTCTGGCAGTATATTCCGGCGGACCGTCAGGCGATGATCGAAAGTGCGATGGCCGAAGGCGGAGCGAAAGCAACGGCAGAGCGCCCGCTCGCCTGGATCGCACTGGAAACCAACCGCGCGACCTTCCGCCACGAACTGACGGTGCGCTTCTGGCCGGGGGGCGAAGAGGCGCAGCTGCTCGGCGAAGCGCATGCGCATGGGGCGTGGGTGGAGTGGATGGGGTGAGGAGGGGCTGAACGGCCATTGTGGGGTTCTGTGCTGTACGCGCGTGCGGCCGAAATTGGGTTGGAAGTGGACCCTCCGATGGAGGCATGGCCAGCATTCCTCAAATGGGTGAACTGTGCTAGCGCTAGCCTAAGCCAGATAAAACTAGGAGCATTCCATCATGCATCCATATCAAATCCAGCGGCTTATTGCGCTCCCTTACTTCACTCTCGGCGGATGGAGCCTGCTCGCACCGGAAATGGTTGAGCGCCTGACGGTTAATCCAGATTATCAGCATCTCAGTGCAACCAGCGCACTATTTATTGGCTGCTTTGGTGCCCAAGCGATTCTTGGCGGCTTGTTCATCTGGTTCAGCCAATGGCAGCGTAGAACATTTATGGTCTACGCCATCGCGCTTTTGCCGTTCTTCTGGTTCAATTACTGGTTTGTTTTTGAAGTGCCGATCTTCAATCGCTGGCTGGCTCTGGATTTTGTATCAAACGCAGCGATGCTGGCGCTTAGCCTATGGGGCTGGAAGCTCATGGGAAAAGCTGAGCTATAATGTCAGGAGCGGGGTCGCTTGCTGAACGGCAGGTCGTTTTTGTGCCCGGTCAAACAATCGCCCCACCTCCGCTCAGCCTGAGCCTGTCGAAGGCCCCGCGCCCAAGCGTCCGAAATTGCGCCGTTCTCCGGCGTAAGCCGGAGTCCAGGGGCGCCTCGGTGCCATCTCGCTCTGGATCCCGGCTTACGCCGGGACGGGGTTGCGGGTGGGGCAGTCGGTTTCGCGGGGCCTTCGACAGGCTCAGGCTGAGCGGGGTTGGGTGCGTTGCGAGCTTGGCTGCGCGGTGTTGGGTGCTTTGCGAGGTTGGCTGCGTTCGGCAATGTGAGACCGTGTAGCGCCACACCATGCCCCACCCGCGCTATTGCGTCGCCACCCACCAGATCGTGCCTGAAGGATCGCGGAAGCCGCCGCGCAGGTCGTCGTCGTCGGCCTTGCGCTCCGGTTCGCGCACGACCGTGCCGCCTGCGGCCATCGCCCGGTCGTAAACCGCCTGTGCGTCGGGAACATAGAGGTGAAGATGGACCTCGGCCGAGAGATATTCGCTCTGGCCTCCGCCGATCATCACGATGCTGTCGTTTATGCGCAGCTCGGCATGGCCCAGCGCACCGTCGGGATGGTCGAAGCGGCGCTCCAGCCGGGCATCGAACACCGCGACCAGGAAGTCGATCAGCCGCTCCGGCTCGGGGCTGATGAGATAGGGGCTCAGGCTGGGATAGGTGGCGGGTTTCCATTCGGTCATGGCAATCTCCCTCGGAGCCGGCGGCGCTACGAGTCGCGCTCCGGCGTCCGTGGCCAAGTCTAGCCTCGCACGGCGAGCGCTGCCACGGGGTCGCGCCGGACTGTCACCATAATTTCGCCGAGTGCGGCTAGGGCAGCGTCAGGGCCGCGCCGGACGGGGGATGCGGTCGCCGGGATGGGGACGTGCGCCGCGATGAACAGCCAGCCGCCAGCGGAGCATTTCCAAGCACTCGGCGCCCTGTGCGGCGCGGGGCCGGATGCGGCGCTGTTCGTCGAGCGGTTGCGCCAGCGCGGGCCAGCCGCGCTGATCACCAATGTCGAGGGCGAGGTACTGCTCGAACGGGCGGGCGATCATGATCTGCCAGTGATCGTCACGTCGGGCAGCACCGGGCACAGCTATGTCGCAGCCCCCCACAGCGCCTATGTGCTCTATCCGCGCGCCGAGCTGGACCTCGTTGATCTCGGCCGGATGCGGCCTGTCGCGCACCTGCTGATCGGCGGGGCCGACTGGCTGCTGCGCGCGCTGCGCGTCAACCGTGCGGTGCAGATCGACAACTGGCTGCTGTCGACCAGCCTGCACGGGCGCTGGCAGGGCGAGGGGCTGGCCGACCTGCGCCAGCGGCTCGCGGGCCGCTATCCCGATCACTACCAGCTGATCCGCTCGGTCGACGACTGGTCCTGCCCGGAGCTGACCAGGGCCCTGCGCGCGGATGGCTGGATGCTGCTGCCCAGCCGCCAGATCTGGGTGACAGACGACCTGCAGCGCGACTGGGCGGTGCGCAAGAGCGTCAAGAACGACGGCCGCAAGCTGGCACAATCGGGGCTGGTGGTCGAGGACATAGCCCTGTTGAACGATGCCGATGCCGCGCGGATCGCTGAGCTTTATGCGATGCTCTACATCGACAAATATTCCGTGCTGAACCCGCAATATTCGCCGGAATGGATGCAGCTGGCGGTGGAGACCGGGTTGTTCCACCTGCGTGTGGTGCGCGATGCTGCGGGGCAGATCATGGCCGCGGTGGGCATCGTTGTGCGCGGCGATTATGCCACCAACCCGATGATGGGCTATGACCGGGAGCGGCCGCAGTCCGAGGGATTGTACCGCATCGCCTCCTGGCTGGTCGGCGATTTCGCGCTGCGGCACGGGCTGAAACTGCACGGATCGGCAGGCGCGGGGCATTTCAAGCAGCAGCGCGGCGCGCGAAGCGCGATCGATTACACCGCGATCCAGGCGGGCTATCTGCCCTTCTGGCGGCGCTGGCCGCTGGCAGTAATCGCCTGGGCATTGGAGACATTCGCGGTGCCCGAACTCAAGCGGCGGATGCTCTAGGCGCTGAGGAAATCCTCCATCGCTGCGATCAGCGCCTGCGGCTGCTCCCACGGCACGAAATGGCCGCCCGGAGCCCTGACCAGCGTCAGATGCGGCACCAAGGTCTCGATCCCGTCGAGCAGCGAGGGGCGCAGCGCATAATCGTCCATCGCCCAATAGAGCAGGGTCGGCTGGGTGACCGGCGGGAAGGGGCGGTCGAGATAGGCAGGGCGTGCGAATTCTCCTTCGACTGGCGGCACGATCAGCGGACTGGCGCGGTACCAGTTGACCATCGCGGTGAACGCGCCCGGCGTCTGCCATTGCGCAAGGTAGATCGCGCGCTCCTCCGGCGTGATGTGCGCAGCCGCGCTGGGTTCGGCAAAGCGCGAGTCGAAATAGGCATCCCAGCCCATCGCGTGCACCTTCGCCTCGAAATCGGGCTGCCGCATCTCGCTGATATACTGCGCGGACATCCGCTGGTCCGCATCGTCGAACAGCGCCTTCTGATAGGTGAACGGGTGCGCGGCATTGGCCATGATCAGCCGGCTGACACGGTCCGGGTGGTTGAGCGCCGCCATCCAGGCAATCGCGCCGCCCCAGTCGTGGCCCACCAGGGTGAAGGTCTCGATCCCCAGATGATCGGCGAGCGCGAGCAGATCGGCGACCATGTGTTTGGGCTGATAGCTCTCCACACCCTCGGGCTTGGAAGAGTTGCAGAACCCGCGCTGGTCGGGCGCGATCAGGCGGTAGCGATCCTGGAAATGGCGCATCACATACCGCCAGGTGCGGTGCGATTCGGGAAATCCGTGCAGCAGGATCAGCGGCGGCGCATCGGAGGGCCCGGCGATGGCGACGTCGAGTTCGACCCCGGTGGGCAAGGCGATGCGGGTGAGGGGAATGTCGGTCATGCGCTCGCCCTTACGTGCGACCCCGCGTCAATGGAACGTCCGGGATCGGGATGAACTCCTGCTCGTCGCCCGGCACCTTGGGGAAGGCACCGCGGTTCCAGCGGTCGGCGGCGTCGCGGATGCGTTCGTTCGACGAGCCGACGAAATTCCACCAGATGTGCCGCTCCGATGCGAAGTCCGCGCCGCCCAGCAACATCGCGCGGCCGCCGCCGATGCTTTCCAGCTTCGGCTTCGCGCCTGGGGCGATCAGGTAGAGCAGATAGGGCTCGAGCGGCAGGCCATCGAGCGCGGCATCGCCCTCGACCAGCATCACCGCGCGCTCGTCCGCCTCGCTGTCGATCGGGATCGTGCCCGCCGGTTGTAACTGGATATCGACATAGATCGTCGGGCTGTGGCAGGTGGTCGGCGCGGTCTGGCCCCAGAGCGAGCCCATAATGACCTTGGCCTGTGCCTTGCCATCGTCGATCGTCGGCAGCGCCGGGCAGCCAACATTCTCGAAGGCAGGCTCGGCATCCTCCAGGGTATCGGGCAAGGCAAGCCAGGTCTGCATGCCGAACAGCTTCGCGCCTGCGGCCATCTCGTCGGCCGGGCTGCGCTCGGAATGCACGATGCCGCGCCCGGCGGTCATCAGGTTGACCTCGCCGGGGTGGATCGTCTGGAAGGTGCCCAGTGAATCGCGGTGATCGATTGCGCCGGTGAACAGATAGGTGACGGTGGCCAGGCCGATATGCGGGTGCGGCCGCACGCCGAGATCGCGCCCGATATCGAGCTGTGCGGGACCGAACTCGTCGACGAAGATGAACGGCCCGACCATCGCCCGCTTTGTCTGCGGCAGCACCCGGCGCACGCTGAATCCGCCCAGATCATGCGTGACGGGAAGCAGGGTGAGGGCGATGGGGCTGGTCATGTGCTGGCTCCGAACACGCGCCTCAGGCGGCGATGGCGATGGTGGAAAAACAGGGCGATCAACCATGCCGTCAGCCGCGGCAGGTAGCGCGGCTCGAACGTCAGCGTATCGGTGACCGTGCACCCGGTACCGCTCGCGACGACGCGGCGTTCATGCTGCCAGTGCGCCATGCCGGTCATCGGCGATCGCTCGACAAAGCCCGACCCGGGATCGAGCGAAACCAGCGTGAGCGCGCTGGTCCCGGCGGGGATCACCCCGCCAAGCAGCAGGCGGCTGCGAAACAGCGGTCGGCCTGGGGTCATGGGAACATCGGTCAGGCGGTCGATGCCCGCCGGTGCGGTCATGGCAAGCAGTGGCATCATTTCCTGCCGCAGCCCGGCAATCGATGTCGCAGCCAGCCAGACGCGTTCGCGATCGGCGGCAAGCGTCGAGCTGAAAGTGGCGGTTATCCGGCCCAGCGTTATTCCCCCGGTGCCCGCGCCTTGATCGCCATCGCGTGAACCTTCTGCCCCGGAAGGTCGCCGAGTGCGCCGTTGACCATGCGCTGGCGTTCGAGCCGAGACTTGCCGGTGAAGGCTGGGCTTTCGATGACCACGGTGAAGTGCGATTCGCCGCTGCCGTCATCGCCCATATGGCCGCTGTGCTTGGCGCTGTCGTTGATGACGTCGAGCTGTGTCGGCGCGAGCGCCGCGATCAGCCGGGTTTCGATTTCGCTGGCCATCGGGCCCTTGGTTTTCATGTCCATGCCACCCTATATAGCCTGCTCGCCGCCGCATGGCGAGGCGGCGCACAGCTCAATGGACGGCATCAGGGTTTTGGCAGACGGTAGCGAACAGGAGAAGCAGGGCGGTGCCACGCGGCGTCGTGCGCGCTTCCATGGCCGGGTGGAAGGCACCGGGCGCGGGTGCGACTGGGCCGAATGCCAGGAAGACGGCGAATTTCGCGCCCCGCCCGCGCAGGAACGCTCGCATGGGGCACGCTTTGACGGGCCGGGCCGCTATCGCTGGTTCTGCCTCGAACACATTCGCGAATTCAACGAGCGCTACAATTTCTTCGCCGGGATGACCGCCGATGAAATCTACGAGGCGCAGCGGCCGACCTCGGGCTGGGACCGCGAGACCCGCGCCTTTGCGGCTGGCGCCGGGCAGGCTCCGCGCTGGAGCGACTTTGCCGATCCGCTCGATGCCATCGGCGCGCGCTTCCGGCAGAATGTGGCGGATCGTGCCAAGGCGAATGCCGAACGCGACCAGGCGCAACAGCGCGGCCTTTCTGCCGCCGACCAGAGCGCACTGCGGACGCTAGGGCTTGGCGCGGATGCCACCCGCGCCACTATCCGCAAGGCCTATTCGCAACTGGTGCGCCGCTATCATCCTGATCGCAATGGCGGTGACCGCAGCCACGAGAAAGCCTTGCAGGAGGCCATCGCCGCCTATACGCACTTGCGCAAACTTGCTGCTTTCACCTGATCGTGCCATCGGGCATGGCAGCACCCTTAAGCGACCGATTAACAGCGGACACCCACATGACAGATATTTCCAATACCCAGCCTGACAGCCGTGACGGCACCCTGCTCGATGCGCCCGACCGGATGGTCAAGGCCCGCGACGTGTTCGGCGTCGATATCGACATGGAGGTGCCCGCGTTCAGCGAGGCGGACGAGCGCGTTCCCGATCTTGACCCCTCCTATGTGTTCGACCCGGAAACCACGCTCGCGGTGCTGGCAGGCTTTGCCCACAATCGCCGCGTGATGGTGCAAGGCTATCACGGCACGGGCAAATCGACGCACATCGAACAGATTGCCGCGCGGCTCAACTGGCCGTGTATCCGCATCAACCTGGATGCGCATATCAGCCGTATCGATCTGGTCGGCCGCGATGCCATCGTGCTGCGCGACGGCAAGCAGGTGACCGAGTTCCGCGAAGGCCTGCTGCCCTGGGCGCTGCAGACGCCGACCGCCCTGGTGTTCGACGAATATGACGCGGGCCGCCCCGACGTGATGTTCGTGATCCAGCGCGTGCTCGAGACCGAGGGCAAGCTGACCCTGCTCGACCAGAACCGCGTGATCCGTCCGAACCCGTATTTCCGCCTGTTCGCCACCGCCAACACCGTGGGTCTGGGCGATACCAGCGGGCTGTATCACGGCACGCAGCAGATCAACCAGGGCCAGATGGACCGCTGGAACATCGTGTGCACGCTGAACTATCTGCCTGCCGAAACCGAAGCCAAGGTGGTGCTGGCCAAGGTCGGCGAGACCGATCCCAAGGTGGTCAAGAACATGGTCAAGGTCGCCGATCTCACCCGCCAGGGTTTCATCAACGGCGATATCTCGACCGTGATGAGCCCGCGCACGGTGATCAGCTGGGCACAGAACGCCGCGATCTTCCACAACATCGGCTTCGCCTTCCGCCTGTCGTTCCTCAACAAGTGCGACGAGGCCGAACGGATGCTGGTCGCGGAATACTACCAGCGCGTGTTCGGCGAGGACCTGCCGGAGAGCATCATCGGCAAGGGATGATTTTGCGGGGTTGCGATGGATAAAGCGACAGCGATTGCACGGCTGAAAGCGCACGAGGCTGAGCTTCGTATGCTCGGCGTGGCACGGCTGTCGCTGTTTGGCTCGACAGCGCGGGGTGAGGAGCGCGCGGAATCGGACATCGATCTGGCGGCAAGATTTGCGCCGGAAGCCAAAGTCGGCATCTTCCAATATGCCAGAATCGCTGATCGCCTTGAACAAATACTGACCACCAAGGTCGATCTGGTCGCCGAACCTGCGCGCAAGGCACGCATGCAGGTTGCGATCGATCGGGATCGCGTCGATGTCTTCTGAGCGCGAACGTGACCGTCTGCTCGATATTGTCGAGAACGCGCAATATGTAGCTGACTATCTGAATGGCAGGAATTTCGAGCAGTTTGCCGAAAGCCGTATGACCGTTGATGCGATTGAACGGTGCCTTCAGCGAATAACCGAAGCCGTTATCCGGATCGGTGAACAGCGCATGGCCGCTATCGCAGCGGAGGTTCCGTTCCATGCCTTGCGTGGCTTGGGCAATCGCTTGCGTCACGAATATGACATGATCGACCATGAGATTATCTATGCAGCCGCCGTCCACGATGTTCCCAGGCTTGCAGAACGATGCCGCGTCGCGCTCGGTCAATGAAGCGCGTCTGGCCACAGCTGTCATAATCATATAACACACCGCTGTGTTCAAGAAACTGCGATTCGGATCGGGACGTTTTGGGAGCGGTGGAGCTTCTGCTGCGGATGCTGCGTGGCCGCCGCCGGGGTTGGGCGAGGCGCGCAATCCGTGGCTCGATCCTGCCGATCCTTCATTATCTTCGACGCCCGGCAACCCGACGCCCGTCAAGCCACCGCGGAACCGCTGGTGGTGGGCCAAGCGGATCATCGCGGCGGGATTCGTGCTGTTCCTGATCCTGCTGGCCTGGCTGGCGATCACCGCGCCGCTTTCCAAGTCGCTCCAGCCGATCGCGCCGCCCGAAATCACGCTGCTTGCCGCCGATGGCACGCCCATCGCGCGCAGTGGTGCGGTGGTGGAAGAGCCGGTGGTGGTCGACCGGCTGCCCGAGCATGTCGTGCAGGCGTTTCTGGCTATCGAGGACCGGCGGTTCTATTCGCACTGGGGCATCGATCCGCGCGGCCTGGCGCGCGCGCTTTGGGCCAATGTGTCGGGCGCCAGCGGTATGCAGGGCGGCAGCACGATCACCCAGCAGCTCGCCAAGATCAGCTTTCTCACCCCCGAGCGCAGCCTGACGCGCAAGCTGCGCGAAATGCTGATCGCGTTCTGGTTGGAAACCTGGCTGACCAAGGACGAGATCCTCGGGCGGTATCTCTCCAATGCCTATTTCGGGGACAATGTGTATGGCCTGCGCGCTGCATCGCTGCATTATTTCTATCGCCAGCCCGAAAAACTGAAGCCCGAGCAGGCGATTTTGCTGGCAGGTCTGGTGCAGGCGCCGTCGCGCTTTGCGCCGACGCGCAACTGGCAAGGCGCAAGCCGCCGCGCCGCCATGGTGCGCACGGCGATGGTCAATGCCGGGTTCATGACCCAGGCGGAGGCAGACGCGCTGCCGCAGCCGCGGCTCGATGTCCACGAGCGCCCCAGGATAGCCAATGGCACCTATTTTGCCGACTGGGCGATGCCGCAGGCGCGGGCGCTGACCGAAATGTCGCACAGCCGCCTGGAGCTGACGACGACGCTCGATGCCCGGCTGCAGCGCGCGGCCGAACGCATCGTCGCGCGCGCAGGTCTGGGCAAGGCGCAGGTGGCATTGGTCGCGATGCGCACCAATGGCGAGGTCGTCGCCATGGTCGGCGGCAAGAACCATGCCGCCTCACCTTTCAACCGCGCCACCCAGGCGCGGCGGCAGCCCGGATCGACCTTCAAGCTGTTCGTCTGGCTCGCTGCTTTGGAGGCGGGGATGGAGCCCGATACGGTGGTCGACGATTCGCCGATCACAACCGGCAGCTATCGCCCGCGCAACGCTGGTGATCGCTATCGCGGCGTCATCAGCATGGAAGAGGCGTTCATCCATTCGAGCAATGTCGCTGCCGTCCGGCTGTTCCAGAAGGTGGGCAGCGAGAAGGTGATCAAGCAGGCGACGCAACTTGGCCTCAAGGGACCGTTCACCGAGGGCGATCCCAGCCTGGCGCTGGGCAGCGGCAGCGCGACGCTGCTCGAGATGACCGCCGCCTTTGCCGGGGTAGCGGGCAATCAATGGCCGGTCGAACCGCATGCTTTCCAGCGCGAGGAGCAGGGCTGGTTCGAATGGCTGGTTGATGGCCCCGACAGCTATTCGTCGCGTGTCCATGAACAGATGCAGGACATGCTGCGCGCCGCCGTCAACCGCGGCACCGGCCGCGCAGCGAGCCTCAACATCCCCAATTTCGGCAAGACCGGCACCAGCCAGGATAACCGCGATGCCTTGTTCATCGGCTATGCTGGGGACCTCGTGGTCGGCGTGTGGATCGGCAATGACGACAACAGCCCGATGCAGGGGATTCGCGGCGGCGGGCTGCCCGCGCGCCTGTGGCGGCAGTTCATGGGCGAGGCGGTGCGCGGTGCCGTTCCCCCGCGCCGTGCCGCGCCCGCTGCTCCGCCCGAAGAGGTTGATCCTGATCCGGTGATCGGCCCGCTTCTGGAGGGCGAAATTACCGGCGAGATCGGCGGCACCAACGTCCGAGTCACCCCCGACGGCCTCACCATTTCGGGCGATGTCGGCGGTGCGCCGGTTGCAGTGACGGTGGATGGCAACGGCGCGCAGATCGAGCGGCGCAGGCCGGAACCTCCCGATCCGCCGCAATGATCATCGCGGCTGGGCAGCCGTTCGCTTGACATCGGTCGCGCGCATCTCCAGCGATAGCGCATGACCAACCGCACCCCGCTTGATGACCTGAAGAATGTGCTGGCCGGCACCGCGCGCGCGATTTCCAGCCAGCCCGAAGTCGAGGTGGCGTTCACCGCCGACCCGCCATCGCAATCGGGCAACAAATTGCGGGTGCCGATGCCGGGGCGCAAGCTGCCCGCCGATCAGGTGGCCGAGGCACGCGGTTTTGCCGATCTGTACGCGCTGCGGCTCAAGCACCACAATGCGGCGCAGCACAACGCCAACGCGCCTCGCGAAGCGGTCGCGCGCGCGGCATTCGATGCGGTCGAGCAGGTCCGCATCGAGGCGCTGGGCAGTCGTTCGATGAGCGGCCTGGGCGCGAACCTCGATGCCGCGCTCGAAATGCGGATGCGGTCGGACCCCATTGCACGCGCCACGCGCGCCGATGAGGTGCCGATCTCGACCGCGCTCGGCCTGATCGTGCGCGAGCGGCTGACCGGCAAGCCAATGCCGCACGGTGCGGTCGCCGGGGTGGACCTTGTGCGCGACTGGATCGAGACCAAGGGCGGCGAGGATATCGACAATCTGGCGCTGTCGCTCGACGACCAATCGGCCTTTGCCGCGCTCGCCAACCGGCTGCTCGAACATCTCGACCTGACCGAAGGGCAGATGGACGAGGAAGACAGCCAGGACGACGGCAGCGACGATGATTCGTCCGAGGAAGGCGAACCCGAGGATCAGGACGGCGAGCAGGACGGTTCCGACCAGGGCCAGACAGAGGCGCGCGGCGAGGAACAGACCGGCGAGAACGAGGACGGCGACCAGTCTGATACCGAAGGCGAGATGGAGCAGGGTGACGACGGCGACCCCGGCGAGATGGGCGACGATGGCATGATGCCGACGCGGCCCAACCGCCCGTGGACCGATCTTCCCAATGACTTCGAATACAAGGCCTGGACCACCCGCTTCGACGAAGTGATCGAGGCCACCGACCTGTGCGACGAGGACGAACTGCTGCGGCTGCGCGCCTATCTCGACCAGCAGCTCGCGCATCTGCAGGGTGCGGTGACCAAGCTCGCCAACCGGCTGCAGCGCCGGTTGATGGCACAGCAGAGCCGCAGCTGGGATTTCGATCAGGAAGAAGGCATGCTCGATGCCGCGCGGCTGGCGCGCGTTGTCGTCGCGCCGGGCCATTCGCTCTCTTACAAGATCGAACGCGACACCGAGTTTCGCGATACCGTCGTCACGCTGCTGATCGACAATTCCGGATCGATGCGCGGACGGCCGATCAGCATCGCGGCGATCAGCGCAGACATCATGGCGCGCACGCTCGAACGGTGCGGCGTCAAGACCGAGATCCTGGGCTTTACCACCAAGGCGTGGAAGGGCGGGCAGTGCCGCGAGGACTGGCTGTCGCATGGCCGGCCGCAGCTTCCGGGCCGTTTGAACGACCTGCGCCACATCATCTACAAGAAGGCCGACGAGCCCTGGCGGCGCGCGCGCAAGAACCTGGGCCTGATGATGCGCGAAGGGCTGCTGAAGGAGAACATCGACGGCGAGGCGTTGCTCTGGGCGCACAACCGGCTGATCGCGCGGCACGAGGAGCGCCGCATCCTGATGGTGATCTCGGACGGTGCGCCGGTCGATGATTCGACGCTGTCGGTCAACCACGGCGCCTATCTGGAACAGCATCTGCGCAAGGTGATCGACTGGATCGAGAAGATGTCGCCGGTACAACTGATTGCGATCGGCATCGGCCATGATGTCACCCGCTATTATCGCCGGGCGGTCACGATCATGGATGCCGAGCAACTGGGCGGTGCGATGGTCGAGCAATTGGCAGGCTTGTTCGACGACGAGTGAGGCAGCGCTTGCTAAGGGCGATGACGGTGTTTAATCACGCAATTAAATACCGCCATTCCTGATCAGGAGAACCGCCTTGAAAGTATCCGAAGCCGTTGCCACCCGCAGGTCCGTACGCCAGTTCCGGCCCGATGCGGTGTCGCTCGAGACGATCCGCGAGATCCTGACGACGGCGCAGCGGTCGCCTTCGGGCGGCAATACCCAGCCCTGGAATGCCATCGTGCTGACCGGCGAGCCGCTGGCCGACCTCACCGCCAAGATCAAGGCCAAGGCGGCGACCGCGCCGATGGGCGAGGGGATGGAATACCCGATCTACCCCGAAGGCCTGGAAGGCCGCTACGAGCAGCAACGGCGTGCTGTTGGCGAGGCGATGTTCGGTGCCTTGGGTATTGGCCGCGAGGACGGCGCAGGCCGGGTCAAGCAGATGATGGCCAACTGGGACAGCTTCGGCGCGCCGGTGCAGATCTTCACCTATTGCCGCACCTATATGGGCCAGCCGCAATGGTCGGACATGGGCATGTGGCTGCAGACGGTGATGCTGCTGCTGCGCGAGGCCGGCCTCGACAGCTGCCCGCAGGAAATCTGGGCGATGTACGGCACCTACATGCGCGAGCTGCTGGGCATCAGCGACGAGTTCATCTTCTTCACCGGAATGGCCGTGGGCTATCGCGATCCCGATGCGCCGATCAACAATTTTGCCGTTCCGCGCGTCAGCATTGACGATGCCATTCAGTTCCGCGGTTTCTGACTCCCAGCCGCGCCGACCGTTCGATCCTATCGCAACCTGTATAATCATCACAAAACCCCATGCGGCAACTGGTCACGCCGCTTTGGGGGCATTATAGCGTGGGGAAACGAATCCAGTCCGGGTCGCACCGAGTTCGTCAAGTTGCTGCTGCATCAAGGTGTGGCGGGAAAACCGGGGTGTGACCATGCGAATGCGCCAGCAAGGCTTGGGGAGGCGGGACAGTTGCTCATCGCAACGCGTGCGCCATCTTGCGTTTGCCGCTCTGCAAGGTGCTGATGGCCTTGGCACCCCAGACTTTGAACACTCGCCAGTGCGCGCTGGGGGCAGCAACTGACACCATGGCTTTGAAACCCCAACCTTCCTCCCCGCCAAGCAGCCGCGACGAGGTGGGCCGTTCAGCCACCCGCCTGATCCGGCAACTGGGTCTGGTCCGCCTGCTGGCCACCTTGGGCTTTCTGGTGTTTGCGATCGCCGTCGCCCGGTACAGCCCGCAGATGCCGCTGCTGGGTGACGCGGAAAACGCGATGTACGACATGCGCGCGGCCAATTTCGCCAAGAAGGTCGATCAGGATCCGCGCATCGTGATGGTCGTCTATACCGACGACACCTTGATCGATACCGGCCAGCGGTCTCCTGTCGACCGCACCATCCTGGCCAATGCGCTGACCAACATCGACAAGATGGGCGCAAAGTCGATCGGCATCGATATCCTGTTCGATCAGCCACAGGATGATGACGAGGCGCTGAAAACCGCGTTCCGATCGATGCGCACGCCGACGCACGTCGCCTATGCGTCGAACGAGACCAACACCGAAGCCATCCAGTTCCGTCAGCAGGAGTTCCTCGAGGGGTTCCTCAAGGACATCACCACTGACAAGACGGTGCCCACCAGCATCCGTCTGGTCACCGATTCCGATGGCGTGGCGCGGCGCTGGCCCGATCAGCCGAAGAACCTGCCACCGATCATGGTGCGCGCGATGACGCCGGCCAACGCGGCCTTTGCCGATTATCGCGGCGCGATCCGTTTCCGCCTCCCGCTGTCGTCGGATCGCCCGGTGATCAACAAGCTGCCGATCGACCTGTTCGCCGACCCTGCCAGCGCCGAGTTCGTCGCCAGCCAGGTCCAGGGACGACATGTGCTGATCGGCGGCGATTTCGTCGACTTCGACAAGTTCGATACGCCGCTGACCCGGATCGGCGATGTCGTCACCGGCGAATCGCAGATGATCGGGCTGGAAGTGCATGCGCACATGATGTCGCAGCTGCTCGACAATGATCAGCCCTTTTCCTTTCCGAACTGGTCTTTGTGGGTGATAGCGATCGTGGTGATCATCGCAGGGTGCCTGACCGCGATCAGCCAGGCGCGCGCTTGGATCATGGGGCTGTTGCTGGGCACGCAGATCCTGTTCTTCATGACCGCGCCGTTCATCCTGCAGTACCAGGGTTTCGACACGCTCAACCTGCCAAGCTTCGGCTGGGCCACCGGATGGCTGCTCGCCTATACTTCGGTTGGGGCTGCGGCGCGGGTGGTGGGATCGAAGCAGCGCGCGTTTGCACAGAGTGCTTTGGGCAAATATCTGCCGCGATCGGTGGCGGCGGAGATCCTGAAAGACCCCGACAAGCTGGCGCTGCACGGCGAGAAGCGCGAGATCTTCTGCGTGTTCACCGATCTGGAAGGCTTTACCAAGCTGACCCATGCCATCGAGCCGGAAATGGTCGCATTCCTGCTCAACAACTATCTCGACAAGCTGGCCGATGTGGTGCTGCAATATGGCGGCACGCTCGACAAGTTCGTGGGCGATGCCGTCGTCGCCTTCTGGGGCGCGCCGATCAGCTTTCCCGATGACGGTGAGCGCGCGGTGCGCGCCGCCTGGGCGATGTACGAGGCGGGCGAGGAATTCCGTCGCAGCGCGCCCGAGGGCGTTCCACCGATCGGCCGCACCCGTGTGGGCGTGCATTTCGGTGAGGCGATCGTCGGCAATTTCGGCGGCGAAGGGCGCATCCAGTACACCGCGTTCGGCGACAGCATGAACACCGCAGCGCGGCTGGAGGCGGCGAACAAGAATCTCGATACCCGCGTCCTCGTCAGCCGCGAGGCGGCGGACCGGTCCGGGCTCGACTGGTATCGCCCGATGGGGCGGATCGTGCTAAGAGGGCGCGCGAAGCCCGTGGATATTTTCGAACCCGCGCCGGACATGCCGGTAGGCGAACGTACCCAGATCGCCCAACTCGTGACTGCGCACGAAGCGGGAGATTCAAATGCTGTGGTTCAACTCACATCACAGCTGCAGGAAATGGGGCAGGAAGAGGCCATCGCGAATCTGTTCAAGCGACTTGGTCAGACACAAAAAGGAGAAAGCTATGTTCTCGGTTGATAGGAAGTCCGTACTTCGCCGGGCGCTTGCGTTGGGTGCAGTTTTAGGTCTGGGGGTCGCCGTTAGCGGGACCGCCATGGCCCAGTCCATGGTGGTGCGTTCGGCAGGCCCGTCTGCGGCCCAGTATCCGGCCGGCAAGAAGTTGCCCGCCAACACCAAGGTGGTGCTGAAGGCGAGCGACAAGGTGACCGTGCTCGACAAGGCTGGCACGCGCGTACTCTCCGGCCCCGGCACGTTCACGCTCGATGGCACGGTCAAGCGTGACCAGACGCAGAGCACGCAGATTGCCAGCCTGCTCGCCACCGGTGGCCCGGCGACGCGCAGCCGCACGGGGGCCGTTCGCGGTGCACCTGCCAAGGTTGCGCCGGCCAGCCCGCGCAGCCCCAGCCTGTGGTTCATCGACGCGGCCCATTCGGGCAAGTTCTGCGTTGCCGAGCCCGCACGCCTGATGTTCTGGCGCGCCAAGGTGGACAAGGATGCCCAACTGAAGCTGGCCAGCGCATCTGGCCCCAGCACCACGCTCGCGTGGAAGGCCGGATCGGGCAACCGTCTGTGGCCGATGGCAGAGGTTCCGGTCACGACCGGCTCGACCTACACCGTTACCGGCCCCGATGGCGTCGCGCGCAAGATCGATCTGGTCGTGCTGCCCAGCGTGCCCACCGAGGTGGACGAGCTCGCCGGAACGCTGATCGAGAATGGCTGCGAAGGTCAGCTTGGGCTGCTGGTCGAGACGATGGCCGCAGCTGAAAAGGATAGTGGCACCAGCGGCGACCGTTGAGGCGATTTTCCCCGGGCCCCGCTCGCGCCGCTGCGACCGGCGCGGGCGGGGCTTTTTTGTACGCGCCATCCCGGCTTGACGGCCCGCGCTTTGCAGGCAATGGCATGGCCATGACCAAGCCCGCCGACACCGCTCCGCTGATGCTGTTCAACAGCCTCACCCGCTCAGCCGAACCGTTCGAGCCGATCCACCTCGGCGAGGCGCGGGTCTACAGCTGCGGCCCGACGGTCTACAATTATGCGCATCTGGGCAACATGCGCGCCTATGTCTTCGCCGATACGCTCGGCCGCGTACTGAGCTTCAAGGGGTTTGCGCTCAAGCACATCATCAACATCACCGATGTCGGCCATCTGACCGACGATGGCGATGACGGCGAGGACAAGCTGGAAAAGGCTGCCGCCGCGCAGGCGCAGTCGATCTGGGACATCGCGCGGCATTACACCGAGGCGTTCTGGGACGACATCAAGGCGCTCAACATCCGCCAGCCCGCCGAGTGGTCGATCGCCACCGATTACGTGCCCAGGATGATCACCTTTGCCCAGTCGATTGCCGACGCGCATTGCTATGAGCTGGCGAGTGGGCTGTATTTCGATGTCTCGACCGTCGCCGATTACGGAGCGCTCGCACGTGCCGCAACCGAAGCGGGCGAGGGACGCATCGAGGCGGTCGAGGGCAAGCGCAACGCGCAGGACTTTGCGATCTGGCGCAAGACGCCCGAGGGCGAGAGCCGCCAGATGGAATGGGATTCGCCCTGGGGCCGGGGCGCGCCGGGCTGGCATCTCGAATGCTCGGTGATGAGCGAGGCTTTGCTCGGCTTTCCGTTCGATATCCACACCGGCGGCATCGACCATCGCGAAATCCACCACCCCAACGAGATCGCCCAGAACCAGGCCTTTGCCTGCTCGCACGGCAGCGGCGCGCGCTTCTGGATGCACAACAACTTCCTGATCGACCGGACGGGCAAGATGTCCAAGTCGTCAGGCGAGTTCCTGCGTCTTCCACTCCTGGTATCGAAGGGCATCCACCCGCTCGCGTACCGGTTGATGTGCCTGCAGGCGCATTACCGCAGCGAGCTGGAGTTCAGCTGGGACAACCTGCTCGCGGCGCTCACGCGGCTCAAGCGACTGGTGATGACGGTGGCGACGCTGCGCGCCGGGGCTGAAGCCGCGGCCAGTGTGGAGCATCCGCGGCTTGAGCAGCTGATAGGGGATTTCGGCGCTGCGGTGTCCGACGATCTCAATACCGCCAAGGCACTGACCGTGCTCGACGAGGTGCTCGCACAGAAGAAGATCGACGCGGGGCAACGCCTCGCCGCGATTGCCGCGATGGACGCGGTATTGGGCCTCGACCTGTTGAGCCTAGAGCGCGCTGACCTGCGCATCCGCCCGGCTGCAGCCTCTATTGAAGCGGCGCAGATCGAACACCAGCTCAGGCTGCGCAAGGAAGCGCGCGCGGACAAGAATTTCGCGGCATCCGATGCGATCCGCGACGAATTGGTCGCAGCAGGTGTCGAGGTGATGGACGGCGACCCGCTCGGCTGGGAATGGCGGATCGAGGTTTGACCTTGCCTACCTGACAGGTAATCGCGGACATGCGTGCGGTTGCTATTGTGCAACGATGATCGAACGAATCCTCTGGCTGGCGCTTGCCACCGTGCATGCGCTTCCAGCCGTCGCCCTGTTCCGGCCTGGTCTGCTCACCAGTCTTTATGGAATGTCATCGGCCGAGCCCATGTTCCTGCTGGTGCAACACAGGGCAGGCCTGTTCCTGTGCGTTGTCATCGCCTGCATCTGGGCGATGTTCGATCCGGGTGTCAGGCGTCTCGCCGTGGTCATCACCGCTGTCAGCATGGTGTCGTTCCTCGTGCTCTACCTCTTCGCAAGAAGCCCGTCAGCGCTGCAGACGATCGCCCTTATTGATCTTGCTGCCTTGCCAGTGCTCGCTGCATCGGCCTATCTAGCCTGGAAAAGCTGATGTGGATGGGGATGGGGTTTGACCAAGGCTGTGATTTCGGGGCTCGTGCGCCCGCTGATCGAAGGATCGATCCCGCAGGGCATCGACGTGGTCTGGATCGGTTCGGCCGATGAGGCGCTGCGCGAGGTGGTCGATGCGGACATCGCGTGGGTCGACATGCACGACAAGCAGGCGATGCGCGATATCATTGCGGCAGGCGAGCGCCTCCAATGGGTGTCGACGCTGTATGCCGGGCTCGATCATTTCCCGGTCGAAGAGCTCATCGCACGCGGCACCCGGGTCACCAATGGCGTCGGTGTCAACACGATCGCGGTTGCCGAATATGCGGTGCTGGGCATGCTCAGCATGGCCAAAGGCTATGCCGATGTTGTGCGCGCTGCGGACAAGCGCGACTGGCTGTGGGCCTCGCCGGGAACGGTGGAGCTGTTCGAAACGCGCGCGCTGATCATCGGCTATGGCGCGATCGGTTCTGCGATCGGCGAGCGACTCAAGGGTTTTGGCGTTGATGTTACCGGCGTCGCCCGAACTGCGCGGCTCGAAGACGGCATATTGGGCGCGGATGAATGGCGCGCGAAGATTGGCGACTATGACTGGGTCGTGATCGCCACGCCCTCGACGCGCGAGACCGATGCCTTGATCGGCGCAGACGAGCTGGCAGCGATGAAACCCGAGGCGATCCTCGTCAATATCGCGCGCGGCGAGTGCGTCGATCAGGAGGCGCTGATTGCCGCGCTCAAGGCCAAGAGCATCGCAGGAGCATTTCTCGACGTCACCACGCCCGAGCCTCTGCCGGCCGATCACGAACTGTGGTCGCTGCCCAATGTGCAGATTTCGATGCATTTGTCTGGCCGTGCGCAGACCCGCATGTTCCAGCGCTCGGCTGCGCTGTTCGCCGACAATCTGGCGCGGTTCGGTCGCGGCGAGGCCCTGGTCAATGAGGTCGATCTGGCCTTGGGCTACTGAACCGCTGCTGGTTCACGCGTATTTGGCGTGCGCTGCCGCGATCTTGGTGTGATAGTTGTTCGCGGCATAGCCTGCGCCATTATAGCCCTTGGCAAAGGCGATGCAGTCATTGGCCCTGTTGCTGATCGCCTTGAGCGCGGCGGTCAGCCTTTTGGCGGCGATGAAGCTGGCGAAGGCCTTGAGATGCGCGACCTCCGAGACCTTCATCGCGTCCCAGAACCCCTCCACGGTGTCGAAGCCGGCGGCCGCGTGGTTGAAGCCCATGATCTGTGCGCCGCCGACCGAGGCGGAGAGCAGCGCGGCGTGGCGGTCGAGCGCCATCGCCCTCCACAGCCGGATGTATTCGCCCTGACCGCCGACATAGAGCTTGCGGTCCCAGCGCGCGCTGGAGAGATTGGGGTGGCTGGCGCGGAATTTGCCCTCGGTATAGCGGTCGAACACGTGCGCCTCGAACAGGATCTTGGGCAGGTGGGGGCCATCGAGAAAGCCGCCGGGGCCATCGAGCGCAAGAATGTCGGCGCGGACATCCTTGAACCAGCCGCCGTCGCTCTCGACCTCCCACACCGCGCGGATCTGCGCGGGGGTGCAGCCGAGGCTCGCTGCCACCATCGCGAAATCGGCGGACGAGAGGCCGATCTGTACTTCGCCCGTCCCGGCTGACAGCGCGCGGGCAATCCCCAGACTGTCGAGCAGAGTATCGATCGCGCCGACATCGGCTGGACTGAAGGGCTGGCCGCCGCGAAGCATCTTGATGGCAGAGAAAACGGGAGTACGGTCCATGGCGGTTCACCTCCAGTATTCAGGCGATAAAGGCGCGATCGATGCAGTATATTATCGCACGGCGCAGCATCGCCAAATTATCATCGGTTAATCGGACAGGTTACAGGGCCAAATCCTACATTCCCAGCGGCATCTCAGCTCGGGCACGGGGCAATGGAGAGTGCATCTGCCCGCGCGAAATCAGCGCTTTTGGCGGGTGACTCGCGGCTGGATTGTGGTTATGCCTTGCGTCACAGCCAGCACGGACGGCGGAAGCCATGCTGGCGACGCGTATTTCCGCCCGGGCATATCAAGCATCAAGCACAGCCCGGTCATCCTTTCGGTCGCACGATAGCAACGATAAGCCATTTCGGTTTCCGGGGGAGTAATGCCATGACCAAAGCATCCGATCTTTTCATCCAATGCCTGGAAGAAGAAGGCGTCGAGTACATCTTCGGCGTTCCTGGCGAAGAGAATCTGGACATGCTCGATTCGCTCAGCCGGTCGACCCAGATCAAGCTCATCCTCACGCGGCACGAACAGGGCGCAGGTTTCATGGCCGCGACCTATGGCCGCCACACCGGCAAGACCGGCGTGTGCATGGCGACATTGGGCCCGGGCGCGACCAACTTCGTCACCGCGGCCGCCTATGCGCAGCTGGGCGGCATGCCGATTTTGATGGTGACCGGCCAGAAGCCGATCAAGAAATCGAAGCAGGGCCGCTTCCAGATCCTCGATGTCGTCGGCATGATGAAGCCGATCACCAAGTTCACCCATCAGCTGGCCAGCGCCGACAACATTCCCAGCCGCATCCGCGAAGCCTTCCGCCTGGCTGAGGAGGAAAAGCCCGGTGCGACCCATATCGAGTTTCCCGAGGATATTGCCGAGGAAAAGACCGATTCGGTTCCGCTGAAGCCCAGCCAGACCCGGCGTCCCAATGCGGACAAGAAGTCGATCCGCGCGGCCGTCACCGCGCTGGAGAAAGCCAAGTCGCCGATCCTGGTGATCGGGGCAGGAGCCAATCGCACGATGACCAGCCGCATGCTGCTGCAGTTCATCGAGAAAACCGGCATCCCGTTCCTCACCACGCAGCTGGGCAAGGGCGTGATCGACGAGCGGCACCCCAAGTTCGTCGGCTGTGCAGCGCTGTCGGCGGGCGATTTCGTCCACCGCGCGGTGGAAGCGGCCGACCTGATCGTCAACATTGGCCATGACGTGATCGAAAAGCCGCCGTTCTTCATGCATCCCGGCGGTACCCCGGTGATCCACATCTCGTCGAAGACCGCCGAGGTCGATCCGGTCTATTTCCCGGAGATCGAGGTGATCGGCGATATCGCCAATGCGGTATGGCAGATGAAGGAAGACATCGTCCCCAATGGCGGGTGGAAGTTCGACCATATGCTGGCCTTCCGCAAGGCCGAGGTCGATCACACTGCCTCGCTCTCGGGCGATGCGCGCTTCCCGATCTTTCCGCCCTATCTGGTGCAGCAGATTCGCGAGGCGATGCCCGACGACGGCATCATCTGCCTCGACAATGGCGTCTACAAGATCTGGTTCGCGCGTGGCTATGAGGCCTATCGCCCCAACACCGTGCTGCTCGACAACGCACTCGCCACCATGGGCGCGGGCCTGCCGTCTGCCATGATGTCGTCGATGGTATATCCCGACCGCAAGGTGCTGGCGATTTGCGGCGATGGCGGGTTCATGATGAACAGCCAGGAAATGGAAACCGCGGTCCGGTTGAAGCTCAACATGACCGTGCTGATCCTCAACGACAACAGCTATGGCATGATCCGCTGGAAGCAGGCGAACATGGGCTTCCAGGATTGGGGCCTGACCTATGGCAACCCCGATTTCGTCAAGTACGCCGAAGCTTATGGCGCCAACGGCTATCGCGTCGAAAGCGCCGAGCATCTGAAAGAGCTGCTCGCCCATACACGCGACACGCCAGGGGTGCATCTCATCGATTGTCCGGTTGATTATTCGGAGAACGATCAGATCTTGAACATCGACATCAAGAGGATGGCGAAAGAGCTTTAACTGAAACGCCCTCTCCCTTTCAGGGGAGAAGGTCGGGGAGAGGGGAGTGGATTTTCCTCTACCTATGTCATGCCGGGGGGAGGGCGGCCCCCTCTCCCAACCCTCTCCCCTGAAAGGGAGAGGGCTCAAAGGGACTTGTTATGACCAGCCTCAAATCCGTCTATCCGCTCTATCTCAACAACGAGGCGCAGCAGCCGAACACCGATCTGGAGGTGACCGACAAGTTCACCGGCGAGGTCGCGTTTCGCGTCGCGCAGGCTGATGCTGCGACGATCGATGCAGCGATCGCGGGCGCGGTCGAG